>CAMSYM010000007.1 GCA_947066105.1 uncultured Clostridia bacterium
AAATAAACGAGTTCTTGGCGAAGTACGGTTTTACCAAAGTGCAACTCATTGAAGCAGGATTTAAGGCTTTAATTGACGAAGCGGCGGAAACGGACACTTCTCTTGCCAAGACAATGGACGGCTACGACGATTTCTTCGTATCGGAGAAAAAGTAACTCTTCTTCCTTGTGGATGGTAGCGGGTATGATATTGGACTATATCAATTTTAATTAGGAAAGTGCCCGACTTCCCGAAAGGGATGAATTATCGAAAAGCAACTCTATACTTATACGGAAACGTATAACGGAACGGAATATATCGTTGCCGTAAACGACAGCGACAATTCCAAAGACAATGCGTTTGACAAGCTCAAACGACTCATAATCAAGGACTCGCTTGATAGGGTGCATTCCAAAGGAGACAAGGAATGAACACACAACTTTCAATGCAACATAACAACAACTATTACGGAGGTGATAAAATCGACGCCTTGTACTGCCGTCTTTCACGGGACGACGAATTGCAAGGCGACAGCAACAGTATTAAGAATCAGAAAGCAATATTAAGCAAATACGCGCAGGAACACGGCTTTACAAATCCGCGCTTTTATGTGGACGACGGGTATTCGGGAACGAACTTCAACCGTCCCGACTTCCAACGGCTTATGGACGACGTGAACGAAGGTAAGGTACGGACGATTATCGTCAAAGATATGTCGCGCTTGGGCAGAGATTATCTGAAAGTCGGCTTTTATACGGAGATTACCTTTCCCGAAGCGAACGTGAGGTTTATTGCTATCAACGACCAAGTGGATAGCGAAAGCGGCGCGGATAACGACTTCACTCCCTTCCGAAATATCATTAACGAGTGGTATGCGAAAGACACAAGCAAGAAGATTCGTGCAGTATTTAAAGCAAAAGGGCTGTCGGGAAAACATCTTTGCACAATACCGCCCTACGGTTATAAGAAAGACGACCACGACAAACAGCAATGGCTTGTGGACGAAGAAGCGGCAAAAGTAGTTAATGAAATCTTTTCGCTGTGTATGCAGGGATTCGGTCCGACGCAGACAGCAAGGATACTTACCGAGCGCGGAGTAGATACGCCCGTCATACATAATAGGAAATGCGGACTACCTGCTACTACCTATGAATCGGAGTTTCCCGACGTATGGGTGCAAACGACGGTTGCGGGGATACTCGAAAATATGTCTTATCTCGGACATACGGTAAACTTTCGGACAAAGAAAAAGTCTTACAAGAGTAAAAAGAAAATAGACTTACCGAAAGAAGAATGGGTTATCTTCGAGAACACGCACGAAGCGATCATAGACCAAGACACTTTCGACACGGTTCAGCGGATAAGGCAAGCGAAACGTCGTCCTACTTCTATGGGAGAAATGAGTATCTTTTCGGGAATTGTGTACTGTGCCGACTGTGGACAAAAGATGTACCTATGCCGTTGCACTACGATGAAGCAAAAGGAATACTTTAATTGCTCGTCGTACCGTAAAAAGAAAAAGTCAACCTGTACTTCGCATCAGATTACCGTAGAAGCCGTTGAGCATTTCGTATTAACCAATCTTCAAAGAGTGCTTGCGTTTGCAAAGGACTATGAGCAAAAGTTTTTGGAAATAGTGCGGAACGAGAACGAAAAGGAACTGCGGAAGAAACTGCAAAGCCAAACCCGCGAACTCGAAGAAGCCGACAAGCGCATCCAAGCACTTGACCGCATTATACAAAATCTTTACGAAGACAAGGTATGCGGCAATCTCACGGACGAGCGGTTTGTGAAGATGAGTCAATCTTACGAGCAAGAGCAACAAGAACTGAAAGAGCGTGCTTACCATTTACGGCAAGAATTATCCAAAGCGAAAGAACAGTCCGATACAGTAACGCGGTTTATGCGCTCTGTTCGCAAGTACACGGAGATAACCAAACTTACGCCCGAACTTGTACGGGAATTTATACAAAAGGTTGTCGTATACCAATCGGAAAAAGTAAACGGACGAAGAACGCAACGGATAGACCTTTACTTCAACGGTGTGGGACAAATACTTCTACCCGTTCACGACAAAAGAGAAACGGCATAGCATTTCTGCTATACCGTCTCTCTAAGGAACTTAATAATCCCTATGACACCGCTCTTCAACCGCTCCTTTGCTTGTTAACATTATATGCGCATATGAGAATTTATGCTTTGGGACCGGCATTGACGACAGCAGCGTCGAGATCGTACTTTTTGATGTTCTCGGCAAAGTCCTTTGCAAGCTTTTTGGCGAGCCTGTCGTACTCCGCTTTGTCGCTCCACACGTTTTTGGGATTGAGAATATTGCTGTCCACGTTGGGGCAGGTCTTGGGGATCGCAAGCCCGAAGAACGGCTCGGTCTCGTATTCGACGTCGGCAAGCGTGCCGTCGAGCGCGGCGGTGACGATCGCGCGCGTCGCGGGCAAGCTCATGCGTTTGCCTACGCCGTACGCTCCGCCCGTCCAGCCCGTGTTGATAAGATACACCGACGAGCCGTGCTTTTCGATCTTTTCGCCCAAAAGCTTGGCGTATACCGACGACGGCAACGGCATGAACGGCGCGCCGAAGCAGGTGGAGAACGTGCTTACGGGGTCGGTTATGCCGCGTTCCGTACCCGCCACCTTGCTGGTGTAGCCCGATACGAAGTAGAACATAGCCTGCTCTTTTGTGAGCTTAGCCACGGGCGGCAACACGCCGAACGCGTCCGCAGTAAGGAATATAACGGTCTTGGGGTGCTTGCCTACCGACGGCACGACCTTATTGGGGATAAAGTCTATCGGATACGACACGCGAGTATTTTCGGTGAGCGAGCGATCGGCATAATCGGGTCGGCGCGTGGTTTTGTCCACCACGACGTTTTCGACGAGCGCGCCGAACTTGATCGCGCCGTAAATTTCGGGTTCGTGTTCTTTGCTGAGATCGATACACTTGGCGTAGCAACCGCCTTCGATATTGAATATACCGTCGTCCGACCAGCCGTGTTCGTCGTCGCCGATAAGTCCGCGCTTGGGGTCGGCGGAAAGCGTCGTTTTGCCCGTACCCGAAAGCCCGAAGAACAACGCGGTATCGCCCGATCCGTCGAGCGCCATGTTTGCCGAGCAGTGCATGCCGAGCACGCCCTTTTGCGGCAACAGGTAGTTCATAAGGCTGAACACCGATTTTTTCATCTCGCCCGCATACTTAGAGCCGACAACGAGTATGAGCTTTTTGTTAAGGCACAGCAATATCGCCGCTTCGCTGTTGGTGCCGCATTCTTTGGGATCGAGTTTAAGCCCCGGCACGGCGATAAGCGTGTAATCTTCCTTGAACGACGCGAGTTCGTCCGCCGTAGGACGGATGAGCATGTTGTTCATGAACAGATTTTCGGACGCGTACTCGTTTATCACGCGTACCGATACGCGGTATTTGGGGTCTGCGCCCGCAAAACCGTCGAATAGATATACGTTTTTGCCCGACAGATACTCGCCTACCTTTTTATAGATAAGCTCGAACTTGTCGAGCGGGAATTTTTTGTTTTCCGAACCCCAGCCGATCTTTTCGGACACGCCTTTTTCGTCTACGATAAAACGGTCCTTGGGCGATCTGCCCGTGTACGCGCCCGTTTCGACGAGCAATGCGCCCGTATCCATGAGCGTCGACGGCTCGGTTTTAAGCGCTTCCTCGGTGAGTACCGCAGGCGTGAGATTGCGGTCCACTTTCGCGGGGTTTTTTATCCCGTACTTTTCAATTCCGTAAGTTTGCATATAAACTCCTTTTAAAGGTTGATAACATCAGTCGTTTGCTACATAAACGTCGTTATAATAAATTATAATCACCGCGTAGCGGTCATTCGGTTCCGAACTCCGGATCCCGTATCAATCTCTCCAATTCGATAAGCTTTTCCGTACCCAACTGCTCGGCGCGCACCGTAGCGCTCTCGCCGAGTTTAGTCAAAGCGCGCAACAGCCCGTCCTTATTTATGCCTGCCGCGGTAAGATTGTTAACGAGCGTCTTACGTTTTTGCGCGAAGCACTGTTTTATAAAATCGTCAAGCTCTTCGGATAGCGTCGCGCCCGCTATGCGGTCGAGCTTGATGAGCGCGCTGTCCACTTCGGGCATGGGGTCGAATTCCCACGATTTGACCACGCGCACGGTCTGCGGCTCAGCCACCGCCTGAACGCTCGCCGAAAGCGCGCCGTAATCGCTCCCGTCGGTCGCGCATATCCTGTCGGCTACTTCCTTTTGCACAAGGCAGGTTATCGACCCGCACAGCTCCGACTTTAAAAACAACGAGATGAGCGGCGTCGTGATATAGTACGGCAGGTTGGCTATAACCACGTACGGCTCGCCGACAAGCATATCGACCGTTTCCACGCCCAACTCCAACACATTATTGCTGAACAGCTGTACATTGTCGAACTCGTTAAGAGTTTCGTCGAGTACTGGGAACAACGTTTCGTCTATCTCGAACGCGCACAAACGTTTGGCGCGCTTGGCTATCGCGCGCGAAAGCGTGCCCGCGCCCGCGCCGATCTCTACGACCGTCACGCCGTCCGCGCCGCCCGCAACCGCTATCTCGTCCAAAAGATCGTCGTCGTAAATAAAATTTTGACCGAGCGATTTCTTGAACTTAAACTTATGTTTGGATAAAATTCCCGCGTAATCCGCCATAACCACCTATCGGCAAAAACGGCAATGCGCCAATCTTTACCGAATATATTGTAACACAAAAAAACAAAAAAGGCAACCGAATTATCGTCACTGCGTATCGCGCAACAAAGCTTTTCGTTCGCCTTTTCCACCGCGATCTACCACGCGACGAATTCGTTGAGCAACATTTCCGCCAATTCTTCCGCGAGCTTTCCGCGCGAGACTGTCAGCGTCAGTATGTAGGTTTTGGTTTGACTGTTGCGTATAAACTGTTCTTGGTGCATTTTCACGCCCGAAAGCGTGTAATCCAACACGACGTGCATTGCGTTTTTGTTCTCGTACTTCTCCACAAAACAAACTACATCGGAAACCGTATAGCCCATTTCATTATAGGCGTTTTGTATCGTTTTTTCAAACAGCGACGCTTTGGCGGCGAAATATATCTTGCTTTTCTTTTCACTCACCAGGTTCAAATTAATACTGCCGTCGGCGTTTTGAAAGACCGTCTGCGCGCCCGCAAACGAACTCTCGTTCCAGCTCGACGGATAAACGAATTTAACGTCGTCCGCGCGGTACGTATCGTACCCGTCGGGAGCTTTTACTGCGATCGCACAGCTTGCGGATATTTCGCCGTTGTCGGGCGAGCGCACCGTTAACACGCCCGTTCCCGCCGAATGCGCTTTTACGATAAGCTTGCCGTTTTCGACGGTATAGTCTATCAATCGCTCGGACGGCGTAACGAACTCTATCCTGCCGTTTTCGGGAAACACGTCAAGGTCGAGCGTAGCTTCTTCTCCGCTTTCCAAAACAAGTTCGGTCGCACTGAGCTCTATGCTCTCGGCGGCGACTCCGCATGCGATTAAACCGAAACACAGACACAGCGCAAGCGCTAAACAAATTGCCGAGTGAACGATCTTTTTCATATTTTCTCCTTATACGCAAATATATATGCCGTATTATACCACATCGACCGCTATTTGTCAATATACGATTTAACGGCATATGCGCATATCCGCATTCGTGTCTTGAATACGCAAAATACGTAAAAAAGGCACTTGCTTTTCGCAAATGCCTTTTAACGGTGTTTACAATATTATTCCGCCGCTTCGGCGGCGGCGACTTCTTCCTCGGCGGGCGGCTCCGCGACCTGCGGCGCGCGCTCGACGGGATAAATGTTCCTGTACATTTTGACGCCAGTACCTGCGGGGATGAGCTTGCCTATGATGACGTTCTCTTTAAGACCGATGAGCGGGTCGACCTTGCTCTTTATGGCGGCTTCGGTCAATACTCTCGCCGTTTCCTGGAACGACGCGGCGGACAGGAAGCTGTCGGTAGCGAGCGCGGCTTTGGTTATACCCAAAAGCGTATGCTTGGCTATACCCGGTCTGCCGTAGTTTTCCATCGCCTTGTTGTTGGCTTCGTCGAATACCGCAAGATCGATCATCTCGCCCGGCAACAGATCGGTGTCGCCGCTGTTTTCGACGCGGACTTTCTTTAACATTTGCCGCACGATAACTTCGACGTGCTTGTCGCTGATGTCGACGCCCTGCGAGCGGTAAACCGACTGAACCTCTTTGAGTATATATTCCTGAACGTCGTTTCTGCCCTTTGTACGCAGTATATCGCCGGGGTTGAGCGGACCTTCGGTTATTGCGTCGCCCGTTTTGATATACGCACCGTTTTGGATATACGGCTTGAAGTGCGCGCCGTGCGGAATGGAATACGTGTCCTCCGTGCCGTCGTCGCGCTTGACTATAACGTCGCGCTTGCCGTCTTTTTCGACGATCTTGACTTTGCCTTCGTGTTCGGAAAGTACCGCAACGCCCTTAGGATTGCGCGCTTCGAACAGCTCTTCGACACGCGGCAGACCGGTCGTTATATCGTCCGCGGTCGCGACGCCGCCCATGTGGAATGTACGGAGCGTGAGCTGAGTACCCGGCTCGCCTATGGACTGCGCGGCAATAATGCCTACCGCCTCGCCTATCCTTACCGGCGTAGCCGCCGCCATGTCTCTGCCGTAGCATTTGGCGCAAACGCCGTGCTTGGACTTACAGGTGAGTACCGTTCTGATCTTTACGTGCGTAATGCCGCACTCGACGATGCGCTTCGCGGTCTGCTCGCTTATCATCTCGTTAACGTCGACGAGTACTTCCTTGCTGTTTTTGGGATTGACTACGCGCTCGGCGCTGTATCTGCCCGCAAGCCGATCTTCGAGTTTTTCGATGACCTGATTGCCGTCCATGATCGCGTACGTATCGATACCCTTGGGCGCGCCGTCCGTGCAACAGTCTTCTTCGCGCACTATAACATCCTGCGCAACGTCGACAAGTCTACGCGTAAGATAACCGGAGTCCGCCGTTTTTAACGCGGTATCCGCCAAACCTTTGCGTCCGCCGTGCGTGGAGATGAAGTATTCCAAAACGGTCATGCCTTCGCGGAACGAACTGCGGATAGGCACGTCCAGCGTTTTACCCTGCGGGTTACGCATGAGTCCGCGCATGCCCGAAAGCTGACCTATCTGTTTCATGTTACCGCGCGCGCCCGACGTCGCCATCATGTTGATGGGGTTATACGCGTCGAGCGTCTTTTGCAATGCCGCCGTGACTTGGTCGTTGGCTTTGTTCCAAATATTGACGACTGCGTTGTAGCGCTCGTCCTCCGTGACGAAACCGCGGTCGTACAGCTTTTCGATCTTGACGACTTCCTGCTCGGCGGCGTCGAGTATAGCATACTTTTCCTGCGGTATGTGCATATCGAATACCGACGTGGTTATCGAACCGATCGTCGCGTATTTGTAGCCCATGTCCTTGATCGCGTCGAGAACGCCGACCGTGACCGACGCGCCCTTCTTCTTGAACGCGGTGTTTACGATGCTCTTGATAACGTCCTTGCTGACGCAGAAATTGATCTCCGGCTCGAACAGTTTTTCGTAAGTGTCGCGCACGACGTAACCGAGATCTTGCGGGATAGGCTCGTTGAATATCAATCTGCCGACCGTGGTCGTTACCGTGCAACGGTACTTCCCTTCGACTGCGACCGCGCCTTTGGGTATGGCGACGCCGCTGTTTTTAACGACTTCCGCAGGTAACTCCGCACGCACGTTGATCTTGCTTTGCAGTTCGATACGCTTGTTGAAGTACGCCATCTTGGCTTCGTCGGCGTCGGCAAAAGTCATGCCTTCGCCCTTGGAGCCCGGCTTATCCATGGTAAGGTAGTAACTGCCCATTACCATGTCGAGCGTCGGCGAACACACGGGCGCGCCGTCCGAAAGTTTGAGTATGTTGTTGGGCGCGAGCATCAATACGCGCGCCTCGACCTGCGCTTCTACCGACAGCGGAACGTGTATAGCCATCTGGTCGCCGTCGAAGTCGGCGTTGAACGCGCCGCACGCGAGCGGGTGGAGCTTAATGGCTCTGCCGTCCACAAGCACGGGTTCGAACGCTTGGATACCGAGACGGTGAAGAGTAGGCGCGCGGTTCAACAGTACGGGGTGGTCCTTTATGACCTTTTCGAGTACGTTCCACACGTCCGCATCGGCGCGCTCGGCAATGCGCTTAGCCGTTTTGGCGTTGTGCGTTTTGCCCTGCGCGACGAGTTCTTTTATAACGAACGGCTTAAACAGTTCGAGCGCCATTTCCTTAGGCACGCCGCACTGATAGAATTTGAGTTCGGGTCCTACGACTATAACGGAACGTCCCGAATAGTCTACGCGCTTACCCAAAAGGTTTTGACGGAACCGACCCTGTTTGCCGCGGAGCAAGCCCGAAAGGCTTTTAAGCTCGCGGTTGGACGCGCCCGAAATGGGCTTGCCGCGCCGACCGTTGTCTATGAGCGAATCGACCGCTTCCTGCAACATACGTTTTTCGTTGCGTATGATTATGTCCGGCGCGCCAAGCTCCATGAGCCTGCGCAAACGGTTGTTTCTGTTTATGACTCTGCGGTAAAGATCGTTGAGATCGCTCGTCGCAAAGCGTCCGCCGTCCAGCGGCACCATGGGGCGCAGTTCGGGCGGGAGCACGGGCAACACGTCGAGTATCATCCAGGACGGCTCTGCGCCCGACTTCATGAACGCGTCGAGTATGTCGAGCCGCTTGATCGCGCGGAGCTTTTTCTGCCCCGACGAGTTGGCGACGACCTCGCGCATTTTCTCATACTCTTCCTGTACGTTGATATCTTTTAACAGCTGACGCACGGCTTCCGCGCCCATGCCGACCTTAAACGCCTTGGGTCCGTATTGATCCTGATACTGACGGAGCTTGTCGTCCGTGATTATCTCTTTGTATTGAAGATCGGTAATGCCGGGATCGAGCACTATATAATTGACGAAGTACACGACCTGTTCGAGCTGCTTCAACTGCAAGTCGAGTATAAGCCCGATACGGCTGGGCACGCCGCGGAAATACCAAATATGCGTTACTGGCGCGGCAAGCTCGATATGCCCCATACGCTCGCGACGGACCTTGCTCGTGGTTACTTCCACACCGCACTTGTCGCATATGACGCCCTTGTAGCGAATGCGCTTATACTTGCCGCAATAGCATTCCCAGTCCTTGGTCGGTCCGAAAATACGCTCGGAAAACAATCCGTCCTTTTCGGGCTTTTGCGTGCGATAGTTTATCGTTTCCGGCTTGGTAACTTCGCCGTAAGACCACTCGCGGATCTTGTCGGGGCTTGCCAATCGGATCTGCATCGAATCGAAATTATTAAGTTCAAACATACCGCTCTCCTTTTATTCCTCGTTGCCTTCGTCGCCGAAGTCCTCGTCGTCCTCGAACCTTACGTCGTCGAACGGATCGTCGAAGTCCACTTCGTCGTCGCCGAACAAACTGCCCTCGCCGCTCGCTTCGGGTTTTTCGTCTTCGTCTTCGAGTCCGCCCAAAATATCGTTTTCGATACCGATATCGTCGCCTTCCGCGAACAGGCTCGCGTCGTAATGCTTAGGCGTGGGTTCGGCGTCGTACAGCACAGGCTCGTCGTCCATAAGCTCTTTTATGCCGATCTCTTCCTTGTTCTCGGTAAGCACTTTTACGTCGAGCGCGAGCGCCTGCAATTCCTTGATCAAGACCTTGAACGATTCGGGTATGCCCGGCTCGGAGATGTCCATGCCGCGGATAATGCTGTCGTACGTTTTGCTTCTGCCCGCAATATCGTCCGACTTGACCGTCATTATCTCCTGCAACACGCTGGACGCGCCGTATGCGTACAATGCCCAGACCTCCATTTCGCCGAAACGCTGACCGCCGTTTTGCGCCTTGCCGCCGAGCGGTTGCTGCGTGACGAGCGAGTACGGACCGGTCGAACGCGCGTGCATCTTGTCGTCGACCAAGTGGATGAGCTTCAACATATACATGTAGCCGACGGTGGCGCGGTTCTCGAACGGCTCGCCCGTACGACCGTCGTACATTTGGATCTTGCCGTCGACGTCGCCTTCGGGCGAAACATAACCGTTTTCCTGTAACAGCTTTTGAATGTCGGACTCTATCGCGCCGTCGAACACCGGCGTAGCCACCTTCCAGCCCAACGCTTTCGCGACAAGACCCAAGTGGACTTCGAGCACCTGACCTATGTTCATACGGCTCGGAACGCCGAGCGGGTTGAGAACGATCTGCAACGGCGTGCCGTCCGCCATAAAGGGCATATCTTCCTCGGGCAATACGCGCGAGATAACTCCCTTGTTACCGTGACGTCCCGCCATCTTGTCGCCGACCGAGATCTTACGCTTTTGCGCGATGTACACGCGAACGAGCTTGTTGACGCCCGGCTTCATTTCGTCGCGGTTGGCGCGGGTGAACACCTTGACGTCTACGACTATACCGCCTTCGCCGTTGGGTACTTTGAGCGACGTGTCGCGCACTTCGCGCGCCTTATCGCCGAATATGGCGCGCAACAAACGTTCTTCGGGCGTAAGATCGGTCTCGCCCTTGGGCGTGACCTTGCCGACGAGAATATCGCCCGACCCGACCTCCGCGCCGATACGGACGATGCCGTCCTCGTCGAGATTTTTAAGAGCTTCGGGGCTGACGTTGGGTATGTCGCGCGTTATTTCCTCCGCGCCGAGCTTGGTGTCGCGCGCTTCGGTTTCGTGTTTATTGATGTGAATGGAAGTAAACACGTCGTCCTTGGCTATGCGCTCGCTTATAAGGATAGCGTCCTCGTAGTTGTAGCCTTCCCAGCCCATGAACCCGACGAGAATGTTTTTGCCGAGCGCAAGCTCCGCCTGCGACGTGGAATGTCCGTCCGCAAGCACCTGCCCCTTGCCGACGCGATCGCCCTTACTGACGATAGCGCGTTGATTGATACACGTGCCTTGGTTGGACCCGACGAACTTTTTGAGCAAATACATTTGACGGTTGCCGCCGTCCTCTTTGACGATTATGCGGTCGGCGTCGACATAGTCTACCGTACCCGCCGCGCGCGCTATGACCATAACGCCGGAGTCGTAGGCTATCTTGTGTTCGATGCCCGTTCCGACGATAGGCGCTTCCGTTCTCAACAGCGGCACAGCCTGACGTTGCATGTTGGACGCCATGAGCGCACGGTGCGAGTCGTCGTTTTCAAGGAACGGTATGAGCGCGGTAGCGACCGAAACCATTTGGCGCGGCGATACGTCGATGTAATCGATACGCTCGCGCGATACTTCGCCTATAAGGTCGCGGTAACGCATCATGACGCGCTCTTTGACAAAACGGTTGTTTTCGTCGAGCGGCTCGGACGCCTGCGCTATCATGTAGCGGTCCTCTTCGTCCGCAGGCAAGTAATCGACGATATCCGTCACTTGATGGGTCTGCTTGTCCACCCTGCGGTACGGCGCTTCTATATATCCGTACTCGTTGATACGCGCATAGCTCGACAACGACGATATAAGACCTATGTTTTGACCTTCGGGCGTTTCTATCGGACACATGCGCGAATAATGCGTATAGTGAACGTCGCGGACCTCGAACGTAACGTGTTCGCGGTTAAGTCCGCCCGGACCGAGCGCCGAAAGCTTGCGGCGGTGCGTAAGCTCGGCTATGGGGTTGGTTTCGTCCATGAACTGCGAGAGCTGCGACGAACCGAAAAACTCTTTGATCGCGCTCGAAACGGGACGCACGTTGATAAGCGTCTGCGCGGAAAGCTCCGTTTCGGTCTGTATCTGCATGCGCTCGCGCACGACGCGTTCCAAACGCGACATGCCGATGCGGAATTGGTTTTGCAACAGCTCGCCCACACTGCGGACGCGACGGTTGCCCAAGTGGTCGATATTATCGCACGAGCCGAACCCGCGGTGCAAGCCCATTATATAGTTGACGGTGGCTATGATGTCCTCGACGACGATATGCTTGACTATAAGGTCGTCGATGTGCTTGGCGCACAGCTCGGCGAGCTTTTCGCGGTTGCCGTCCGCTTCGTCCATCAACGCTTTGAGCGCGGGATAATAAACATGCTCGTTGATGCCGAGCTCGCGAGGGTCGCAATCGACATACCCCGCAAGATCGACGTGATTATTGGAAATAACGTTAAACTCTTCGCCGTCCTCGGTGAGCACCCAAACCTCGTTTATGCCCGCATTTTGGATCTTGACCGCGAGCTCCTCGGTGAGCACGTCCGCCGAAGTGTGCGTCTGCTTGTTTTCGGCACGCGCGTACACGACGCCGTTCTCGTCGATGACGTCGCGCGCGACGCGATAGCCGTCGACGCGATAACGAAGCGCCAGCTTTTTATTGTATTTATAACGTCCGACGCGCGAAATGTCGTACTTGCGTCGGTCGAAAAACATACCGTATATAAACGTCTTTATGGAATCTATGGTGGGCGTTTCGCCGCTTCTGAGCTTATGGTTAAGCTCCAACAACGCGCGTTCTTCGTCGAGCGCGTGCTTGTCCTCCTTGTCGCCGTAACGCGCGCAAGTGACTTCCATTATGGGATCGTTGTTGAATATACGTTTGAGCGCTTCCTCGGTGCCGAACCCGCCCTCCGTAACAGCCGAAAGACAGCTCAAAAGCACGGTGGCAAGGACCTTCTTTTGACGATCCACGCGCACCCACAAAACGCCCGCCGAATCCTCTTCGAATTCCAACCACGCGCCGCGCGACGGGATATTTTGCGCGCTGTAATGCGCTTGACCGGTCTTGACGTCCTTTTTGTAATCGAAATACACGCCGGGAGAACGAACGAGCTGGCTTATGACCACGCGTTCCGCGCCGTTGATTATAAACGAACCCGTCGGAGTCATGCGCGGCATATCGCCCATGTACACTTCCGACCGCGTGGATTCGTCCGTTTCGCAATTACGCAAGCGCACTTTTACGTACAAAGGAACGGCAAACGTCGCGTCGCGATCTTTGCACTCCTTTTCATTATAATTGCGCTTTTGATTGCTTCCGTCTTTGTATCCGAGATAGTAATCCTCGAAAAACAACTCGACACGGTTGGAATAGTCTGTGATCGGCGAAAAATCCCTAAGAACTTCCCTGATGCCGTTCTCGATAAAGTCGTTGTAAGACTTTTTCTGCACCTCGACCAGATCCGGCATATCGATAACTTCGTGGATCTGCGCAAAGCTCATGCGCTCGGTATTGCCGTATTTCACTTTGGAAATTTTTCTCTCAGCCATACAAACTCCTAAAAAGGTTATTTCCGTTTTTCCGAATATTTAATATTCGTCCGACGCGCCCGCGCCGTAAAACAAGATCACAAATAAGAAAGCGCGACAAAAGCGGAGCGATAACATACCGACCCGCATTCGACGCTTATTGAATGAAAACAGTGATCAACAACCGAATCTGCTCTCTTTATTGTAATTTACGCTACGTACGCCATTAGGGCATACTACGCATTTTGTTATTATATCACTCAAAGTCAACCGTGTCAAATGATTTTATACCGTTAAAACAATATTTTCGATAATATTTTAATAAAAGCGCAAAGCACGGCAATATCGACACGCATGCAAACAACTTTTGTCGGCAAAAGTTCTGTTTTTGTATTACTAAGCAAAGCAAAGCTTTACACAAACACGCGTAGCGTTCTACCGCTTTTATCCTACGCAACAAGGCGTAGCTTTATTCCGTACAAGCGAAGCGCATTGACTGTTTTTTGTCATCCTTAACAAGAGTAGTGTACCACCGTTTCTTGTCCTACGCAGCAAGGCGTAGCCTTATTCTGAACAAGCATAGTGTATCACTGTTTTGTTTCTGAACGTAGCGCACCACTGTTTTGTCATTCTGAACAAGCGTAGCGCCGTGAAGAATCTCATCTTTATTTATTATTTATAAGGTTGAGATTCTTCGCTTCGCTCAGGATGAAAAAATAATATGTTGAATAGTCAAACCACTCCCCCCCATCATCTCGACCGAAACGAGCGTCAGCGAGTGTAGTGGAGAGATCTAGGCGTTAGCCGCATAACTATAAGTCGACCGTAATTCCGCATTCCGCTTTCCGAATTCCGAATTCTCTCACCCCGCAGGGGTCATTAATTACCGTTTATTCCGCCGCCACACCGAACCCTATACGATTTTTCTTTTTGGTATCGAACTTGAATTCGCCGTCGTTGATCGCGCTCGTAAAATCGTTCTTTGTCATAACGACCTTCGACAAGCCGTTCAACTGGCAACGCATGGACGCTTTCGCCCAAGTCCGCTCGAACAGATTGCGCACGAACCGCGCGTTACTGAACTCTTTGGACGCAAGCACGTCGTCGGGAATGGCGTTGAAATAGTTCTGCGCATCGGCATACATATCCGCATCGCAATCGAACTTCGACGACATCGACTTGAATATTTCGAAAAGCTGTTCCTTATCGAAATTGGGGAACTCGACGGTATACGGCATGCGGCTGGCAAGCCCCGCATTGCCTTCCGTCATTTTTTTCATATCGTCGGTGTAGCCCGCCATTATCACTACAAAATCACTGCGGTGATTTTCCATCTCGGCGATAAGCGTGTCGAGCGCTTCGCGCCCGAAATCACGGTCGTTGCCGTCGCCGCGATACAGCGAATACGCCTCGTCTATAAACATGACCGAGCCGTACGCATCGCGGCACATTCCCGACGTTTTGGGCGCGGTCTCGCCTATGTACCTGCCGCAGAAATCTCTACCCGAATGCTCGAAGAAGTTCCCGACCGAAAGTATGCCGCGCTCTTTGAGTATCTTGCCCACAATGCGCGCGACGGTCGTCTTGCCCGTTCCGGGATTGCCGACGAACTGCATATGGATGCACGGGCGCTCCTTGCCCGACTTGACCGCAAGCTCGATCTGCGCGACTATCTCGTTGACGCGCTGTTCTATACGCTCGCTACCGACCAAACGCTTTAACGATTGTACGCCGTATTCGGACGTGTCGATGCCCGCGCAGATCGGCTCGGCGGCTTTGCCGTTGATACGCCGCGCTTCGGCGTCCGTCTGGTTTTTATGCTTAACGTCATATAACTGCTTGGCGTAAACAAGCTCCTTGACGACCTTGACTACGGTATCCAAACCGTAAAATCTGCCGTCGGCGCGTTCGTCGTCTATTCGCGCGAAAAACGCTTGCCACGCCGCTTTCGTTAACGTGTAACCGTAATGCGCGAACGTGCGCTCGGCATACTGTTCGAGTTCGTCGCGGGTATACGGCGGTACAACGACGCTCCGCACGAACAAAATATCGTTAAGCGATCTATACAGCCTGTCCTGCACGTACTTATCCACATACGGCACGTTGAAAACGGGTATCATCATCGACTGCTTGGACAGCTGTTTGAGAAAATTCTTGAAATACCGACTGTCCGTCGAATTGAGCCATTCGCTGATGTCTATGCTCAGTATCTGCCCCGCGGCGCTCATCTCCGCCATTTTGAGCATGCGCACGACGCTCTCGAACGGTTCGTCGTCCTCTTTGGCGGGACCGAGCGCACACTCTACCACAGGTCGCGCCGTCGCCATCTTTTTTATGCCGGTCGCATCTATAAGCCGAGCGAGCAACGCGAGATCGTCCGAAAGCCCGCACCCGTCGTTTACGACGAACAAATAACAGCGCGAAACAAACGCGTCCGTCGTTTTGTTTTTTATAAGTACGGGCGCGACTTCGGCTATCTCGTGACAAAGCGCTTTAAACTCGGACGAACCGGCGAGTCTGTCGACTTCGCCGAGTATCTCGTCGACCGACGATCTTTTGCTCTCGCCGTCGGCACGTTCGGCGTCTTGCCCGTTGCCGAAAAATCGCGAATATGCTCCGCCGTGCGGCACGGGATGCGGCTCCGACTGCGTTTCCGCCCGTTCCGACTCCTGCGCCTGCGACATACCGAAAGCGACCGTCGCGGCGCTCTCGCCCGTCGACGCTTCGCCGCCGATCACGTCGAACTGCTCGTCGGTCAAAATTCGCGCCGTTACGGCAACGCCCGAATCGTCGAGCGCCGAGCCGTATTCGTCGACGAGCTTGCCGTTGACAGCCGCCGTCGCGCCGCTCTCGTCAAGCTCGGTATCCGCCGCGATCGTTGCGGACACGAACGAAGTATCTACTATTTTAGCCGTCGGAAACAGCCCGCACAATATCGCGACCGTACGATCGATCGGCAAAATGTCGTCGTTGCGGTGCTTTAATATCCAATCCCCGCCGAAATTAACGGTAAGTTCGAGTTTCATATTTGCAAAACCTCCCCTGCAAAAATTCACAATGTTCCGTCAAATAATATACATCAATTTTCGCGATTTGTCAACGGTTTGCGAAATACGCCGAAAATCAAAAAAAGCAATAAAAAATCCCCGCACGCAACGGAGATTTACCGTATACAAAAAACACCCGCAACAATTACGGGTGTTTGAATGCTCTATCGACGGTCGTTGTTTTTGTTGCGCATTGCGGCGCGCTGTGCCTTGTACGCCTTGCGGCAGTCGGGGCAACGCGTAGGCTCGTGTTCGAAACCCTTTTCCGCATAAAACTCTTGCTCGCCGGCGGTAAAAGTGAACTCTTTGCCGCAGTCTCTGCAAGTCAATACCTTGTCAGTCATAATTACGCACTCCTTTTATTATTCAAATTTTAAAAACGACCGGCTAAGGCATCGGGTATGGGTACAGCCACAAACAACAAGCTGTTTCCAAAACTTGTATATCCATAATAGCATAATTATTTGTATTTGTCAATAATTTTCATAATGTTTTCAAAACTTATTAAAACACGTTTAGCACATTTAACGATCTACAACGCCGTCGGCGCATTCTATATTAAACACACCTGTTAAAAAAGCGCCCCAAAACTCGTCCTTGTCTATCGCGCCCCAATCTTCCTTACTGCCGCCGAATACCAATTTGTTTAAATTGTCGCAGGCGCAAAACGCATAGCGTTCGATTTTAAGCAAGCTATTCGGCAAGTGCGCTTCGGTTACGAGCTTGCAATTATAAAACGCGTATTTAACGATATCCGTCACACTGCACTCGTCGCCGCCGTATTGCACTTTATCCGCAATCACGACTTTTCCTACTGCGGTAGTCCTACATGCAAACACGCAAGCAGTACCGTTCTTTACACCGTACACAACGTCGCCCACCGTAACAAAAGCGTAACCGTTTTCGTCCTTATCGTTAGTTCCGCAATCCCATACGACGGACTTACCCGAACTCCAATCGTATTGCCACCCGTCCGGCTTTGATGCGGCTTCGCAATAAATCGTCAGATTGGCGCAATTATCGAAAATATCATGTCCAACGATTTGTACGGACATAGGTATCTCTATGCGCGTCAAGCCCCAACAATAGGCAAATGCCGCCATGCCTATGCTTTTTATATTCGCGCCTAAAACCGCTTCTTCAAGCGCAAAGCACATATAAAATGCGCTCGCACCGATACTCTCCGTTCCGCTACCGACAGAAACGCGTCTAATGCCGTCGCAATTGCCGAAAGCTTTATCGCCGATGCTTTTCACTCCGTCGCCGACGATAACGTCGGTCAAGCCCGAACATCCGTAAAACGCGCAACGCCCTATATTATTTACGTCGCCGCCTATCTCGATCACCGTCAAATTACGGCAATCCGCATAAGCATATTGCCCGATATCCGTAATACCGCGCGGCAGATCCAATTCCGTAATACCGCAACCCTCGAACGCGTTTTCACCTATCGAGGTTATACTGCCGTCGTCGGGTATAACGCTGTTTTTGCAACCCGCTACCAAAGTCTTGCGCTCGGTGTCTATTATACAATTACCCACACCGATGTATTTGGCATGACCTTTTGCTACCGTCAAGCTCGATATATTGTCGCAACCGTAAAACGACGCGCCCCAAACTCTGTTTATACTCAAAGGTATCTCCACGCTCGTAAGCTCCGCAATGTTGCTAAACGCATACCATTCTATCGACACGGCGCTTCCGTCCGTCGGTATAACGCTGTTTTTACAACCGAGAAGCAACCATTTATTGCGTATCTCTATCAGGCAATTATCGACGCTTTTATATAACAAATTTTCTCCGTCGACGGTTATGCTTTCGAGCTTACCGCAACCGCGAAACGCGTCCTGAAAAATATATGATACGCTTTTGGGAATAAACAAATCTTTAAGCCCGCTGTTCATAAACGCGTACATACCGACGGTTTGTACGCTTTCGGGAATATTTGCGCTCGATAACGATTCGCAACCGTAAAACGTTTTATCGGCTATGGCGGCAAGCCCTTCCGGCAACGATACGGCAGTCAAACTCGCACAACCGTCGAACGCAGATTGCCCTATACCGACAACTCCGTCGGGTACGACGATCTCGCCGCGCAAGCTTGCACATCCGCTAAACGCCCCTTCGCCTATTTCGACTAACTCGCTCGGCATATTAATTTCGACAAGAGCGGCACAATCTTTAAAAGTATCGTTTTGTATCGACGCAATACCGTCGGGTAACGTTATACTCTTTACGCGCTCACACGACAGAAAAGCTTCGGAGCCGATACTCGTCACACTTTGCGGTATGTCGATGCCGATCAAGCTTTTGCAATATCCGAAAGCGCCGTATCGTATATCCGTTATCCCGCTCGGCAATATCGCATATACGATATCGGAATAAGCAAGCGCATTCGATCCGACTTTCGTTACGCTTTTGCCGTCGTGCGTTTCGGGAATCTTTACGTACTTGATACGTTTATCGGCGCAACCGACTACCGAGCAAGTGCCGTCGACGTTATCTTCGTAAATCAAGCAAGTTGTTTCGGACGCGTTTTTGTCGAACTCGGAACAATATACGCAAAAATAATCAATGTATTTGTGCGCGTTTGAATTTAAAGAACCCGTCTTAATGCGCGTATCCTTTACGTCGCAACCGACGCATGTCGCCGTTTCCGTTCCGTCGGAAATACACGTAGCGTCGTTGTTGTACGTATATACTCCGAACTCGTGTTCATGCGGAAATTCCGAACCGTCGCTCGGCGCGACGCCGCATGCGCATATCCCTATCGCGCACGCTAAAACGATTATCCCCAACACCAACCTGCTTTTCATCATTTTCTCCTTGCCGTAGTATCCGAAAATATAGCGCGTGTACAGCTATACATAAATTATACCATATATCCGATCAAAGTCAATACTTATTTCGAAAATAATTCCGATCATATCAAAACCGCCGAAAAAATTCGGCGGTCGCTTACATTGGTTTGACGGCTTTACTTCGGTTTTAGACTTCGATAAACTTTATCTGCTCGATACAAACGGCGCTTATTCGATCAAGTCAGAAAAATCGCACGTAACGTTAGACTGAACGTTTATCTCGGGCATAACGTCGTCATCGACGGTCGGCTTTCGGTTAGCCGACGGACACGATCCGCTCGCCGCGCAACCGTTGCAACCGCAACCGCACGCGCCGCCGTTTCCGCCGCTCTTTTTTGCCCGTACTTTTTTGAATATGCGCCAGCCGATCACGCCGCCCACGAGCGCAATTATCAATATTATCGCGGGGATCTCCACCGCCAACGCATTGAATGCCAACAAGCTTATATCCATTATTCGTCGTTCTCCTTTCTTTCCCCGTCGACTGCGACTGTTTCCATCGCCGCGCCGACAGTAGTCGCCGCCCGCGCCGCCTTGTTCTTTTTGATAAGCCTATACGTCAAGAATCCGATAAGCGCCGCTATGATAACGAGCACGACCACGCTCATGGGCATCATGTACGTATTGAAGTTGCCCAGCCAGAACACTACGAAGCTCACGACGTACGCCGTCAACAGCCAAAATCCTATCGCCTGCGCCGACCGCTTGCGCGAGTTGAGTTCGCCTATCGCCGCGCCGACCGCCGCCATACACGGCACGCTGAACAGATTGAACGCCATGTATGCGAACATCGCCGCAGGGTGCATCGAGCCGAGCATGGACTCGAACGCCGCTTGATCCGATCCGCTCGCCGAGCCTTCGAGTATCGCGTCGCCGTCAAGTCCCGCAAGCGTGCCCAGCGTCGCAACGACCATTTCTTTGGCGATAAGTCCGGTGATAGCCGCAACGACGAACCGCCAAGCATATTCGTTTTGCGCCGTCGCGCTCACAAACCCGTTGGGTGCGGCAAACACGGGATAGAAAATGTACTGCAAGCCTTTTCCTATGTACGCGAGAATACTGTCGTTTATGTCGCAATACCCGCCCTTGCCGAACGACGACAAGAACCAAATGACGACTATCGACGCGGCGATCACCGTGCCTGCGCGCACTAAAAAGTGTTTGAGCTTATCCCAAAGATGCAACGCTGTCGACCTTAACTGCGGACGGCGGTATGCGGGCAATTCCATGATGAACGGCGGCGGATCGCCTTTCATGACGGTCGATCTCAGTATGAACGCGGCAAGTATCGCCACGGCAATGCCCATAAAGTACATAATGAACACCGTCAGATCGCCGAACCCGTTCCAGTACGTATTAGCCATCACGCCCGCGAACGTCGCCCATATCGGAAGCTTAGCCCCGCACGAAAAGAACGGCGAAAGCATGATCGTGAGCCGACGTTCCTTTTCGTCCTCCAACGCCTTTGTCGCGATTATGCCGGGTACCGCGCAACCGAAACACATCAGTAGCGGCATAAACGCTCTGCCAGACAGACCGAGCTTGCGGAACGCGCGGTCGAGTATGAACGCGACGCGCGCCATATAACCCGTATCTTCGAGTATGGAAAGGAACAAATACAGCAACAACACTTGCGGAATAAAGCTAAGCACCGAGTCAAGCCCCGACAACAGTCCGTCGCACAAAAATCCCGCCGCCCAGCCGTCGTAACCGACAGACTCGAACGCACCCGCTACGACGTCTGTAAGACTGCCCGTACACCAACCCAAAAGGCTTTGCAACCACACGCCCAAGCTCGGCACGCCCACATCGCCCGCCTCGACCATGAGTATCGATGCAAACGTTTCGTTAGTGACTTTAACGCCGAACAGCGAATTAAGGAACAATATATCTTCGCTGAACGTCACGTGGAACACCGCGAACATGATCAGTATAAAAATAGGTATCGCCCACACGCGGTGCGTCAGGACCTTGTCCGCTTTATCCGAGCGCGACTGCTTTTTTTCGTGCGTGCCGCGCTTTAAGCACGGCGAATAGTTTTTCGCTATATAGCGGTAACGCGCGTCCGCGACGTACGCCTCGAAATCGCCGTCGTAACCGTTGTCGGGAAGCTTGGGTTTAAGTTCATCCAGCGAACTCGCTATCCCGGGAAAACGCTTACGCTCCGCCTCGTCGCCTTCAAATAGCTTTACCGCATGGAATAGCGGATCGGAAATGCGCTCGACCGTAAGCGTATCGCATATCCTTTGCGCTATCTTATAATATTCGAGATCGGCTAAAACGCTGACGCCGCGCCGCGTTGTTTTGCTTGTTGCCACGGCTTTCAGCATAAGCTCCTTTATGCCGCCGCCTTTTAACGCGCTTATCGGCACAACGGGTACGCCGAGCGCGCGTTCGAGCGCCGATACGTCTATCTCGTCGCCCGCGCGCTTGACCGCGTCCATCATATTTAGCGCAACGATAACGGGAATATCGCTCTCCAATACCTGCGTCGTAAGATACAGATTGCGTTCGAGATTGGTTGCGTCGACTATGTTTATAACAAGATCGGGGTTCTCGTCGATCATATAGTTGCGCGACACGATCTCTTCGGGCGTATACGGCGAAAGCGAGTATATGCCGGGCAGATCGACGATCTCCATGCGCTCGGCGATTTGCCTTTTCAGTCCGCGATAAACGCCTTCGCGTTTTTCCACGGTAACGCCCGCCCAATTTCCTACGTGCGCCGTACTGCCCGTCAAACGGTTGAACAACGTCGTTTTCCCGCTGTTGGGATTGCCTATCAATGCGATTTTCATGGTTGCTCCTTTATAGAATCAAATTTATGAGTTGCGAATATGAAATAACAAGTGCGGAATTATGGGTAATTAAGAATGCAGAATGAACAGTTCTAATCTAGCATAGCAAAGCCGTTCCATCCACCCCATCATCTCGACCGAAACGAGCGTATGCGAGTGTAGTGGAGAGATCCAGGCGTAGCCGCACCAATACTTACGACCTTAATTCCGGGTGCTTTCCTAATTCCGAATTCTCCCAATCATCTCGACCGAAGTGTGCTTGCGCACGTAGCAGTGAGATCCGGGCGTCAGCCGCATAAATAGTAAATTGACCGCAATCACGCATTACGCATTCTTAATTGTCCGTCAATTCCTAATTCCGCATTCATTATCACGCATTCATTATAACGCATTCCGCTTCGCTTTTGCGCAACGTCAATTCGTAACCGCGCACCGTTATTTCCATAGGATCGCCGAGCGGCGCGAGCCTGCGCACGACGATCTCCGCGCTCGGCGTGATCCCCATGTCGAACAACCGCCGACGTATACGCCCGTCGCCCGACACCCTTGCAACGCTCCCCGCTTCTCCCACGGCAAGCTCCGACAACCTTTTTTCCATACCGCCTCCGTGCAAACCGCCACGCGGTTCACAATAACTAATTTATGTTAGCAATAGCTAACCGATAACTAAAAAAATTTTCGCTTATGCCGGACGCTTGCGCACAAATATGCTTTGCGCGACGGCGCCGTTAAGCGCAATGCGCGAATCGCGAACGCGCACTATCATATCTCCGCCGGTAAGCGACAGCGGCATAAGCTCCGCGCCCGACATTATACCCAAGCTTCCGAGATGTCTGCGCGTCTTTTCGTCACCGACGACGCGTACTACCAACATCGATTCGCCCATTTCCGCCTGCGATAACGGCATTGCATGCTCCTTTGACGAACTTTTAGTTCGCCGTTCACAACTTTGGTTAGCAATAAGCAACCAATATCCACAGTATATATCCGCGCGGAAGATTTGTCAAGCGTTTTTTAAGATTTTTCCAAATAAAAATACGCTCGGAAAAGGCAAGCCCGTTCGGAGCGCATTTTGAATTCGCCGTATTATGCTATGCGATATCCCAAGAACAAACGACCGTTTCCGATAGCGAAATTTGTTCGGGTGCGGCGGCATTCTCGCCGAACGACGCCGCGCGGAGCATGACCGGTCTATCAAACGACGGCGCGTACTCGACTTTAACGAGCGTTCCGAGCTTGACGCCCGCAGCATCGGCTATCGTTTTTGCATCCGCTTTCGCCTCGGTCACGGCTGACCGCAACAACCGCGTGCGCTCGCTGCCGTCGTCTTCGAAAGAGAACGCGACGCGCCACTCGACGGGAAGCTCGCCGAGCGCGTCCAAAACCTTGACGACCGTTTCCTTATCGTAGGCGAAGGACGCGGCAAAAGTACGCGTCGCTCGGTATCCCGCTACCTTGCGATCGGAATACGTCGCCCCGACGTTAATCCCGCCCGCACCTAGCGTCACGCCGTCGCCGAACCGCTCGAACGCCTTTACGAGCTCGCTCGCCTTTTCGTCGGCAAGTTCGATAGCCGCCGCGGACTTTTTGGCTTCGCCCGTGACGGTCACGGTAATGCTCACCTTGTTGGCGCTCGCCTGCGCGCTCGCCGTTTTGGTGACGGTAATGCTTTTTTGATGTTCCATGTTAAACTCCTTTATTTAACGCGCTAAACGCGCAGATTTTTAGGATACTTGTTTTTGAGCGCGTTCACGCCGTTTCCCGTCGGCGCGGACTTGACGACACCGAGCGCGAACCCGCAGACCGTCGCCGCCGCAAACCCGCTCGACGCGTCATGCTCCAACTGCACGCCGCGAATATACTCGCCCGCGCGATCGGAAATATCGACCGTGCCGAACTGCGCAAGCTTCTCGGCGGACAGCGCGTGAACGAGCGCGTGCGACGGATCTTTGCCGTCCGCGAAAACGGGTACGCCGATACGCGAGACGTTCAAGCCGTCGAGTTCGGGCGGCTCGATAGGGAGCAGTACGCGCTTGAATATCACCACGGTATCGAGCGCGAGCTTGTTGACGACGACTTTACCGCGCTTTTTACGCATAGGCGGTTTGCCGCATTCCGCGCCGCGCGCCGTCTTTACAAGCACGCAATAAAAATGTCCCTCGCCGTCGAAATTCATGGGATACACGCGTCGCGCGTCCTTTTCTCCTATCCCGCGCTCGGTAGACGGCAACAACGGGATATCTACGGTTTCCATGCCGAGCGACCGCAAAAAACCGACGTTATCCTCGTTCTCTTCCTTTGCAAACGTGCAGGTGCTGTAAAGCATATGCCCGCCGTGCGCCAAAAGTCGCACGGCGTCGCGCAATATCTCGCGTTGGCGCGCCGCACAGCCCGCAACGATGTCCGCCGAATACGGCACGTTCTCGTACCGCATCATGCCGCCGCCGCTACACGGCGCGTCGACGATCAACGTATCGAAATATCCGTCGAACCCCGCGCGGCGATAGTCGGACGCGGTATTGCACGTCACGACGGCATTTACTATACCCAACCGCTCGATATTTTCGACGAGCGCCTTGACGCGCTTGTGTTCGGGATCGTTGCAAAACAATATCCCGTCGCCGTTCATCGCTTGCGCGGCTTGCGTGGCTTTTCCGCCGGGCGCGGCGCAAAGATCGAGTACTCGCTCGCCTATAAACGGCGCAAACGCCGCGACCGCCGCCGACGCGGACGGTTCTTGCATGTAGTACAGCCCCGCATGATACAGCGGATCGAGCGACGGCTTTACGTCGCGGTAAAACGACGTGTCGCACAACGGATTGCGTTCAAGCGGCTCGCCGACAAGCTCTGTAAACCGCTCGACCGACGCTTTGAGCGTATTGACGCGCAACGCTTTATGTCGCGGTTTATGCTCGTAAGCGTCGACAAACGCGTCGAACCGTTCGCCCAACAGCGCGCGCATGTATTCGAAAAAATACCCGGCGCTATTCATTTCCGCCACCGTACACCACGTCGTGCAAATACAATCCGCACGCAGGCGCAAGCTCTTTGGCAAAGCTCCTGTCGCGCTTTTCCAAAAGCTCGGCGATATCCGCTTCGCCGCGCTCCGATTTTAACAACTGCGCGACGATGATACGCACCATATTATACAAAAACCCGTTCGCCGTAATGTAAAACCGCATAAACCGCCCGCTCTGCTCGAAATGCGCGTCGTACACCGTGCGCACCGACGTTTTCGCACCGCCGCCCGCCGCCATGAACGTGGCGAAATCGTGCGTGCCTATAAGCTTTTTCGCCTGCGCGTCGAGCTTTTGCATATTCGGCATTTCGGGCAAGAACAAGACCCTGTCGTTTAGTACGGGCAACGCCGCGCCCGCATACATCAAATACAAATACGTCTTTTGCTTGGCGCTCTTGCGCGCGTCGAACCGCGCGTCCGCAAGCTCCGCATCGACAATCCTGACCGCGCGCGGCAAATACGCATTAAGCCCGCCCGTTACGTTTTTAAGCGGTAACCGTTTTTCGCAATCGAAGTGCGCGACCTGTCCGAGCGCATGCACTCCCGCATCCGTCCGACCCGACCCGACGACACGCGAACGCTCGCCGAACAGCTTATACACCGCCTGCTCGACCGAGTCCTGCACGCTCTCGCCGTTAGGCTGGCTTTGCCAACCGCAAAAGCCCGTGCCGTCGTATGATAATGTTATCTTATATCTCATAGCTCGATGCGACCGTATTTCCGTATAAGATATTGTAGCATTATGCCCGTGCAAAATCAAGCGTTAGCTTTGGACTGCGTTAAAGATTTCTCGACAGCGGAAAGTCTTATTCCGCACAGGTGCAGTGTATATCACTTTTACCTTTCCAAACAGGCGTAATGTTCATCTGTTTTTACTTTGTCCTACGTAATATCCGCTGACTATTCCGAACAAGCGTAGCGTACCACCGTTTTTTGTCCTACGTAGCAAGGCGTAGCCTTATTCCGAACAAGGCGCGGCGTCGTTTCTTTGTCATCCCGAACAAGCGAAGCGCAGTGAAAGATCTCTACATTATTTTATTTATAAGGATGCGATTCTTCGCTTCGCTCAGAATGACAAAAATCGCATAGTGTATCACATATCACTCACCCCATCATCTCGACCGTAATGAGCGTCAGCGAGTGTAGTGGAGAGATACAGGCGTTAGCCGCATTAATATTTGATCAACCATAATTTCGAATTCCGAATTACTCGTTCACTATGCGGCGGTTCGCCTTGATTTCTCGGTAGCCGAAGGCTACGCGTAGTTTTTTGTTACGATAAACTATATCTTGCAATTGTAAATTTCGTTTGTATTCGTTGCGCTTCTTCACTTGCTCCGCTCGAAATGATGGGGGTGTTTGTTGTGGATTGCCTTTCCTATATAAAGAACGACAACTCTTTTTCTTATCCTATTGATCTATTATAAGAAAGAGTAGCCAAATCATATTCCCCATCATCTCGACCGAAGTGCGCTTTGCGCACGTAGCGGAGAGATCCAGGCGTCAGCCGCACTATACTCAATCGACCATAATTGCGAATTCCCAATTCCGAATTCTCTCTTACCCCGCAGTGGTCATTAATTATGCATTACGCATCCTTCTTCCTAATTTCTCGCTCTTTTTACCGCTTGTTCCCAGCCGTCGATCAACCGCTTTCTCGTACCGTCGTCCGACTGCGGCGCAAAAACCACGTCGCCGATGCGCGATTTTTCAAACATTTCCGTATCGTAAACGCCGACGGTAAGCCCCGCAAGATACGCCGCGCCGAGCGCGGTGGTTTCCACGACGGACGGGCGCACGACGTTACGCGCGCAAACGTCCGCGGTAAATCTCATCAAAAAATCGTTAGCCGCCGCGCCGCCGTCGACTGCGAGCCGCTTAACAGGTTCGCCCAAGTCCTTTTCCATAGCGGACAGCAGATCGCGCACTTGATACGCAATGCTTTCGAGCGCGGCGCGAACGATATGCTCGCGCGTCGTGCCGCGCGTTATGCCCGTTATAATACCGCGCGCGTACGGATCCCAATACGGCGCGCCCAACCCCACAAACGCAGGCACGACGTACACGCCGAGCGTATCGGAAACTTTGTCCGCATATTCTTCGGACTCCGCCGCCGTACGAATGACGCGCAGTTCGTCGCGCAACCACTGAACTACCGCACCGCCGACGAACACACTGCCTTCGAGCGCATACTGCGGCTTCATGTCGAGCCCCGCCGCGAGCGTAGTTATGAGCCCGTGCCTGCTTTCTATCGCAGTGTCGCCCGTGTTGGTCAGTAAAAAACAGCCCGTGCCGAACGTGCATTTACTCGTTCCGCGCGCGAAACAGCGTTGACCGAACAACGCCGACTGTTGGTCGCCCGCCACGCCCGCTATCGGAACGCGCGCGCCGAAAACATCCGCATCGGTATAGCCGAACAAACTCCCCGACGGCTTTACTTGCGGCAACATGCCGCGCGGTATGCCGAAAAGCTTTAAAAGCTCGTCGTCCCAATCGAGCGTATGTATGTCGAACAACATGGTGCGCGATGCGTTGGTGTAGTCGGTCGCGAATATCTTGCCCGCGGATAGTTTCCACATGAGATACGTGTCGACAGTGCCGAAAAGCAGTTCGCCGCGTTCCGCGCGTTTGCGCGCGCCGTCGACGTTGTCGAGTATCCAAGCCAGCTTGGTCGCCGAAAAATATGCGTCGACGGGCAATCCCGTTTTGGCGGCTATCATCGGTGCGCGACCCGCTTTTTTGAGTCTGTCGCACGCATCGGCGGTGCGCCGACACTGCCAAACAATGGCGTTATATACGGGCGCGCCCGTAGTCTTATCCCAAACGACCGTGGTTTCGCGCTGATTGGTGATCCCTATCGCCGCGAGGTCGCCGCGATTGAGCCCGCCGCGGGCGAGCGCTTCGGACGCGACAGCCGCCACCGACGAATATATCTCCGACGGATCGTGCTCCACCCACCCGTCGCGCGGATATATCTGCGCGTATTCCGACTGCGCAGTCGACACCGCGTTTGCTTTATCGTCGAAAACTATCGCGCGCGAACTCGTTGTACCCTGATCGAGCGCGAGTATGTATTTCTTTTCCGTCACCGTATTTCCGCCTTTTCGGTCGACGCGCGACCGCTTTTTTGTTTATTCGATGTCCGCGGACGACCGCACGCGAACCGTATATACGTATTCTAACATAATCGCACGGCAAACACAAGAGTTTTCATAAAAAAGTGCGGCGCAACGGTAACAATACCGCAACGCCGCACGACCTCGTCGGTGACCGACGATCATTTTTGTTTTACTCTCGACATAAACGTCGAAACGATCATGGCGATAACGCCTACCGCAAACACCGCCGAAAACGCGACCGCGAGCTTTGCGTTGCCGCCGACGAAGTTGACCTCGTTTATGATGTCCGAATAGGATTCCAAAGCGGGGCAAAGTTGCAGACCGAATCCCACCGAGCACAGCGCGACCGACACGATCGGCACGAACTGCCAATCGAACAGTACGTCGAGCGTCATGAACAGCGCGCCGACGAGTATGAGCGCGAAGGCAGTCGCCGAAAAAGTCACGTCGTCGCCTACATCCAAAGCGATGTACAGCACGTCGGCTACGAGCAACACCGCCGCCGCGGCAAGCCCCAGCCAAAATCCCGCCGTCCTGTCCTTGAACAATTGCAAGCGACATTTATTCTTTATCCATTGCGCCGTCATTATCGCCCTCCTTTTTACGTTTTTCGTCGAGAACGATACTCGCTATCATCATGCCGAGCGCCGCCGCCGCGACTACGCCGAGCACGACCGTGACCGCCGTAATTGCGGGCTTCCACCACGGCGTGAACTCCGTGTCCTCCATCTCCGCCGTCATTCCGTTGATAAGGTTGGAGCGCGACATTGCGTAGAAGAACCGCTTGTTAGCCGTACGTATCGCCTGCAAAATGTTACCGTCTTTTTGCTTGACCGCATACGCCTTGATCTCCGAACCGCTTGCGCTACGCGCGTTGAACGTGTCCGTTCCCGCCGCCAAGCACGCGATCGTCGGATTGTTATTGGCTTGCCAGCCCGCAACGGAGTCGGTAATGTTTACGCCCTTAAAGCCCCACTCGTCGCGCAACACGTCGGTCAACAATTCTTTCGTAGCGTACAGGTTTTTGCAACCGACACGCGTGAACGACATCATCGTGGCGAGCGCGCCGCCCTTTACGAACGCACCCTCAAAGCCCTTTAACGGACCTTGACGCAACGCTTGTTCCGTCCAGAATTGACATACGTCGCCGCGGTTGGTTTCCTGATCGTTGCCCATAAAATGCTTGGGCGCGGCATTGCAACCCTTTTTCTGCATCGCTTCGCATTGCACGGCGGAGCAAATATAAGTCATCACCGCGTCCTCGCTGTAATACTCGAAATTACGTCCCGAGAACGGCGTTCTGTGAAGATTGCATCCCGGCGACCATATCTGCGTAGTGCCGCCGAACAGGCAATCCTCGGCGATAAAGTCGCCGCGCGACGCTATGAGCTCCTTATTGAAAGTCGACGCCGCAACGACTTCGTTGACGCGTACGGTCGGAATTCCTCGCACCGTTTTTCCGACATAACCGTTTTGCGGACCTGCGGGGCCGTCGCAGTTATTGTTGGCGTTTTTGCCGACGGCGGCGACAGCGGGCTGACCGAAGTTTTCGCCGAGCATGGCGCACATATCGCTGACCGAAAGCTGATCTATAAACGTTTCCCAACGCGGGTCGTCAAACGGCACGTCGCGCATTTCCACGAGTTTAAGCGTAACGTCCGCACCCTGAGTAAAGCTGCCGTATGACGGCGCGTCGCTCGGTTTGACATATGTTTCGCTGTTTGCCATGGACGCTTGCATCGCCGCTGTGAACGGAAGCGAATCGTATGTCACGGGGAACGTGTTCCAGTCCGCGCGCGTCATATACGTAACGGTGTCCGCGCCCAAAAGCTTATTTACGTCTATTATGTCGCCGAACCGATTGCACACGACCACCGTTTCGCCCGACTCGTCGCTCGTAGCATACGTCGTATTGTCGTACGCGTCGAGCTTAACGATCTTCGCTTTTTCCGCATCGCCCGCAACGGCGTTGCCGCTACGGTCGGTCATGCCGACAGCGCCCTGCGCGGCAAGCACGTTATTGAGCGCGTCGTGACAGTCGTCGCCTATCGCGAACGCATAATCGCCCGCATCGAAAACATAGCAACCTTTTTTTGTCGCGTCCGCGCCGTTAGTCGCGTTCTCGTCGTACGTCGCGAAAATGTAGTCCGAAAATTCGAGCTCGACGGTATCGCTCTCGCCTGCGCCGAGCAGCTCGGTTTTTCCGAAGTCGACGAGCTGTATCGCCGATTTTTCGGCTTGACCATGTTCCCACGGCAACGACGCGTAAAGCTGAACGACCGATTTCGACTTGCCGCTATACGCCGTGCCGCCGGGATACCCGTTGTGAGTGACGGTAACGCTCGCTTTTACGGTGTGCGTAGCTTTATCCCATACAAGGCTGTCCAGAGTTTGAGTAAAACGCGCGTAAGACAGACCGTAGCCGAACGGATACGCTATTTCCGCCGCATAATCCCACTCGTCGCCCGCATATGCGCCCTTTTCGGAAGTCGCGTTGTGCAAGCCTTTTACTTGATCGTAATAGCGCGTTTCGTAATACTTATAGCCTACGTATATCCCTTCCGCCTGCACAAGCACGCCCATGGACGATTTATCCGCAAATGTTATATCGCCCGAGTTTTGCGCCGCCGCGCTCGACAGCGAATCCGTCGCGTAAGTATCTACGAAATGCCCCGACGGATCCGCGTCGCCGGCAAGTATCGCGCCTACTCCGTCGAACCCTACGACGCCCGGTCCGCCTATCCAAAGACATGCGTCAACGCCGTATTCTTCGTCGTCGACGAATCCGAGCTCCATGGGATACGCGCTGTTGATGATCACGATCGTTCGTTCAAACTTGCCCGACGCTTTTATCATCTTCAACAGATCGGCTTCTTCCTTATGCAACGCCAACTGCGAAACGCCGTCCGCATCGTTCATGAACAGATCGCGTCCTTCGCCGGCGTCGCGCGCAAACAATACTATCGCGGCGTCGTTGTAATCGCTCGCATAACTCGACGCATACGCGTCGTAAAAGCTTACCGGCACCTCGCCGATCGACGATTTTACGCCGTCGTCGTTTTCGACCGCGACCTTTACGCGCCGCACGGGGCTTGCCGCAAGCGCGTCGTACACCGTCGAGTTGACGGTAAACCCGTGATTTTCGAGCGCCTTCTTAAAGTTTATTTGCCTGTCGGCTTGGGCTTCCATGTTCGGTCCGCCCGAATTGCCGCGGTAAACGGGGTCTGCCGCCGCCCGTCCGAACAGCGTCACGCGCCGAGCGGACGACGCGACGGGCAAGGCGTTATCGGCGTTTTTCACAAGCACCGCGCCTTCCTTCATCGTTTCCTTTTCGTTCGATTCGGACGCTTCGCGCATTTTAACGTAACCGTCGTCGTCGCGCGTATAGTCGCTCGCGTAATAATTGGTGTCGTCGGTAACCTCTTGCGTCGGCGCCTTGATGCCGAGCGCGACGTTTACCTGACCTTCCCACTTTACGAGCAACGTGAACAGCGACGCTACGACCGCCGTCAAAAACGCAAACGTTGCGCATAAGCCGCGCCACAGTTTGGTTTTAAACATGACCGCTCTCCCTGCTACGCCTTAACGGAAACGTCGATATAATCGAAGCCGAACGTCGAGCCGTCGACCACGCATTCAACGTCGTTGAACGCCATGGACGCGAGATACTGCTCGGCGGTCTTGGCGTCGTCGCCCGTACCCGCCATAGCGTCCGTCCAATTTGCGGTATCGTAATACACAGCCGCGCTCGCAGTAGCGGATGCGGTGGCGGTATACACGACGCGAGTCGGTTTTTTGAGTTTGAGCGTGATCATGCCGTCCTCTTCGGTCTTTTCGTACAAGCCGTAATAATGAGTGATCGTGCAACCGCGGTCGTTAGCCGACGCGACCTGATCGCCCGTGTTGGACGGATCGAATTTGAGATCGCCCGAAAGCGATTTGGTCGTTACCATGAGCATGTAAGTGTTGTCGTCGTAAACGTTGATGTTTTGCACGTTGGATGTGAGCTGTTTGAACGTATAATTGGGGAAAGCCGTCATAAACGTATAGCTCGACGAATTGTATGACGCTACGAGATCGGCGGCTTTTTCCGTTTCGCCGCACGCTGCGAGCGAAAAACAGAGTGCGGCGGACAACGCCGCAACGGCAACGGTAGTAACAGCTTTGTGGAACTTTTTCATGATTTTCTCCTTATATGCAATATTGCTTCGGCTATGTATATTTTTTCCGAAGCTTGCAAGACGATTATAACGGAGCAAAAACCATAAATCAATATGTTCTCGCGAATGGCGTGTTTTTCCACTCGAATAGCAAACGCGACGCAAAAAAACGCCGACGGATATTCCCGCCGACGCAGTTTTTACAAGATCGCGCGCCGTTATCCGACGTTCATCACGATGTCTATATTGAAAATATCGTCGTCGATATTCGTATCCGTAACGCCGCCGTACTTTTCGGCGACGCGGCGAATGCTCAACAAGCCGTAGCCGTGTTCGACTGCGTTTTGTTTGCTCGTTTTTATAAGCCCGCCGTCCGTGCGCTCCCGGCTTTGTCCGTCGAAATAGTTGTCCGAATGCACTTTGACGAGCTTGCCGTTTTTGCGCACCGAAAGCGAGATGTGCCGTTTTTCTTCGGGCAGCGCCGCCACCGCTTCGATCGCGTTGTCCATTATATTGCCGAACAGCGAATATATATCGAGCTTGCTAAGCCCGTCGAGCGCCGCGCCGTCCGCCGTGACGGCAAGCTTGATATTCTTGCTGTCGCAGTACAGGCTTTTTTCGGTAAGCACAAGGTCGAGCGTGTCGTTGCCGGTCGCCACGATGCCGTCGTAAATGTTCAACGATCTTTCTATCGCTTTCATGTCCGACTTCATGTCCGCGTCGGCAAGCGCCGATCTCACAAGCTTTTTCAGATCGTGACACTTGGTGTTTATAACGTCTATCGTTTCGCGCGAAATTTCGTACTGCTCGCGCCGCTGTTTTTCCAATCGAGTCATGACTTCTATCTCGTTGCGGTAGCGATCGGTCTCGAACACGTTGTAAAGCAAAGTCAAATTGGCGATACAGCACATTATGTCCAAAGTCTTTACTATGTAGAACTCCGAACTCATCACGTCCGTATACACCGACACCGCGCTGAAAGTAACGTTCAAAAGCACGGCGGGGATCAACAGTTTTTTCTTTTCCAAGTCGACGAGCGCGCCCTTTACGCAAAAACGCATGAACAACGCGACAGCCGTAATACACACAACGTCCATGGTAAACGATATGGCGAAATACGCCGCGCTGTGCGGCGCGAAAAATATGCCCATTATATCTATGTTTGCGGCTTGCGCAATAACACGCCCGACAGAGCTTCCCAAGTGCTGCACAGTCCAGCCGAACACCGTATAAAACACCGCCTCGAAAACCGTACAGCGGTATAAACCGAAAACGAACGCGCTCAGCACGATAAACAGCAAAATGTCGACAAGACATATGACGTACTTTTCCTGCGTCTTAGCCCACGTCCATAAAAAGTATCCGCCTACCGATATGGCGATAACACCTATTATCAATGCGGGGACGAAAAACTTGCGTTTTTCGAGCCACATCGTGCCGACAAGCGTATACGCCAACAGCATGGGGACAAAACCGACGGCGAAGTAAAACTCGATCAAGGCTTGCAATTATACCCCCCCCCCCGCCGCGTTTGCCCCAAAACGCGACCACGGCTTCCATCAATGCTTTGCGCTTATACCTGCTTATGATAAGCTCCTCGCCGTGTACCGTCACCATATTGTCGGTCACGCCCTCGATATAGCGCAGGTTGACAAGATAACAACGGTTGCACGCGACAAAATCGTCGCCGAGCTGTTCCGCCGCGGTTTTGAGCGTGCCGAACACTTTAAACTCGCCGCGCTCTGTGTGATATATGATGTTATGCTCGAAGATCTCCACATAGTGGATATCGCGCTCGCTCACGCTCACGGCATCCGCACCGTTTTTGATGACGATGTATTTTTGTCGGTTAGCCAAGCTGTATTTGACGGCTTTTTTCATTTTCAATGCAAACCCGTAATAATCGACGGGCTTTACCATAAAATCGAGCGCATCCACGTCGTAGCCTTTGAGCGCGTAGCGCGCGAGCCGAGTGACGAATACGAGCGCCGTGCCGTCGTCCGTTTTACGTATCGTGCGCGCCGCTTTCATACCGTTGACGCGCGGCATTTCTATATCCAAAAATATGATATCGTATTTGGGTTCGTAGTCCTTTATTATCTCGTCGCCGTCGCTAAACACCGCGACGTTATACGCTTCCGATAACGGGTGTTCGCAGAAATACCGATCGATATATCCTTTGAGTATATCCGACTGCTCGCGCTCGTCGTCCACTATCGCTATATTCATCACGCACTCTCCCGTTAGGTATTAGTAACGGCTTGCCGACGCGCCGTATGCAAGTGAAATTATACCATATTCGTCAGCGATTGTCAACACCCGGTTTTTACGGCAAAGCAAAACGGCAAAGCCGACCGACCTTGCCGTTTTTAAAGCCTGCGCAAATTTACCGATAAAAGCTTCGACCGTTATTCGTTATCGGTCTTGCTCTCGTCGGAAGCGGCGGACGCGTTTTCGGTCGCGGACGCTTTTTTGAGCGCGCCGCGGATCGCAAAGAATCCCCAAACGCCTATGCCTACCGCTACCAAGCAATCGACCGCTATCGTAAGTATGCGCCACCATTCCATTCTGTACCCGACGATGTCGACGTTTACCGAGTTGCTGTTTGCGACGGTGTACAAAATATTCTTCGCCGCGGTGCGCAGTACTGTAACGTCCTGCGCGCTCGACGCGCTCGCATCCGTCCACATAAGGTTGGTCAGCGACGCGAGAATAAGGTCGTTGCCCGCATACAGCATTTGCCGCGAATCCATGAACGAGTTATCCGTTTTGTAATCGCATATGGCAAGCCCGCGGAAGCCCCACTCGTCGCGCAGTATTTGCGTCATCAACCGATAGTCGCCGCCCGTCCAGCGCGTGCCGATACGGTTGAACGAACTCATGATGCCGGTAGTGCCGCGGAACTGTTTTATGCCGTCCGCCTTAGCGGTCGCCACCGCATCGGGATCGTCCAAGCCCTTGACGGCTATCTCGAACGGTTTTAAATACAGCTCGCGAAGCGCCTGCTCGGTGCAGTACGTGGCTATGCCGCTGCGGTTGGTCTCCTGATCGTTAAGCGCGAAATGTTTGAGATCGGTATAAACGCCCTTAGTCATCGCGCCGTTTACCACGTTTACGGCGAGCTTGCCCGACAGCACGGGATCTTCGCTGTAATATTCGAAGTTACGCCCCGAAAACGGACTGCGGTGCAGATTAACCGCGGGCGCGTACCAGCCGCTGTACGGAAGGTGGTTGCCGTTCACGTCGCCCCACAAACCGTTTTCGCCGACTATCTTGCCCATACGGTATGCAAGGTCCTTGTTCCAGGTCGAGCCGATGACTATCTCGCAAGCGAACGTCGTATTGCCGACGTACGACGAGCTTTTGCCGGGCATGAAGTTTACAAACCCGATAGGACCGTCGCTGTCGTTGGTAAGGTTCTTTTTGATGCTCATTATCGCGCTCGTTTGGAACGCGCCGTTGTTGACGAGATCGAGCATTTCGTCAAACGTAAGCCTGTCGAGCAAAATTTCCCAGCGCGGATCGTCGAAGTCGGCTATGCCGTTTTCGTCGACGAGATCGCGGAGTATTATCGGACGCTTGGTAACGTTGCCGTTTTCGTCCTTGACTTCCACGGTGTTCTCGGTCTTGCCCGTCGTCGGCGGCGTCGTTACGTCGCCTATCCACGGATTGTTGTGTCCGCGGTCGCGAAGCGCCGCGCGCTCGGACGAGCCGTCGTCGAGCATTATAAGCTCGCGCTCTTCCTTGGTCGGCGCTTTGGGGAACGTGCCTGCAAAGTCCGTGCGCGACATGCCCTTGCGCGCGCCCTTGTACGCGCTCGACGTCACATCCGAAAGTCGGTACTGAACGTCGTTGAAATCGTCGGTAGTAAAGCGGTTTTCCACCTTGACTTCGGGGTCGACCGTGGAATACTCGAAATACAGGTCGCTCGCAAGACTTACCGTTTCGGAATCGTACGCATACTTTTCGGTATGCGAGTTTGCGGAAATGATAAACTTGTAGTCGCCGTGTTCGAGTTCGTAACCGCTTATGCCGTTGCCGTTTGCGTCGTTGTAGTCGTACGACGCAAGGCTGTACGCATCCACCTTGAACGTCACTTCGCACGTCGAGTTTTCGCCTTCTGTCGCGAGCAACGGCGTTTTGGCAAAATCGACAAGCTCTACATGCGATTTTTCGATGCCGCCGTTATAGTACGGCTTAGTAACGTAAAGCTGAACTACGTCCTTACCCGCGCGACTGCCCGTGTTTTTGACGCGCACCTTGATCGTAAGCTCGCTGTCCTTATCGGCAAGCTCGCCCGACACTTCGACTATCTCCTGAGTGAACGAAGTATAAGTCAAGCCGTGACCGAACGGGAATATGACGTTTTCCTCGTACCAATCGGCATTGTTGCTTTTTTCGACGAACGCGCGGGTCTCGTAGTATCGGTAACCCATGTACACGCCTTCTTCGTACGCGACCATGTAGTTGCCCGCAAGCGGCGAGCCGTTTTCGAGAAACGCCGAGCCGTTGGCGCCGTCGTTTACCTGCGAGTTGTCGCCGAAGTTTTGCCACGTCGGATCTTTGGTGAAATCGCGCGAGTATATATCCACCGTTTTGCCCGACGGATTTACCTTGCCGCTGAGCACGTCGCCGAACGCCTTTGCGCCCGTCGTTCCCGGACCGCCTATCCACAGCACCGCGTCTATGCGTTTATCGGTCTCGGTGTTGTTGTACTCGTCAATAAAATCGCACTGGAACGCCGTGAGCGTGTTGAGTACGACTATCACTTTGTCGAACCGCGCCGTCACCATGTCGAGCATTTCGTACTCGTTTTTGTCGAGCTGTAAATAATGATTGCCGTCTATGCCGCCGTTCTTGACGTTTTGCGAACGCGGAAGATCCCAGCTTTCGCCGCCCATGCGCGAGATTACGACTATCGCCGCGTCGTGATAATCTCGGAACGATCCGCGCACCGCCGCCGTATACTTGGATACGGGCGTTTCGCCGATGTCGAGCGTGGGCGCTTCGGACGAGCCTTCGGTAAGTTCGGGACTCGCCGACCTGCCGTTGCCCGACGCGCCGTTGTCGTCGTAAAACTTTTTGAGCGTGGGGTTATACTCGAACCCGCCTTTTTCCAGTCCGTCGTATATAGTGGCGGCGTTCTCGCCGCCTATACCGCCCGAACCCGATCCGCCGAGTACGAGATCGACCGAGTTTTTGCCGAACACCGACACCTTGGGCTTGACCGAAACGTTTTTGTCCGATTCGGGCGTGGCGATGGGCAACGCGCCGTTCTCGTTCAACAGCAAGGTAAAGCCTTCCTCGGCGATACGGACGTTAAGCTCGTCCCCCGCCGCCTTGCTGTCCGCCTTGCTGTCATAGTCCGATTTGTATATCTCCACCGCGTCGTCGCTCATTATCGGCATGGGACCGCCGAGAACCGTCGACAGAATGGGATACAGCAATGTGTTTTCGAGTACTGTGAGCGTTATGAACAACGCCAGCAAAAACGCCGAGATCGCCGCCCATATGATCGTGCCTTTTCTTTTGAATACCGCTTTGAATTTATTCATGCTTCACCGCCTTATTCCTGATAAACGTTGTCGTATACGGGCGACCACGTAAGCTTTGCGTCCGTGTCCCAACGTATGTAATCCACCATCGGACCTGCCGACGTCAGTATGCCGCCGAAGCACGGATTGTTGTTGTTTACCGCAAGCACTATCACGTTTTCGCCTTTTTTGAGCGGCACTCCCGCCGCTATCCTGTATTCCTTGAACGTACTCTTGAACTGTCCCGCGCCGCCGTTCACGTCCGGTCCGCTTATCGTCACGGGCGAATAGTCGAGCGCTTTTCCGTTTACTATAAAGCCGAATCCGAAATCTCCGCCCGGCGCGATCGTGAGCGATCCGCCGTCGTATATCTCGTACGCAAGGCTCGCGTACAGTGTCGCATTGGCGACGTCCCTGTCGGAGTTGATGACGAACGTAAGCTTCGCGTCGGGTTTATAAAGGAACGAAACGTAATGGTTGAGATGCGTGCCGAACTTGCTGTTGAGCGGATATTCTTCGGAATGCGCGGATGCGGTATCGTCCTTGACTATTATGCCTATACCCGTCGCACTGCCCGAATAACCGGGGAAAACTTCCGTCGGATTGATATACGTGAACTCCGCGTCGAAGATATTGCGATTGGGCGTGATCGGCGTTTTGGTCCAATGCGCGTAGTACGTCGTGTTGCGCGCCGCCTTTACGGGGAATTCTATCCTGTCTCCGCCCCTGTCGCTCGCAAACCAGCCGTCGAATGTATAGCCGGCGCGCGTCGGAGTGCCGTCGGGCGCGTTAACGTCGCCGCCGCCCGGATATTGACCGCGGTGATAAACGTTTTCCTCCGCATCGATATAGTTGACGTCGAACGTTATGTTGTAGACCTGTACTTTCCAGTTGGCGTAGAACGTCACGTCGGACGTCGGCACGTACGGCGTGTCGAACGAAATGTAATTCGTGCCTCCGCGTTCCGTCGTCCAGCCCAAAAATTTGTATCCTACACGCGTCGGTTCGGACACGTACGCAGGATCGAGCGCCGAGCCTTCCTCTACTTCTATCGGTTCGACGACGGGCGCATCGTCGTATCCGTAATCGACGGTCACGTTGAACACGCTCAAAGCCGCGTCCAGCCACCGCGCGTAAAACGTTACGTCGCCCGCAACGGTGTACGGAAATTTTATCCTGTTGCCGCCGTCCGGTCGGCTCTGCCAATAACGGAAGTTATATCCGTCGCGCGTCGGCGCGTCCGGCGCGTCGATCTCGGAATTGAATGCGGCGGAAACAACCGTCGTTCCCGGCTCGTCGGGATCGTTGAAATCGAACGTTACGTCATACGATACCGCGCCCCAGTGCGCGTACAGCGTTACGTCGCCGCTCGGTGTGTACGGGAATTGCACTACCGTGCCGCCGTCCTTTTCGGTATACCAGTTTTCAAAGGTGTAGCCTTTGCGCACGGGCGTGGCGGGCTTATCGACGCTCGAACCTTCCTCGGCGACAATGCCGAGCGGACGCGATCGCCCGTCGTTGTAATTGAACGTTACGGTATTCCCCGTTTCTTCGTATGCGGGCGACGAACACGCCGACAGCGCAAACGATAACGGTATGATAGCCGCAAGCGCAAGCGACGCCGCCGCGCGCTTTTTGTTTGTATGCATAAATCCTCCTTGTTTGATGTCGATCATGTATCCCCAAATATGCCGACAGCGACCCCGCACGGGTATTGCTGTGCGAAGTCGCTTCGGCTCGTTCTGTCCGCGCGGATCGCTCGCGGATCGTGTTAGGGGTGGTTAAGCCTTCTTTTTCTTGACGAAGTACAATACCGCGCCCGCAATGCACATGGCAAGCGCTATGCCGCCGAGTACCGCGCCCGCAACGCCTGCCGCAGACGAACCGCCCGCGCCGGCGGAGCCGTCGGAACCGTTCGCTCCGTCGCTGCCGTTAGCGCCGTTGGTGATGATAAACTCATACGTCATGCCGTCGGTGTACGTGATACGGTAGGTATCGACAAGCCCTTCGGTCTTGATCTTTTCGATCTTTTCTACGCCGACGCCGGAAGCTCCGGGCGCGCCGGGCGTGCCGTCCGCGCCGGGTTTACCGTCTTCGCCCTTGATCGAGCCTAAAACGATCTCCGCGCCGTCTTCGTAAATAAGCACCAACTGATCGCGGTTGTTAACGTATCCGCCTACAAGCGCGTTGTCTTCGACGTTCATTTCGACTATCTCGATAAATTTGACGTTTGTCGTTTGCAAGCCGCGCCAGCCCTGAGTTACCTTTTTGAGCGTCATCGTGTACGTCACGGTGAATTTGCCGCTTTGCGAAGGCGTGCCCGAAAGCTCGCCCGTCGCGCCGTCTACCGTCAAACCCTTCGGCAAGCCGCTCGCCGAATAGGTTATCGCGCCGATATACTTATTAAGATTGGCTTCTATCAATTCGCCGTCGGGCAAATAGTTGGCGTCATTGCCTTCGGTGGTTATTCCGAGTCCGGCAAGGTCGGTAGATTTGACCGTTACGGGCTTGATCGCGTGCGCCGCTTTATTGCCGTCGAACGTGCCGTTAAACGTAAAGATAGGACCTACCGCTATGGTGAGATTGGCGGAAGTGCGCACCCATTTTTCGTTCGCTTTCGTGGACGAAACGCTTATCGATACGGTGTACGAGCCTTTTTGCGCGCCCGCCGCGACCGTACCCGAAATAACGCCGGTAGTCGCGTCTATGGTAAGGCCTTGGGGAAGTCCCGCCGCTTCGATCTCGTAGTTGCCCGTGCCGAGCACCTTTTCCGCAAGCGCCGTGTCGACGGCATTGTAAGCCGTAAACGCTTCGCCTACTTTCGCGCCCAACGTCGCGGTCTTTATGGTCTTGGCGTCGAACGTAACGCCGTTCTTCATGCCGTTGCCGTTGCCGACTATGAACAGAGCGCGTTTGGCAAGCTCGCGCGTCCAGTACCATTGCGTGGCGCTTTCCGCCGTATGCTCGTCGGGCTTGTTGACGACGGCGTTCATTTTAACGTTGCCCTTGCCGCCGCGGAGCGTGGGATCCCAAGTGCCTTGGATCTTGTTCGCGCCGGTGTTGTTGCCCAAAGGCATTTGCAGACCGCGCACCATTTGCCAGCCGTACCAGCCTTGCGCGGGCGCGCTCCACATATCGGTGACCGACAAGCCGTCGTATCCCCATTCCTTGGTGTACATTTGATAGTTGGTCGCCCAGCTCGCCGACGACGACATACCTATAAGGTTGAACGCCGTCATTATGCCGTTGGCATTGCCCTTTCTTATGGCAAGCTCGAACTGCTTGGCATAGATCTCGCGGATAGCCTGTTCGGTAGCGAACGATACGCCGCCGCTGCGACCTGTTTCCTGATCGTTAAGGAACGAATGCTTGATGTAAACGTGTCCGCCCTTTTCGACGTAACCGCCGACGACAGCCGCCGCGATCAAGCCGCCTTGGATACCGTCTTGGCTGTAATACTCGAAGTTACGTCCCGCGAGCGGGTTGCGGTGAGTGTTCATGGCGGGTCCGTACCAACCGTTGGTCTGACCGCGGCTGTCCGAGAACCACATGGATTCTTCGCCTATCACTTTACCTTGCTTGTTGCAAAGCTCTTGGTTCCACGTGGACGCGACGTTTACCTCGCATACCCACGCCCAGCCTTGACCTTTGGAGTGCTGTCCGGGACCGTCCGGATCGGAAACCTGCGGCTTGCCGACAGTCGGGATAGCCGCGCTGCTGAACGAGCCGCGGCTCGCGAGCGTTACGAGTTCGTCCCAGGTGAGCTGGTTCATGAACTCGTCCCACTTCGGATCGTCGTAAGCGAAGCCGAGCATATCGGCGAGCGTTATGGCGTACATGCCCGTTTCGGGATCGACAACGCCCGCGCCCTGCGTCAAGCCTGCCATATCGTCGTTGGTCTTTGCCCAAAGATTTTTGTAATCTTTTTCCACTTCGCTTGTCAACGCATTATCGAAGTCGTCGGCGGCAGAGCCGATGTCGCGACGGGACGCGAGATAGTTGACCGCCTTTTCGTTGAACTCGTTGTTCGCGCCGTCGTCGTTGATAAGCCACGAAAGCTTGGAGAGATCTGCGGGCTTGCCGTTTTCGATCAAGCCGTCGCGCGTCATGTAATGGTCGGTACCGCTCGTCGTCCAGTGGTGAGCGAGCGTGTTGTACTGCTCCCACTTGCCGCTCGTCTGCGAATAGATGTTGTTGGGGGTCGTAGGATCGCCGTCCTCGTCCCACATGAGCGCTTTGGCGTTGTTTGCCGTAAGCTTTTCGCTGTCGTAAACGTCGTGCGAGTTTTTGCGAACGGAAAGCACGTACTCGCCGTTTTCAAGCTCGTAACCGCTGTTACTGTTCTTGTTCGCGTCGTTGTAGTCGAACGAAGCGAGATCTTTGACTGCGATCTTGACGTTGACCGTTTCGCTCGCGCCGCCCGCGATCAAGCCCGTTTTCGCAAAGCCGACGAGATTGACCGACGCTTTGTCGATACCGCCCTTGGTATACGGCGGAGTGCTGTAAAGCTGAACGACTTCCTTGCCCGCGACAGTACCCGTATTGGTTACCGTAACGGGAACGGTTATTTCGCCGTCGGGATCGGTAAGGTCGCCGACTATCGTGCCTATCTCTTGCGTGAACGTGGTGTAGCTCAAACCGTAGCCGAACGGATATACTGTCATGTCGCCGTACCATTTTTCGGCGGCTTCGGCGTCTATCGCTTTAAGATCGTCGTAAACCGTTTCGTAGTAGCGGTAGCCCATGTAAATGCCTTCGGCATAGTCGATCACGCGTTCGTTCGCGATGTCGCCCGTTTCACTGCGCATTTGAATTATCGCGTTGTTGGCTACGCCCAAGTCCTTATTTGCGAACTCGCCGTTGAGCAAGTACAACGCCTGCGAATAGTCGCGGAAGTTGCGCCAGGTCGGGTCCTTTTTAACGTCGTCCATCCAGAAGTCGACGGTGTGACCGGACGGGTTGACCTTGCCGGTGAGAATATCGCCTATCGCTTCCGCGCCGTTCCAGCCCGGCTGACCTATCCACATTATCGCGTCGATATCGGCGTCGTTTTCGATACTGCCGAGTTCCATGACCGACGGGCTGTTGATGAGAACGATTATCTTGCCGAAATTGAGCTTGGCATACGCAAACAGCTCTTTTTCCGCGTCGTTGAACATCAAATAGTGGTCGGACTTATCGGTGTGTCCCGCAACGTCGTGCGTGGGGTTGTCGTTGAACTCCGAACCCGTGCGCGAAATAACTATGACCGCCGTATCTTTATATCCGTCCAAATCGGAGGCGGCAAGCGTGCCGTCCGTAGCCGTTTTGAACTTTATACCGTCAAACGTCACGTCCTCGCCCGATTCCACTATGTTCATATAGTGACCGTTTTCGGGCATAGCGCCTTTATACTTATCGAATACCTTAGTATTATAATCGATCCCCGCTTTCGTCAAACCGTCGTAAACGGTGGACGATGTCGCTTTCGCAACGCTGCTGCCCAAGCTTTGACCGGGACGGCTTTGCGCGCCCGAACCCGCGCCGCCCGTAGAGAGCGCTTTGGACGCGGTGCCGAGTACCGTTACCTTTCTTTCGGTCGTGGCGAGCGGAAGCGCCTTATCTTTATTCTTCATAAGAACAAAGCTTTCTTCGGCAAGCTCGATATTGGTATCCCTACCGGCTTCGAGAACTTCGTCGACGGACTCGTACTCGCTTTCGTACTTCTTGTTTTTGTCAAGAAGACTTGCAATGCTTGCGGACGCGGCGAGTATCGGCGCCAACAGCATGGTAAACACCAACGCTATCAGCATGACGATACCGATAAGTACCGCGCGCATGCGTTTTTGAGCCTTAACTTTCATTTTGAGTCATCTTCTCCTTTTTTTGTTTGCCTATAAACCCGATACGCGTTGTTCGATACGTACAAATGCCGTCAAGCGATACGACTGCGCGATAAAGCTGTTAACCGGTGTAGCTCTACACGTTATTGTCGCGCGATCCGACTATCGAGCGCATGAAAACGCATACCGACGTTTATTTCGGCTTGCGCTCAGTGTAATTTATAATCGTAAAATATACAATACATAAGGTACATTTGGCATATTATACGGTAAAACTTGCCGATCGGAGCGAAAATACCGGGATCTTGCGCAACGCAAAAACGACGGTAGCGCGATACCGTTTTAATTTTGTCATTCTAAATAAGCGTAGCGTTCTATTGCTTTTGTCCTACGTGCGTAGTCTTATTCCGAATAAACGTAGCGCATGGGTCACTTTTTTGTCCTACGTAGCAAGGCGTAGCCTTATTCTGAACAAGCGTAGCGACAACTGCCTATTGTCATTCTGAACAAGCGTAGCGCCGTGAAGAATCTCATCCTTATTTATAATGATGAGATTCTTCGCTTCGCTCAGAATGACAAAAAAATAAAACATCGTTCCACTCACCCCCCCCGTCATCTCGACCGAAACGAGCAAAGCGAGTGTAGCGGAGAGATCTAGGCGTTAGCCGCATAACTATAAATCGTCCGTAATTCCGAATTCCGCATTCTCTTTCACTTCTGTCTTTTCGCTTTAAAAAAAGCCTGTATGGGCGCAAGACATCTATTTTCCAAAACGCCGCCGACCACTTCGGCGCGGTGATTGAGCTTTTCGTTGCGCACGATATCGAGCGCGGTGCCGCACGCGCCGAAACGCTTGTCCCACGCGCCGAACACGACGCGCTTGATACGCGAATACACGATAGCGCCCGCGCACATGACGCACGGTTCGAGCGTGACGAAAAGCTCGCAGTCGGACAAATTCCACCGCCCAAGCTTTTTCGCCGCCGCGCGGATAGCCACCACTTCGGCGTGCGCCGTAGGGTCGCTGTCCACTTCCCTGCCGTTTACGCCCGTTCCGACTATTTCGTCGCCGCAAACGACCACCGCCGCTATCGGAACTTCGCATTCGGGGCAGTCGCTTAGCGCGTCGAGCGCCGCCGTCATAAATTTAACGTCGCGTTCCGAAAACGCATCCGCGGTATTATCGTTCGTTTGTATGTCGTCCATGTTCGTTATTTTCCTTGTTCCGATTCTTTAAGCACGCTCAGCGCATACCGCGGCAGTCCCGCATTGAGCGGTATTTCGAGCGCGAGATCCGCCGCCTCGAACGGGTGCGAGCCTTGTTTTATCAGCTCGATGGTTACCGCGGGAATGTGCAAATACTGCACGCACCAGTCCTTATATCCGCCCGCCGAACCGAGATCGCCGTCCACGCGCCGCACGTCGATGTAATCGGCAAGCGCGGTAGCGAACGCTTTGTCGCGGCGCTTGCGCTCGCCCGTTTGGAAAAACTCCCAGTACAGCTCGCCGCCCATCATGTGATAGCTTATCGTCGCGTTCGGTCGCACGTTGAGCGTGAAGTCGACCAGCGCGCGCACTTCCTTCGCGCTTGCGGGATATTCGCCTATATACCCGTGCGAGTACGGCGACCTGCGGTTTTGAGCGCCCGTTCCCCAGTTGGCGTCGAAATTATTGTTAAGATCGACGCCGAGCGCGTTCGCCTTCCATGCTCGGTGTTCGTCGACATGCCGAGCCAAAAACTCGCTGCACTGCGCATCTCCCTTTTCAAAAAACAACGCGCCGTCGGGATTGACGAGCGGGATAAAATACGCGCCGTCCGCGCCGCCCGTGCCGAACGCCGCTATTTGTTCGAGCACGACGAGCGCCGTATAGCATTCCCGCGCATGTATGCCGCCGATAATTATCAACTGTTTACCGCCGTATCCGCCGCGGTGCACGCAAAGAATATCGTTGCCGCACTCGCTCTTGCCGATGGAAAACTTATTATAGCCGCGCATTCCGTTACTTACAGTTTCGATTATATCCATGATACCAGTATATGCAATGCGCGCGTTCGCCGACTATTTATGATACGGAACGCCTTTTATAATGGTCGCCGCGCGGTAAAGCTGTTCGCAAAGCAACAACCGCGCTATTTGATGCGGATACGTGACCGCGCCGAACGACACTCTGCGCTTAGCCGACGCGCGCACCCGCTCGTCCACGCCCGCCGCGCCGCCTATGACGAAAGTCAGCTCGTCCGAGCGTTCGTGTTCGGTTTTAACAAGCTCGGCGAGCTTTTCCGAACTCAACTGCTCCCCGCCGATATCCATAAGCACGAACGCCCCGCCGATACGACGCAACAGCTCGTCGCATTCCTTGCGCACAGTCGGCTGTTCGGACAGTTCGACGACCGTCACGTCGTAAAAGCCTTTGAGCCGCTTCAAATACTCGTTACAGCCGTCGCGGCAAAACGGCTTGCTCGCCTTGCCGACGCAAAGTATTCTCAGTCGTTTCAATAGAAGAACCCCCATACGTACGTGAACACCGTCGTACAGACCGCGACCGTGCCGAGCGCGACGGCGAGCGCGACGTCTGCTACCGCGGGCTTTATCAACGTTATCGCTCGCGCCTTTTCGGCGTCCGACCCTACCATTTCTTTAAGCACGGCGCGCCGCGCCGCGCCGTCGGCGGTTTCGATCGCTTTAAGCTTGATCTTGACGTTGCGCCTGTCGCGCAAATACAGCATGAGCAATACGAGCGCAGTTCCGACCAAAGCGACGAGCAAAAACACCGCCGCGAGCGCCCACACGGGCAACGAGCTTAACAAGCCGAAAAATCCGCCGCCCGCCGTCCAGCCGTAAGTCGTCGCATAATCGGTAAACACGCTCAAAAAATTATTGGTGAAGTGCATGAGCATTGCGGGATAAATGCTTTCCGTCTCGATCGTGAGATATGCGGCGAGCGCGCCGAACAACGCGGTATAAAACACCTGACGAACGTTTTGATGAAATAACCCGAACATTATCGCGCAAATAAGAATGCAGGTGCTTTTTTTGAACGACCGCCGCAACACGGTCAACAGTCCGCCGCGCATGGCGAACTCCTCGCACACCGCGGGCAACACCGCCGTCATAAGTATTTCGGCGACGAAATACCCCGCATCGAACCGCGACGGCATATCGGGCGACGACGAAACGTAGTTATACCCCGTCGCGCGCAACAGCCCCGACCATGCCGACGAAACGCCGATCGTAGCGCAATAGATCGCCGCGCCCAAAGGTATAGCCAAAAGATAATAGGGCGCGAATTTTCCGAACGATCCGTATTCCAACGTTTTCCGAACGGTACGCTTCCCGTAAAACTTATAAACGCAAAACGGCACGCCGAAAAAAAACAACAACTGCGTCGGCAAAGAAAATACCGCCGACGAAATAAGCTCGTCGCCGTACGTTTCCGACGGCAACGGCAAAAAATACATAACGACGCGCATTGCGACCACGCCGAGTATGCACGACGTAAGCGCGAACGACGCCGCTCTGTGATCGCGTTTGATCTCCGCCGACGTCACAGCACGCTCACCACGGTGTTGACTATAAGCAACGTCGCGCAAATCCCCGCGCCGATGATATACTTGAACGTGCCGTCCTTTTTGCGCATAGCGGCGAGCATTTCGTCGCGCCCGTCGGCCGTGCCGTCCGCAGGCGTTTCCGTAGCGCCGTCGTCGACAGCCGGCTTTTTGCCGAACCCGAATTTAACGATAACAAACAGCAACGCGCCCGCGCCTACGAACAGACCGAGCGTTATGAACACAGCCGCCGCCACGTTGTTAGTCAACCATACGACGCACGATCCGAGCGTTGCGCCGAGCGGCGTCAGTTCTATGACGAGCGCGAACGCATTGGCGGCAGCGTGCATGATGATACACGGCAAAAGCCGTTTGCATGCATTCATGATACATGCCGCGACCACGCCGAGCGACAACTGAAAAACGACCTGCGCGGGACTCATGTGCATGAGCATGAACGCGAGCGCGGACAGTAATACCGCTTTTAACGACGACATCTCGCTTTTAAGCCCGTTAAACAGCACGCCGCGATATATTATCTCTTCGCAGATCGGCGCCATAAACACCGACGCTATCACTATCATTACGACGGACGCGGGCGTGTCGAGTACTATCGATCCGAACTCCGGCGGAACGCGCAAAACGTACTGCGTAAAAAATCCGTACCATGTAGTCGGTAAAAACATGCCGCACAACAATACGAGCGCGGCGACGGCAGGCAACACGAATTGCAACGGCGACACTCGCGCGTCGCGGGTATGCTCGTTGACAAACTGAAAATTGAACCTGCGTTTTTTAAACCTTGTATACAAAACGATAAACGCCGCCGAGCATAGTTGCACGGCTATCATGAACGCGGTATTGAACACTCCGTCCTTGGCGAATTCGGGATCGCCGACCGCCGCGGACACGAACCCCGCGACCGCCTGGCACAAAAGCAGTACCACGACCGCCACCATATAAAACGTACACGAACTCGAATAGTCGTACGCGCGTTTTTCGTCGTTTACATTCAACATACTTCGTAAAGTCCCGACATCCTGTCTTGGAGCGCGGCGACTATGCGCACGTCGTCGTGTCCCGCCGCGCATAACGAGCTTTGCACCGCCGTAACGGCGAGTTCGGGGTCGTTGTTGTCCTCCGACAAATGCGCGAGTATAAAGCTTCGCACGCCGTTGGACGCGAGAAACGCGCAAGCGGCGGCGCAATCGGCATTTGACAAATGCCCGTGCTTGGAGCTTATCCGCGCCTTTAACATGCGCGAATAATTGGGATTGGCTTCGAGCCTGTTTATATCGTGATTGGCTTCGAGCATAACTATCCCGCACGACGACAGCGCCGTGAGCTGAGCGGGATTTAGCGCGCCCACGTCGGTCACGACCGCGACCTTGTTTTTCCCGTCCGATATAACGTACCCGAAGCACGGCACGTCGTGCGATACGGGTATCGCCGTCACAGCCAGCGTGCCCACCGCGAACCGTCGTTCGGGCATAGCCTGCGGATATATCCCGCCCTTGGCGCGCACGTCGACTTCGCATTCCCTTTGGCATAAAACGCTTACGCCCGCATGCTTTTTGCAAAATATTTTAAGCCCGCCCACGTGATCGGAGTGCGAATGCGTCACAAGCACGGTCACGCGTTCGGGGTCGACGCCGAGCACGTCAAGGCACTTTTCGGCGCGCCCCGCCGAAATGCCGAGATCGACGAGTATATCGGTTGTTCCGTCGGACACGTAGCAACAATTGCCTTTCGAACCCGACGCAAGACTGCAAATTTTCAAACTCATGATGTTACGCGGCGCGCAAAACAGATGTTTGCGGCTTATCCTTGGATAAAGTATAACAGGTTACATCGATAAAATCAAGTAAATTTTGTTGTGTTTGCCTTTCGCCTGTGGTACAATATAATGTATAACGTATGAAGATAGTAGACTCGAACAAAATCAGATCGGACGTCGCCAAGCTGATTACCGAATGCCTGATAACACCCGACCGTGCGGTCACGAACGCGCTACGCCGTATCGATACGGACAGCGAACTCGAAGCCGCCGCCGCCGCGCTTATCGTAGAAAACAACGACATAGCCGAGCGCGAACGCGCTTACTGCTGTCAGGACACCGGGCAAGCGGTGTTTTTCGTCAAGCTGGGCGACGGCGTGCAATGCGTCGGACTGCGCGACGCGCTCGACGACGCGGTGCGCCAAGCGTATGCCGCCGCGCGCAAATCGGTTGCCGATCCGCTGACGCGGCTTAACACTCGCGACAACACGCCCGCCGTGATAGAAACGGAACTCGTATCGGGCGACACGCTCGAAATCACCTATCTCGCAAAAGGCGCGGGCAGCGAAAACATGTCCAAGCTGTACATGCTCACCCCCGCGGACGGCGTCGACGGCATAGTGCGCTCCGTGGTCGACGCAGTAGAGCGCGGCGGACGCAACGCCTGTCCGCCGCTCGTAGTCGGGGTCGGCATCGGCGGCGTGACCGAAACGGCATGCACGCTCAGCAAGCGCGCGCTGTTGCGCCCCGTCGGCGTTTTAAACGAGCGCGCGGACGTTGCGCAACTGGAAAAGCTTTTGCTCGCAAAGATCAACGCGCTCGGTATAGGCGTTGCCGCGCTCGGCGGACGCGTGACCGCGCTCGCAGTCAATATCGAAGTAGCGCCGACGCATATAGGCATGTTGCCCGTCGCGGTCAATCTACAATGCCACAGCCTGCGGCACGGGACGGTGAAATACTGATATGGATAATAGCGTTAAACTATATCTTCCGACCGACGCGGCGCATATACAAACCTTAAAGCCGAACACCGTCGTGCAAATTTACGGCACGCTGTACACGGCGCGCGACCAAGCGCACAAGCGCATAGCGCAAGCCCTGAAAAACGGCGAAAGCCTGCCGTTCGATCTTCATACCGCCGCAATATACTATTGCGGTCCCACCCCCGCCCCGCGCGGCAAGGCAATAGGCAGTTGCGGTCCGACCACGAGCGGGCGCATGGACGCATACACGCCGTTGCTCATAGAACACGGCTTGCGCGTAATGATAGGTAAAGGCGTGCGCAACGCGCAGACCGTCGAAAGCATACGTTCGCACGGCGCGGTATACCTGACCGCGATAGGCGGCGCGGCGGCGTTGTACCAAAGCCGCGTTACCGCTTGCGAGCTTATAGCCTATCCCGATCTCGGTTGCGAAGCGGTCTGCAAGCTGACCGTCGAAAACTTCCCCGCCGTCGTTTCCGTCGTGTGACGGACTCACCCAAGCAGTAAAAAGGAGCAATGATATGTCGATGAAAAAACTCAACAAGAATCTCGCAAAAGCGGTCGTTTGCACCGGCGTTAACGTCCAACCGGGCGAAGAAGTGTACGTGGTAAGCTCGGTACACGCGATAGAACTCACTCACGAAGTGGTCAAGCAATGTTACGAACGCGGCGCGAAACGCGTGGTGGTAAGATACCGCGACGACGAGCTGACCAAGCTCGACTTTAAACACCAGTCCATCGAAACGCTTACGAACAAACCGACGTTCATGTACGAAGAACGCAATTATTTCGCGGACGTAGACGGGTGCGTGATAAATATCATCTGCGAAGACCCCAATGCGCTCGAATGCGCCGACGCCGATAAAATAACCGCGTCGCGCCGCGCGGACACGATCGGGCTGTCGCGCTACTACGACAAATCGATGTCGCACAAGATCAAGTGGTCGATCGTCGCCTATCCGCACCGCGAATGGGCAAAACTCATGTTCCCCGATCTCGACGAAAAGGAAGCTTACAAAAAGCTCGGCAAGTACATCGCCAAAACGACGCGCGTCGACAACGACGACCCCGTCGAAGCGTGGAAACAGCATTCCGCCGAACTGAGATCGCGCCGCGAAAAACTGACCGCCGCGAACATAAAACGCTTCCACTACAAAAACTCGCTCGGCACCGATCTTTACGTCGGCATGCCCGACGGCTATGTTTTCGGCGGCGGCGTGGACACCTGCAACGGCGTCACCTTCAACGCGAACATGCCGACGGAAGAAGTTTTTTCCGCGCCCGATTGCAACGACATAGACGGCGTAGTCAAAGCTTCCATGCCGCTCTGCTATAACGGCAAAATAATAGAAGGACTTACGCTTAAATTCGCAAACGGTAAAATAATCGATTATTCCGCCAAAACCAACGCCGACGTTTTAAAGGGCATAATCGAAACCGACGAAGGCAGTCGCAGTCTGGGCGAGATAGCGCTAGTCCCGTACGACTCGCCCATAAGCAAGCTCCGCACGCTGTTCTACGAAACGCTGTTCGACGAGAACGCGAGCTGTCACTTCGCCATAGGCAGAGCATACCCCACATGCGTCAAGGGCGGTCCCGACATGTCCAAGGACGAACTCAAAGCCAAGGGCATCAACGATTCGGGAGTACACGTCGACTTCATGGTCGGAACGAAAGATCTGGAAATCACAGCCGAGACCAAAGACGGCAAAACGCTCGAAATATTCAAGCACGGCAATTTCACGAAGGATTTCGAATAGTATATCACCCAAATAAATACCGCCCCGTTCGCAAAGCGTTTACGAACGGGGCTTTTTATCATATGCGCATATCGTCATGCTTTAAAAATCGGGCGTGTATTCCGATCTTGCCGACGAAAAACGTTGAAAGTATCCGTTTTTAAACCCGAGCTTCAACGCATGCTCGGCAACTATCTTATACTCTATTTTTTCGAGCTTTCGGTCGGGCGTTCCGTCGCCGTTGGGCGTGAACTGGCTCATGAGCGACAGCACGACGTCCGTCCCTACCGCGCTCGCTACCGTATCGAGTACGGCAAGCGAATTTTTAACGTTATCGGGCAACACCAAATGCCTTACTATCAAACCGCGCTTCAACAGTTTTTTTCCGTCGACCGTTTGCCACTCGTCGACCACGGCTTCGCGCATTTTAACGAGCGCGGCAACGGCGATCTTCGGATAATCGGACGCATGCGAAAACCTGTCCGCGATCGACGCGTCGGCATACTTGAAGTCTGTCAAAAACACGTCGGTAAACGCGCTCGCGCGCATTACGGCATCGGGCATTTCATAGCCCGACGTGTTGTATATCACGGACGGTCTTGTTCGGCAAAGCGCAACGCTTTTTTCGATCGCCGTCAAAAAATGCGACGGCGTTACGAGATCGAGCGGGTGCGCCGCGCCGTCGAACGCCTGCGCGAGCGCACGTTCGTCGTACTCGTCGCCCACGCACGCCCGACTGATCTTTTTATTTTGGCAATACGAACAACCGAGCGAACACCCTCCGAAAAACAGCGCGGTGACTCTGCCCAAACACGGCTCTTCGTAATCGAAATCGTTTATTATTTTGGCTATGCGCGCAAATCTGCCGCCGCCGCAATATCCGGTTTCCCCGTCGTCGCGATCGACGCCGCATCCGCGCGGACAATCGTAGCACTTCATCTCAGTATGGCTCTTTGCACCGCGCGCTTGACCGTCGAAAAGCTTAGATCGCCGTCCAGCCAAAACGTGACGAGCGGAAGCTTTGCGTCCGCGCATATCGCCGCGACCTTGGCGTCGCGCTCCTGCCTGTCGGCGCGCAGGTGCGAACGGTCGTTAAGCTCGACCAAAAGCAACGGCTCGAATGTCTCGCGGTCGACAAAGCAATAATCGCAAACGCGGAACAACTCGTTGCGGTACGATGTATTTGTTTTTTTATCGATAACGTTAGCGAGCGCGACCTGCGGAACAACTTCGTATTTGTCGGGCGATATCCCGCGCAACAATAACAAAAAATTATATTCGGGCTTTGTGAGCATGGTCGATTTGCGCTCGTATTTGGAATTGAGTCGGATTTTCTCTTTGGGCTTATACAACAGCGCAAAAAGACAAAACGCCATCAGTGCGACGCTCACTATCGACATTATCCAAAACGTGTCGTTATGAAATTCCCGAAAAAACGGCATAAGGCTGAACGCAAACAGCGTCAGCCCGACAAATAAAAATACTATGTATATGCCTTTGCGAAATTTCATACCATGCCTCTCGACGGTCTGCATATTTTATATCTTATGTAAATCGTCGGTACGCTCGCCCTATTCGTCAATCCGACGATTGCCGTTATAGCTTGGGCAGAATGACCACAAATCTGTGCGGCTCTTTACCTTCCGACGCGGTGGTGACGCGCTCGTCGTCGTTCAACGCGTTGTGAACGGTGCGGCGGTCGATGCGTTCCATCGGTTCGAGCCGTATCTTGCGGCGTTTTGCGACGCACTCGTCGGCGCGGCGTTTAGCCATTGCCGTGAGCGACGCGGAACGTCTGTCGCGATAACCGTTGCAATCGACGGCGATGCTCAAACGGCACTTTTCGGCGCGCGCGCTGACTTCCGCGAGATACGCCAATGCGGACAAGGTTTCGCCGTGCCGCCCGATAAGTATGGAATCGTCGCCGCTCGGCGCGCTTATGCTTATCATTTCGACGCGCTCGTCGGCGGTTATTTCCGCGCCGTCGAACCCCATTTTGGCAACGACCTGTTTGACGAACTCGACGGCATGCGCCGCGGCGGCTTTATCTTCATCGCTGAGCTTGCGCGGCTTGCTTTCCGATTTACGCGCCGTCGCGCCGCTGTTTTCGCCTGCGCGCGCGGGATCGAGCTGTTTGACGGAACGCTTTTCCGCTCGCTCGCCGTTTTGTTTTTGCTTGGGCTGTTGCGCGACCTTTTGCTTGCTTTGGTCTTGCGCGGCGACTTTTTCGGGCGCGGGGCTTTCCGCACGCTCCGCCGCCTTCTGCGGTCGCTCGTCGCGTTTTTCGCAAGCCTGCGGCTTTTCGGTCTCGCTCGGCTTGGGCGCATCCGCCGCTTTTTCGGGTTCTGCGCGTTCGACGGTCAACCTTACCTTCGCCTTGCGGAACAACCCGCCCGACTCGATGACCTCGACCTCCGCTTCGTCGAGCGTCGCGCCGAGCTGAGCAAGTCCTTGCTCGATAGCTTCCTGTACTTTTTTAGCCGTAACTTCGATAGTCACTCTCCACCTGCCTATTACCGTTCCGATATTTCGGTAACGAATTTATTTCTTTTTGTTTTTGTCGGACGACATGTCCAAATTCATCAAATCGTTGGGATCGGGTCTGCCGCCGCGCTGAACGGTCCGCGCAGACTTGCCGTCCGCTCTCTTGGATCTTTTCCCGTCGGGCGTCGCCGTTTCCGCAACGCGCTGTCCGGCATTGGGATTAGCGCCCTTGACGTAATGGATGATCGCCGAATTGCCGCCGACCGCGGTCGCGCGAGCGCTTCCGTACGCAATGCCGTACTTGCGCTTGCTTTTTATCCTGTCGATCAGTCTGATAATGCCCGTAAACAAAACGTTGAAGAACAACGTCGTCGCGCTGTTGGTCGCCATGTACAGCGAGAATATGGACGCGCTTTGTATGGCGAACACCGCCATCATGACGGGCATTATGAACATCATTACCTTCATGCTCGTCGCCATGCCGCCCTTGGCGTTTACCTGCCCCGCGCGCTTTTGTTGGAACATGGACAGCAGTTGCGCGCCGAGCGACAGCACTACTACGAGTATGGGCAAAACCAAATACCCGTTGGTACGGCTCGCCGACGCGTCGTTCAACAGCTTGCCCATAACGTCGTCATACATGCTCATGAGCTTGTCTTGGTCGCTCGTTTCCAGCCCGCTCGTGGACGGCTTGGCGTAATCGCCTATACCCGCTTTAAACGCTTCCTCGGAAAGTATCGCCTGGTTGCCCCACGGCACGTCGGGCGCCCAAATATTTTTTATCCACAGGAACGACGACTGGACCTTGCCTACCGCCGCGCCGTCGCGCAAAAGCTTGAAATCCTGCGGTATGACGTCCTTGTATTCCGCATTGCCGCGCAATTCGTCTGCAAAGCTTTCGTCCAAGCCGTCGTAATACATCTTGTAAACGACGTCCTGTCCTATCTTGACGGAAAGCTCCTTGCGTCGCGCCTGTTCGGGCGTGAGCGTTTCGTTTTCGCCTACCGGCGTAAATATCTGTTCGGTCACGTACGTGTACTCGTCGTACATCGTCGTGTATTCCTTGAACATCATGTACCGCGCGATGGTCTGCATAGATATCCACAAAGTGATGAACACGACCATCGTTATTATCATGGGCAAGCACGCCGAAAAGTAACTGTAACCCTCCTTGCGGTTGAGTTCCATTTGCTTTTGCTGGAACGCCTGTTTATCGTTACCGTACTGACGCTGGATCTTTTCCATCGTCGGCTTCAACCGCTCGGTTATCTTTTGGTTCTTGTTCATTTTGTACCGCTGATAAAAATCGAGCGGCGAAATGACAAGCTTCAACAACACGGTAAACACGACGATACGCCAACCGTAATCGACTACGAACGCAAACGATTTGAGTATGAGCAAGTGCCACATGCTCCCCGGCGCGACTACGCTCGGCGTCACCGCTTGCGATATGCCGATAAAGGCAAATACAGAATTCAAAACAGCCATTTCATATCTCCATGAGGGTTGTCCGGCACAGGGTCGAACCCGCCCGCTTTCCACGGCACGCAACGCAGTATGCGCTTTGTTCCGAGAAATATTCCCCGCACTACGCCGAACTTACCGATGGCTTCGACCATATATGTCGAACAGCTCGGCGTATATATACAAACGTCGGGCGTAAGCGGCGAAATGCACTTTTTGTAAAAGTACACAAGCCCCAAAAACAGCCACCGAAACGTTATAATGCTTTTTACGACGCGCTTGACTTTACGAGTCATACGGTAAGCCCCGCGCGCTCGAACAGTCTTGACAACTGCCCGTCCAGCTCCGCGTAATCCTTGCCCGCCGCCGACGGATTAGCCAACACTATCGCTTGACAGCCCGACAAACCGCGCAGTCGCGCCCCCACGGACGCGCGCAGTCTGCGCTTGACTTTGTTGCGCACAACGGCTTTCCCAACTTTGTTGGATACCGAAAAACCCACTCGTACGGAACGTGCGGGCGTGAATATCAAAACCAGATCCGATTCGGACAAACGCTTGCCTTTTTTATAGACGTACGCGAACGAACCGTGCTTATTGAGTCTGTGCGCTTTATCAAGCAATTACTTGCCGAGCGGCGTAGGGGTAAGACGCGCTCTGCCCTTGTTGCGGCGGCGTTTCAAAACGCGTCTGCCGCCCTGCGTTTTCATTCTTTGACGAAAGCCGTGGACCTTGCGCTGTTGACGTTTTTTGGGTTGATAAGTTCTTTTCATATCTGTCTCCGATAATAAGCGGCATACCCCGCCATCATAATACTGATTAATTATACAGGAAATCGCCTTTCAAGTCAAGGGTTTTGGCTAAACAATTACAAAGATATCGCCACGCGCAATTTCGCATATCCCGCGCTGTTACATGCTACGCGCCGTATAAAAATCTTTGATTTTCTATGAATTTTATGGTATGATATATCCATGAAACTGCAAAAGTTGTTATCTCTGGTGCGGCGGTGCGACGCCGATTTTCGACTGATAACGGACGGCGACAAGATAGCCGTCGGGCTTTCGGGCGGCAAGGACTCGCTCGCGCTGTTATACGCGCTCGCCGCTTACAGGCGATTTTGCACCGCGCGGTTCGAGCTGTGCGCAGTAGTCATCGACGCGGGCGCGGGCGCGGACTTCGCCCCGCTCATACCGCTTTGCGAAAAGCTCGACGTGCCGTTGCACATAGTACGGACGGAGATAGCGCCCATCGTGTTCGAAGCGCGAAAGGAAAAGAACCCATGTTCGCTGTGCGCCAAAATGCGACGCGGCGCGCTCGACGGCAAGCTCAACGAACTCGGCTTCGACGTGCTTGCGCTCGGACATAACGCAGACGATATGGTGGAAACGTTTTTGCTGAGCGCAATGTACGAAGGCAGGCTCAACACGCTTCAACCGTCGTCATATCTCGACCGCTCCGAAATAAAGCTCATACGCCCGCTGTTGTATGTGCGCGAAAAGGAAACCGCGGCGTTCGTGCGCGAATACGACCTGCCGATAATCCACAACCCCTGTCCGGCGAACGGTAATACCAAACGCGAGACTATGAAAGGCGTTATAGATACGCTGTGCGCCGTCACGCCCGACGCGTTCGAGCGTTTGCATTCGGCGCTTACTCACCCCGAACGCAACAATTTGATCAAGCCTATCGACACGACAAAAAACCCGTGACCGCGCTTTGCGCGACAGCGCCCGCAACGCCGTTTTTCGCGCAATTGCAAACGCCCGCTCCCGCCCATGCTTTTCGGCATAACGGTGACGCCCCCCCCCAAAAAAACGACCGAACTTAAACATCATGGAACGATTCGAAAACATACTGTTCGACCTTGACGGAACGATATCCGATTCGTACGAAGGCATAACCAAATCGGTAGTCTACGCCCTGCAAAAAATGGGCATAGCCCCGCCGCGCGACAGAAACGATCTACGCGTGTTTATAGGTCCGCCGTTGCGCGAATCGTTTGCGCGGTACTATGCGCTCGATCGGACACAGACCGAGCGCGCGGTCATGCTGTACCGCGAAAACTACAATGCGGGCGGCATGCTCGACTGCAAGCCATATGACGGGATCATCGATTCGATAAAGCTTTTACACAAAAGCGGCAAGCGCATCATTCTCGCCACGTCCAAACCCGAAAATGCGGCTGTAAAAATAATCGAACACTTCGGATTGACCGATCACTTTTACTTTATAGCGGGCGCAACGAGCGATTCGTCGCGCGTCGAAAAAGCGGACGTTATCGAATACGCACTGGCAAGCACAAACATCGACCGTGCGCGCTCCGTCATGGTCGGAGACCGTTTGCACGATATAAACGGCGCAAAAGCGACGGGTCTGAAATCGATAGGCGTACTGTACGGATACGGCAACGAGCGCGAACTCGTCGACGCGGGCGCGGACTATCTCGCCAAAACGCCGACTGATATAGTAAGGATATCTATCGGGCGGTAGCTCGGAAATTCCAACGCAACGCAGTATCATTCCTACCCGTATTGCAAATGATTTTATGCTTTTGCCGCTTTCTTATAATTTATAGTGCGCCGACATTAGCGGCGTTTTAAAGCATAAAAAATCGGACGAGCCCGCACGTCCGATTTAATGTTTATGTAGTCTGTTTGGCTTTAAAAATACACAGGTCCTATCGTACAGGATTTAATAGGTCCATCACTACCTAATCTCGCAAAACCTCTTAAATATATATGGTCGCACGCCCACCTTTGACCTGCATCACCCATCAGCTGTGAGTCATTACAATTCATCTTTTCTACGGTTTTATATTTATTTTCATCATTTATATCCAAAAAGTTCATAGGCGTTCCCGTACCTAGATCCAATAACCGCGGATATCGCCAATAAGTAGTCTTGTCTTTGGCATTTGTCCAAACAAATTCAACTTCAAATGAGATATATGTTTCGTAATAACTCGATTCGACCGTAATAACCGCTTCGTCGGTAGCCGGCCATATCCAATTGCCCGCCGATGCCCTAAATTTTACCCATCGACCATTCCCCATATCCAGTGTTTCACTTTGTGTGCCACCACCCAACGTCTCCACGCCGCCGATAGCCGCAGTTTGTATAGCCGTTTCCGCTTCGTCTGCGCTTGCCGCGCTCGTCCATCCCGCCAGCGGCATGACGACGACCGACATTGCGAGCATTACGCCCAACATAGCGAATAATTTTTTGATAGATTTCATAATTTTCTCCTTGTAAATTTATTTATTGCGGGCTGGGTCAAAACATATTAAAAAACATGATTATTCTTTTTTTCATTGTTAGAAAAATCGATACGATCATACCCGGGTTTAACGGTTATTCTCATAAATGTATCATACCATACGAAATTGTCGCCCCCTTTCTTTTTTATATCGCCGTAAGAGTCATTATCCCTATCAGCTATATTCGGCGCTTCCGTTGCGGTAAACGACAGCGTAGAGCCGTCCAAAACCGTCATTCCCCATGTACGCTTAACAAGCGCTTTATCGGCAATTTCGCTAAACACAAAACATTCTACAAGGTAGTTGTTTTCAGCCGACGGATCTTCCACAACTCCGTATGTCATTTCTCCTGTATGCCATTCATTTACATAACTCATATTTAAATCACTTTTGTCGGTCCTATATTCATATACCTTTGTGACATATGGATAAACTTCGAGATCGCCAGACATTGATGACAATTGATTTCGACTTAACCATGTATCGTCACGCGTCAAAAGTTCGGTAACGCTATCGGGTTCTGCTTTAACATATACGATCAAAGCGATGACAAAGAACACCGCCATACCTGCGGCTACTATTATCCAAGCAAACTTCTTCATAAAATCTTTAAACGCTTTCATCTATACTGCCTCCCGCGAGTTCTATAAAAGTCGCATGCCGTCAAAACAACAAATAACGGCACGAATATCAAAAACATACCTATCCAATAGTCGAACCACTTATTATTCGCTATATATTCGAGTGTCTTATATAATATAGTGAACGCCGCAACACCGACGGCAAGGGTCATCCAAAACTTCCACGATCGAAATTTGCGGAACAGTAACGCCAATTCATACCCTACCATACCGATCAAAAAAAGAGATAACCAGCTCAAACCTATGTCCGTACTCGATATACGGTAAAAGTCGTCTGGCGCTATCACGTTGGGCGCGGTCAAGATAGAACGACGCACAAGCAACGCCGTGCCCAAAGCAAAGAATGCAAATAATAGAGAATATATAGCCGCTACGCCCAACGACGAAAAAAATGCGTGTCGGCGCGAATGTCCGTAAATATATTCTTCGTCGTATGTATAATGCTTAGTATATATAAGATAATATCCAAAACTCACACAAAAGCATACGATAAACGGATCGCAATGGCGGATATGTAATGCACCGTATCCGCGATGAATATCGGAATAAGCCAACAGGCAATAAATCCCCACAAACACCGCCATAGCTATCAAAAACCAAACGGCGTTACTGCGCAATCTCCACAAAAAGCTTTTCATTTTACAGTCCTCCCAAAATAAAGCAAGCGTCGTTTACCGACACGTGCCGAATATCCACGTTGTGCTCGGCGGCAAACTTTTTCTTTTCGCGGCTCAACAGGTTGGGAACGGTCACGCTTTTCATTTCCGCAAACCGTTTTTCCTCATAAGTTTCCAAGCCGTCTATCACTTTGTCGACGTTTTCCGCCAAGCCGGTCAAGCGCACGAACAGCGTTTCAAACGTTTCACGCTCGTCGTACGCCGCTATCTTGCCTTTGGATATTACCATGAACGTATCGGCGTACTGCTCGAACTCGCCCAGCAAGTGCGTCGTTATAAGGAACATGCGCGGCGCTTCGCACTGCGCCTTTACGAGCAACGAGTAAAACAGTCGGCGCGATCCTTCGTCCAGTCCCGAAACAGGTTCGTCCATTATCGTTATAGGACGGTTGAACGCCAAACCGACGGTTATGCCGAACTGACTTTTCATGCCCTTGCTCAACTGCGACTGTCGTTTTTTAAGGTTGAGCCCGAACTTTTCCGCCACGTCGCGCGCATAGTCGAGATCGAACCGCTTGTCCATAAACGCGCACTTTTCCAAGATGCCGCCGAGCGACAGCGTAAAATCGAACTCTATCTTTTCGTCGATAAATATCACGTCGCGCAAGACCTTGCCGTTGTCGTACGGCGTTTTACCGTTTATTGTAAGACTGCCCGAAGTCGGTTTTTCCCACCCGTCGACGATACGCATGAGCGTGGATTTGCCCGCGCCGTTTTTGCCGACTATGGCGAGAATCGTCGGACCTTCTACGACAAAGCTCGTCTTATCGAGCGCGGTATACTTGCCGTACTTGCGCCCCAGGTCCTTGGCTTCTATTACGTACTTCGCTTCGCTCATAAGCTTTTCCCCCCGCGCTTTTTAAGCAGTTCGCACAGATCGTCGACCGACAAACCCAAAACCGACGCATCGATCAACAGCGCGTCCACCGCATCGGTGAGCGCGGCGTTTTTCCGATACTCGTAAATGCGCTCCTTGGCGTCGGGCATGACGTAAATACCGCAACCGCGCCGACGCTTTTCTATAACGCCGCGCGTTTCCAATACTGCAACGCCCTTGCCCGCCGTCATCGGGTTGATATCGAATATCTCCGCGATGTCCGCCTGCGACGGCACGCGCCCGCCCGCGACTATGTTCCCGCGCAAGATCTCGTTTTCCAGCCACTCCGCTATCTGCAAGTATACCGGTCTTTCCCTGCTCAATTCAAACATTTGTATCTCCGTAAAACCGTATTAGTACATTACTGATATAATGTACTTTTACAGTATAACATACAAATGTCGCGCTGTCAATACATAATAAAAATTTAATTAGGAAAGCGGAATGTAATTACACCACATAGCTTTTTCGACTACGCTCATAGCAAAGAATGCTACACGTTATCCGCACTAATATTAAATCGACCGCAATTCCGAATTATTTATTCCCATTGCGGCGGTTCGCCTTGATTTCTCGGTAGCCGAAGGCTACGCGTAGTTTTTTGTTACAATAAACTATATTTTTCAATTCTAAATATCGTTTGTATTAATTGTGCTTTATCGCTTACTCCGCTCGAAATGATGGGGTGTTTGTTGTGGATCATCTTTCTAATCAGGTATAGTAAAGCTGTTCCACTCACCCCATCATCTCGACCAGGCAAGCGAGAACAGCTAAACCACTCCCCCCGTCATCTCGACCAGGCAAGCGAGAACAGCTAAACCACTCACCCCATCATCTCGACCGAAACGAGCAAAGCGAGTGGAGTGGAGAGATCTAGGCGTAGCCGCACATTACTCTATAAACCTTAATTCCGAATTCCTAATTCACATTGCGGCGGTTCGCCTTGATTTCTCGACTACGCTCCGCTCCGCTCGAAATGATGGGCGTGTTGGTTGTGGGTTGCTTTTCTAAATAAGTATAGCAAAGCCATACCACCCACCCCATCATCTCGACTAGGCAAGCGAGAATAGCTAAACCACTCACCCCATCATCTCGACCGAAACGAGCAAAGCGAGTGGAGTGGAGAGATCTAGGCGTAGCCGCACATTACTCTATAAACCTTAATTCCGAATTCCTAATTCACATTGCGGCGGATCGCCTTGATTTCTCGACTGCGCTTTCGCTCCGCTCGAAATGATGGGCGTGTTGGTTGTGGGTTGCTTTTCTTAATCGATAAAAGAAAAACTTTTCACTTCCATGTTATCGTAAAAATTAAATGAGCGTAACTTTTTTAATCCCACTGTCAGCCATATTGCAAGAACAGTATAGCTACCCCCCCCACCCCATCATCTCGACCGAAACGAGCGAAAGCGAGTGTAGTGGAGAGATCCAGGCGAAGCCGCACAATATTAAATCGATCGCAATTCCGGTCGCTTTCCGAATTCTCCCCGTCATCTCGACCGAAGTGCGCTTTTCTTTCAACAAAAAAACCGCGTTACCGCGGTTTTTGCTTTGATTTATTTCGTTCCGAACAGCCTGTCGCCCGCATCGCCGAGTCCGGGCAAGATATACCCGTTTTCGTTGAGGCATCTGTCGCATACGGCGACGAATATCTTAACGTCGGGGTGCGCCGTTGCGAGCCGTTCTATACCTTCTGGCGCGGCGATTATCGACATTTGTCTTATCTCCTTACACCCGCGCTTTTTAAGCATGTCTATCGCCGCCGCCGCGCTCCCGCCCGTCGCGAGCATGGGATCGAGTACGATGGCGCGCATTTTCTCTATTCCTTCGGGAAGCTTGCAGTAGTATTCCTGCGGTTCGAGCGTTTCCTCGTCGCGGTACATACCGATGTGTCCGACCTTAGCCGTCGGGAACAGCGTATGCACGCCCGCGACCATGCCGAGTCCGGCTCTAAGCACGGGAACTATCGCTATCGAATTTTCGACGACCATTTTCTGCTTGCACTTTTCGAGCGGCGTCGTCACTTCCACTTCGCGCGTCGGCGCGTCCTTAAACGCCTCGTACGTCAACAGCGTGGTTATCTCTTCGACAAGCTCGCGGAAATCTTTGGTGCGCGTATCGACCGAACGCAGTATGGCTATTTTATGGCTGATGAGCGGATGGTCGAGTATCGTCACGTTATCGAATTTTTTCATTTCTTTTTACCTCTCGTGCTTTTAGCTTGGGCGGTCGGCTGTACGGCTTCGAGCCGTTCGTCCGCCTGTTCGGGTTTTTCGGTTTGCACGCCGTCGGGCGCATCGTCGAGCGCTACTTCCCCCGTCGGCGTTTCTCCGACAGCCGTTTCGGGTTGCGCAGCTTCCGTCGTATCGACTGTTTCGCCGTCGCCGACAGGCGCTTCGGCTTTTTCGTTTTTATTGCCGATATTGACAAACACATTGGTCAGTATGCCGAGAATGAGCGCGCACGCGACCGACGTTACGGTCACCTGTCCGAACTGAACGACCATACCGCCCACGCCCGCGATAAGGATCACGGACACTACAAACAGATTGCGGTTATCGTTGAGATCGACTTTTTGTATCATTTTAAGACCGGACACGGCGATAAAACCGTAGAGCGCTATACACACGCCGCCCATGACGCACTTGGGTATGCTCGCAAGGAACAGCGTGAACGGCGCGAGAAACGCGCTCGCGATAGCCATCAACGCGGTGACGAATATCGTGCGCACCGACGCATTGCCGGATATTGCGACGCAACCGACCGACTCGCCGTACGTTGTGTTGGGGCAACCGCCGAACAGCGCGCCGACCATAGAACCCACGCCGTCGCCCAAAAGCGTGCGGTGCAGTCCGGGGTCTTTGAGCAAATCCGTTTCGATTATGGACGAAATGTTTTTGTGATCGGCGATATGCTCGGCGAACACGACGAACGCGACGGGAATGTACGCGACCGCTATCGTGCCGATATACGCACCGATATTGGCGTCGCCGTAACCGCCGCCGTGAATATTGAACGCCGTCAAAAACGAGAAGTCGGGATACCACGCCGACGCTTGTCCGAGCGTGGAGAACGTGCCGAAGTCTATCACGCGGAGCGCGGCGGGCGCGCCGTCTATATAGCTGAAACCGGTAAATATCGCCGCAAGCGCATAGCCCGCGAGTATGCCTATGATAAACGGTATCATTTTAAGCATTTTCTTGCCGAACACCGAGCAAGCGATAGTCACGCCGAGCGTGACCAGCCCGCACACAATGGAAACATACGAACTGCCGTCCGCAAACATTCCGTTGGTAAGATCGCCTATCGCGTTGCCCGAAAGCGACAATCCTATGATCGCGACCGTAGGACCGATCACAACTGCGGGCATTATCTTATCTATCCAATTCGTGCCGACAAACTTGACTATCAACGCGATTATCACGTATACGAGTCCCGCGAACACCGCGCCGAGTATAAGTCCGAGATAGCCGAGCGCCATGCTGCCCATTGCGCCCGCAAACGCCGCGCTCATCGAGCCGAGAAACGCGAACGAACTGCCCAAAAATACGGGGCTTCTGAATTTGGTAAACAACAAATACACCAGCGTACCCACGCCCGCGCCGAAAAGCGCCGCGCTCGGTTGCATGCCGTTCTTGATTATCATCGGCACCGCGATAGTCGCCGCAAGGATAGCGAGCAGCTGTTGCAAAGCAAACAAAACCAACCGACCCGCGGGCGGCTTGTCCTTTACACCGTAAACCATTTGCATAATTTATATCTCCCGATATGTATTGAACCCTGCCGATCGGAGTTTATCACGACCCGTTTCGACACAACCTATCACAATATATCAAATATCGCGCGCGATGTCAATTGTCCGACGGCGGTTGCGCAAAATAACGAAAAATTTTTTCCGCGCGGCTAGCTTGACCGTCGCGTCATGCTTACGGGAGTCGATGCTTTACATGCGCGTAATAACGACAAGTACGAACCAGACCGACGTGAGCGCCCGACCGCTCATACTACCGTATGCGGCGCCGGCGGTCGATCGGTCTTTGCGGCGCGTAACGGAAAACCATAACAAAAAACGGTCGATATCGCTCGACCGTCGTTTGACGTATACATATATGCCCCGCCGTCACAGCACCGCTTTATAGCCCATGCCGCGCACGGTGACTATCTTATCGCGGAACTTGTCGCCCAGCGATTTACGCAACATTTTGACGTGCGTATCGACTGTGCGCTCATCGCCGTAATAATCAAAGCCCCAGATCTTATCCAACAGCTCCTGACGCGAAAACGCCTTGCCGTTATAGCGCGCGAGCAAAAACAACAGCTCGCACTCTTTGGGGGTCATAGGCACGCGCTTGCCCTCGATAAACACGGCGCACCCCGCGAAATCTATGGTGAGATCGCCCGACACCATCTTATCCTCGCTCATAGCGCCCCTGCGCATGATGGCGGCGGCGCGCGCCATAAGCTCTTTGGGGCTGAACGGCTTGGTGACGTAATCGTCCGCGCCCATTTCGAATCCGTGGAGTTTGTCGTATTCTTCGACGCGCGCCGACAGCATGATTATAGGCGTTTGCTTGATCTTGCGGATCTCCTTGGTCGCCGAAAAACCGTCGAGCTTGGGCATCATGGCGTCCATGATTATCATGTCGAAATCGATCTCGCGCGCCTTCCTTACCGCTTCCATTCCGTCCGCGGCGAAGTCCGTTTCGTAGCCCTCGAACTCACAGTACTCTTTGATTATCTGTCTAATGCCGTCCTCATCGTCGGCTATCAAAAACTTAGCCATTTTTTCACCTCCGCTGTTACGAATCATTATATACGAAAATTATGTCGAAACATGGCGTCGACAGTATAATTATTGTGAATGAAATATGTCGGTTAATACATAAACGGACGCGCGCCCGAGCTATTTGAGTTTTATCGAGCTGAGTATTTTAGTCAGTATCGTCACCACGAAATAGCTTGCAAGCACGACCGCCGTTACAAAGCACGTTTGAGTAAACCCTATCTTGACCAAGCCTATGGACGGCATGATAAACATGAATGCTATCGTTATTGCGACCACGCCGAGCATAAGCACCGTTCTGAACGCATTGAACGGCTCGCACTGCTTGAACAGCACCATCATGCCCACGCACGTGATAGAAATGACCATCATCGATATGAGTTCGGGCGGATATCCGCCGTCGGTGGCGGGCGGCAACGGCATAAACACGTTGTACAGATACATCGACATTACGCCGAGAACGAGCGCGACTCCGCCCGGCACGGCGCGCGCCACGACGTTCGACAAAAATTTACCGCGTATTATGTTTTTATTGCCCTGCAACGCAAGGAAGAACGACGGCACGCCGATTATGCAAATTTCCAACGGGATCAAGTTATTCGTCGCCAACGGATATTGCGCCTGCATTGCCAAAAATATGATCGAAAGCACTATCGACATAAACGTTTTCATCAAGAACATTGCGCTCGACGCTTGAATGTTGTTAACGACGCGCCGCCCTTCCATAACGACGTCGGGCATAGACGTAAAGTCGTTGTTCAAAAGCACCAAGTGACTGACGTTGCGCGCCGCTTCCGCGCCCGACGCCATGGCGACAGAACAATCGGACTCGCGCATTGCGAGAATATCGTTGACGCCGTCGCCGGTCATCGCGACTGTATGGTTTTTGGATTTTATGGAACGCACCAACAACCGTTTTTGATCGGGCGTGACCCTGCCGAAAACGGTGTATTTGTTAGCCGCCTCGATAACGTCCTGATCGGAAAAGCCTTCGAGCGACACGTACATTTCGGCGTTCTCCACGCCGACGCGCCGCGCGACCTCCGACACCGTCATCGGGTTGTCGCCCGAAATGACCTTGACCGTGACGTTGTTTTCCTTGAACCATTTAATGGTCTCTATCGCGTCCTCGCGGATATGGTCCTCTATGACTATAAGGCAAACGGGACGGCGCACGGCGGGCAGTTTTTCGCCTATTATATCCGCGGGCGAATGCGCAAGCACCATAACGCGGAAGCCGTTGGCGGCGTTGTCGTTGATGAGCTTTTCGATACGCACGCCCATGTCTTTGAGCACGAATTCGGGCGCGCCGAGCATGTACGTACCCTCTTCCTCGAAGCTTACCGCCGACAGCTTGCGTTGCGACGAGAACGGCAATACCGCTGTCGGATTGAGCGCCTTGCTGTAACCGAACTTGTTGGCGAGCGCGAGCGCGGTCTGATTGTTGTCGCCGGTAGCGGTCAGCATCGAGCCTATTATCTCCGCAAGCGAATGCTCGCTGTCGAAGCCCTTTATCTCGATGACGTTATTGACTTCCATCGACCCGTCGGTTATCGTACCCGTTTTGTCAAGGCACAAAACGTCGACTCGCGCGAGCATCTCTATACAGTACAAGTCCTGCACGAGCGTTTGCTTTTTGGCGAGCCGCAATACCGACGCGGCAAGCGCGAGCGAAGTCAACAGGAACATTCCCGATGGGATCATGCCTATCACCGAACCCGCCGCGCTCGTTACGATAACGTTCCAGTCGTTGAACGTCGCGGTCGCGTCGGGCGCGACGACGTTGCGGTAGTTGGTCCATACCATAAGAGTGCCGATCGCAATGATAAACGGCGACAACACTTTTATTACGAGCTTTATGGAATTCATAAGCTCGCTCTTGGGCTTTTTATACTTTTTGGCGTGCGAAGTGAGCGTTTCCACATAGTTAGCCGCGCCGACTTTTTCGACGCGTGCGACGACCGAGCCGCTGCTTATGAACGAACCGCTGTACAGCATATCGCCGGGGCGTTTTTTAACAGGCTCGCTCTCGCCCGTCAGCATGGCCTCGTTGACTTCGCACTCGCCGCGCACGACTATGGAATCGGTGCATATCTGCTTGCCCAGCTCGAAACAAATTATATCGTCAAGCACTACGTCGATAGTAGGTATAACTCGCCGCTCGCCGTCGCGAATTACGACCGCGCTCGGCGCGGACACGAGCGACAGCTTGTCGATCTTCATTTTGGAACGTATCTCTTGGAATATCCCTATGACCACGTTGGCTAATATAATGATGATAAAAAACAACTGAGTAAAACCCGCGCCGACTATTATGAGCGCCGCCGCGACTATAAAAGTCAAAATATTGAAAAACGTGAAAATATTGGATATGAATATCGAAAGATAGCTCTTGCCGCTCTTCTTTTTTACGAAATTGTCAAAACCCTGTTCGATGCGCGTTTCCACGGCTTCGGAAGAAAGCCCCGAATCGGGATTGGGTTCGTAGCGTTCGGCGGTGGTAAGGTCGACCGTTTTTTGCTTGCGCCGCTTGCCGTTTTTGCGGCGCGCCGCCGCCTCGTGACTGAGCATCGCGCTGTCTATCGTCATTGACTTGTGATAATACCCCGCGATAGGCTCTTCGGTCACGTCGTCGTCGAAAACCGAACTGTCTATCACCGAAGTGTCTATCGTCGCGGCGGTATCGCCGGACAATTCGCCGTTTTTGGTGATTATGCGCGTTGTCGATTTTTTTGGCGCGCGCTTGACCGCAGGCTCGGCTGTGAGTTCGTCTGTCGACGGCATAGTCAAGCCGACGGGATCGCTCGGCGCGTCCGTTTTGGTCACCGTGCGCGGTGTGCCTACCGTTTTACGCGGTCTTGCTTGCGTTTTGGTCGACGACGGCGCCGACGTTTTTTTGCTCTTTTCCTGCATGATACATTAATTATAGCATATTAAAAAAATTTGTCAACACCGAAAAACCAAATAATGCATTTAAATGCCGTGTGATATGTGATCATTGTGCTTTTCTCGTCATTCCGAGCGTTTTTTGCCCACAGAATGATCCAATCTCTATTAATGCGGAATGCGGAATTATAGTCGATTTAATAATACGGCTAACGCCTAGATCTCTCCGCTACACTCGCTAACGCTCGTTTCGGTCGAGATGACGGGGGGGGGTGAGTGGAACGACTTTGCTATACTTGATTGGAAAGGCAATCCACACCCAACGCCCCATCATTTCGAGCGAAACCGTAGGCGCAGTCGAGAAATCAAGGCGATCCGCCGCAAAGAGAATTCGGAATTCGGAATTAATGACCGCTACGCGGTGAGAGAGTAATGTGCGGCTACGCCCGGATCCTCCACTACACTCGCTTACGCTCGTTTCGGTCGAGATGACGGTGAGAGTGGAACAGCTTCGCTATACTTGATTGGAAAGGCAATCCACACCCAACACACCCATCATTTCGAGCGGAGCGGAGCGCAGTCGAGAAATCAAGGCGATCCGCCGCATAGTGAACGAGTAATTCGGAATTATGGTTGAATTAATAGTTATACGGCTACGCCTAGATCTCTCCACTACGTGCGCAAGCGCACTACGGTCGAGATGATGGGTGGGTGTAAAAATTTACTTGTCATTCTGAGCGAAGCGAAGAATCTCATCATTATTAATAAGGTAGAGATCATTATCTGCGCTATGCTTGTTCATAATAGCAAAGATATAATTTTTATTCTACGAAACCGAACGCATCGATGATCCGCTCTCAATCGAACCTTTTAAGCGCGGCACGCAGTCCTAGCCTTATCACCGCTTCGGCGATGACCGAAACAACGACCGCCGCTACGACGTACGCTACGAGCATAGCCGTTTGAAGATTGCTTTGCGCTATCTTCATAAGCATGCCCAAGCTCCCAGAAGTTTGCGCAAGTATTTCCGCGCCGACTACCGCCTTGATATTATACGAAAACGCCGTCGATAATATTTCGGGCAAGCCGCTCGCAAGACACGGGAACCATAGCGCGTTGAGCTTTTGGCGGTTTGACGCGCCCCATAACAAGCACAGCTCGCTCAATTCCTTCGGCATTGTAGCAACGCGCGCGCGTGCCGACGAATACATTATAGGCATGATCACGAGAACGCCCAAAACAACGGGCGCTCCGTAACCGCCTACCGCAAGCACGAGTATGAGCGTTACCGCGACCGCGGGCAAAGAGCGCAACGCCGACACTACCGGGTCGATCATGCGCGCAAAATGCGGCGACGCGACAGACAGCATAAACGCGACTACGAACAGCGCGAACGACACGACAAAGCCAATAAGACAGCGCGACAACGTACCGGACAGTCCCGACCAAAACGCGCCGTAGCGAAGCACGTCGTCGAACGCCGCGAACGTCGCGCCGATACTCGGCAACACGAACTCGGAATCCACCGCCGCCGCGCTTATCGCCCACACCGCGAGAGTTATACCGACTACCGCGACTATATACGCCGCGTCGACGGATATGCGTTTTACCGCGCCCTTCATCACGCCTGCCGATAAAATTCCAAGTCGGGCGCTTTATCGAGCGCAAACGAACCCGCGCCCGTTTCCAGCATGGTCAACAGCTTAAAATAATCGTCGCAGTCGAGCCGCGCCGTGTCGGCTTTATCGGTGCGGATATTACAGTTTTCTACCGTAGTCGCCGTAAGCGTCGTCAACGTGGACTGTATGCCGCTTTCCATATGCGCTTTGACGGCGGCGAGCGCCTTATCGGGATTTCTCTCCGCCCAGCCGTCGGACGCCGCGAGCGTATCCACAAAAGCGTCGACGTAATCCTTGTTATCGTCCAAAAACTCGCCGCGCACGATCAAGCACGCCTGCGGATATTCAAACTCGTATTCGTCGAACCACGCCTGTTGCACGTCAAGCACCACCGACTTTTTGAGATTGCCGTCGGGATCGGTCGCGGTAGTGACCGCAGGCTCGGCGAGCAACGCATAATCGACCTTGCCCGTTTTCAAAAGCGGCATAAGCTCGCCGCCGTCAGCCGCATATCTCAATGCGACCTTGCCCGCGACCGCGTTTTCGGATATCTCGAACTCAACGCCCGCCTTGTTCAAAAGCATACGCATTACTTGATCGGGAACATTGCCCATGCCGATCACGCCCAATCGCTTGCCCGCGAGATCGGAAAGTTCTATCTCGTCGCCGTCGCCGACGATGAACAGATTGCCGTGCGTATTGACTGTCAACATTACGATGTCCGTTCCCTTGTTGTACAGCGTCGCCGCCGCATTGACGGGCATTATCGCAAGATCGGCGGCGCCCGTACTCACCCGCGCGGCGATCGTCGACGCCTGCACGACGGTGAATTCGGTGTTGTCCATGCCGTCGTGCATCAAACGCGCCAACGCTACGGCGGGCGCGCCGTCGGGCATATATACCCGCACGGTCGTTTTGTCGTTGCCGCCGCATGCCGTCACCGACAGCGCAAGCGCGACAGCCGCGAATACCGTTATGATCTTGCTTAAAAACTTTTTCATGATGTTTCTCCTTTACGAAAAGTTAAGTGTTTTATATTATTTTTGCTCGATGAAGCAGCCGTAAGACAAAAGAGTGTGATACAAAAGATTTCTCGACTACGCCTACGGCTCCGCTCGAAATGACAAGTAATTTATTATTACACTCACCCCATCATCTCGACGAAGTGCGCTATGCGCGCATAGTGGAGAGATCTAGGCGTTAGCCGCACAATAACTTAATTAACAAACGCATTCATAGTCTTACTTTGTCCTACGCAGTAGCCGCAGGCTATTCCGAACAAACGTAGCGCACCACCGTTTATTGTCCTACGTAGCAAGCGCAGGCTATTCTGAACAAGCGAAGCGCAGTGGGCAATCTCATCTTTATTTATTTTTAAGGTTGAGATCCTTCGCTTCGCTCAGGATGACAAAAAAGTAAGCACTTCGTCCCCACCCCATCATCTCGACCGAAGTGCGCTATGCGCACGCAGTGGAGAGATCAAGGCGTTAGCCGCACTAATACTCAGTTGACAATAATTACGCATTACGATTTTTTAATTGACCGTAATTCCGCATTCCGCTTTCCGAATTTATTTTTCAGCTCTTTGCGAACAACGCTTTTGCGGACACGCCCGTTATCGCGCCGAGCTTGCCCGTCAATGAATTTATCTCGTTTACGGGCGCGTCGAGTACGAGCGTGACGGCGTTAAGCCCGCGGTCGCGCAACGGCAATCCCATACGCCCGCGTACGCACGCGCTTTGCTCGTGCAGTACGGCGTTGACCTTTTCCACGCTGTCGCCGTTCGATATGAGTATGCCCAATACCGCTATCCTGTTTTCGTCGTTCATAAAAAATCGCCTCCGATATCTTACCGAAAGCGACGTCGACGACAAATATAAATACCCATTCGCACACTTTATGCGCGACGCGTTATTACGTATCATGCCGTCTTTGCCGTCAGGGCGCGCCCTTTCGGTTCAGACAGTTTAAGTATAATCCATAATGTATAAATTGTCAAGCGTTTACGTCTGCCGTGCAACCGTCGTACGCGACGAGTATCCCGTATGCGGCGGCTTTCTCGCTCATCTCGTCGAAATCGAAATCGTTGTTGTGCGAAAAATGCGTCGCGTAAACTATCGGATCTTGCGCGAGCAGTCCCGCGCCGTCTATAAGCTTTAACTGCTCGACGACGTCGACCAACCCCATATGCCTGCCCGACGTGCCGCTCCCGTTGCCGTATGTACAATCGAGCGCCGCAAAATGCACTTTCGCGCCCATAGCTTTCAAACGAGCGTACACTTCGCCGTCCAACCGCCCCGTATCATTAAGGAACAGCGCGCCCGCACCGCCGCGCTCGACGTAATACACCAAGCATTCCTCGCCCTTGGTGTGCCGAGCGGGCAAGGCGATAATACGCATATCGTCGCTCATCAAATCGTCGTACGGGTGCAAAGTTTTAATGTCGACGGTCGCGGCTATTTCGGGACGGATCTCGCGCCCCGTATCGGCGAGTATCATTTCGCGCACTGTCGCATTGCAATACACGGCGATACGCGGCTCGGTCATGTTTTTGGCGAACGGCGCGCCGCGCATACACAGCTCCTGCGGATAGCAGTGATCCATGTGCGAGTGCGAAATAAGCACGCGCTTGACAGCCGACAGGTCGAACCCGTGTACGAGCATGTGCATATACGTATCCATCGGAAAATCGAACAGCGTATCGTCGTCGATGAGTATCTGACTGCGCGTACGTATGTTCTTTCCGCCCTTTTGCCGCGCCTTGACGCACGTAGGGCAATTGCAAAATACCGCGGGCACGCCTTCCGCCGCCGCCGTACCCAAAAACTTTATCCGCATAACAACTCCTTTTCGATCGGCGTTAATAAATAAGCGTTTTTCACCGATCTTCCGATCGTTCCGCCCGCGCGGTCAATGCGCGCGTGTCGATCTTCATGACCGGCGTGACGGGCAACGCGTCCAAAACTTCCACTATCGTCGGCACGGCATAGCGCGACAGATCGTTTTCGATCTTGCGCTTTACTATGTCGACGTTTTGCGCCGCGCCCGTAAGATACAGCGCGATCTTGGTCTTGCCGTCCGCAACGTACTCCACCGCGCTCGCGCCCGTGACTCCGTCCATTTCGAGCGCCGACGCTTCGATCTCCTTGGGATATACGCTTATCCCGGCTATTTTGATAATACGCTTCAACCGCTGGATAAAGTACAAATATCCGTCGGCATCCATGTACCCGAAATCGCCCGTACGCACGTACCGCTTGCCGCCGTGCATGAAAAACACCCGCGCGTTTTCGTCGGGGTTATCCAAATACCCGTTCATAACGGTATCGCCCGCTACCGCGATCTCGCCTTTTTCGCCGACCGCGAGCGGCGTAGTTCCGTCGGGATCGACGACTATCGCGTCCAGTCCGTCGAGCATATACCCCATAGACCCGCGCCGATTGTGCGAAAAATTATTTACGGCGCACACCGTAACGGTCTCGGTCAAGCCGTAGCCCTCGAACAGTCGCGCCGTTGCGCCCGCGCGTTCCAGTCTGCCGTTGAACTCGTCCAACAACTCTTGCGGCGCGCAATCGCCGCCGACGAACCCGACGTACATGTTTTTGAGCGCTTTGCCGTCGAACCCCTTGGTTTTGAGCAATGCGCGGAAAAGATTGGGTACGCCTATCATGAAATGCATTTTATTGCGCTTTAACAGCTTGACCGTCGCTTTGGGGTCGAACTTGGGCATAAGCACGCTCACCCCGCCGAAAACGAGCGTTGCATGTATGCACATCGTCAGTCCGAAGCCGTGGAACATCGGCAACGCGCCCAACATATACATGCCGCGCGCGTCGGCTGTATCGAGCGCGTCCAGCCCGCGAAAAGCGAGCGCGTTTATCTGCGCGTCGGACAGCTCGATGATCTTGGGTTCGCCGCCCGTGCCGCCGCTGTGCAGATACACGCCCGTCGTGTCGTCGGCGCGCGTCGGCTCGGCGGGCAACGCCTTTGCGGCGAGCGCGTCGTAATCAGTCATGCCCGTTTTATCGCCCTTATACGGCTTGACCTTTATGTCGAAAGCAAACCGCAAAAATCCGCTGAGCGAGCGCGCGGGGTGTACCGAGACAATATGATACTCTGCGGCGAGCGGCGCGTACTTTTCCATATTTATCGACAGCGTTATCAATAGCTTGGACTTTGCCGCCGCCATGAATTTTTTAAGCTGATTGAGCGGCGCGAGCGGATGCACCATGTGTGCGACCGCTCCCAGTCTGTTGAGCGCGTAAAAGCAATAAACGCATTCGGGCGTATTGGGCATGCAGATCGTCGCCACGTCGCCCGCCTTGACTATCGAAGAAAGCCGCGCCGCCGCATCGTCTATGCCGCGAAACAATTCGTCGTAGGTAAACGCCTTGCCCATATATAACAACGCTTTACTTTCGCCGTCCTTTTTATAATGATCCTTTAACGCTTGATATAGTAACATATAAGTCCTTTATATTGTAAAATTCATAATTCGTAATTATTGTCTGTTTAATAACAGTACGGGCTATGCCCGACCCCGCATTCTCGATCAAAACCTGTACCCGACTGCCAAGCACGCCACGCCGAGAATTCCCGCCAACACCAACTGATGCGCAAGGAAAAACAACAGTGCATGCCGCCCGACGAAATTTATCGGTTTGTTCCACACGCCGTCTAACCGCGGCAAAAGCGATACGCGCACGGCATACGCCGCCTTGCCCCAGTACATGCCTATAAGCACCATACCGACGTACGGGAACAGTCCGAACCAATCGTCGCCGTAAGCGTGAGTACCCAACACATAGCCCAAAAAATGATCGTTCGTGAACGTTTTGTCATAGTTGAACATTATATCCCAAAACTTAAAGCCTATCCCGACCGACATTATCACGACGCCCAAAACGAGCGGCGCGTACTTATTGACGTGTTTGTTAAACGAAGTCAACACGTCGACAGCCGCCGCGCAAAGTATGCTCATCGCTATGCATTGCAGAATGCCGAACACAACGCCGTCCTGCATTATGCCGAACTCGCGCAAAACGAACGTCGCGCCCGTAAACACTACGGACACCGCGCCCAACAGCGCGCCGCGTTTGGTGTTATCGCGCGAAAACGCACAGCTCGTTCCAACAAGAAACAAAAACAAAAACACGAATATATAGTGCGCCCAAAACCGAAATCCGTACTCGCCCGTCGTGTTCCAGTAAGCTCGCGCAAAATCGTTCAAGGTCTGCAAAAAAGCATTGCTAATATCGCGCGAATTGGAAAACCAACTTTTAAAGCTCGCCAGATCGAACATAAAGTGATCGAAGCACATGGCTATCACCGCAACGCCGCGCAAAAAATCGAGTTCCCACACTCGGCGCTTTTTATCGCGAAATATCGGATCGACGCATACTTTGTCCATACATATTATTTTACACTATTTTAAAGCAAAAGTAAAGCCGCGCGCAAAGCCGTAGCATAAAATTTATTCGACAAAATACCCGTCGTATCCGCAAATAAAATTTTTATGACTATCACACGCCGAATATCGGTGCGTTATACGTCGCGCATCATGCGCACGGCAGGCATGCGCATGATTTTTAATACAGGCAAAACGCACGCCGAACCGACTACGACAAAAAGCGTCAAAGCGGTCACGGGCAACGCCAAATGATACGCGCCGAAAAACGCTATACCGAAACGCGCGTTGAGTATCGCGCCCGCCGTCAGTGCGATCGCGCACGTAGCCGCAAGCGATACAAGCCCGACGATCGCACTCTCCGCGACCAAAACCTTGGCAAGCCCGCCCGCGCCGCAACCGTTTGCTTTGAGTATACCGAGCGTTCGGAGCTTATCCGCAAAGCTTTGCAACAAAAAGTTTAAAAGAAGCGCCGACGAGAACGCCGCAAAAACGCAGGCAAGCACGCCCGACGCCGTCTTTATCCCGTCGATAACATCGGCGCGACCGTCGACCGCGCGCACCGCCGTATTGTCGAGCCGCAAGCCGTGTTTCCCGCGCGCGATAAACCTTTTAACGGCGGGCGAATTTTTGACAATCAACGCGTCGAACTCGCCGCCGAACACACCGTAAAGCTCATCGTACAGCGCGTCGTCGGCTATGAGCGCGGCGACATTGCCCATAAAGAATCCGTTTATGTGCGCCGTGTACGACAGCCCCGAATCAAGATCGGTCAACTCGCAAACGAACTCGCTCGGAAACCCGTATGCGCCTTTATGCTTTTCATAGACCGCCGCCATGTGCGCGCCGTCGAAGCGCCCGTCGCACAGCTCGGCGAACACCGCGCCGAGATCGAAAAAGCGTTTGCCGCCAAGCTCGATATCGCACTCGACGCTTTGTAACAGATCGGGCATATGCTCGATAGATATAAGGCACTTGCCGCGCCCGCCGCTCGGTATATAAGCGTCGAATTCGGGCAAGCTTTTGACGATCGCCCCGACCGACACGGGCGGCATATTTCCGCCCGAAGTTATCCTGCAATCGCCCATTGCGACCGCGCCGTCGAAATATTCAGATACGTCGCTTACGAACATAAGCCCGTGCGGCGACGTTTGCAATGTCACGGCAAAGTCTTCGGCAAGCCCGCCGTATGTATCGGTATGTTTGAGCGCGTCGAAGCTTGCCGTATCGAAATGCGTATCGACTATGCCCACTATACGATAGGCACGTCCGCCGACGGTAAGCTCTTCCCCTATGATGTCCGCATAGCTCGACTTTGCGTATAAAAGCCTGTTGAGTATGTTCGCCGAAAACGCGGTAACGCACAGCTCGTCGCGAGTCTGCGGCAACCGTCCCGTCACGACAAAGCCCCAAGCGTCGGCAAGCTCTTGCGACAGCTCGGCAAACGCCGTCGGCAACGCGCTGTCGTATATGTTGTCGCCGCAATTATCGAGCTCTATCCCGTCCGCCGCCACTACGCTCATGGATAAACCGACCACGCCGTCGATGCTCTCCTTTTCGGCAAGCTTTACGGGCACGCGCATTTCGCTATCGGCGCGATATCCGACGATCGCGCCGTACTCGACGTTGCCATTTCGCATTGCGTCGTATACAATATCCGCAAACCCGACGAACGCCGAAGCCAACGCTATGCACATAAACGAAAAAGCGAGCGTGGCAAGCAACACAGTCGCGAACAACCGCAACGGGTGCGCCTTAAAGCTCGCACAGCCTATCTTTGCCGCCGTTTTCATAGGTAGTCGCGGCGTTTTAAGCTCCGCTCCGTCCGTCGCTTGCGACTCGTATCCCGCACAGCTGTCGCTTACTATTCGACCGTCGACAAGCTCTATTATCCTGTCACAGTATTTTTCCGCACTCGCACTGTCGTGCGTCACCGCTATCACAAGCGTGCTTGCGGATATCTCCTTTAACAGCTCGAATATGCTTACGCCCGTGCTTTCGTCCAATGCGCCAGTCGGCTCGTCCGCAAATATTATCCGCGGTCGTTTGACGATCGCTCGCGCTATCGCCACGCGCTGTTTTTGTCCGCCCGACAGCTCCGTTACTTTCCTGTCGCCGTAGCCGCCAAGCCCCACGCTTTCGAGCGCGCGATCGACAGCGCCGTCGTCCCTTTCCCCGTTGAGTTCGAGCGACAGCTTTACGTTCTCTTTTACGTTAAGCTCGGGCATCAAGTTGTATTCTTGAAATATAAACCCGCAATACGTATTGCGGTACTTATCCCGCTCGCGTTCCGTGCAGTGCGCTATGTCTTTGCCGCATATCTCTATCTTGCCGCCGTCCGCTTCATCCAGCCCGCTCAACAGATCGAGCAACGTGGTCTTTCCGCTGCCCGACTTCCCGCGTATAAATACCAATCCGCGGTCGGGCAACTCCATGCTTATGTCGTTTAACGCTTTTACTTCGCCGTTCTTATGCCGGTATGTCTTGCTTAAATTCGCGACTTTCATTTTATCTGCCCTTTGCCTATTGCGTCGACGGGCGTGAGCTTACGCATAGAATACAGCGGGATACTCAGCCCCGTAATGCCGCATAACGCCACGACTCCCGACATTGCAGCTACGATCCAAGGCGCAAAACGCAACACGCGAAACGACGCTCCCGACCACTCGACGATAAGCGCGTTTAAAAAAGTAGAAACAGCTACGGCGACGAATACCGTCGATAACAAAAACACCGCGGCGCAAACGACGGCGACACTGCTCCCGTAAATTTTAATCAAGCTTTTACCGTCCGCGCCCAATGCCGTAAGTATGCCTATTTGCTTCATTTGTCCGCGCATAGACGCGCCTATAAAATTGACAAGCAGTACGAACGCCGCAACAAACAATACCGCGCTCGAATACAGACATATATACTTGACAAACCTTAAATTATCCGACGCAACGTAATATCCCATGCTCATGCCGTCCGAAAAGCGAAATCGCACTCCGTCATTTTCGTGATGCAATACGAAATTCGCCAGCTTGTCGAAGTCGGCGTCGACCTTACAAATGATAAAACTGCCGTCGGCATATCCGTCATGATCGATAAATCCGTCGCATACGAATACTTTATTATGCGGGTGCTCGACGTTATCGAAATGACTCGATGCGCAAGCCTTTCCGCAACCGGTATCCACCACTCCGACTACCGTACGCCTGAATTTACCCTGAATAACGCCCGCATTACCGTTGTCGTCGATATACGGCTGTTCGACAGATAAGGTAAAGCCCAAAATATCGTATTCGCTTTCAAACGTGTAATTTACTCCGTCGACATCGACTCCGCCGTAAGACAACGTATTGAATATATTTTCGTTGATCGCTACTTCGTTCGCATTCTCGGGCAGACGCCCGATCACATTAAAGCCCATAGCCGCTATATCCGCGTTATCGACATGAATAAAACCGTTCGCGCTTACCGCAAACGCGCGCTCGTCGGTCGAAGTTTCTTTCAGCAATTGTCTGATAGGCATCGTCACTTCGCGCTGAAAATCGACGATAGGCACGCATTGCACATAGCATATCGGTCCGCCGTATACGCTGTTCAATATCTTACCATCCGCAGGTTTAACGATCGTTTCTTTCCAATGACGCCCGTCGCCGCCGAAAAAACCGTCTAACGAACTATCCGCACCGTCATAACGCTCGTCTGCCTTTTGTTTGCATACAGCGGCAAATTCGTAGCCGTCGGCATACACCGCTTTCACATAATTACTTTCGGGGTCGGATACGGCAATATTCAGACAGATACCCATAAAAGAAAACGCCGCTACCGAAAGCAACAGCGTCGCTATAAACCGTACGGGGTGAAGCTTAAAGTTGATACAGCCTATCTTTGCCGCCGTTTTCATAGACAGTCGCGGCGTTTTAAGCTCCGCTCCGTCCGTCGCTTGCGACTCGTATCCCGCGTCGCTGTCGCTTATTATCTTACCGTCCGCAAGCTCTATTACCCTGTCTCCGTACTTCTCCGCGCTCGCCCTGTCGTGCGACACGGCTACCACAAGCGTGCTTGCGGATATATCATTTAACAGCTCGAATATGCTCGCGCCCGTTTGTTCGTCAAGCGCGCCCGTCGGCTCGTCCGCAAATATTATTCTCGGTCGCTTGACTATTGCACGCGCGATCGCCACGCGTTGTTTCTGTCCCCCGGACAGCTCCGTTATTTTCCTGTCGCCGTAACCGCTTAACCCTACGCTTTCGAGCGCGCGATCGACAGCGCCGTCGTCCCTTTCCCCGTTGAGTTCGAGCGACAGCTTTACGTTCTCTTTTACGTTAAGCTCGGGCATCAAGTTGTATTCTTGAAATATAAACCCGCAATACGTATTGCGGTACTTATCCCGCTCGCGTTCCGTGCAGTGCGCTATGTCTTTGCCGCATATCTCTATCTTGCCGCCGTCCGCTTCATCCAGCCCGCTCAACAGATCGAGCAACGTGGTCTTTCCGCTGCCCGACTTCCCGCGTATAAATACCAATCCGCGGTCGGGCAACTCCATGCTTATGTCGTTTAACGCTTTTACTTCGCCGTTCTTATGCCGGTATGTCTTGCTTAAATTCGCGACTTTCATTCGGCATGTCCTCCCGATCGTTATAGTTTATTATACCATATTATATATACGGTGTCAATACCTATTACGAATTTAAGGACATGCGCCGCACGATCAATCCTGCGTCCTGAATTTGCTTATCAATACCCACACGTCGGCGGGAGTAACCCCCGCGACGCGCGACGCCTGTCCTATGGAAAGCGGTTTTGCGGCGTTGAGCTTTTCGCGCGCTTCCAGCCGCAAGCCGTCCACCGTCGAATAATCGAGTTCGGGCGAAAGCCGCATATTTTCCAGCCGCGACTTTTCTTTCAGCTCGGCACTTTGCCGTTTTAAATAGCTGTCGTAACGGATAGCCGCGTACACTTCGAGCTTTGCGGGCGGCATGATGCCCTTAAACAGATCGCAATGCTTATCGAACAGATCCAACGTTACGTTGGGGCGTTTTAAAACTTCGCCCGCAGTCATTGGTTTGGCGTTTTCTTCGCACGCCGCCGCGAATATTTCCGTTACTTTATCGAGCGGGAGCTGTGTCGACGCGAGCCGCTCGCATTTTTTTATCTGCGCTTTTTTTCGCGCCAAAAGCTTTTTGCGCTCGTCGGTGACCGTGCCGTATTTATACGCATGCTCGGTCAATCGCAGGTCGGCGTTGTCCTGACGCAGGCTCAATCGGCATTCCGCTCTGCCCGTCAGCATGCGGTACGGCTCGTCGCTGCCCACCGTAACAAGGTCATCCGTCATTACTCCGATATAGCTATTGGTCCTGTCGAGTACGAGCGGCTCGATCCCGCGGATATACGCCGAAGCGTTTATGCCCGCCAACAGCCCTTGCGCCGCCGCCTCCTCGTACCCGCTCGTGCCGTTGACCTGCCCCGCAAAAAACAGCCCTGCTATGCGCTTGGACATAAGGCTCGGAAAAAGCTCGCGCGCGTCGATGCACTCGTATTCTATCGCATATGCGTCGCGCACGACGGACACGTTTTCCAGTCCCACTATCGATCGGTACATTTCACGCTGAACGTCGGGCGGGAGCGACGTGGATATGCCTTGGATATACCACTCGTCCGTACCGTCGCCTTCCGGTTCGAGAAAAAACGTGTGGCGCGGCTTGTCCGCAAACCGCACTATCTTATCCTCGATCGACGGGCAATAACGCGCGCCCGTACCCGTTATAAGTCCGAGCTTGCGCGGCGAATCGCACAAAGCGGCGCGAATGATACCGTGCGTTTTTTCGTTGGTGTAACCGAGATAGCACACCGCCGTGTTTTTCGGCTGCTTTTTGGTCAGCGCAGAAAACGTGTACGGCACTTCGTCGCCATGCTGCATTTCCAGCCGCGAAAAATCTATCGTCCTGCCGGCAAGCCGCGCGGGCGTACCAGTTTTGAACCGACGCAAGCTAAATCCGAGCGCGCGCAAGCTTTCCGCCAAATAGTCGCTACGCGAAAAACAGACAGGTCCGCGCTTTTGCACCGACCGTCCGCAAATAACGGTGCTGTCCATATACACGCCTGACGCTATGACGACCGCCTTGCAACGGTACGTATTGCCCGTGACGCACTCTACCGTAAAATCGCCGTCGCGGCGAACGATGTTTTTAACTTCGTCTTGCCGCATGGAAAGATTATCGGCGCTTTCGAGCGCACGCTTGGTAAAAGCGTGATACTTGTATTTATCTTCCTGCGCGCGCAGACTGCGCACCGCCAGTCCCTTGCTCGAATTGAGCATGCGGATCTGTGTCGCGCAAGCGTCGGCGGCAATGCCCATAAACCCGCCGAGCGCGTCCAGCTCGCGCACCAAATGTCCTTTGCCCGTTCCGCCTATCGACGGATTGCACGCCATATACCCGACGTTATCGGGCGTGATGGAAGTGACGAGCGTTTTCGCGCCCGTCCTTGCGAGCGCCAAAGCCGCTTCTATCCCCGCATGCCCAGCGCCGACTACTATTGCATCGTAATAAATACAGTTTACCATTGAATACCGCTTTCGTAAAAGAATACGCCGCAAACGGCGTTGGCTTCCGAAAAATATTATATCACAGCCTTACGCCGTTTTGCAAGCATACTTATAATACAAGCGCTCGTTTTTTAACGCGGCGTGTCGCGCTTGCCCGTCCGCAAATATAGAATTGCCGCAATTAAACGACCCGCCGTTTGACTATCCTGTCAAACGGCGGGTCTGCGATCGCTTTTTCATTTATCCGAACGGAAATCATAATCCCGCGCGAACGTCTATCCACATGCTGTCGAGCGCGGTGTTCATCGATTTGCCGAAATCCCGCATAACGCCGCAACGCGCCAAAACGCTTTCCGACGGGAACATCATGTCGATATACATTTGTTTGAACCCGTCGTAGGTATCTTCGAAAAAGCCGTCTTCGTCGTTTTCGAGTTCTGTCTTGATCTCGTCCATAACGCTCTTAACGGCAAGCGTGTTGCCCAAATAGTCGTAGTTGATACGCGCGTATTCGTGCGTGTTGATAAACTTCAAAAAGTAATTGGCGGCGTCGGGATTAGCCGAATATTTGGGAATGAGCCAGCCGTCCACCCAGACGTTGCTCCCTTCCTTCGGCACTTCGTAATAAAAATGATCGCCGCCGTCCTCTTGCATTATCAACTGCGCGTCGCACGACCAAAACAGTCCGAGCCAAGCGTCGGTCGTACCCGCAAGCATATCGTTTTTGCCGTCGTCGACCTCGTATTTGAGCAAGACCGAACGCTGTGCCAAAAGCGTGGTCTTGGCTTCGTTGATGAGCGTTTGATCTATTTCCGAAAAATACTTGACAAGCTCCGCGCGGTAATTTTCGTTATAATCGGTAAACCCGTCGGACAGCGCGGAAAGCTTGTCGCTGTTGGCGTAAATACGCGCGACCGAGTACGCGTCGCGCACGCTGTCCTTCATGAGTATGTGCTTATTGTATTCGGGACGGTCTTTCGCCCAAAGCGCCGACCACGACTTCATAGCATCCGAACCGGAGTCTATTTTGTTTACGTCGTACATAATGCCGAACGTACCCCAAATGTACGGAACGAAATATTCGTTGGCGGAGTCGAACGGGGTTATCATATCCGCAAGCCCGTCGTAGAACAATCCCGGATCGAACGTATCGAAAATTTCGGTGTTTATTTTTTGCGCCAGTCCGTCTTTGATCATGCGTTCCGCCATATAGTCGGACGGGCAAACGAGATCGTAATCCTCATGCCGTACTTCGATATGCGTTATCATATCCTCGTTGGTATCGAAGGTGTTGTACTGCACCTTGATATTTTTGCCCGTTTCTTGCGCATACCATTTTTGGAACTCGTCCGTAAGGCTTTCGTCCATATAGTCGCCCCAGTTATAAATGCGCAACACGTCGCTTCGCGGCGTACATGCCGTCATCGCCGTCGCGCACGTAACGGCGACAGCCGACGCCGTTACTACGGAAAGTACTTTGTTGATCTTTTTCATTTCTTTCTCCTTGTAAGGTGATTATAAAACGTTTATAACACGAGTTGCTTCTTTCTGCGTTTTGCCGATACTATGTTCATCGCTATCAAAACGGCGAGTACGGCTACGAACAGAACGGCGGACAGCGCGCGAAGCGTCGGGTCCACGCCCTTTTTGGCGAGCGCGTTGTACAGATATATGGGGATCGTCGACACATTGCCGTTGATGAACTTACTGACTATAAAATCGTCGAGCGACAGCGTGAACGCCATTATAAACCCGCTTATCATGCCGGGGATCAACTGCGGAACGATGACCGTGAACATAGACCGCATGGGCGACGCGCCGAGATCGAGTCCCGCTTCGTACAAATTGGGATTGAGTTGCGAAAGCCGCGGCATGACGGAAAGGATAACGTACGGCACTGTTATCATGGTGTGCGCGATTATGAGCGTGATCCAGCCGTTAGGCAAGCGCACTACCAAAAAGAATATCATGAACGCCACGCCCGTGACGATCTCGGCGTTTTCCATCGTGATATTCGCTACGAAGTTTGCCGTGTGTTTTTTCCACTTGCGCATGTGGAATATGCCGACGGCGGCGGCAGTGCCGAGCAAAGTTGCGAGCATTGCGGCGACGAACGCGAGAATGAGCGAATTGCCGAGCGCCGTCATCACCTGCGCGTTATTGAAAAGATCGACGTACAGCTCCACCGAAAACCCGCTCCACACGCCGAGCGCGCGAGCATCGGTGAACGAAAACACTATGAGTATGATTATGGGCAAATACATAAACACGAGCATAAGCGCGACAAACGACCAAACGACCCCGGTCTTAACGTTTTTGTTCACAGTATGCCTCCCGTTTCGGTCTTGCCTTTCGTAATGAGATTGGCTATCAGCACCGTGACCGCGATTAGGATCAACAGTATGAACGAATACGCCGAGCCGATGTTCCACCCGCTGCTGCTGTTGAACCATTGATTGATTATATTGCCGAACATGTAAGTGTCGGTATTGCCCAAAATGTCCGATATGGCAAACGTCGATACCGTCGGCATAAATACCATCAGCACGCCCGACACTATACCCGGCACGGACAGCGGCAACGTTACTTTGAACAGCGTTTGCACAGGCGACGCGCCGAGATCTTGCGACGCTTCCGTCAACGATCTGTCCATGCCCGAAAGCACCGAATACAGCGGCAACAGCATGAACGGGAAAAAATCGTACACCATGCCCATGATCACCCGTATCCAGATCGCAAACCCCGTTTCGGGTACGTTCAGTATGGAAAGCACTATCTTTATCGCATACGTGCGCAACAGCGAGTTTATCCACATGGGCAGTATGAACAGCATTACAAGCACGAACTTTTTATTGAGCGCGGTCGAGCTTAGCGCGAGCGCCAAAGGATACGCCAACAAAAAGCATATCACCGTCGTCACCAACGCCGCCAATAGCGATTTGCCGAGAATTAACGACGCGCTCCAACCGTCCGTAAAACGCTTGAAGTTATCGAACGTGAATGCGCCCGTCACGCTGTCGGTAAACGCGTAGTACAGCATTATGAACAGCGGAACAATGACAAATATAACGCTCAGCGCCAAGTACGGAAAAGCGAACGCCGAACGCTTTATGCCGCGCATCTTGCGCTTTACGTCTTTTTTGCGCGCTCCGTCGTCGGCGACTGCTGTAACGTTTACGCTATCGTTCATCGGCGCTATCCTCCGTCGTATTTTCCTCCGCCGCGATCTCGTCCGCACGCTCGCGGAGCGTTACCGTTATGTCGTCGGGCTTGATATTTATGCCGACGCGGTCGCCCATATCCCACTCGTCGACGGTATCGACGAAAAAGTCGGTATCGTCGTCGGTGTATACTTGGACCTGATAATAACTGCCCTTGTACAGCGTTTGAGTAACGTTCGCGCCTATCGCGCCGTCCTTTTCGTCGTCGGTAAGCTCGACTTTGTCGAACGGGATCTTTACGCGCACTTCCGCGCCTTTTTCCAAACCGTCGAAATTGACGAACTCGAATTCGCCGCCGCAAAACGCAACTGTGTTTTCGGACGACACCACGCCGTCGAACTCGTTAACCGTTTTAAGCTTTTTCATTATGTGTATGCCGTCTGGTCCTATCGATAAAAACACGGTTTCGCCGACGGCGCGCTCTACGGTGTTCTGCACGGTGAATTGGTAGTCTTCGGCGAGGATCTCCATTTCGTAGTACGTACCCTTGAATACGGAAGAGACCACTTCGCCTTTGAGCGCGCCCTTTTTGCCGTCGATAGAAATATCTTCGGGGCGCACAACAAGGTCGACGCGCTCGTCCTTGCCGAATCCTTTATCCATACATTTGAACTTAGTGCCGCAAAACTCGACGAGAAAATCGCTTTTCATAACGCCCGACAAAATATTGCTTTCGCCGATAAAGTCGGCGACAAACGCGTTGGCGGGTTCGTCGTAGATCTTTTTGGGCGTACCGTACTGTTGTACCGCCCCGTCGGTCATTACCACGATCTTATCGGACATGGTGAGCGCTTCTTCCTGATCGTGTGTGACGTAAATAAAGGTAATGCCGATATTTTTGTGCATAGCCGCAAGTTCGAGTTGCATTTCCTTGCGCATTTTCAGATCGAGCGCGCCGAGCGGCTCGTCCAACAAAAGCACTTTCGGCTCGCAAACTATGGCGCGCGCTATCGCTACGCGCTGTTGCTGTCCGCCCGAAAGCCCCGTGACGTCGCGATGTCCGTACGATTCGAGATTGACGAGCTTTAACACGCGTTTGACCTTTTCGTCGATCTCGTCCTTGGATAGCTTGCGGTATATCGGATTCCCCTTTTTATCGACTTCGCCCGTAAGCACTCGCTTCAACTTCAATCCGTACGCGATATTCTTATATACGTTTATATGCGGGAACAGCGCGTACTTTTGGAACACCGTATTTATGGGGCGCAAATGCGGCGGGACCGTTGTCACGTCCTGCTTTTCGAGCATGATCGTACCCGACGTAGGCATCGCAAAACCGGCTATCATGCGCAACAACGTCGTTTTGCCGCAACCCGACGGTCCCAACAGCGTAACGAACTCGCCCCGCCTTACGGCAAGGTTGACGTTATCGACCGCGGTTATCCCGTCGAAAATCTTGGTCACGTTTTTTATCTCGATAATGTTATCGAATTTTTCTCTCGCGGTTATAGCCATTGCAGCTCCTTTGATGCGTAATGCATGATTCGTAATGCGCAATAAAATGTACGATCGATAAATCACGCATTCCGAATTCTCTTAAAAGCTCGGCGGACACGACACCCAAAGCACTTTGCTTTTTCCGTCGTATACGTTTAGTAAAAAATGTTTTTTGTCGGCGGGATAGTAAAAGCTGTCGCCCGCGGCCGCCTCCGATACGCGTTCACCTACCGTCACGCGCACCCTGCCATCAAGCACATATCCGAATTCCTCGCCGTCGTGCGGAATGTCCGCATCTGTACACGCGCCCTTTTCAAGCTCGATGATTATGGGTTCCATGGCGTTCTTTTGCGCCGTCGGCACTATCCAAGTTACCTTCGAGTCGTCGGTCTGTTTTTCGAAATAGTCCGCAGGCGTAAACACGAGTTGCGCGTCGTCGTTATCCGAAAAAAACTTCCCCAAGCTCGACCCCAACAGCGTCAGTATGTCTATAAGCGTCGCTATCGACGGCGAAGTCAAATCGTTTTCGAGCTGACTTATATACCCTTTCGTAAGCTCCGCCCGGTCGGCAAGCTCTTCCTGCGTAAGCCCGTTTTTGAGCCGCAGGTCGCGCAATTTAGCTCCTATCGTTCTTTCATTTCCATCGTTCATCGCACACTTCCGTAAAATCCAAAGTTAATTTTGTCTAAACATTTTGTTTACATTTAGTAAACCGAACATGATTATATAGTAAAACGACATATATGTCAATTATTTTAACGGCATTTTTTTACATTTTTTAATATTTTCGGGCATGAAAATATGCGCATGCGCGAGCGAATGCGGACAGAGCCTGCGTATAAGCAAATGCAAGTACGAAATTAAGTTTTTGCGCAACGCAAAAACCGCCGTACTCCCTATCGGGCGACGGATAACATCACGATCGAAAACGGTAAAAACGAACTGTAAAACACGCGAAACCCGTAACGCATCGCGAGCTTAACGATCTATCGGCTTGACACGAACCAATTTTTATTCTTGTGGAGCAGAGATGTGGGCGAGTTCTTCTTGGTACTTATCAATCACGAGTTTGGAAATGTAATCGCGCGTGCCGTTGTTTATAGGATGAGCAACGTCGCGGAATTCGCCTGTGCCCATACGCTTGTTGGGCATTGCGACAAAGAGCCCCGTTTCGGTTTCGACAACCCGCAGATCATGCACGACAAAACAGTCGTCTATTGTTATCGATGCCGCCGCTTTGAGTTTGCCGGGTTCTTTTACGAGGCGAAGTCTTACCTCGGTGATTTCCACAATTTTCCTCCAGACTTAAATTGCGACCGTAAATAGTTTATCATAATTCAAGCGTAAAATCAATAGTTTTTCGACAAATTTTTTGCGCTTGGCGCAACAATGTGACGTGCGCGGTCTATCGATACGACACCTTGATCGCTCGAACCGCATATTAAAAAGTATGAGAATTCATTTTGTGGGTATTTCGGGCGTGTCCATGCGCGCGCTCGCGGACGCCGCCGCATCGCGCGGTCACGACGTGTCCGGATCGGATAACGCGCTCGGCGGTCACGACGCGAAAAACGTCGAAGGTTGCGATCTCGTGGTATATACCAACGCCGTGCCGCAGGATAATTGCGAGCTGGTACAAGCCAAACAAGCGGGCATCCCCGTAGTCGAACGCGCTACATATCTCGGCGAGCTGTCCAAAACATACGGCACGGTGATCGCCGTCGCCGGCTGTCACGGCAAAAGCACTACTACCGCCATGCTCGGCGCGGCGTACGGCGGACGCAACGCCACGTTGCACGTCGGAGTCGCAGGCGGATCCAAAGCGGGATCAGATAAATATTTTATAACCGAGGCTTGCGAATACCGCGCAAGCTTTTTGCACCTTTCGCCCGATATCGGAGTCGTACTCAACGTGCAGTACGACCACCCCGACTATTACAAAACGGAATCGGCGTTGTGGGATGCGTATAAGCGGTTTTGCGGCAACAGCAAAAAGGTCATAGTAAACGGCGACGACCCGCTTTGCGCGGGGCTTGCGCGCAACGCCGTCACATTCGGGTTCGGCGAAAACTGCGACTACCGCGCGAGCCGAACGACGTCGGAAAACGGATTTCGCGGCTTTACGCTCGACGGGAAACGGCATGCGCAGGTAAAGCTGTCCGTCGCGGGCGAACACAATGTTTACAATGCGCTCGCGGCGATCGCGACGGCAAGCGAAAACGGACTGCCGCTCGCGGAAATACTGCCGCGGCTCGGCAAATTCGGCGGTATATCTCGACGGTTCGAGCGCAAAGGAATTGCATACGGCAAATCGGTTTTCACCGACTACGCGCATCACCCTACCGAGATCGCCGCGACAATACGCACCGCGCGCGAGATATTCCCGTCGGTCGCGGTAGTCTTTCAACCGCACACGTACACGCGCACGCAAAGCTTGATGGACGATTTTGCGAACGCGCTCGCGCTTGCCGATACCGTCGTACTCGCTCCGATCTTTTCGGCGCGCGAAAACCCGCTGGTCGGCGTGTCGTCGCAAGCGCTCTGCCGAAAAATAATCGAACAAAAAGAAAAGGCGTACTGTTTCGACACCTTTTCGGAAATCACCGACTATTGCAAAACGCTAAAAGAAAAAGCGGTCATATTCATGGGCGCGGGCGATATAGACAAAGCCGCCGACCTGTTTATGACCAAAGCCGTTGCGGACATAAAGTGAGCGTCGGCAAGGCAATAAGCTAACTCGATAAAACGCTACGCCGTAAACAACGACGCAAGATCGGTATACAGCATAAACGTCGCCACCGCGACGATAAGCCCCGCAAACACGACCGCGAGTATGATATTGCGTTTGAGCGTGAATTCTATGCCCGCGCAAAACACGGTGGCGAGCGTACAGTAATCGCGCGCGACCGCGATGTTTTGTGCCGCCGCAGACGGAATAAATCCGCCGATAGCGTTATTGAGATAGATCGTCAACATCAATACGAGCGTCGCCATACCGAACAACCCCGTAAACACGTTTATCACCTTGTTTATCAACCTTCCGACTATCATGTTTGTCCCTCGCTTTTCTTGATATTACCATTATAGTTTTTACAATACCGTTTGTCAACATACGTATACGCGCATGCAAAACTTTTAATGCACTTTTAATGATGACTAAATACGACTCGCCCCGCATGTATCACGAATAAGCACAGCGTATCAACGATTTTCACTTTGTCCCATGTAGTAGCCATGGCTATTGCAAGCGTAGCGATGGATTTTTGTCATACGTAGCAAGGCGTAGCTTTATTCTAAACATGAATAATAAACCACCATCTTTTTCTTTGTCATTCTGAACAAGCGTAGCGCAGTGAAGAATCTCATCTTTTTTAATATGGTTGAGATCCTTCGGTGGGCAAAAAATGCTCAGGATAGCCTGCGGTTGCTTCGTAGGACAAGTAAATTATCCCGTTTACACTGTTATCCCTATTGTAAGACAAGTATAGCCATTCCAATCACCCCATCATCTCGACCGTAGTGCGCTTGCGCACGTAGCGGAGAGATCCAGGCGTTAGCCGCACTAATACTTAATCGACCATAATTCCGGATTCAGAATTCCTAATTACAAATCCACCTTGCGGCAGTTCGCCTTGATTTCTCGACTGCGCTTCGCTCCGCTCGAAATGATGGGGGTGTTTATTGTTTGCTTTTCTATATAAAACTGCAATACATTTTTGCACTCTATTTTCTCGATATATAAAAAGTATAGCAAAGTCGTCCCACTCTCCCCATCATCTCGACCGTAGTGCGCTTGCGCACGTAGTGGAGAGATCCAGGCGTTAGCCGCACTATTAAATCAATCATAATTCCGAATTCAGCATTCCGAATTCCGAAGTTATTCTCACCGCAAAGCGGTCATTAATTACTCATTACGCATTACTCATTTTTAATTATCCATCAATTCCGCATACTCAATGATATCCGCCCTTATACGAAAACGGTCTGAATCGCGTATTGTCGTATATGGCGCGAGTATCCGCAAACTGTGCATATTGCTCGCCGTAAAGCCGCAATGCCGTACCGTCGAACGGTTTGCGATAAATATATTTTTCGTCCTTGTGCGAGCGTTCGTATTCCGTACACGAATTACCGACGCATAAAAACACGTCGAACCCGTAACGCTTGAAAATCCCGTTCTTTGCGCTTTTGGCGTTGTGCCGTCCTGCGGGATAGCACAGCACGCGCGTATTGCCCACTATCGGTTCGATATACTTTTTCCACTGCGCGCAATCCTTTTCGAGCCGAGCCGCCGACGTGCCGTCGAAATAACTGTGATAATAAGTATGCGACGCAAAGGTATAGCCGAGCCGCTTCATTACCGCAACCAATTCTTTGCAGTGCTCTGTATCTTCCTTCATGCGCGCGTCGCTTACTCTGCAATCGGGCGTCACTCGGTATCCGAGTATGCCGTTGTAACCGTTTACGCACACAGTCGCGCGCCCGCCGTCAAACGAAAAATCGGGATGACGTTCGATAAAGCTTTCGAGCAACGTAATGTTCTCGCGCTCTCGCGTTATTTGATCTTGCGCATGCTCGGTAAAATCGCAAAGCTTTCCGTCGACGTAAACTATCCTGTCTATACAACCGCGGTCGACGGTGTCGTAAGTCATATCGTCTAACGACATAACGAGCGGCTTTTTGCCGACGGGCAGTCTTAGCGTCGCGCCGTCCGTCGCACGGTCGAGCGAGATCAACACATACCCGTTGTTGTACAGCTCGTCGAGCAAACCGCCGAATTCCTTAGCCGTCAAGTGGTCTTTGTCGAAGCAATCGCGCAGCTTGTTGGTCGGCGCGAAAGCCTTAGCAGTATCGAACACAAGCTCGTGCGTAAAAATATGCTCTATCTCGCCGTTATACTCCGCAAGCCCGTCGTCTGCACGTGCGACACGGCAAGCCGACATGCTCAACGCACAGCACGCCGCAACTATGGCGGCGGCTATCGCAACGGCTATGCGGCGACGCGCGGCAAAACCTAAATATGATTTTTCCATACGTTTAGCATATACCGTTCGTCGACGTATATACGTTTTGACGCAACAAAAAACCCGACGATCGTCGGGCATTTTTAAATTCAAACCTTATCGAAGCGACGCGCGGTCGTCAGCGCGACAGCTCCTGCGCAAGATCGCCGAGCGCCGCATAAGCCGCGGTCGTATTTGCGCGAACTTTAACGGCGGTTATGCGGTAGGTCGCGCGCGTAACGCCGCCGTCCGCCACTCTGTTAGTAACGCGGTCGTAGATATACGGATACAAATACAACTCGCCGACGCCGCCGTCGCTGTTGTCTATGACCACCTTCAAACGATCGAAGTATATGGTTTCGCCGTCCACTTTGAGCGATTGCGCCGTGGCGTTATCCACTTCGCCGTTTTCGATCTTAACTTGTTCGTACACATATTCTACCATAAACGCCGTGGACGTAGCCGAGATCTCTTCGATCTCGTCGGCATTCATCTCTATCTTTTCGCCCTTGGTATTGCGAACGAAATTATACGAGTAATCCCAGTTCCACTGCAATATCGCGCTCATCGGACTGAACTCCATATCGTTCATCGCGTTGCGGATCTTGCTTTGCGCCGTGTCGTTGGTAGATTCGGGATCGGTACTGCCCACATTGTAAAAATCGTAGCGCAACGGTTGTTTGACGCCGTCGAGCGGAGCGACGCTCACCGAACACAGCACTATGACCGCCACCACGATCAATGCGGCAATGCCGGCGACCACGCCGACTATTATGTTTGCGACCTTATTGGGATTGCCCGTCGCCACCGTCTTTTTGTTCTTCGCCATTTTGTTATCCCTTCCGAGAAATTTAGTTTAGTTATAGATGCGAGTGATCACTCGTCCTTTTTGCCGTCGTCCGCTTTATCGCCAGCCGCGCCGTCCGTATCGGACTTAGGCTTGCGCTTGATCGGCTTTTTTGTCACCTTTTGCTCGGCTTGCGGTTCTGCCGTCGAAATCTCCGCGACGTCATGCTCAGCTTCGGGCTTGACTTTCTCGGATTCGGTTTTGCTTTCCGCGCCCGCGGATATTATCTCGTCGACGTTCTTGGTCGGCTCGCTCGGCGCTATCGGTTGAAAATCGGAAAGCTTTTTGACCGGGGCTTTTTCCATATCGCCCTTGTGCGCTTCCTTACTGCTCAATCGCGCGTCGAGCGCCGTTTTGACTTCCTCGGGCGTTGCGCCGTTCATTATCATTTCGACTTCTTCGGCGTAAATGGTTTCGCATTCTATGAGAACGCGCGCCATGGTATCGAGTATTTTACGGTTTTCGGACAAGACCTTGACCGCTTGCGCGTGACCGTCGTCTATCAACCGCTTGACTTCCGCGTCGATATCGTTGGCAACGTTCTCCGAATACGAATGCTGAGTTTGGTAGTCGCGACCCAAGAAAACTTCCTGACTGCCGCCGTAATAAACGGGACCGACCTTGCCGGACATGCCCCATTCCGTGACCATTTTACGCGCGATGTTCGTCGCCATGCGTATATCGCCCGACGCGCCCGCCGTGTAGTCCTCTATCACGAGTTCTTCCGCCGCGCGTCCGCCCATCACGCTCGCGAGCTTGCCCACAAGCTGACTGACCGAAATGGAATCGTTATCGTTATCGGGACGGTACATCGTATATCCGCCCGCTTGACCGCGCGGAATAATGGTAACTTCGTGTACGGGGTCGCAACCCTTTGTCTTGCACGCGACGATCGCATGCCCCGCCTCGTGATACGCCGTAATGCGCTGGTCGAACGGCGTGACGAGCCGCGATTTCTTTTTGGGCCCCATTTCCACTTTGTCGAGCGCCTCGTACAAGTCTTCCATGGTGATGCGCGTACGGTTGTCGCGCGCGGTCAATATCGCCGCCTCGTTGAGCATGTTTTCTATATCCGCGCCCGAGAACCCGCCCGTAATGCGCGCGAGTATCTGAAAATCGACGTCGGACGCAAGCGGCTTATTGCGCGCGTGGACCTTGAATATGGCTTCGCGCCCGCGCACGTCGGGCAGATTGACGTATACCTGACGGTCGAACCGACCGGGGCGCATAAGCGCGGGGTCGAGAACGTCCGAACGGTTGGTCGCCGCCATGACTATGATATGCTCGTTGGACTCGAACCCGTCCATCGCCACGAGCAACTGGTTGAGCGTTTGTTCGCGTTCGTCGTTACCGCCGCCCATGCCCGCGCCGCGCTGACGCCCGACTGCGTCTATCTCGTCGATAAAGACTATACAAGGCATGTTCTTTTTGGCTTGGTCGAACAGATCGCGCACACGCGACGCGCCCACGCCGACGAACATCTCGACAAAGTCCGAACCGGACTTGCTGAAAAACGGAACGTTCGCCTCGCCCGCGACGGCTTTTGCGAATAACGTTTTACCCGTACCGGGAGGTCCCACCAAAAGCACGCCGTGCGGCACGCGCGCGCCGACCGACGTAAACTTTTGCGGATTTTTAAGGAATTCGACTATCTCTTTGAGTTCTTCTTTCTCTTCTTCCGCGCCCGCTACGTCCGAAAACCGCACTTTAAGCTGGTTTTGCGCGTTGGTCTTGGTCTTGCCGAAATCCATGGTGGACTTGGTAGTATTGTTCATTGCTCGGAACATGAATATCATCAACACTATGAGCATGATAAGTCCGAGCACAGGTATTATATAATCGGTTATCGAAGTGGCATAGCGATCGTTGAACTTTAACTTGATCTGCATGCCTTCGTTGGCTTCTTCAAATTTTTGAACTGCATCGATGACAAGCTCGTAACGCGAATACACGCGGTATTCGTACGCCTTGCCGCTCTTTTCGGTCTTGACGTACGCAGTATCGTTTTCGAGATATATTTCCACAACGGTCTGGCTGTTTATATCGTTGACAAGGTCGGTATAGGTTTTTTCTTTAAGTCCCGTCGACGCATAAACGACCACTCCTATGATTACTCCGATAAGAATAACGCTTATTATAGCGATCAATACTTTGGTACTTGTTTTCAATTACGCTCCTCCAATTTTCGTTCGACAAAAAATGCGGCGCTACGCTACATTAATGATTAGTATATCACGTTTTGCCGAATAGTACAAGCATTTTTCGGCATGTAACATATTTTTAATGGACTTTTAATAGCGCGCAGAGAAAGACTTGCGATAATTTTTGACAAGCGTTTGTCGATATGTGTAAAGTTAAACTCGCTTTTTACTTTGTTCCGCATAGCAACCGAAAGTATTCCGAACAAACATTGCGAATATATTATTTTTTGTTTTTACAAACGAGCGTAGCGTGCCACTGTTTTTTGTCCTACGTAGCAAGGCATAGCCTTATTCCGAACAAGCGTAGTGTACTGCTATTTTGTTTTGTCATTCCGAACAAGCGTTGCGCAGTGGGCAATCTCATCTTTATTTTTATATGGTTGAGATCCTTCGCTTCGCTCAGGATGACAAAATAATATGTTGAATAGTCAAACCACTCACCCCCACATCTCGACTGGGCAAGCGAGAATAGCCAAACCACTCACCCATCATCTCGACCGAAACGAGCAATAGCGAGTGTAGTGGAGAGATCTAGGCATAGCCGCATAAATAATCTCGACCTTAATTCCGCTTTCCGAATTCCTAATTCCGAATTCCCATTGCGGCGGTTCGCCTTGATTTCTCGACTGCGCTTCGCTCCGCTCGAAATGAT
>CAMSYM010000008.1 GCA_947066105.1 uncultured Clostridia bacterium
GAGCAGAGCCGTTATTCCGACGAAAAGCAACTCAAAGCAAACAAAAACAGACTTGTCGAATTAGACAAGTTAATACAAATCGCGTTTGAAGAAAGGGTGTTGGGAAAGATGCCTGAAAGCGTTTGTATAAGCCTTTGCGAAAAGTACCAAGCCGAAAAGGAGTCGGTACAACGAACAATCGGCGAGATTGAAAAACGCCTTGCCGAATCAAATAAAGACGACGAGGATGCAGAGGAATACATACGCAGACTGAAATGCTATGGTAAAGGCGAGAGCCTTACGCGCGAGATGTGCTTACAGCTTATCGACTACATAGCCGTAGGCGAAAAGGTCGCAGACAACGTAGAACGCGAGATCGATATTCACTATAAATTCCGAAAAGGCGAAAGTCTTGAAGAATATCAGCTAAAAAGAGTAAAAACTGTCCCTTAAAGCAAAAGAGCAACCGGCGCGACCGGCGCAACGGGACCTGCGGGCGTAGTGACCCCTGCGGCTGCGGTACCCGATGTAGAAGGTACGCCTACGCCGGAAGAAGTAGGCGATACGCTTAATCAATTGCTTGCATCGCTTCGTGCCGCCGGCTTACTCGAAACCGGCGTTACCCGCGTCGGCGAACACGACACGGAAATCGAAATAGAGAGAGACGTCGAATAGCGTTTATATGCCGCTGTTCTGTCGAAAGCGCGTACGGTTTGCCGTGCGCGCTTTTGCGTGTGAAGAACGTGCTTACGCGTCATCTTTATAATTAGGCGGAAAAACGGCAATAATAAGTATATGGAAAAAACAAGTAACAAGCTGAAAATAATTATGTCGACTGTCGCGGTCGCGTTTATCGCGCTGTTGATCGGTCTTGCGTTTTTGCCTGCGGTGCGCGGCGGAGCGACTGTCGCGGTCGCGTACGCAGAGCGCGACGGCGAAGCGATGCGCGTTCTCGGTTGTTGCAGAGCGTATGCGGCAACGCACGATTTTCAAACGACGATCGAAGGCAAAATAAAAGCGCGCGTTTTCGGGATCCCGTATACGCTCGAAGTGCGCGGCGGGCGCACTGTAAACGGCGACGAGTTTTGCGACGTTCAGGAAAGCGTGTCCGCGCTCGTCAAAAAGGGTTTAAAACGGCGTTGCGTCGGCGGCGAGTATTTCGCAACGATCGGCGAATATAAAAACAAGTCGTTTGTCTACAACGAATCGTCTGCCGTTCCGCGCGAACAATATATAGCCGAATACGGCATGCCGTCGGTCGGCATATGCAAATATTCGCTCGACGATTCGGTGATCTCCGCGACGTGCGCGGGCGACGGCGTTTATGTGTTTAAGCTCGACCCGCACCGCGCCGCCGCGTATTCGCGCAACGAGATAAAAACGTTGCTCGATTGCGCGTATCCCGAATACGAGAGCGTCGAGCTGACGGTCGTATCGGACGGCGAACGCGTTTTAAAAGTCACCGCTTGCGAAAAATTCCGAGTGAATAAATTCGGCGGCACGCACTGTACTCTGACATTCGGCGAGACGTTTTCTTATCCGCAGGTCGCAGGCTGAATACAATAACCGCTTTGTAAAAACGGCGCGGCAACGCGTTGTTTTTTATTGCTCGGATATTTTTAACGTAAATGTACGCGCGATAAACAAGATCTTTGTTGTTAAGTTAAATAAAAACTCGTCGGACAGCGGTCGGTGCGTTACGGAAGGAACTCGGCGCAACGTCGATATTATGCGGAATAACGCGAAAATCACGCGGGCGCGTTTTGAGAGAAACGGTTTACTTTTCGGCACGAATATGATATAATATTTACAGTGAGGGAATTGCCGTGAAGTACATAATGCTCAAAACATTGCGCGACATACGGGAAACTCTCGGTAGTTTTATTTCCATCGTCGCGGTGATAGTGATCGGTTGTTTTTTCTTTGCGGGAATAACGGCGGGGTCTAACGCGGTCGGCAAGCAGGTGCGCGATTACTATGCGTCGAGCAATTACGCAACGGCGCGCGCCGAATACATGTACGTCAATTCGAGCGCGACGGACGAGATAGCGGCGTTGCCCGAAGTGAAAATAGCGGCGGGCTACAATACGTTTTATACGCAGACTCGCATAGGCAAAGACAATCTCGACCTTACCGTGACCACTCTTACCGACGGCATAGACGAGCCGTACATAGTCGACGGGCAAATGCCGCGATCGGGCGAAATGCTCGTCGATTCCGTTACCGCCGATACGTACGGGTTAAAGGTCGGCGATACGCTCGATTTCGATATTGCGACGCTCGCCAAAATATCGCTCATAATGAGCGAGCAGGGCACGGGCGGGCAAACGCCCAAATACACGACCGATACGCGAGCCGTGAGCTATTCGTTTAAGGTGAGCGGGATATATCATTCGCCCGACGTGATATACAAAGTGAATTTGCGAAACACCGCGGCGTTGCCCGACGAGTTTGTTTTTGCGTACGTCAATCGCGACGACATAGCTTTGTATACCGACGACGCGGTCGTGGTAACGCCCATGTTTTTCGGCGACACGCAGTTTTACGAGCAGATAGTTTTCAAGTATTCGGACATCCCCGACGGCGTGCGTGTGTTTAACGGCATAAAGATAATAGGCGAGTCCAAGCTCGATATCGACGACGTTTTCGGTCGGTATACGTTGACGAGCGTGGACGACGTAAAAAACATGTTCGCAGATCTAAATAAGCCCGCGGGGCTGTTTATGTATGCGCTTGCCCGCGATAACTTTCCGTCGGTGATAGCATTCGACAGCATAAACGATACGATAGCCGCGCTCGCCGCGGTATTGCCGTTTATATTTTTTGCCGTCGCCGCGGCGATAACCGTCATATCCATGTCCAAAACGGTGGATAACCAGCGCATGCAGATAGGCGTTATACAGGCGCTCGGCGTGAGCAAGGGCGCGGTATATTTTTCGTATATATTTTACGCGCTGTTCGCCTGTCTTATAGGCGGCGCGGCGGGCGGGATATTGGGGGTATGGCTCGTGCCGTATCTCGTTAACTTTTTGTACGCGCGACAGTTCAGCATGCCGCTCACTCCGCAACACGTCAGCGTGTCGTTCTTGATACTCGGTATAGTCGTTGCGGCGGCGCTCGCGTGCTTTGCGGCGTTTGTTTCATGTCACCGCACGCTCAGAGTGCGCCCCGCGCAGGCGATGCGTCCGAAGCCGCCCAAAAACACTCGACGCATTTTGGTGGAGCGGTGGACGGGCTTATGGAAGCGGCTCGGTTTCGGCGCGAAAATGAATTTGCGCAATATGTTTTTGCACAAGGTGCGCATGCTGTTGTCGTCGGTGGGGATAGTGGGGTGTATCGCGCTGTTGATAGCGCTTATCGGCTTAAAGGACAATATGGACTTTTCGTTCGCCGGCTACGACGCGTCGGTCGGTTACGACCTTGCCGTGGTCACCGCCGCGCCCGTCGACCTGACTACGTTCGACTTCGACGAAATAACGGACATGCACGGCTCCGAATATATGGAGCAGCTTACGTTTGCGCCCGCATTTTCGGGACGGTTCGCGTTCGGCGACAAGCTCGCCGATATGACGGTGATGGCTGTTCCGACGGCGGCGGACGCGCAAAAATACAAGTATGCCGACGCGGATTGCATAAAAATGTACACCGACGACAAAGGTCGGCGCAGACTGATCTTCGCCGACGATACGTTCGCCATCCCCACCGCGCTCGCCGACGAGCTGGGCGTAAAAGCGGGCGATACCGTGACCGTGAGCGGGTACTCGCTCGACAACCGCGCTATCGAGTTCGAAGTTAAGATAACGCACATCGTATACGAGTACTTCGAGCAAAAGGCGTATTGCGGTTACGCCATGTTTCAAAACAACGGCGTGGGTCTGTTCGCCGACACGTCGTACGCCAAGGTCAAGAGCGGCGTCGACTTCGATACCGCTATCGATTCGCTTAAAGGCTACGAAGAAATTCGCGACGTGCGGTCGTTCGCGGAAAGCTATGCGGCGCTCAAAGACAAAATGGCGCTATTGGATTATGCGGTGGTGCTTTTCGTCATAGGCGCGGCGGTGCTTGCGATAGCGGTCATTTACAATATAACCGCGACCAATCTCAAAGAGCGCACGCGTGAAATAGCCACGCTCATGGTGCTCGGCTACAAGCCGCGCGAAACCGCGAACATGCTTATAGTGGAAAACATGGTGATAACGACGCTCGGCTGTTTGGTCGGATTGCCGCTCGGCTATGCGCTCATGCTGTGGCTCGTAAATATAAGCTCGTCGTTCAACGTGTTCATATCGAGCTTTTTAAGCTGGTACGTCGCGCTCGGTTGTATGCTGTTGACCTTTGTGTTTTCGTTGATCGCGACGCTCATGTTCAACGTGCGCATCAAAAAAATATCCATGGTGGAAGCGTTGAAAAGCGTGGAATAACGCGCAAAGCAAAACCCCGCGCTTGCGGGGTTTTTCGATCAGTCGTCTATTTCGAAATGACTGTTGGCGTGACGCGTCGGGGGCATTCTGTTGCCTTTTTTGACGCGAACGGTGCCGACTACCTTGCCCTTGGCGGATACGATATTGTACTCGCCGGTCTTGGGCGCGATCTTGCCCGATGTCAACTTGTTGATCATATTTTCCTCCTTTTGCCCGTCGGTCGCGGTGAGCGCGACGATAGGCGTTTACTGTTATTTTGTCGAATTTTCGGGAAAATATGCAAACATGCGGCATTATACCGTATCGATATTTGCGGGCGTATCGGAATGCGCGGATAAATATCCGTAGCGTTTGCGACAGGCGAGCGTTATCGAAACGGATAATATAAGCGTGAGCAGTTCGGCGACTATGGTTGCGCTCCATATGCCGTTTATGCCGAAAATGAGCGGCATGACGAGTACCGCGCCTATCTGCATGACGAGCGTGCGCGCGATCGATATCGCCGCAGACGCTATGCCGTTGTTGAGCGCGGTGAAAAACGCCGATGCGTAAATGTTGAAGCCGCTTATCAAAAACGAAACGGAGAATATGCGCAATGCTTTTACCGAGAGCGCCAAAAGCTCGGCGTCGTAATTGACGAATATCATTGCGAGCGGGGTAGCGAGCGCTTCGGCGAGTACGGTCATGACAGTCGCCGCGACGGCGTAAAACAGCAGGCTCATTTTGAAAACGCGGTCGAGCTCGGTCTTGTTTTGCGCACCGTAGTTATAGCCGATTATTGGCGCGGTGCCCACCGAAAAGCCCAAAAAGCACCCGATAAAAATAAACGACACGTACATTATAACGCCGTATGCGACGACGCCCGCATTGCCTATGTATTTTAGCAACTGAAAGTTGTAAATAACGCTCACCGCCGAAACGGACAGGTTGGATATCATTTCGGACGAACCGTTTACGCACGCCTTGCCGATCGAACGCAACTCGAACGACGGTTTGGCAAGGTACAGCGTTTTGCCTTTCTTAAAAAAGAAATACACGAGCGGAACGACGCCGCCGACGCACGCGCCCGCCGCCGTAGCTATCGCCGCGCCGGTCACGCCCATCTTTGCCACGTAAATAAGCAGGAAGTCCCCGACGACGTTGGTCAGTCCCGCGCCGACGGTTATGGCGAGCCCCAGCTTGGGGCGGTCGGCTACCGCAAAGAAATATTGGAAAAACGTTTGCAATACGAACGGCGTCAGCCCTAAAAGCATGACCGTACCGTATTGTTTGCAATATTCGTAAGCGTCGCCCGTAGCGCCGAGCGCATGCGCGATGTTCGGCATGAACGGAACTGCGGCGACCGTAAAAACGATGCTCGCGCCGAGCGTTATTATCAAAAGCCCGCCGAACCGACGGCGCGCGCCGTTCTCGTCGCCTTCTCCGAACAGCTTGGCAACGAGCGCGCACCCGCCGCTGCCGAGCAAGAATCCGATCGAGCCGAGTATGTAATATATCGGCAAAAACAGATTGATCGCCGCAAACGCTTCGTCGCCCGCGAAATTCGACACGAAAAGACCGTCGACTATCCCGTACAGCGATGTGAATATCACCATTGCGATGGACGGAACGGCAAACCTTAACAGTCTGCCGAACGTGAATTTATCGGAAATCAGTATGCGTTTTGCCATTGTTTGTTTGCGGTCGCGTCAAAGAAAAAGGCTCGGCAATAAAGTTTACCGAGCCCGTCGTTTCGATCGGGATCGAAAGTTCTCCGATGATTTGACCGTAAGGCGTAGTTTAACACATATATATTCGCTTGTCAAACGAATGACCGATCAGTTGTGCAAAAATCTTTTCATCTCGTCTATGTTTTTCTGTTGCACCCATAACAGCTTGTAGCCGATGTTTTTGATGTCGTCGTCGAGATCGGCGTACGTCGAAAGCTTGGTCGTGCATTCGGTAACGCCCTTGGTCGTGCCGTCGATTATCATTTTTGCGACTTCGCTTTCCGGCGTTTGATCGTTGATCTTCATGTCGATCATCATGCCCGCCATCATGCGCGGGAGCTTGCCGACCGACTTGGGTTGTTCGTCGTTGCTTTCGAGCTTGCGCGTTACCTGCGCGCAAACGTCCGAATAATCGAATATGTCGTTTTCCACCGCTTCGCGAAGCGCGCCCGGACCGATATTGTCGTTGACGTGTTCGAGCGTGTCTCTGCCCATTTGCGCGGCTTGGTGCAGTTCTTTTAAAAACTCGACTTCGCGCTCGCGCGCCACCTTTTGTTCTTTGGTTTGTTCGTTGTTCATGATTGCCTCCGCGGTTAGTTTGTGCAATGTGCGGTCGGCATTATGCGCGGCGTGTTCTATATAAATACGTTTTTCGCGAGCGAGAGTATCAGCCTATCAGCTTCCACAGCTCGGTGACCGCCATTATCACGAGCGGAACGGTAAGTACCGAAAACAAAGTGTTTGTTATGAACGCTTTGGCGGCGGTCTCCTTTTGCGTGTCGTAGCGTTCCGCCATTGCGACGGATACCGATGCGGGCGACATCGCCATAGCGATGACGGGCGCGAGAAAAATATAATCGGATTCGAGCGCGCCGCCTACCGCAGAGCGCGTCATGTAATAAAACGCCGCGGCAAGCGCAAACGTTATGAGCGGCGCGACTATGAGTCGCAGTACGCCGGCAATATAGACTCCGCCGTCGGTGAACAGGCTTTTTATAGGCATATCGGCGAGCGCGACGCCTATGAGCAACATCGCGACGGGCGCGGTCATGGTGGAAAGCGCGCTCGGCACGATGGAAAGCTCCCTGCATCCGTCGAGCATGAATATGTTTATCTGCGGCACGAAAAACAACAGCATCGCTACTGCGGACGCTATTATCGTGGGATTGAGCAAAACTTTTTTGACGCTTATGTCCTTGACGTCGTGCGTTATCAGGAAAACGCCGAGCGTCCATACCAAAACGACGAACACTATATTGAAAACCATGAGATACATTACGGCGAATATGTTTCCGTCGGTAAACATCTGCACGAACGGCACGCCCAAAAATCCGCAGTTGGAAAATATCGCGATGTACGTGAAAATATCGGCGGCGGAGCGGTTTTTGTATTTGATAAACGCGAGCTTGCAAACGCCGAGTACCGCGAGCATGGCGACGAGCGACAGCGCCGCGCATATCCCGAAATTGCCGAGCAACGCGAGCTTATCCGTTTGCATTATCAGCTCGTAGTCGGCGTCCGAAAATACCGAAAATGCCGCGATTATCATGGCGGGTTGGCAAACGTACAGCAAAAGATTGCCGAGCGTCAGCTTTGCGCCGTCGCCGAGCATGCCGAGTTTTTTCAGGATAAAGCTCGGCACGGCAAACGCCAACAGCGCGAGAGTGATTATTATCGCTTTCAAAAATATTTCGCCCATAATTCTATTGTACCACCGCGCGCAAAAAAATCAAAGCGGTATAAAGCGTAAAAGCGGCTAAAAATAAATTTTGTCGCGCTTTCCTTTTTCCTATTGACAAAACGGCGTTTACGTTATACAATAGGGTCGAAGGGATCTTGCATATAGGAGAGCGAATGATAAACATTGCGATAGTCGAAGACAGCAAAGCGGACGCCGCAAAGCTTTGCGAGTATATAAAAAGCGCCGTCGTCGATCACGCCGAGGAGTGCGGTATTGCCGTGTTTGACAACGCTTTGAAGTTTTTGGACGGATACTGCGGCAGCTACGAAATAGTGTTCATGGACATAGAGTTGCCCGGCATTGACGGCATGAAAGCCGCCGAAAGACTGCGCGAGGTCGATGCCGACGTTATTTTGATTTTCGTCACCAACATGGCGCAGTATGCGGTGGGCGGATATGCCGTCGACGCTATGGATTTTATGGTAAAGCCGGTGTCGTACGATAATCTCAAATTAAAGCTCGCCCGCGCGCTCAACCGCATTAGGTCGCGCGTCGAAAAAAAGATCGTCATTCCCGGAAAGAACGGCGCGTCGGTCGTGATCGTTCCGCAAATAAGATATGTGGAAGTGACCAACCATAAATTGGTGATACACTGCGCCGACGGGAACGACGTTACTGCCACCGGCTCGCTGAGCAAGATAGAGGAAAAGCTCGCAGGGTTCGCTTTTTCGCGCTGTAACAACTGTTATCTCGTCAATCTCGATTATGTGACGGGCGTGGACGATTTTACGGTGTATTTGGGCAACGAAACGCTCGCCATGAGCCGTTCGCGCAAAAAACCGTTTTTAAAGGATATAGCCGACAGATTGGGCGGAAGCATATAGGCGGTCGCAAGTATGCGCCGTGCGATGGCCGTGTTTTTATTTGCAAACCGAAAGCTTTGTTTATCGCGGAACAAGGAGAGCGAAAGTGTACGAAATAGGACCGATGTTTTGGTATAAGCTTGTGTTTATGACCGAGCTTTATATCGGCGAATCCATAATTGTATATCGGCTGAAACGCAGGTCGAAATTTTGGTTAAGAGTAGTTGCGGCTATATTATGCGGATACGGGCTTGCGCTTGCCGTGCCTATGGGCGAAGGACCGTATTGGAGCATATTCATGTTTTTATCCATGTTCTGCATATCGACGGGCGCGGTGGCTGTTTGCTTTAAAGAACGGTTTATAAAAACTGTGTTTTGCGCGACTGCGGCGTATACTTTACAGCATATAGCTTACGAGATATTCGACTTTTTTATCGTGTTGATGGGCGTCAGCAATGCGGATAACGTAATAGGAAGCGGATCTATAGGTTTCATAATGATATATGGAACAAGCTCGGATATGGTAAACGTCAATCCTTTTACCATGCTTGTGTATTTGTTTTCGTACGGTATTACGTATTTCTTGGGTTGGTTGTTTATACGCAGTCGGTTTTCGGAAGCCGACTTCGGTGTGGACAATAAAAAACTGTTTGTCACGGCGGGAATAATATTGTTTTTCGACGTTGTGGCGAGTTCGTTTATCTCCGATTACAGCGGGCAAGATTTCAACAAAACATACGTGTTGTTTTTGGATGCGTTCAACGTTTGTTGTTGTTTGTTCGCGCTGTACCTGCAATTCGATATAGACGACAGGCACAAGCTCAGAAAAGACCTTGTTATCATTAAACATTTGTGGAAAGAAAAAGAAGAGCAATTTGCATTGAGCAAAGCCAATATCGAGCTTATCAATCAAAAATGTCACGATCTTAAACATCAGATCCGCACGATAGGCAATCGCGGCGCGCTCGACGACGAAGTAGTAAAAGAGATCGAAGACGTTATATCCATTTACGATTCGCCCGTGCGGACGGGAAACGAAGCGTTGGACGTTATACTGACGGAAAAGAGTTTGCTGTGCAGTAAGGAGAACATCAAGCTTTGTTGCATTATCGACGGCGAAAGTTTGAGCTTTATGACAAATGCCGATCTATACGCGTTATTCGGCAACATCATAGACAACGCGATCGAGGCGGTCGCGAGCTTGGACGCAGGTAAACGCGCGATCAGCTTGTCCGTTAAAGAAGTAAGCGATTTTTTGACGGTCAATATCCATAATTATTACGATAAACAGATATCTTTCGAACAAGCATTGCCGCAGACTACCAAAAGCGATAAGAAGTATCACGGATTCGGCATGAAAAGCGTTAAAATGCTGTGCGATAAGTACGGCGGAGTTATGTCGATCAAGACCGACAATAACGTTTTTAATCTTAATATCATGTTCCCGAAAGCCGTTAAAAAGCGATAAAATACGGGTTACGTTGATAAATCGACTGCTTACGAAATTGACGTTGCGCTATTAATAGGAAAAGTGTATCTTGACGGCGTGATCTTTGACCGCGCCGCGTCGGAAATTTTACGGGGCGTCAAAGAAATAATTTTCGGAGGAGAATATGAGAAGATCCAAGTTTTTCGGCATAGTTGCGCTTGCGCTTGCTTGTATCATGTTGCTGACGGCATGCGGCGGCAACCCCACAACAGGCGGGGGGGGGGCAACTGTTAAGCCGATAAAAGACGGCGATATTTGCACGGGCATTGTAATAAAGTCGATGCCCAAAAAGCTGACCTATAAAGAGGGCGAAAAGTTCAATCCCGCAGGGCTTGTTTTCGACGCCGTTTATCAAAACGGTTTCGACGGCGATACGGGATTGATCGGCGCGGATCTGGACGGGTTCAAGCCCACCGGTCCGCTCGCTTCCGACGTTAAACAGATAGAACTTATATTCGAGGGTATTTCCCAAAAGATAGATATAACGGTAATACCCAAAACCCTGCTTGACGTTAAAGTCACGCGCGAACCGGATATAAGGTCGTATTATGCGGGCGATCCGCTCGACCTTAGCGGGCTTGTAGTCAAAGCGTCTTACGAAGAGGGCGACGTCGACGGCGCGCTCAACTACACGGTAACGGATAAAGACGGCAAGGAATACAAACACGGCGATATTTTGGAGGACGCTGTCGGCGATCTCGATCTTAACGTGTCGATCACTTCGGGCGAGATCACCAAGACCGATATGTTTACGGTATCGGTATACCGCGGCATGACTCTTCAAGCCGAAGACTATGTAGCCGCCGACGCCGAACAGCCGACCGATCGCAGCTATACCGTTATCAAAAACAAATCCGTCGATCAAGTGATAAAAACCGACTGCACTTTTACCGGCACGGGTTATATCGGCAGTATCGATAAAGGTATGATAATCGAATTTTACCTTTATTGCGAAGAAGCGATCGAAAACGCCGATCTTGTTTTGATCGCATCGTCTACATGTCAGGGCGACGGAAAGATGGAAGACATGCAGTTCAATCAATTCTGCAAAGTGACCGTCGGCAACGAGATAATACCCATTCCGGATTATATAATAATCGAAGGCAAGGAATATCCTTCCGCGTCGAGCGGCGGCAATAAATGGACCAACTGGGCGGATGTTCCGTTCGGCATCGTGGATCTGCAAGCGGGATTCAATAAAGTCGTAGTGGAATGTACGGGTACTATCAAGGATAACTCCAATAACCCGCGCACTCCGAATATAGACAGATTGGATGTTCGCGCCATCGACGCCGATGCGGCTGTTACGCGCGGGGATTGCTGTACGGATATGATCGTAAAAACGATGCCCGCAAAGCTCGAATACAACGAAGGCGATATTTTCGATCCCGCGGGCATAGTATTCGACGCGGTTTACCGCAACGGTTATAACGGCGATGTAAATCTCGGCGCAGACAGTTTACGCATAGTCAAGCCCGACGGACCTTTGACCGCCAACGATAAAAAGGCGCGTTTGACGTACAAAAACTTCACCAAGGAAATAGATATAACCGTAAATCCCAAGGATGCGAGATCGCTTGCGATAGAGCGCGAACCCGACGTCAAGGCGTATTCGGTAGGTTCTGTGCTCAGTCTGAGCGGTTTGGTCGTAAAAGCGACTTTGGACGACGGCTCGACCGAGGTCGCGACGGGTTATACGATCACCGACGAAAACGGTAAGATATATACCGACGGCACGGTGCTCGATAAGACGGGCGACATAGTTCTCACTGTCACGTACAGAAACAAGACGGCGAGCTTTACGGTCAAGGTGTCGCACGGCGTGACGTTGCAAGCGGAGGACGCGCTTGCGAGCGGCGAAACGGCGCCGACCGACAGGGGCTATACCGTCGTCACGCTCGGCAACGCAAATTATAATACTTCTCAGGGTACCGGTTCGACTCCCGACAAAAAGGGTTGCATAGAAAATGTTTCGCAGGCGCGTAACGGCAAGCCGAGTACCAAAATAGAATTCTACATCTATTCGGAAGCGGCTATAAACGGCGCGGATCTTATATTTACCATGTCCAGCCCCAACAACCGCGGCGGCAATACCGCGACCAAGATGGACGACATGCAGTTCAGCAAAATGTTCAAGGTGAGCGTGGGCGAAGGCGCGGACGAAAAAGATCTGCTCGTCGGCGACGGCGTGTTTGTGGAAGGCAAGCAGAAACAAACGGGCATGAGCCAGTGGTTTATGTGGACGGAAGTCAATGTCGGCAAGATCGACGTTAAAGCGGGCTTCACTAAGGTCACGCTCGAATGTATCGGTCAAGTGCAATGCGGCGACGGCAGCAGTCGTGCAGCGAACATCGACAGCCTGACGGTCCGCACGGGCGATACTCCCGACGTTCGCGGCAAAGCTTTGCAAAACGTGACTGTTTCGCGCGAGCCGTACCGCACGTATTACGAACCCAAAGCAAAGTTCACGTTAAAGGGTTTGCAAGTGCAGGCGACTTACGACGGCGGCGTTACCGTCGACGCGTTGAATTACGTTATAAAGGACGGGAGCGGCAAGGCTTATAAGGAAGGCGATGCGCTCGGCGACGAAAAACGCGATCTGGAACTTTTCGCGGAAATAACCGACGGCACGAACGTTAAAAAAGCTCCGTTCACATTGCATATCGGCGCGGATGCGGATATACGCGTGGAAGCGGAAGCTACGCTCGCGAGCGGCGATACCGCGCCGACGGACAGGAGCTATACCGTTATCACGGGCAAGGGTAGCGTTAAAGACGGTATTTCTCATGCGAGCGGCAACAAAGCCGTCGAAAGCATGGCTGTCGGATCGCAGATCGATTTCTATATTTACAGCGACAAGGAAGTTAACGGCGGAACGCTGGTGCTTAACGCAAGCTCTATCAACCGCGGCACCAATCGTACCAAGGATTCGCAATTCAATAAGATATTCGAGTTGTATGTCGACGACGTAAAAATAGAGATAGGTGACGAAGTCATGCTCTACGGCAGGGAAGCCAACGGCAACAGTATTTGGTTCTTGTTCACTGACAACGAGCTTATGTCGATCGATCTTAAAGTCGGATTTACAAAGGTAACGCTCAAAGTCATAGGCGGCGTTCAGGACGAATCGGAAAGCGGAACGATGTTGCGCAATTCCAATATCGACAGCCTTGACATTAAATTTTAGGAGATTATCATGACTGATAAAGCGATAAAAAAATTCAAACTTAAACCCGGACAAATAGTATTCATAGTTATCGCCACGCTTATATGCGCGATAATGATCACGATAGACTTTCTCGCGGACAGATATTCGGCTATAATTTCGACGTTTCTCGGCACTGCCGAAAAGCTCGAAGAAGGCGATTCGGGCAAGGTGGAAGAAAGCGCGAAAAGCGGCGACGAAGTAGTGCGCAATATAGCGAACGAAGGCGTTGTATTGCTTAAAAACGACGGGATCTTGCCGCTTAAAGGCAAAAAAGTAAACATTTTCGGTTGGGGCGCGACCGACGCGGGTTTTCTGCTCGTCGGCAACGGTTCGGGGCGTTCGTACGTTCATCCCGATAACCGCGTCGGATTTTTAAAGGCGTTTACCGATAACGGATTCGAATACAATCAAGAGATAATCGACATTTACGAAAATTGGCGCAAGAGCGAGGACAAGGATTGGGGCGAAGCCGCCGATTGGGGCAACCGTTACAATACCAAGCTGAAAGAACCCGTTACCGCCAACGCGTTTTCGCAAGACGTTATATCTCGCGCTACGGAATTTTCGGATACCGCGGTGGTCGTGCTGTCGCGGTACAGCGGCGAATTTATAGGCAGACTGTCCACAAAGCAGTTGAAATACAATCTTCCCACGGACGAAACGCGCGGGTTCGGCGAGATTTCCACGGAAGAAGAATCGCTTATCAAAATGTGCACTTCCCGATTCGACAAGGTAATAATCGTATTTAATACCGGCTCGATAATGGATATGACGTTTTTGGACGACGAAGCGAATTTCGGCAAGATAGGCGCGGCGCTCAACGTAGGGTATATGGGGCAGTCCGGCACAACGGCTATCCCCAAGATCCTTTCCGGCGAAGTCAATCCGTCCGGCAAGCTTGCGGATACGGTCGTTTACAATCCCAAGGAAAACGAGATAGCGCGCATTAACGCCGATTCGAGCGACCTTGTGTACATAGAAGATATTTATCTCGGCTATAAGTATTACGAAACCGCTAACGTCGAAGGCTATTATAACGGCAAAACGCTGTTCGGTAAGTCGGGGTACGACGCGGTCGTGCAGTATCCGTTCGGACACGGGCTGTCGTATACAACGTTTGCCTGGGAAGTAGAAAGTCTTAGCTTGGAAGACGGTGCGACGCTGGAAAAAGACAGCGAGATCGAGCTTAAAGTAAAGGTGACCAATACCGGTTCCGTTGCGGGTAAGGACGTGGTGCAGCTGTATTCCACTCCCGAATACTTCAAGGGCGGGATAGAAAAGGCGCACGTCAATCTTATAGATTTCCAAAAAACGCCCATGCTTTATCCTGTGAGCGAAGCCAACGGCGACGATAAGCTCAACTCCGCGACCGTAACGTTCAAGCTCACGCCGTACGAGCTTGCGAGCTACGATTGCTACGACAAAAACGAAAGCGGCACGACGGGCTGGGAGCTCGATATAGGCAAGGTCGAATTAAAATTGATGACCGATGCTCACAATTTGAAGCAAATGGATAAAAACACGATAACGTATCACGTACGGGATATGATAATACGTTATCGCAAAGATCCCGAAACGAACGGGCGCATACGTAACCGCTTTACTGGCGACTTCGCTTACGGCGATTGCGCGCTCGACGGCTCGACGCTCGGTTTGGACTGGAAATATCTTACGCGCGCCGACTTTAAAAATACCGTGCCTACGTCGCGGAGCGGCGGCGTTACGAGCAAGCTTCTCGCGCCGTACGCCGATTATCAATACGATATGTACGACTACTCGGCAATGCCCACGACGGGCAAGGACGCCAAACTCAGATTGGTCGTCAAGGACGACGGCTCGTTTGCGGATATAGACGTGCTTGACGGTACTACTACCGGCGTCAAACTAAAATATAACGACGAACTCATATTCAAACTCGGCGATCCCGAATATTGGGACGACGATATTTGGGATACTTTTCTCGATCAGCTTACGCCCAAGGACCTGCGCACGCTCGTCGAAGACAGCGGTTACGGTTCGCGCGCAATAGAGAGCATAGGCAAGATCACCTGGTGGGACTACGACGGTCCGAGCGGATTCAACCGTACCAATCTTTCGCCTAACGTCAAAGGCTCTAAAATGACGGCGTTTCCCGCGGAAAATTTGGTAGGTCAGTGTTGGAATAAAGAGTTGCTATATCAAGCGGGACAGATAATCGGCATGGACGGGCAAAATTTCGGTATATCGGGAATATACGCGCCGTGCATCAATCTTCACCGCGAAGCGATAAACGGCAGAAATTACGAATGTTACAGCGAGGATCCGATACTCAGCGGATATTATGCCGCAAACTTCGTGATAGGCGCAAAATCAAACGGCGTTTACACTTATCTCAAACATTTGGCGTTGTACGATTCTTCGCCGTATACCAATCAACGCGTATGGTGTACCGAACAGAATTTCCGCGAAAACTATCTCAAACCGTTCGAGATCGCCATTAAAAAGGGCGGCGCGACCGGCGTTATGGCGTCGTTCAATAAGATAGGTCCGATGTGGGCGGGCGCTAACCAAGCGATGATAGACGGCGTTTTGAGAACGGAATTCGGCTTTAAAGGAACGGTAGTAACGGACTACGACGACGGAACGGACAGCAATATGAAGATCCGTGCGGGTCTGCGAGCGGGACTCAATACCCAGCTCAATCCGCAGTATGGCAAAGCGGCAAGCAACGGCAGGATCGACATGGACGACGTTGTCGATATGAATCTCGCTCGCGAAAGCGCGAAATCGATAGTTTATACGTCGTGCAACGCGTATAATTACGCCAAAAATCTCGCCGAAAAAGGGCAGTACTCCATCGAGATCGAAGGACCGAAGGTCAATCAACAGCAATTCCGTTGGTGGATACTCATAGTGGTGTTTATCAACGTCATATCGTTCGGACTGCTTATTTGGTGGGGCTTGATGTGCTTCTTGCCGCGGCGTAAAAAGGCGAAGGCGTCGGCAAACGCGGACGGCGGCGGTGGCGACGGAGATAACGCAGATATATCGAGCATAGAATGCAATGTCGCCGAAAGCGGTGCGGAAACGAGCGTAGCGGATAGCGCACCGCCGACGATGACGGAAGCGGTCGAACCGCCCGAACCCGATACGGCGGATACGCCTACCGAAGAAGCCGCGCCCGGATCGACGTCCGAGCAGACGACGGAGATACGGAAAAAAAGTTCGACCAAGCACCGTAAAAAATCGGAAGACCCGAAGGAATGACGAGCGTTAAATAAACGATAAGCGGAAACGGACGATGCAAACATTATCGCGTCGTCCGTTTTTTGTGCGTAAATATCGCGTCGCGCCCGCGTCGCGTTTTATCGCCGCTCTAAAAAAATCTCAGCATGTAGCAACCGACGATACAGCCGGTCAGCGTGGCGACCAGCGCGACGGGAATGGCGTAGCGCAGGCGTTTTACGTGCGACTGCGAAAAGTATATCGTCGATATGTAGAAAATGGTTTCGCTCGATCCGTATATCACCGACGCGCACCGTCCGACGTAGCTGTCCGCGCCGTAGTTGGTGTAAATGCCGTCCAGTATCGCCAGCGAGCCTGCGCCCGACACGGGGCGCAAAAACATCAATTCGGCAAGCTCTTTGGGCAGACCCACCGATTTTAAAACGGGTTCGAGCGCGTTTGCGAGCATAGCGGACGCGCCCGATACGCGGAAGGCTTCCACCGCTACCATTATCGCCAACAGGTACGGAAAAACGTTTATGGTAAGGTCCACCGCTTGCTTCGCGCCGTCGATAAATCCGCCGTACGGTTCGCGCCGTCTTATGAACGACGCGGCAAGCACTATCAAAAACAGTACGGGGATTATGTATGCGCTCACGCCTTCACCGCCTTGCGCTTTTGCTTTTGCGCGCGGTCGCGCTTTACGCGTGTCCGTCGCGGTTTTTGCGTCGCCGCCACGTTGCCGAGCGGGGCGGCGGTCGAGATCTCCGCTTTGCGGTTTTTTCGCGGGCGGTCGAATATCTTGGCGCACAGCTTGACGCCCACGATGCCTATAAACGTGGACAGTATCGTCGCTATCAGCGACGGGAACAAAAAGTCGGCGGGGTTAGCCGAGCCTGCCGTAGCGCGCATGCCTATGACGGTGGTCGGCAGTATTTGCAGGCTGGTCGCCGAAATGACGGTGAGCATTATCATGTCCGTCGACGCTTTTTTGTCGCCGGTGTCCATGCGGTTTATCGCGGATATCGCCATAGGCGTCGCGGCGTTGCCCAGTCCCAAAAGATTGGCGGACACGTTCATCGTGATGAACTTGCGCGTTTCGGCGTCGCACGACGGGAACAGCCGCGATATGACGGGACGCAACAACCGTTCCAGTCCGCGCGATAGACCCAATCGCTCTATAAGCGAAAAAAAGCCGAGCCAAAACGCGTACAGCGCCATGAGATTGAGCGACAGCTCGACCGCGCCGTGCGCGCCCGTTATCATGGAATTCACCGCGGCGGCGGGATCGGTAAATATCATCAGACCGAGCGACGCGCACAGCATTATCAACCAAATAATAGCCATGCTATATTGTATGAGAAAGCATCGTCGATTAGTAATGCGCCCGCAATATATGCTTTTGTTCTTAAACGGAAATTACTTTAAATCGAAATCTTCTTCGGGGGAGATCGCCAAGTTTTGACATATTTGATTTTGTATCTTAAAGTAATACGTTACAGCGTAGTCTTTATCGCCTTCGTCGATTTTCTTATTGCATTGATACGCCAATGTGTACATAAGAATGAACACTCTGCTCCAATGCTCTTGTTCTAAAAAAAGATTAAGCAATAAAGGCTCGATATTTATCGCTTGCGCAATTTTTTTCGACGTTTCGTCGTCGGCGTTTGCTTGGTCGCAAATGAACTGCGTATATTTATCGCACACCCTGGAATGCTCTTCTTCGTGGGAATATTCTTTACATGCTTTGAATAGCACGCAATCGGAAATTCGATACGGGCGTTTCTTTTTTGCACGCAGATCCGTCATTTCTTCTGTGATATCCATATTATCCATTTAAACGCTCCGTTTGTTTGGGTACAAGTATCTTGTACTTCTGACAAAATTATACAAGATACTTGTACAATAGTCAAGGATATGATAACGAAAATATCGGAAAACATACGATTTAATCGTATCAGACTTGGGTTGACGCAGGGAGAACTCGCCGCTAAATTATACGGAGATAAGAGCCTTATAAGCAATTACGAAAACGGTCACAGCGTTCCCGATATTTCCGTGCTGTGCAAGCTTGCGCATATTTTCGACGTGACTCTCGACGAGTTGGTGGAATACGAGATAGAGAAAGATGATATAAACGAGCGATAAAATTACAAGTATCTTGTACTAATGCCCATAATATACAAGGAATTTGTAAAATATATACAGTATGAAAGTACGTATTGCCGAAAACATACGGTATCACCGTCATAGGCTCGAACTGACGCAAGGCGAGCTTGCCGCAATGTTATGCGGAAAGACAAGTCTTGTAAGCAATTACGAAAACGGGTACAGCACGCCCGATATATATACGTTATGTAAGCTTGCCAAAATATTCGATATAACGCTCGACGAGCTTGTGGAATGGAGCGACGACTATTGACCGTCGCTTTTTTGTTGCCGATTTTCCGGCGGTGTGGATATTTTATAAACAACAGTACTTATCCGAAAAACAAATATATCTTGTAATCGGGCGAAAGCAGTGTTAAAATATAAAGAGCATAAATTATTTTGCGTACGGGAAAGCGATGGTTTTTAACGCGTTATTTGCCCGCGTCGCACGGTAATGATAATGCGATAACTCGATTGGTGGCTTTTTTGACGTGAATAGCATATATTTGTCCGTCAACGTACTTGAAAAGAGTTGTTGTTTGTGATAAAATATTATCGGACAAATTCGGTTATTCACGGAGGGAACATGATCAAACTCGATTTCAATTGCGATTGGAAATATAGACGCTTGGGCGACGGTGACGAACGTTTCGTCGCCGTCGCGCTTCCGCATGACGCGGCTATATACGAAAAACGCACGGCGGACAGCGACGGCGGGGTAAATACGGGTTGGTACGAAGGGCATGACTATGAGTACGTCAAGGCTTTTGACGTCCCCGACAATTATAAGGATAAGGTGATAACGTTCGAGTTCGAGGGCGTGTATCACAATGCCGAAGTGTATATCAACGGACAAAAGGCGTGCTTTCGTCCTTACGGGTATACGAATTTTTATGTTTACGCAAACGAGTATTTAAAGTTCGGCGGGCAGAACGAAATTCGCGTCGTGGCGCGCAACGCAGATCAACCGAACAGTCGTTGGTATTCGGGCGCGGGGATATACCGTCCCGTCACGATGTGGGTCGCGGATAAAAAACACGTCAAGCTGAACGGCGTGAAGATCCGCACGACGAGCATATCGCCCGCGACCGTTCAGGTGACGGCGACGGCGAGCGAGAGCGGCGAGATAGCCGTTGCGATAAGCCGCAACGGCAACATAATAGTCAACGACGTAAAAACGACCGACGCAGACGGTACTGCGGTTTTCGCGTTTGAAATACCCGACGCGCGGTTATGGTCGCCCGAAACGCCCGAACTGTACGAATGCACGACGATATTCGGCGACGACGAGAACAAACAGACGTTCGGCATACGCACTACGTCGTGTACGCCCGCGGACGGGTTTGTCGTCAACGGCGAGCGCGTAATAATACGCGGCGCGTGTATCCACCACGACAACGGCATACTCGGCGCGCGGTGCTATGCGGAAGCGGAAGAGCGCAAGATCAGGTTGTTAAAGCAAAACGGTTACAACGCGATACGCAGCGCGCACAATCCCTGTTCCAAAGCCATGCTCGACGCTTGCGACAGGCTGGGCATGCTCGTCATGGACGAATACTGCGATATGTGGTATATCCATAAAAACAAATACGACTATGCGAGCTATATAGAAGAATGGTACGAGCGCGATATAACCGACATGATCGACAAAGACTACAACCATCCGTCGGTCATCATGTATTCGCTCGGCAACGAAGTGGCGGAAACGGGCGAAAAGCGCGGGATCGAGCTGTTCCGGAAAATGCGCGCCGTGTGCAAATCGCTCGACGACGAGCGTCCCGTGACTACGGGCGTAAACATATTCTTTAATTATTTGTACGCGCTCGGCTTCGGTCAGTACAGCGACAAAAAAGCGGAAAAAAATCCCAATAAAAAGGTGGGGAGCGAGTTTTTCAATAATCTTGCGGGGCTGTTCGGCGACAAGTTTATGAAGACCATGGCGACCCTGCCCGGTTGCGACAGAAAAACGCGCGATTGTTATGCCGTGATGGACGTTGCGGGCTATAATTACGGGATAAAACGCTACAAGCACGACATACGCAAATATCCCGAACGCATTATTTTGGGCAGCGAAACGTTTTGCTCGGATGCGTATGCGTTTTGGGAGTTCGCAAAAGCCAATCCGCCGCTCATCGGCGATTTCGTATGGGCGGGCATGGACTATTTGGGCGAAGTGGGCGTCGGCAGTTGGGAGTATAAGGAATACGCGCCGAGCTTTGCGCACGGCGTGGGCTGGGTGACGGCGGGCAGCGGGCGCATAGATCTTATAGGCAATCCGCTCGGCGAAGCGCTTTACACCAAGGTCGCGTTCGAGCTGACCGACGAGCCGCAGATAGCGGTCGTTCCCGTCAGTCATACCGACGAAAAACATTCGCCGAGCGCGTGGAAATTCTCCAACGCGCTACCCACATGGAGCTGGAACGGACTCGACGGCAAAAAAGCGCGGGTGGAAGTGTATTCGCGCGCACCGATAGTCGAGCTGTACGTAAACGGTAAAAAGGTCGGTCGCAAAAAGTTCAAAAACAACTGTCGGTTCGACTTTAAGGTCAAATACCACGACGGCGAAGTGACGGCGGTCGCAAAGGACGCAAACGGGGTCGAGCTTTCGCGAAGCTGTTTGAAAACGGCGGGCGACGAAACGGTGTTGTCGGTAATGCCCGAAAAGACCGAAGTCAAGCTCGGCGAAGTGTGCTTCGTTCGGCTTAAATATACGGACGGTCAGGGCAACGTCAAGCCGCTCGAACGCGGGATCGTCGACGTTAAAGTCGACGGCGGCGAGTTGCTCGCTACGGGCAATGCGTGTCCGTTCAATGCGATAGGCTACACGAGCGGAAAGACCGACACGTATTACGGCGAAGCGATGGCTGTCGTCAAGGCGACGTCGAACGAAGTGACCGTCGGCGCGTCGGACGGCAGGTATACGGCGACCGCTAAAATTACGGTCGGAAAGTGATGGTTTTCCCGTCGCGAAAGCGGCGTGCGGATAAAATAAAATCGTAAGGCGGTTTTTATGGAAAAAGTCAAGAAAAGCATTTTCGACACTCCGCTTTTGTCGACCAAGATCAAGTCGGCGAAAGCAAAGATCTTCCCCGAGGGCGTACTCGGTTATTTTATAGGACCGACGCTCGCTCTGCTCGCGAATTCCATACTCGCGAACTACTTCAATATGTACATGACGAACATATTGAATATCACGGGGTGGGCGAGCACATTCTTTACGTTGCTCCCCGGTCTTTCAGTCATCATGGTCGTTATAGGCAACATCGTAGTCGGGCGGTTGATGGACCATAACAAATCGCGCGCGGGCAAAGCGCGTCCGTTGATACTCGTGTCCGTACCGCTGAGTATTTTGGCGCTTGTCGTGCTGTTTATAATATCGCCGTTTGCGACCGAGGTATCGTCATCGTCCACGCAAATGTGGGCTATGGTCTGCATAGCGATAGGCTACAACCTGTGGTTCTCGATAGCGTATCCGTTCTACTACACGTCGCACGCCGCGCTCGTCAACCTGTCCACGCGGTCGAGCAAGGACAGATCGTTGCTCGCCACCATATCCAACGCCACCGCGCTCGCGGCGATGGGGCTTTGCACGATGATATTGCCGTTTTTCCTTAAACTGCTGTTCGTGTATCAAACGGATCTGAGCGTGCTGCAAGCAAATTATCCCGGATTCGTCGAGGCGTTCGACAGCGCGGGCAAATCGCTCGGTTACTATACGCTCGACGGGCTGGCTATATACGATCAAGTCGCGTCGTACAATCACTGGAAGGTGTTTGTGATAGCGTTGATGGCTATAACCGCCGTCGGCGCGATAATCGAATACTATTTCACGCGCGAGCGCATAACGGAAGAATCGTTCGCGTCCGCCGCCGAAAAAACAAAGCCCGCGGTGTCGCTCAAACAGCAAGCCAAGATATGCCTTAAAGACAAGTTTTGGTGGATAATGATAGTGTTTTTCCTGTTGTACCAGTTGGGCGGCATGGTCAAAAACGTATCGCAGTTGTATTACTGTCAAGCGATGTTCGCAGACGACGCAGGCAACTACACCACCGCGACGGGCGGGAGCTTTTCGGGAACGCTCGCAATTTTGGGCGCGATACCTACGGCGCTCGGCATGGTGATAGCGTGGCCGCTGTCCAACAAGATAGGCAAGGGCAAAGCCATACTGTTCGGCGCGATACTTTCGGCGGTAGGCGGCGCGATCGGCTTTATACGCCCCGAAAACTTTTACGTCGTGGCGGCGTCGTTCGCCGTAAAGGCGCTCGGCTCTACGCCCGCGATGTATTTGTCGCTCGCACTGCTCGCAGACATGCTCGATCATCAGGAAGCAAAACACAAGTTCAGAACGGACGGGTTGACTATGACCGTTTACGGCGCTATCATGGCGGGCATGACGGGGATAGCCACCACTATTCTCAACGGTTCGCTGTCGGCGACCGGCTATACTCAGTCGGTGGTGTCCAACGAGGCTATCCGCGCCGCCATGCCGTGGTTGTTTATCGGCGTGGAAACTATATGCTACTTCCTTATCGCCGTGATGTTCATATTTATGAACGTGGAAAAATTCTCCAAAAAAGACCACGAGACCATTCTCGAAAACCAAAAAGCCGCCGCGCTCGCCGCGGGCGAAGAATGGATCGAACCCGAAGAGAGAATGCGCCGCGAGGAAGAAGAAGCCGACCGTTTGGCGGAAGAATCGCGCAAAGCCGAGCTGAGATCGCGTTGCGAAAAGAAGGGCTTGAACTTCGACGAAGAAGAAGCCAAGTATCAAGCCAAGCAAGAAGAAAAGCGCAAAGCCGCCGAAGCGAAAAAGGCGGCTAAGCAAGCCAAAAGATCGACCGACGCGGAGCAAATGCCGCCCGCCGTCGAACAAAGCGACGAGCCTGCGGAAGATAACGCGACCGAAAAAACGGAAGAGCAAAAAGACGGGAACGCGTAAATAGAAGATCGATTTTATATCTATCCGAAATACCGAGCAACAGACGTTGTTCGGTATTTCCGTATATCGGGGTTTGTGCGCGACCGACAAAACAAATATATGATAAGGCGGGTAAAAATGCCGCATACAGCCGAAAATATATAAGTGACTGCCGACCCGCGATCGCAAAGTCGGCGGCGCGCTCGCGTTGAAAAGCTCTTTCGACGGTATGCGGTTGACAATACCGCGAGCGTTGGTATATAATCAAACTGTATCGCGGTACGTGGCGCATGACTACGTAAACGCTTTCGCGCATGCGATAGGAGAGTGCATGTTTTATATATTGTTGCCCGTGTTGGCAATATCGATAGCCGTTTATTGTCGGTTCTATATAATGCGCGCGTGCGTTACGTTCGGGCTTGGGCGCGGCAAGCGTCGGTTTGCCGTCGATGCGGGCGTAGCGGTCGTTTCGGGCGGGATAGCGACTTTGTGCATGTTCGTCATGCCCGTCGCGCTGTTCGTCGCGCACGTTATCGCTTTTTCGCTTGTCGTTCGAGCGGTCGATAACGCTTTGGAATTTTTCGGCGGCGAAAAGCGCGGGCGCGGGTCCAAAACATGGAAAACGCTGTACGGCTTGGGCATATTGCCGATGATAGCGGCGACGGCGTTCATGCTCGGCGGATATATAAATATGTATAACGTGACGGCGACCGAGCTTACCGTATACACGCAAAAATCGATAAGGCAAAGCGGTTACACCGTCGCGTTGATAGCGGACGTGCATTACGGCATATCGGTCGACAAGACAGAGCTTGACCGCATTTGCGCCGAGATAAGCGCATCGTCGCCGAGCATGGTCGTGCTTTGCGGCGATATAGTCGACGAGAACACGACCATGCAGGGCATGACCGAAGTTTTCGACGCGTTCGGCGGGATAAGCGCGGAGTTCGGCGTGTTTTACGTTTTCGGCAATCACGATCGTCAGTTGTACGCTTGGGACGACAGGAAGTTTACCGAAAAAGAGCTTGTGCAAACGATCGAAAACAGCGGCATAACGCTGTTGCGCGATTCGACTTATTCCGTAAACGGCGAGTTTACGGTAGTCGGCAGGGAAGACGCGGCTTACGCGGGCGAGAGCGTGCGGACGCCCATAGCCGAATTGATAAAGGACGTCGACCGCAACGACTTTTTATTGATGCTCGACCATCAGCCGCGCCAGTATAAGGAAAGCGGCGAAGCGGGCGTCGATCTGTTGCTGTCGGGACACACTCACGGCGGACAGATCTTTCCCGCAGGTATATTGTTCGATCTTTTCGGGATAAACGACGCGACGTACGGCTATACGAAAATAAACGAAACGTCGCAGGCGTTCGTCACTTCGGGCTTTGCGGGCTGGGGGTTCCCCGTCAAAACATGCGCGCCCGCGGAATACGTTTTGATCGAAATATTGCCGAAAAACGCTTAGGCTTGCGTAGAATTATCGGCGGCGCAACGCGTCGACACGGACTTGACGTAAGCGTTTGCGTTAAGACTTATCACGATGAACGCTATTTCCGCAAAGGCGAGTCCTATGAATAAGCCGACGACGGTGTTTGTCAACAGTACCGCCGTTAAAACGAATACCGCGGCGATTATAATGATAATCAAATCGGTCAGATACAGCTTCGCTATGTTCTTGATATGTATTACTTCGCTTATTTTTACTTTATTACGCCCGTGAACTATATACGCTTCGAGCAAAGCGACAAAGCCGAACAGCAATAACGCCAATAACGTGGTGATAAACGCCGACGGCTTCCATATAGCGAAAAGCCATGCCCACACCGTCACAATGCCCGTCGTCAAAAGGGAGTCTATAAAAGCAGACAGTAAAAATTGTCCGATCGTTCGTTTGGCTACTTCGCGGCGTATCAACCAGCGCGTCAAGTAATATCCGCATATAAATCCGAGCGCGATAAAAAATATCAATACTACGATATAGCTTATCGTCTCCGCGCAAAAGCGCGCCGTTATTTCGGCGATCTGTGCGGCGTAAGCGTCTATGTCGCCGACCAAAGCGGTCAAAGCGTCGTTAAGCGTCGTTATCAACCACTCTTGACCGAGCATTGTCTTTAATGCGGAAAACGGACTGCTCCAATCGAGCGCGTATACCGAATTTATAAGGCTGTCCGCCAACGCTTCGAAGTCTATATGCGTGTCGGCGAATACGGCTTGAACATCCGTACTCGCTTGCGACAGCGACGCGATCACGCCGGGAACAAGCACCGACAAGCCGAAAACCAAACCGAGCGCGAGCGTGCCGAGCGGGGTAAATACGTATTTCAAATTGACCAGAAAGTTTTTTATCCCTTGTTTGATCACGGTCGTGTTCCTTTTGTATTTTTGTGTTGAGCTATTTATCGAATATTCGTTTAATACATGACGAGCAAAAATCCCGCAAGCACGCCTATAAACAGCGACAGCGCGGGGAGCTTGCTTTTCCACATCAATATCGATTCGGGCAACAGCTCGCCGAACACGACGTACAGCATAGCGCCGCTCGCAAAGCCGAGCGACAGCACGAGCATTATTTGATTTATGCCGCCGAGCGCGTAGCCGAGCAGTGCGCCGAATACGGTGGGAAGTCCGCTCAGCGCGGTCAACAGGATCGCTTTGCCCTTTCCCATGCCGCCCGTTATCAGCGGAACGGCGACCGCCATGCCTTCGGGGATATTATGCATACCTATCACTATCGCCATTATGAATCCGCTGCCCGAAAACAGGTTGGCGGTAAGGTTTTCTTCGGTCGCATACGACGCGCCTATCACCATGCCCTCCGGCAGGTTGTGCAACGCGATAGCGGTCATCATGACAAGCCCCGCCACGAACAGGTGGGATCTTTCCTTTTTGTGCGTTTCGTAATGGTTGGAATGGATAAGCTCGTCGAGATCGTCGGCAGTCGCGGGGTGATTTGCGTCTATGTGCGTCACTTCGCGGTCGGTGCGCTTGTCTATCGCGTAATTTAGCAGGTAGACCACGGCGTACCCGAATATTACCGCCGCCACCACGATGAACGGAGTATACGACGGTAACTCGCCGTTTTTCATCAACTCGATAGGCTCGCTCATAAGGTCGAAGCAAACGACGGCGAGCATTATCCCCGCCGCGAACGACAGTAGCAGGCTGACTATCTTGTTGGATTCGCGACGCAATACCGCGCCGACGATACCGCCCAGCCCCGTGCCGATAACGCCCGAAATGAAAGTTATTACGATGATCGCCAAATAATCCAATGCAGTTATCCTTATAAACAGGTGAGTGCGGCTGTAAGCCGCTATTATCCGTAGTCGGTTTTTATTCCGAATTTATTATACTCGCAAAATCCGAAAAACGCAAGCGATATAGACGTCGGTGCGGCGGTACGTCGACAGTCGTTTCGGTCTTGCACTTCTTTTTAAAAGTTTTCTTAATACGTTTGACAAATTTTCGTACAAGCTATATAATAGTTAAGCAGTTAATTCATACTAAATCGATAGGAATTAAAAATTGAACAACAGCGATAAAAAAACCATATATGTCGACAATGCGGCGACCACCGCGATGAGCAAGACGGCGATAAACGCCATGTTGCCGTATCTCGACGGGGTGTACGGCAATCCCAGTTCGTTGCACTCGGCGGGTCAAGCGGCAAAGGACGCGCTCGAAGGCTTTCGCGCGCGCATAGCGGCGCGGCTCAATGCCGAAGCGGGCGAGATATACTTTACTTCGGGCGGGAGCGAGTCGGACAATCAAGCGATACGTTCTGCGGCGGTCAACGGCGCAAAGCGCGGAAAAAAGCATATAGTCACTACGGCGTTCGAGCATCACGCGGTGCTGCACACGCTCAAAAAGTTGGAGCGCGAAGGATATGAAGTGACTTATCTCGACGTACACGGTAACGGGATAGTTACGGCGGAGCAGGTCGCAAGCGCCGTGCGCGACGATACCGCGCTCGTGACGGTGATGTTCGCCAACAACGAGATAGGCACGGTACAGCCGATAGCCGAGATAGGCGCGGTCTGCCGAGAAAAAAAGATCGTGTTCCATACCGACGCGGTGCAGGCGGTCGGGCATGTGCCTGTCGACGTAAAGGCTATGAATATAGACATGCTGTCGCTGTCTGCGCATAAGTTCCACGGGGCAAAGGGCGCAGGCGCGCTGTACGTTAGGCGCGGCGTGCCTATCAATACGTTTATCGACGGCGGCGCGCAGGAAAAGGGTCGGCGCGCGGGTACGGAAAATCTCGCGGGCATAGCGGCAATGGCGGCGGCGCTCGACGAGGCGTGCGACAATATGCAAAGCACTGCAAAGCGCGAACGCGCGCTGTGCGACACGCTGATAAAGGGTTTGTCGGAGATACCGCACAGCAAGCTCAACGGCGACAGGGAACGGCGGTTGCCCGGCATAGTAAATATGTGTTTCGAGGGCATAGAGGGCGAAGGCTTGCTGTTGTACTTGGACGACATGGGCATTTGCGCGTCAAGCGGTTCGGCGTGTACGTCGGGTTCGCTCGATCCGTCGCACGTGCTGTTGGCGCTCGGTCTGCCGCACGAAGTGGCGCACGGCTCGTTGCGGTTGAGCTTATCGGAAGCTACTTCCGACGCCGACGTCGACGAGATATTAAAAGCCGTGCCGCAAGTAGTTAAAAAATTGCGCGATATGTCGCCCGTATGGGAAGCGCTCGAAAAGGGCGAGAAAGAACACCTTATTTAAATTCGGAATTAGGAATGCGGAGTGCGAAATTGATGTCAATTAAGAATTTAACTGCGGTATTCTTTTGTCATCCTGAGCAACGCGAAGGATCTCATCTTTATAAATAAAATAAGGTAGAGATTCTTCACTGCGCTACGCTTGTTCAGAATGACAAAGAGATAGCACGCTACGCTTGTTCGGGACGACGATAACAGTAACACTTATGTGTAAACCCACAACTCACCACCCATCATTTCGAGCGGAACAAGCGATAAAGCACAACTAATACTAACGTAATTTAGAATTGTTTACTATTGTTTATCGTAACAAAAAACTACGCGTAGCCTCCGGCTACCGAGAAATCAAGGCGATCCGCCGCAAGGTGAATGTATCCCGAGCGAAGCGAAGCATCGTGACCTTATAAAAAACAAAAGCATAAAAGGAGCTATCATGGCATTATACAGCGAAAAAGTTATGGATCATTTCCGCAACCCGCGCAACGTGGGCAAGCTCGACGACGCGGACGGCGTCGGCGAAGTGGGCAACGCGCGGTGCGGCGATATAATGAAGATATACATCAAGGTTGACGACGGCATAATAACCGACGTCAAGTTCAATACGTTCGGGTGCGGAAGCGCGATAGCGTCGTCGTCCATGGCGACCGAAATGATAAAGGGCAAGCCCATATCGCAAGCGTTGGAGCTTACCAACAAAGCCGTTGCGGAAGCGCTCGACGGCTTGCCCGCGCATAAATTGCACTGTTCGGTGCTTGCCGAGGAAGCGATCCGTTCGGCGATAAAAGATTACTACGACCGCAACGGCATAGAATACGACGAGTCGCTTTTTCCCGAACAGCACGACGAACACGACGGGGAGCAATAAAGCGCTTGATAATATTACGGGCTTTTATATTCATCTACAATAAATAAACGTTAAAAATCATACGCTCGGCGAATCCATGTCGAGCGTATTTTTTCGGCAAGAAAGAATACTCTTGACTTTTTTCATCATTTACGGTATACTTATACAAGATTTTAAAACTTTTGTTCGCATCGATTCGAAAGGAGGAAAGCATGAGAAGAATAAAAGCTATTGCGATATTTTCGGCATTTATAGCGGCGTTTTGCTGTGCGCTGTCGGCATGCGCGTCGAGTAGCGGCGGAAATACAGACGGCGGGAACGGCGATAAGCCGCCGGAACATTTTCATGCGTGGTCTGTCGCGTATACGAACGACGGCAACAGGCATTATCGAACCTGCAACGGTTGCGACGAAAAGAAGTACGACGAACACGGTTGGGATAAAGGTGAGATAACAACGCCGCCGACGTGCAAAGATCACGGTGTAAAGACTTATACCTGCGCGCAGTGCGGCTCGACAAAGACGGAGCAAGTAGCAAAGATCACAACGCATACATGGGATAACGGCGAAATAACAACGCCGTCGACATGCAAGGATTTCGGAGTAAAAACATATACGTGTACGGTGTGCGATGAAATTAAGACGGAGCAGTTGGCAAAATCGACTACGCATAGTTGGGGATCGTGGTATGATAAAGACGAAGCAGAACACGCGCGTTGCTGTTCGGTGTGCGAACAAACGGAAACTCGACCGCACGATTTTTCAAACGGAGATTGCGTATGCGGAAAAACCAACGATACTACGCACGAGCATGTGTGGGCGGATACATACGTAAAAGACGGCAACAGGCATTACCAAACCTGCAACGGTTGCGACGAAAAGAAATACGGCGAACACGGTTGGGATAACGGCGAAATAACGACGCCGCCGACGTGCAAGGATCACGGCGTAAAGACTTATACCTGTGCGCAGTGCGGCGCGATCAAGACGGAGCAAGTGGAAAAAACCACGGCGCACACATGGAACAGCGGCGAGATAACGACGCCGCCCACATGTAAAGACTACGGTGTAAAAACATATACGTGTACGGTATGTGTCGAAACCAAGACCGAGCAAGTAGAAAAAATTACAACGCATACATGGAACGACGGCGAAATAACGACGCCGCCGACGTGCAAGGATTACGGCGTAAAGACTTATACCTGTGTGCAGTGCGGAGCGACCAAGAAGGTGCAAGTGGAAAGAACCACGACGCATACATGGAATAGCGGAGAAATAACAAAGCCGCCCACATGTAAAGACTACGGTGTAAAAACATATACGTGTACGGTATGTGTCGAAACCAAGACCGAGCAAGTAGAAAAATCGACTACGCATAGTTGGGGATCGTGGTACATTAAAGACGAAGCCGAGCATATACGTTATTGTTCGGTGTGCAAACAGACTTTAACGGGTGCGCACGATTATACCGACGGCGATTGCGTATGCGGCAGTTCTGCGCCGCGGTTATCGTTTATGTTGAATCCTGACGGCTTCGGGTATTCCGTAGTCGGTATCGGCACGATCGATAGTTCGGAAATAATCATACCGTCCGAGTATAACGGCAAGCCCGTTACCGGCATTAATAGCGGTGCATTCAGCAATTGCGTCGATATTACGAGCGTAACGATATCGAATTCCGTTACGAGTATAGGCGAGCATGCGTTTTACGGTTGCGACGGCTTAAAGTGCGTGACGGTAGGAAGCGGCTTGATCGAGATCGCCGGCGGCGCGTTCGACAATTGCGTAAATTTGACGGATATTCATATTAGCGATATTGCAAGCTGGTGCGGCATTGACGGGCTGGAAAATTTACGGGCGGCTCATACTTCCGCGCGAAAGCTATATTTAAACGGTCAGCCGTTGGCGGGAGCTTTGACGATTCCCGGCAAAGCGGGATGTGTTCCCGATTACGCGTTTTACGGTTGCGACGGCTTGATGGGCGTTACGATAGAAAACGGCGTTACGAGTATAGGCGAGCATGCGTTTTACGGTTGCGACGGTATAATGAACGTATCTATATCCGACAGCGTCGTAAGCATAGGTGAGCGCGCATTCGCCGAAACGGGATATCACAACGACGAAAAAAATCGGACAGACGGAATTTTGTACATAGGCAACTTTTTGATAGATGCGGACAAATACATGATCGGGGAATGTACGATCAAGCAGGGAACGACGGTCATCGCCGATAATGCGTTTAGATCTTGCAATAGAATAAGCAGCCTTGTTATTCCCGATTCGGTGATCGCCGTAGGTAAAAATGCATTCGAGCATTGCGTCGGATTAACGAGCGTGATTATAGGAAAAGGCGTAACGAGCATACCGAACGGAACTTTTGCGAATTGCTACGGGTTAAAAAGCATAGTTATTCCCGCGACGGTAAAAAGCATAGGCGCGCATGCGTTCAATTCCTGTGGCGGCTTGCAAAGCGTGACGCTATCGGACGGTTTGACGAGCATAGGCGAATACGCGTTCGCGTTCTGCTTTGATTTAACGAGCGTTACGATTCCGCGTTCGGTCGTCGAAATGGGCTCCGAAGCGTTTGGCGGGACCGATATTGCGGTAATGTATTGCCAAGCGTCAAGCAAACCGAGCGGGTGGACGGACGGCTGGATAAGCTCGGAGAATCCTATAATTTGGGATTGCGATAACAACGACAAGGACGCCGACGGTTTTGTGTACGCGGAGCTCGACGGCATAAGATATTGCTTAAAGGACGGCGTGGCGCGAGTGTACCGCCACGGGCGGAATATAACGACCGCAAATATACCGTCGGATGTGTCGTACGGCGGCAAAACGTACGATGTTAAGACAATATCGGATCGCGCGTTTTACGGCTGCGAACATCTGCAAAGCGTATCCATCCCGAACTCGGTGACGACGATCGGCGAGCGCGCGTTCGTGCATTGCGACGGGCTGACGAGCGTGATCATACCGAATTCGGTAACGGTGATCGGCGCGTATGCATTCGATTATTGCTCCGGCTTGGCAAGCGTAACATTGCCCGTCGGCTTGACTGATATAGGCGAAGGCGCTTTCGGCTATTGCGTCGGCTTGACGAGTATTATCATACCGAGCGCAGTCAAAAATATCGGCGGTTACGCGTTTTACGAATGCTCGGGCTTGACCGTGTACTGCGAAGCGGCGAGCGCCGCGAGCGGTTGGGAAAGCGATTGGAATATTTCCGATTGTCCGGTGGTGTGGAATTGCAAAAACAACGATAAGGACGCCGCCGGCAACATGTACGCGTCGCTCGACGGCGTACGGTATTTGTTAAAGAACGGCGTCGCTACGGTAACCGTTCAGCCGCGGAACATAACGATTGCCGATATCCCCGCAGCAATAACGTATAACGGCGCAACGTATTCCGTAACGAATATCGTGGACAAAGCATTTTATCGTTGCGAATCTCTTACCGTAGTGAATATACCCGATTCGGTCGCGAGCATCGGGATCGAAGCGTTTTCGGGCTGCGAGAGCTTGGCAAGCATAACGATGGGCAAAAGCGTGACGAGCATAGGCGAATACGCGTTTTACGAATGCCGAAGCTTGACGAGCATGACCTTGCCAAGCGGAGTAACGCGTATCGGGCGGTACGCTTTCGACGAATGCAGTATACTTATATTATATTGCGAAGCGACGAGCGCGCCGAGCGGTTGGCACGCAAGCTTCAATTCGACCGATTGCCCGATCGTATGGGACTGCAAAAACAACGAAAAGGACAAAGACGGGTTTATGTATGCGGAGCTCGACGGCATAAGATATTCGCTTAAGGACGGCTCGGCGTCGGTCATCCGTCAATCCATGTTCATAAAAACCGCGATCATGCCCGCCGAAGTTTCGTATAAGGGCGCGACCTATGCCGTGACGCGCATAGCCGATCACGCGTTTTCGGGCTGTCAATATTTGCAAAGCGTATCCGTGCCGAGCTCGGTGACAGTAGTGGGGTACTGTGCGTTTAACGGTTGCGACAGCTTGCAACATACTCTTTACGGCAACGCGCTGTATATCGGTAACGAAAGTAACCCGTACTATGTGTTGTTAAGTTCGGTGGACGGCGATATAGCGTCGTGCACGATACACGATGATACGCGGATAATATGCGCCGCCGCATTCTCTTTTTGTCACAACTTGAAAAGCGTTACGATACCTAAGTCGGTGACTTATATAGGCGACGGTGCGTTTAGGGGCTGTCAACTGAAAAATATAACGGCGGAAAGCGGGAATACTCGTTATATAAGTTCCGGCAATTGTTTGATAGATACCGTTACCGATACATTGATATACGCTTGCGCCGACGGAGCAATACCGTCGGATGGTAGCGTGACAGTTATCGGCGAATACGCGTTTCATAATTACAACAGTTTGATCGAAATAATCTTACCCGACGGAGTGACGCATATAGCCGCGCACGCCTTCGAGTATTGCGCCGATCTGGCGAGAGTCGATCTACCGAACTCGGTAGAATTTATAGGCGAATTTGCTTTTTCGGGTTGTATTAAATTGACAAGCATAACCTACCAAGGCACAAAATCGCAGTGGAGTAAAATACAAAAACACGAGAATTTCTGCGACGGGAATGTAAAAACGATCGTTTGTACGGACGGCGTGATAAGTTTGAATCAAAGGCTATAACGCTTTATCGAAAATAGCTTTGCTTTTTACGAAAACGTGTTCGGCACGCGTCTTATTGTGTGCGATTTTTGCGCAAATAAGAAATTTTACAAACTGCGGTAAATATCGCTTGACATGTCGCGATCCTATATGTATAATGCTATCTAACACTGTTAGCTAATAGTGTTAGATAATTTTACGTTCGGTTGGGAGCAAAAAATGGAAACGGAAAAGGAAAATCGGGCTAAGGAGTTTATTCGCAAATTTCACGACAGCCGCCCGAAAGATTTTTTCAAAAAGCTTGACGATAAGGACAAAGGTTCGGGACTTATCATGTTTATGCTTGCGGATTCGACGGGCGACGTGCTTGCGGGCGATATATCCAAAACGCTCGGCATGAGTACGCCGCAAGTCGCGACCGCGCTCAATTCGCTCGAAAAAAAGGGGTTTGTCGCGCGTTGCGCCGCACGGTCGGATAAACGCAAAACCGTCGTGCGATTGACCGATGCGGGCGTGGCGGAGATTGAGCGCGTGCAGGTAATGACCGAGCAAACGGTGGAATATCTTATGGAAACCGTCGGCGAGCGCGATATGAACGAGTTTTTGCGCATAGTTTACCGCATAAAGGATGCGCTCGAACGCAAAGAAAAATGCGCAAATAATGCGTAATTGGGAATGTATAATGCGTAATCGAATGTCGATTTGATTTCGGAATCAACGACCGCAACGCGGTGATTGATAAAATGCGAAATAATCATTAGAAAATGCGTTATCGTTCTGCGGCGGATCGCCTTGCTTTCTCGATAGCCAAAGGCTACGCGGAGCTTTTGTTTTCTATTATTGCAGTTAAACGTTCTTACCAACAAATAATTAGTACTGCTTTTACGCTCGCTCCGCTCGAAATGATGGTGTGTTGGTCGCGGTATGCTTTTCCATAAAAAAAGAAACACTTTTCCACGCACCCCGTCATTACAATTGTTAGAGAAGAATAGCTAAACCACTCTCTCATTCATCTCGATCGTAAGGAAAGAATATTCAAATCCAGCGCCCCATCATCTCGACCGAAACGAGCGATAGCGAGCGGAGCGGAGAGATCCAGGCGTAGCCGCACTATATTAATCGCCCCGCAGGCTTAATTCTTAATTAACATTCAATTCCGCATTCCGAATTAAAAAAGGAGATACGATGTTTAAACTGTTAGGCAAATATTTAAAACCGCGCGATTGGTTGTTTATAGTATTGTGCGCGGGATTCGTGGTAGCGCAGGTGTACTGCGATCTGGCAATGCCCGAATATACGGCAAGGCTGACGGAAGAAGTCGGCGCGGGCGCGGCGACCATGCGGAGCGTATGGAAAAACGGCGGATTCATGCTGCTGTACGCATTCGGGAGCATGGCGTGTTCGATTATATGCGGATACTTTGCGGCGCACACTGCGGCGGATTTTGCGCGGACGTTGCGCAAAGCTATGTTCGACAGGGTGACGTCGTTCTCGGCGGCGGAAATAAACAAGTTCGGTACGCCGGGGCTTATCACGCGCACGACCAACGACGTTGTGCAAATGCAGACGTTTGTCGCGATAGGGTTACAACTTATGATCAAAGCGCCGGTACTCGCCGTGTGGGCGATATGCAAAGTGTCGGAGGCGGCGGTCGAGTGGACGATAGCGACGGCTATAATCGTAGCCGTTATTGTGGTCGTTGTGGGAGTATTGATAGCGGTCTGTTATCCTAAGTTCAAGCAGATACAAAAACTGACCGACGGATTGAACACGGCGACGCGCGAGAATATAACGGGCGTGCGCGTGGTTCGCGCGTTCAATGCCGAAAGCTATCAAACCGAAAAGTTCGAGAATGTCAACGAAAAAGTCAAAAGCAACCAGTTATTCACCGCTCGGGCGTTGGGGCTTATGATGCCCGTTATGCAACTATGTATGAACGGCTTGACGCTCGCGGTATATTGGATAGGCGCTATATTAATGAATAACGAGGCGAGCGTACCCGCACGCGTCGAGCTTTTGGGTAATATGATGGTGTTCACGCAGTACGCATTGCAGGTGGTAATGGCGTTTATGCTGTTGATCATGATCTTCATGATACTGCCGCGCTGTTTGGTATCGGGCAAGCGCATAGCGGAAGTATTAGGCACTCGACGGTCGGTGCGCAGCGGCGAAGTGAAACAGACCGAGCAAACGGCGGATACGCCCGTCGTCGAGTTTAAAAACGTCTGTTTCGCATACGATCACGGCGACGAAAAAACATTGACCGATATTTCGTTCGCGATAAGGCGCGGAGAAACATTGGCGTTTATCGGCGCGACCGGCAGCGGCAAGACTACGGTCATTAATCTGATAGAACGGTTTTACGACGTCGACAGCGGAGAAGTGCTGTTTAACGGCGTTAACGTCAAGGATTACGACGAAGAGATATTGCGCGGCAAAATAGCGTATGCGTCGCAACGCGCGGTGCTGTTCAAGGGCGACGTAAAAGGCAACGTCACGTACGGATCGGACGCCGTCGACGAACAACGATTGCAGACCGCGCTCGAAACGGCGTGCGCGGCGGAGTTCGTGAACGGCTTGGACGACGGAGTCGATTCGGCGGTGGCGCAGGACGGCACTAACTTTTCGGGCGGGCAAAAGCAAAGACTTTCCATAGCGCGCGCGGTGTATAAAGGCGGCGAGCTTATGATATTCGACGATACTTTTTCTGCGCTCGACTACAAAACGGATATGCTCGTGCGCAGAAACGTCAACGCCGTCAAGGGCGACGCGGCGGTGATAATAGTCGCGCAACGCATAGGCACGATAATGAACGCCGACAAAATAATCGTACTCGACGACGGCAGGATAGCGGGTGCGGGTACGCATAAGCAGTTGCTCGATTCATGTGCGGTCTACAAAGAGATCGCGCTCTCGCAGCTCGACAAGGAGGAATTGTGATATGCCGCCTATGATGGGAAAACCTGCCGCGAAAAGCGGAAAAAAGGAAAAGACCGATCTTAAAGCGTTCGGCAGACTGCTTGCGTATTGCAAGGGATATTTGCCCGCGATAATAATTTCGATATTGCTCGCAGTCGGCGGCGCGATATGCACGATAATCGGTCCCGACCGAATCAAAATCTTGATGGACGAAATACAGTCGGGACTTTTTACGACTATCGACATGAAAACGATCGTTGCGACGTGCATAATGCTTGCGGCGATCTACGGCGGCGGCGCGTTGTTATCGTACGGTCAACAATTTATAATGGCTACCGTAACGCAACGCGCGTCCAAAAGCTTGCGTTCGGATATAAACTCCAAAATAAACAAGCTTCCGCTCAACTACTTCGATACGACGTCGACGGGCGACGTGCTCAGCCGCATGACCAACGACGTGGATACCATTTCGCAAACGTTGAGTCAAAGCACGGCTAACTTGGTGTCGTCGCTCGTACTGTTTGTCGGCGTTTTGATCATGATGTTCAAGGTGAACGCGGTGCTTGCGGTGACGACGATAGGCTCGTCGCTGTTGGGATTTGTCGGAATGGCGGTCATACTCAAACTGTCGCAAAAGCACTTCGACATCCAGCAGGAACAGCTCGGCGAAATGAACGGGCAGATAGAAGAAGTATTTACGCAGCACCATGTTGTCAAGGCATATAACGGCAAACACGCCGAGCGGCGGCGGTTCGACGCCGTAAACGGCAAGCTTTACGACAGCAACCGCAAGTCGCAATTTCTATCGGGCGCGATGCAGCCGATAATGATGTTTGTCGGCAACCTGTCGTACGTGCTTATCTTCGTGGTCGGCGTTGCGTTTATAGTGGGCGGCAACGATACGGTCACTATCGGCACGCTGTCGGCGTTTGTCATATACTCGCGGCTGTTCTCGCAACCGCTCGGCACTATCGCGCAAGCAATGACGTCCATACAGCAGGCGTCGGCGGCGAGCCGCAGGGTGTTCGACATGCTCGACGGCGAAGAAATGTCAGACGAAACAGGCAAGACCGCCAAGCTCGACGCCCCGAAGGGCGACGTTACGTTCGAGGATATTCGGTTCGGATACTTGCCCGATAAAGAGATAATCCACGGGTTTTCGGCGGTGCTGAAAAGCGGGCAAAAGGTCGCGATAGTCGGACCGACGGGCGCGGGCAAGACCACGATAGTCAATCTCTTGATGCGGTTCTACGAGCTTAACGGCGGCGACATCAAGATCGACGGCGTGTCCGTAAAAGACATGACGCGTGAGAGCGTGCACGATCTGTTCGATATGATATTGCAAAACACGTGGTTGTTCGACGGCACTATTCGCGAAAACCTCGTGTATAACAAGACGGGCGTGACAGACGAAAGGCTCGACGAGGTTTGCGCGGCGGTCGGACTGACGCACTATATAAAATGCTTGCCCGACGGCTACGACACGGTCATAGGCGAATGCTCGCAGCTTTCCGAAGGGCAAAAGCAACAGCTGACGATCGCCCGCGCCATGATTAAGGACGCGCCGTTATTGATACTCGACGAAGCGACCAGCAACGTCGATACGCGCACCGAGCTTGCCATACAAAAGGCGATGGACGAGCTGACAAAAGACAGAACGTCGTTCGTTATTGCGCACAGACTGTCGACGATAAAGAATGCCGACGTGATCCTCGTGCTCAAAGACGGCGACATAATAGAGCAGGGCAGTCATAAGGATCTTCTCAAAAAGAAAGGGTTTTACGCCGAGCTGTACAATGCGCAGTTCGCGGGCGCGGCGGAATAGAAAACCATTGAATTTTTTTCGGAGCACACAAGAGCCGTTCGCGCAAAACGCACGAACGGCTTTTGCGGAGCAAAGCAATGGCGCGGGCGGCAGACGGCCGCAGTCGTTTATGCAGATTGTCATATCGTTTTCGATATCGCTTGTCAAACTGTTGACATGTCGTGCTATCGGGTGTATAATTAAAGCAATCGAATATTCGGGCAGTTCGTAACCATCCTGCCTTGTGGTATTTCTCACTAAATCAAAACTACGGAGGTATAGCGTTTTTACGCATGTGTTTTGTATGGTTGCAGAACACATTTTTTGTTTTTATGGTAAGATATTCGGTGATCAGGGATAAGCTCAAGCGCGAGATCGTGCTGTTGCGCGGACGCGGTTGCGCTTATAAAAAGTGTACGTTTTGCGATTATCATCTCGACCGCGATCCGTCCGACGAAAAAAACTACGCGCTCAACCGCGAAGTTTTGGCGCAAGTTACCGGCGAGTACGGCGAAATAGAAATAATCAACAGCGGTTCGGTGTTCGAGCTCGACGGTAAAACGCGAGCTTACATAAAAGAGCTGTGCCGCGAAAAGGGTATATCCGTCATACATTTCGAGTTGCATTTTATGTATGCCGACAAGATCCCCGAGTTGCGGAAAGAGTTTGACGGGTTCACGCTCAAAACGAAGCTCGGGCTCGAAACGTTCGACTATGTGTTGCGCGAACGCATTTTACATAAAGGCATACCCGAGCGCGATCCCGAGCGCATAGCGCGGGGCTTTGACGAGGCGAATTTCCTGTTCGGTATTACGGGACAAAATACGTCGTCGATGCTTTCGGACATCGAACTCGGATTAAAGCATTTCGAGCGCATTTGCGTAAATATCATGTGCGAAAACAGCACGGATGTAAAGCCCGATAAAGCCGTTATCGAAATGTTTATGCGCGACGTGTATCCGCGGTACATAGATAACGAACGCGTGGATATTCTTGTCAACAATACCGATTTCGGGGTGGGCGCATGAACGAGCTGTTGTTATTGTTATCGGTCGTGCTCATATTCGGCGCGACGTTGCTCGCATATATGTTTTTCGGACGGTCGGGGCTGTATTGCATGAGCGCCATCGCTACCATCGTGGCGAACATCGAGGTATTGATACTCGTCAAGGCGTTCGGCATGGAGCAGACTCTCGGCAACGTCTTGTTTGCGGCGACCTTTCTCGCGACGGATATCCTGTCCGAGTGCGAGGGCAAACGTGCGGCTAATAAGGCGGTGTATATCGGTATATTCGCGTCGCTGTTCTTTTTGGCGCTTTCGCAAAGCTGGATGCTGTTTGTACCGAGCGACGGCGATTGGGTCATGGATTCCATAACGACGGTATTTTCCAATACGCCGCGGCTTATAACGGCGTCGCTCGCAGTATATGCGGTCAGTCAGTTCTTCGACGTGTGGCTGTACCATAAATGGTGGAACTTTACCGAAAAGAAGTTCGGGAACAAGCGCAAATTTTTATGGCTCAGAAACAACGGGTCTACGCTCGTAAGTCAGTTGATAAACTCGTTTTTATTTACGATCCTCGCGTTTGCGGGGACATACGATTTTCCCACGCTGATGTCAATATTCGCGTCGGGTTACGTGATATTTATATTTACGACGCTGTTGGATACGCCCGCGGTATACTTCGCGCGGATGATAGGCGATCGCCGCAAAAAGCGTCTTAACGTGTTGATCGACGCCGAATAAGCGTTTGCGCCGTCGTTTGCGCAAAAAATTCCTATATTCAACATATGATTTTCACGTTGTTATCAATTGGATATTTTATAATGAATGCGTAAAGAGTTACTCTTTGCAATCTTTTTCTTCCTTTGATAAAGCGTCGTATCGATCCCCCCTCGGTGCGGCGCTTTATCATTGCCGTACAAAAAACAACGTCGCTGTGCGCGAAGTCGAAAAACTATAATATGTCGTCTATGCCGTCGCCGTGCTCGGCGGCGTTTTGCGCAATGCGGCGTTGCGCTTCGGCGTAATACCGTTCGTATGCGGACAGGCAGTAATTGTCGTGTTTGCCGTTTGCCGAATCGTCGTCGGGCGGATCGAACGAATATTTCCCGTTGACCTTCCAGCTTTTGAAGAAGCCGATGTCTATCGCGTTTTTGGGGCAATTGAAAGCGCAACGCATACACATCATGCAGTTGCCGCCGAACGCGACCTTGCCGTCGGGCTTTATCTTGATGTTGTCGGCGGGGCAGGCTTTGACGCAAAGCCCGCACTTGACGCAGTCCTTATTGGCGCGGAAAAACTTGCCGTTGAACTTTGCGCCGGGGTGCTCGATACGCAGTACCCAAGCGAGAAAGCCGCCGAGAATGACGTTTTTCGGCAGGTGCGGCGCGCCGCGCAGAATTTCGTCGGCGTCGACGGGCACGAGCGATTTTGCGGTCTGCCACATTTTGTACGCCGCTTTGTCGCTGTGCCTGAATATGATGTTGTACGGCATTACGTATTGATATTCGCCCGTCACGGTGTAGCCGCGCTTTTTAAGGATCTTGCGCATTTTCAGCGACGATACGTCGCTCATGCGCACAGGCTCGCCCGAAGTTTTATAAATGAACACGCGTTTGCTTTCGCCGCGCGCGGCGTTAAGCTTGGGCAAGGCTTTGCACGTTTTCAAAATTATCTTGGGCGCGTTGAACGCATGTATGGGATAGCCTATGCCTATCATGTCGCAGTCTTGCGCCGTCGCGGCGTTAAGTAGGTCTGCGGGTGGGGCTGGAAGTTCGACGACCGCGGTTTCGTGATCGGCGTTTTCAAACGCGTCGCGGTACAGCTCGGTTATCATTTTCGTATTGCCCGTACCCGAAAAATATATCAACAGAATTTTCATAAAGCCTGCTCCGCGTCGATCTTTCGAATATGCGCGTCAAACCGTTCGTCGAGCGAATACACGTAATTTTCGTCCTTTGCGTGAGTGTCGTACCATACCGACGCATAAATCTTGTCCTTTTTGCTGAGTCTGTCGTAATCCCAAACGAAATCGTCGTACAGCGGATTATGCCAATGTCCCGCGCGCAATACGGTGTATGCGCGCGCCGTAAACTTATCGCCGTCCTGCGTGCGCCATTCGAGCGGTTCATACATATCTCCGTCGAACGTCGACAACAGTTCGCCGCCGTGCGCCGCCGCGACCGATTCGAGATCGGCTTGCGTAAGCTCGGCGTCGGGCTTGCCGAAGTCGAAGCCTCGCTCGACGGGTACGGCGTTGTCCGACATTTCGTAGATGTCGTCGGGGTCGGGGAGCGCGATATCTTTCCAGGACGACGCTTTGAGCTTGTCGTAATTTTCGCGACTGCCGAAGTACGCCGTCACGCGCGCGTCGTCGTTGTGATCCGCCCAGTAGACGGGCGCGTTATCGTTTTTCAAAAGACGTTTGAACAGTATGTTGCGTATAAGTCCTTTGGGTACTATCCGCGCGAGCTTGAATATCGGGTGAGCTTTTTCGATCTCGTTCCAGTAGTCTTCGGGCGTCTGCGATACGTAGTCGAACATGGAGTTAAGCTCGTCGTCGAGAAACCAACCGCCGTGAAAATTGCGCGTCGCGCTGTAATGCGGGCGGAAGTAGTCGCGCACCGTGCCGCCTATTATCCTAAAACCGCGGTCGAACGTTTGATAACCGTATTGCCTGTTCGCCTTGCCGCCGACTATATCGAAACAACGATTCCAAAACCGTCGGGGTATAGTGTCGGTAGCAAACCTTTGCAGTATGCGCGCTATCAATACGCCGCTGTCGTGCGCGGTCGTCCATTCGAGCGGCGCGTCGAACGTGGTATGGTACATCAACGGATCGCTTATATTGCCAGAAAGCATATGCGGGTGCAACATCGCGGATTGGCGCAGGATAGCCCATTTTTTTACGGAGCTTTCCAGAATGCGGAACTCGCTTCGGATCTTGGTCGCCGAATATACGTCGAACGGACTGCCCAAAAGCGGATCGCCGACGCGCACGAACGGATGTCCGCCCGAACGGTTGCCGTACACCGCGACCGTGGATATGTGAACGAGCGCGGGCGCGCGGTCGGTCGCTTTTTCTATTTCGGACACCAGCAGATCGACGCCCGTTTGATTGCATGCTATCGCCGCTTCGGGGCGGTGGTCGGAGCGGGGCGGGATCACAGCCGCCATATTGACTACTATGTCGACGTCCTTTACGAGCCGCGCGATCGCTTGTTGCGTCATGCCGCCGTCGATTATCTCTATTTTGCGGCGCAAAGCTTTGTGTTTTTTCAAAAGCTTTTTCATGCGTTTTTTATTGTTGCACAAAAGCTTGATCTTGTCTATTTCGGGGACGTTTTCGAGCGCGGCGAGCACCGCTTGTCCCATGTTGCCGGTAATGCCTGTTATAGCGGCTGTCATTGGTTTCTCCTTGTATCGATAAGCGGTCGCACGACCGTTTCGTCGAGTTTGAATTCGTCGAGCCTTTCGCGCAGTTCGGCGGGCGACACGTTTTCGGCGCGTATGGTAAGTTTGTCCGATGCGCGCATAAAAGTTTCACCGTCGGGCACTATGTCAGTGCCGTCGGCGCGGACCAAGCCCGTAACGAGCCAATTATACGGCCAAAGCACGTCGCGAATGCGCTTGCCGCACAGCGTCGAGCTTTCCGCGACGATGCAGACGGCGGTGATATCCGCGGCGTCCGACGGACGCGGCGCGCGGGAGTGCAGGTCTTCCATCATGCGCTCGTACAGCGGCGCGGAGCGCGTGACGGCGCATGCCGCGGTCGCGACGGCTACCGCTATCGCGCACGGCAAGACGTTTGCAAAGCTTGCCGTCAGTTCGAGCGTCATGACGATCGCGCTTATGGGCGCGCGTACCGTTGCCGCGAAAAACGCCGCGATACACAACAATATTATATTGCCGGAGTATGCGCTCGGCAGTCCGCACGCGATGCATGCTTTGGCAATCAACGTGCCGATGAGTCCGCCTATGGCTATCATAGGCAAAAACAATCCGCCCGTCGCGCCGCTGCCGCTTGCCGTGACCGTGAGTACGAATCGCGTCGCCAGTAATGCTAACAATAGCCATGCGCCCGACGATACCGAAACGGACGCGAGCGAGCTTTCGCCGCTGCCCGCGGATATGGAAAACGTCAGTCCGCATACCGCCGTCAGAACGAACGCTGGCATGAGCCTGAGCGCGGGCGATTTGATCTTGCCGAACAGCTTGCCCAGCGCGAAAACCGATCTGTTGAACGCGGCGGCGAGCGCGGCACACGCTATGCCGCAAAGCGCGGCGACGCCGCATACCGAAAACAGTATCCCCGCGCCGTCGTATTGGGTTTGGATAAGGTGCGGAAGTACGGTGAACCCTTCGCGAATGCCGAGCGCATACAGGTATGCGTTATGTCCCAAGCCCCAAAATATAAGCTGTGCGACGAGTACCGCAGGCACTGCCGCTGAAAACGCCGCAAGCAATATTCCGGGAGAAAAACGTCGGTGCGTTTCTTCGAGTGCGAGCGTTACGCCGGTGAGCGGCGCGTTGAACGCGACTGCAAGCCCCGCGCTCGCCCCGCCGGTTATGAGATACCGTCTCAGTTCGTCCGATTGTTTCGTCGCTTTGCCCACGCCGTCGCCGATAAGTCCGCCTACGCCTATGGACGGACCTTCGCTTCCGAGCGGCATGCCGCAGGCAAACGACAGCAAGCTTCCTGCGATGAGCGCGGCGGCGGTGCGCAACCATTTGACGCGCAACATGCCGCGAGCGCAACCTTCGGCGAGCGGGATGCCGCTGCCTTTACAGGACGGACACAGCGTTTGCAATACGGAGGTAAGCAAGCACGCGGTCAAAACGAGAAACGCTACGCATGCTATCGTTACAGCGCCGTCGATCTCCGCTTGCGCGTATAACGAAAACGCGAACGCGCATACGACCTTCGCGCTCGTCAGGAACAGCGCTATTGCGCCGCCGCTTATAATGCCGACGATACAGCCGTACATTAGCGGCTTGATAACGCGGTATATTTTCCTTCCTGTCGTCAATTCGGGTACTTCCGTATTATTGCGTTAAATATTTTTACGTTTTGCGGCGCGTTTTTCGGTAGTTCCGGCTTTGTCCGTCGGCGCGGGGTCTGCGGTCGCGCCTTTCTTGGCGCGCGCGACCGTGACGTTGCGCGGGGTGAATGTTACGGGATCGGACGAAACTACGGGAAGCTCCACCGTCGTTATGCCGTCGAACTCGGCGTTGCGCTTTTTCTTGCGTCGCGGTTTTTCCGCCGTATGATATGTAAGCGGAACGGTAAGCACGCCGTCCGAATACGCGTCGCCGCGTTTGCGTGTCGTGCGCGATCCGGCGTTCGACGGCTCTGCGGACGTCGAGACTTCCGTCGCGACCGCGTCGGGCAACGTTCGCTGTTTTTCGGCTTGCTCTTGCTTGCGTTTAAGCGCGGCGCGTTGCCGCTTGATCTCTTCGCGGAAAAAGAACGCGCGAAAGCTTTTGCTTACGTAAAGCAGGGCGAGTATCGCGGCGAGCATCAGCGAAACGATGATAAACACCGTGAGCGCGATCGAAAGTGCAAACTCGCTTGCGCCGAGCAGTGCGGCGCCCGTCGTTATCGTGTGGGCGTTATGCACCGTCATAAGTTACAAACCCATGGACGATGCGTCGCGAAGCTTGGCGTAAAATTCGGCTTCGCGGTCGCCCTTGAAAAAGTCCGATGCGAATATGCGGTTGACGTGGGATATCTTGTTCAAAAGCACGGTCGCTTTGTCTTCTATTTCCGCGAGATATTTCTCGTCGGCGTCGTCCGCCTTGTATATTATAGTGTTAAGACTGTTGAAATATATTTTGTCGGTCAAAAATTTGCCGTACGCGCGCGAGTACAGTATCGATTCCTGTTCGGAAAACGCGCTCGTGCCGTACATAAGGTTGGAGAACATAGTTACGCCGAGCAGGTCGAGTATGGTAGGGTAGATGTCCGATACGCACGTGAATTTATTGATGATCGGGCGGTCGAGATTTTGGTTGCCGACCTTCATCATGACGGGGACGCGGTACAGCTCGGTATAATTCGGGACCTTGGACGAGTAAATGTTTTTGGCGTAATTGCTCGTGCCTTGATAGTAGCAGTTGTGATCGCCGAAAAGCGTTACGAGCGTGCGGTCGGCGAGCTTGACGGGGTTGCCCTGCTCGTCGGTCACCTTGTTCCCGTTTTCGTCGAGATAGTCGGTGTTTTCCAAATAGTCGAGCATGACGCCTATCGCTTTGTCCAAGTCCATGCCCGCCGCGCAGTAGTAGCGCAACGCATTCTGTTCGTCGTTCCCTTCTTCGAACGGGAGTATGCCGAGCGCGTCCATCTTGTCGTAATACGGTTTAAGATTTTCGCGGTATGCGTACTGTCCGTGCTGGGTTATGGTGGTGATGTACGTGTTGAACCTGCGACCCGTCGGGAACATTTCCTGTTTACAGGTTTCGAACATGAGCGAATCGAGATTGCGTTCGCCCAAGCCCGTGTCGTCGTCCTCTATGTCCATGTCCTCGGTCGCGGTGTAGCTGTTAAAGCCGAGCGCGGTCGTGTGGTGTTGGTCGCGGTTGTAAAAGCTTTTATATCCGTCGTGGAACGAATTGCTTTCTACGCCGAACATGTTTTTCATTATGTTGGGCAGGCTGTAAGGAATGGTGTTTTCGGGATATGTGTAGTTGATGTATTCGTAAAGCGGATAGTTGCCGATAATGCTCTTGTTTTCGGAAATATCCGTTTTTTCGAGCGAGTACGAATTGTTGAATACTACGGTAGAGTCGCTCTCGTAAAACCTGTAAAGATTGGGGTACAGCGTTTTTAGATTAGCTATGATCTCTTCCGCGGTCGGCGGCACGATCGTTTCTTCGGGCGTGCCGGGCTTGTCGTCGGGAAGTTTCGCGTAACCGTTGGGATAGCGTTGCGCGTCGTAAAGGAAAGTGAACCACTCGAAGCTTTCGCAAAGTACGGTGACTACGTTGTATCCGTCGGCTTTGCCGAACATGGGCGTATGCTCGGTGATGCTGTCGTAAATGAAAAAGCGCAATTCTTCGGGATCGCCGATATCTATTTCCGAAAACCACAGTCCGCGCACAAGCTCGTTGTAAAAATTGCCCACTATGCCTTTGTTGGAGTATGTGGCGGTTTCGGTTTGGTGGAGCATGTAACTGAGATCGTTCACGTCGTTTTTGGCGTTGCCTATGTACGAAACCATGACGTTGACGCATACCGCGAGCGCGGCGAGCGACGACGTGGTGACTGCGCTCGAACGGTTTACGTCGGGCTTGGGCATGCGGCTTATAAGCATGAATCCGAGCACGCCGTAGAGCGCGAGCGTGACCGCCGATACGAAAACGAACGTAAAGCTGAACGGCAATGTTTCCACGATAGCCATGGCGTCGTTGCGAAGATTGAGCATGGCGAAGTCGAATACCGTTCCGCCCGTGCTGTCGAATATGACGATGAATACGAGATCGAGTATAATGTTGACTATAAGCGCCGATAAAAACAGTGCATACCGCGATCTGTGTCCGGGCAGATATTGCGAAACGATGCAGACAAACGCCACGAACGTCAAAAACAGATACGGCTCGGTCATGTAAAACTTGCCCGCAGTAACCGCTACGCCCGTAAGCTCTATAAGCACAGCCGCCACGATATATGCGAACATCAAGTAGTTGACCTTGAAAAATGCGACGCACCAAGCGCCGAACGCTTTCAGTCCGGTCGTAAACCTTGTTTTAAAGCTTATCTTTTGATTTTCCATATTACAACACCAATACGACTATCGACGCCCAATACGTGACGTGGAAACGATAGTCGGCAAGCACGAATATACCTGCGTAAACATACGTGAACATATAGTACAGCCACGGATATGCGTGGTCGGTAGTGCCGAGCTCAAACACGAGTTCGATAAGTCCGAAGACTGTCACCAAAAATATCGCGCCCCAGGGAACGGTGAATTTGGCGGGTAAAAGCAGGGTAAGCCCGCGCTGTACGAGCGTTGCGGCGGCGAGCGCCAGCCACAAATGGAACGCGTAATAAAAATACACCGAAATGTTGGTGAGCGCTTGCGCCATGGTAACGCCGTTGCCCATTTCGATCTGGACCTTGGTCTTGAACCCGAACGCCGCGCTCGTTACGAACACCGCCGCCGCGCAGATAGCTATGACGCCGAGCGCCTGCGGAATGGTCATTTTTTTATCGCGCGGCAAAAACATGCGAAGCTCGCAATTCTTTTTCATATAGTTGTTGAGAACTATTATATATATTGTACACAACACGCCCAAAAATATGTAGTATATGACTTCGGACAGCGTGCCGTAATAGATCTTATCCAAAAGCGGTTTGAACAGCCAAAACAGTCGCGACAAAAACATCACGAGCATGGTGACGCCCGCCGCGCCGAGCATGGTAAAAGCGCGCGTTTTTTCGGACGCGGGCACGGACAGATACGCGTCGCGAAAGGCGTCGCGCGCGGGCGCAGGGGAAACGACTGCTTCCGCGCCGTTCGTAACGGCTGTATTGTGATCTTGCGTGCGTTTTTTCATTATCGTTGATTCTGTCGGTCGAGCGCGGCGAGTACGTCGTGCATGGACTTGACGTATTCGGCTTCCGACGAGTTGTAGAATAAGAGAATATCGTCGATGAAGGACGGCGGGGTAAAGTCCACCGTGGTTATGTATTCGTCCCAGTGCTTTATCTTGTAAACGTCGCGATCGGAATTTCGACGGAGCATGCGCTCGCGGCACACCTGCGGAGTTGTAACTACCCAAATGACGACGAGTTCGGCTTTATATTTGCTGAGCTTGTCCCGCAGTTTGCTTATGTATTGCGCGTCGCGTATCTCGCGCGTGAACGGCGCGTTGATAAGCACCGTATCGTCGTATAACAAAGCCTCGAAGCCGAGATTAAGTATTACTTCGTACTCGTAGTCGCGGATCTGTTCTTCGAAGAAGTCCGAACTGCGGTCGTACGGCTTTTTCGCCGCGCGGAATATTTGTTTGGACAAAGGGATAAGCGTGTCCTTGTCGAGATACACAACGTGATCCAGACTTTTTGCGAGCTGGCGCGAAATATAGGTTTTGCCGCATGCCGGCGGCGACGTTACCAAGATCATTCGTTTCATATTTCTTACAATATTTTATCAAATACGAAAAAAGCTGTCAAGCGTTCGCCGTAAAATCGGTCGAATTGCGCCGTGGCGCGCTCTGTTTTCGGCTTTAAATCGCCGTCGCGACAACAAAAACCCCGAACGATGTTCGGGGCGAAAACATTTGTCTACATATCGCGTTATGCGTTGTTTTGTTCGGAGCGTTTTTGCGCGCGCGACCGCGCCTTTTGCTTTTTGGGCTTGTCCGACGTGCGGCGCGTCACCCAATACGCAAAAAGATAGCCCGAAAACAGCGCGGCAAAAAGATACGGCGCGAGCCGAGTTCCCGTCAGTATGATGTACAGCGTAAACGCGCCGCCGACCGCGGCTACCGTCAACACGTCGAGAACGAACGTCACGGGCAACAGGTTGGTGCGGCGCGACAGCGCGGTGGACGCCATATACAGTATGCGCGCGCCGACGCCAAGTCCCAGACAGAATAAAAACGCGTAAAGCTCGGTCATTTGAATATCCGTTTCAACAGCGGCACTTTGGCTTGCACGTATTTGACCGAGTCGACGTTGCCGGTAAGCGAAAGATTGCCGTCGGCGTCGTCGAACTTGACTATTTTCAGCTCCGAACCGCTTACGAGCAGTCGACCCATACAGGTGGTGAGCGATATTTCGTTGTCGCTCGCGCCGTCTACTTTGGCTACTCCCGTCATGGATATTTTTTTGCGGTCGGTCATTGCGATCGAGTGCGACGTGAATTTGGTTTGGTTTTGTTGCGTTATTGTTCGGACTTCTTTCATACCGTATGTGTATGCGCGTCGCTTAGCGATTATGCCGAGCGTTGCGCCGCCTGCGAAAATGTAGTGTAAAACAATTGATTTTATTTTGCCGTTGTTGTAAAATGATACAAGCGCCGCAAGTCGATCGCGGCAACGTTACGAGGGATCATTCATGGACGTAAAGAAACAACTCGCCGAGGAATTCGAGCTAAACCCGGAGCATTGCTCCAATATCGTCGACCTTTTGGATCAAGGCGACACCGTGCCGTTTATCGCGCGTTACCGCAAGGAAATGCACGGCGCGACCGACGATCAGGTCATACGCGAACTGTCCGACCGCTACGAGTACTTGAAAGGACTCGTAAAGCGCAAGGAGGAGATACAAGCGTCTATCGAGTCGCAGGGCAAGTGGACGGACGAACTCGCCGCCGCGCTCGACGCCGCGAAAACGCTCACCGAAGCGGAAGATATATACAGACCGTACAAGCAGAAAAAGAAAACGCGCGCGTCGGTCGCTATCGAACGCGGGCTTGAACCGCTTGCCGATATAATAGAAGCGCAAGCGCTCGAAGCGTACGACGAAGCGGAGCTTTGCGCGCCGTTTATCGATGCCGAAAAGGGCGTGCCGGATGCCAAAGCGGCTATCGACGGCGCGTGCGATATAATCGCCGAACGCATATCGGACGATGCGGCTTTGCGCAAGGCTTTGCGCGAACAGGCGATGACCGACGGGCGTATAACGGCTGTCGCCGACGAGTCGTGTACCGACGACGAAAAGAAAAAGGTTTACGAAACGTATTTCAAGTTCGACGAAGCGGTCGCGACCGTACCAAGTCACCGCGTGCTTGCCGTCAACCGCGGCGAAAAGGAGGAATGCCTTAAAGTTTCGGTGGTCGTCGACGAGGAAAAGGCTCGCAGTATCATTGCCGCGGCTAAAAAGAAAAGCTCGGCGTTCGATGCGCTTATCGACAGAACGATCGAGGACAGCTATAAACGGCTCATCGCGCCGAGCATAGAGCGCGAAGTTCGCACCGAGCTGTTCGACCGCGCGTCGGAGCAGGCGATAAAGACATTCGAGCGCAATTTGAAGCCGTTGCTGTTACAGCCGCCGCTCAAAGGCAAAGTCATACTCGGACTCGATCCCGCGTACCGCACAGGCTGCAAGATTGCGGTCATAGACGCGAGCGGAAAGTTTTTGGACAGCGCGGTCGTTTATCCCACGCCGCCGCAAAAAAAGATCGAGCAGGCGAAGGAGATACTCAAAGCGCTCATCGCCAAGCACAACGTCGACTGTATTTCCATAGGCAACGGCACGGCGAGCAAGGAATCGGAGATATTCGTCGCCGATCTTATAAAAGAACTCGACCGCCCCGTATCGTATGCGGTCGTATCGGAATCGGGCGCGTCCGTTTACAGCGGTAGCAAGCTCGGCGCGGAGGAATTCCCCGAACTCGATCTTACCATACGCAGCGCCATATCCATCGCGCGCAGGCTTTTGGATCCGCTTGCGGAGCTTATAAAAGTGGACGTACGCTCGCTCGGCGTAGGTCAGTATCAGCACGACATGCCGCAAAAGCGGTTGGTGTCGTCGCTCACGGCGGCGGTCGAGGACTGCGTCAACAGCGTCGGCGTCGACCTTAACACCGCGTCGTACTCGCTGTTGTCGTACGTGTCGGGACTCAATGCCGGCACTGCCAAAAACATCGTGGAATACCGTTCCAACAAGCCGTTCGGCTCGCGCAAGGAATTGCTCAAAGTTCCCAAGCTCGGCGCGAAAGCGTTCGAGCAGTGCGCGGGATTTTTGCGAATACCCGACGCGCAAAACGTACTCGACAACACGGCGGTCCACCCCGAATCGTACGAAGCGGCGCAAAAACTCATAGATAAATTCGGCTATACGCAGGACGACGTCAAGGCGTGCAAGCTGGACAGCCTGCCGCAACGCGTCAAGGACGCCGGCGAGGAAACGGTCGCCGCGGAGATAGGAGTGGGCGTGCCTACGCTCAACGACATAGTGGCGGAGCTTATAAAACCGGGACGCGACGTGCGCGATCAATTGCCGCCGCCCGTACTGCGCTCCGACCTTATGGACATGAACGATCTTACCGAAGGCATGCGCATAGAGGGCGTAGTGCGCAACGTCACCGATTTCGGCGCGTTCGTGGATATATCCGTACACCAAGACGGATTGTTGCATATTTCCGAGATATCCGACAGCTTTATCAAGCACCCGTCCGACGTTTTGAAGGTGGGCGACAAGGTCAACGTGTGGGTTTTGTCGGTCGACAAGCAAAAGCACCGCATCGCGCTCACCATGCTCGATCCCGCGACGCGCGACACGCGCAAAGCGGAGTACGAACAGCAAAAACAACAGCGCAAGGAGCAAAAAGCGGAGCGCGATAAAAAGCACGCCGAGTATTTGGAACGCAAAGCCGCGCGCGAAAAAAGCCATGCGGAATATTTGGAGCGTCAGGCGGCGCGCGAAAAACGCAAAGCGGAAGGCGACGGCGACGCCGATCGGCGCAGAGAACGGTTCGACCGCGACCGCAGTCGCGACGACCGCAACGGCGAGCGCAGATACGGCTCGGACAGACCGCGCCGCGAAGGGTTCGTAAGCGGTTACCGCGACCGTGCGGACGACAGCGCGCCCGATACGGCGGGCATGTCCATGGACGAAAAGCTCGCCGCGCTCGCAAGCATGTTCAATAAGAAATGATATTATACTCAGCACAAAAGCGTCCTATGCGGGCGCTTTTGTAATTAAGGATTCGTAATGATCGATCCCTACGGGTGATGGAGAATTCGGAATTAGGAATGCGGAATGCGGAATTATAGTCTATTTATATTTATGCGGCTTCGCCTAGATCTCTCCACTCCACTCCACTCGCTTTGCTCGTTTCGGTCGAGATGATGGGGGGGGGGCGATGTATCACTCTTTTTTGTCATCCTGAGCAACGCGAAGGATCTCAACCATATTTAAAAAAGATGAGATTCTTCACTGCGCTACGCTTGTTCAGAATGACAATAAATAGTTGTGCGCTACGCTTGTTCAGAATAGCCTGCGGCTGCTACGTAGGACAAGGATATAGTTGGACATGTATATGGCAAACAACAACCTACACCCCCATCATTTCGAGCGGAGCAAGTGAAAAAGCATAATTAATACAAACGAGATTTAGAATTGTAAAATATCGTTAATCGTAACAAAAAACTACGCGTAGCCTTCGGCTACCGAGAAATCAAGGCGAACCGCCGCAAAGTGAAATAGTAATTATGAATTTGGAAAGCAGAATTACGGTCGATTAAGTATTGTGCGGCTACGCCTAGATCTCTCCACTACACTCGCTTTGCTCGTTTCGGTCGAGATGATGGGGGGGGGGCGATGTATCACTCTTTTTTGTCATCCTGAGCAATGGTTTTAAGCAAACCGTATATCTATGTCGCCGTTGGACGTGCTTGCTATCGCTCGTCGTTTTTCGCTCGCGGCGACGTCCGTAATGTTTTTGCTCGGCGTGCCGTCGACGGAGATCGCGCCGTGCGTCGTTTCCAGAGTAAGGCGGTAATCGTCGCGCGTTCCCGCGCACAGCGCGTTTATCTTGCCGTTGGATGTTTCCAACCGTAACGCCGCAACGTCGACCGCGCTCGCGTCGATAGCGCCGTTGTGCGTGGAGCAGTCCAGCTTGTTCGCGCGTACGTCTATCGCGGATACAGCCGCGTTATGGCAGGAAACGGTCACCGCCGTCGCCTTGACGTTTTCCGCTTTGATATTGCCGTTGGAGCATTTTACGTTGACGGCGTCGGTCGCGGTCAAGCCTTTAAGCGCGACCGTGCCGTTGTGCATTTTAAGCGTAAACTCATTGCACGAGATGTTTTCCGCGTCGCACTTGCCGTTGGCGGTGGAGATCTCTATGTCGGCGAATGCGCCGTCTTTTATGTACAAGCCGCCGTTTTTATTGCGAAACCGCAGTCTGCCGCGGAAATATTTGGGCAGTATCAGTTTAAACTCCAACCGACGCATGAGCATACGGTAAAAAATATTGCCCTTTTTTTGCGTTACGGTCAACAGTCCGTTGTTATCCGCCTGAACGTTGAAGTATTTTTCTTTGGCGGATACGAACCTGCAAACATCGTCGTCCCCGCGCGAGATATCCGCAACGCAGTCGGTGCCGTAAACGGCTATGCCTTTTATGTTTTGAAATTCCATGTCTGCCTTCGGGCGTGTTACCGCCGTTTATTTTTCGAGGGTGATAGGATAAATACCGTATACATTTTACCGCATTTTCGGTCATAAAGCAAGCGAAATTCGAGCGCATGTCAAAATATCCCGACCGTTGCGGTATGACGGTCGAAGCGCGATTGCGTATAAACAAAAGGCGTTTGCGCAAACAATAAGCGATATACGCCGTCGGAACGGTGCGACGCGGATAATCGGCGTTTCGCAACGGCGCGGAATACGTCGTTACGGCGCGGTTTGTGTAGATATTGTCTTACAAATGTGAAAAAAATGCGTTTGGACGGACGGGGGCTTGACAATGCGTACGGGTTAATATATAATGATAGGGCGTCGAAGGACAATAAGTCGGCGCATGCGTGCGGCGAGCGCGCTTGTGCGCATAGGTGCAGAGAATGGATAGATTTAACGAGATATTATCGATAATCAACGATCAGGTCTTATTGACTATAATCGGAATAGCGTTCGGGATACAGTTGATTTACATATTGCTGTTTTTTATTCCCGCCAAAAAATATCCCCAAGCCAAAACCAAGCACAAGTTCGGCATAGTAATACCCGCGCGCAACGAAGCGGACGTTATCGCCGATACTGTCAAGTGCCTGCTCGCGAGCGATTATCCGCGCGAGCTGTTCGACGTGTACGTCGTTGCGGATAACTGTACCGACAATACGGCGGAGCTTGCTCGCAAAGCCGGTGCGGTCGTCTACGAACGTTCCGACCCCGATCCCAAGCATCGTAAAGCGGGCTACGCGCTCAAATATCTGTTCGAGCGAATAATGGAAGAGCATGCGGGCGAATACGAGGCGTTTATCAAGTTCGACGCGGACAACCTTATGGAACGCGATTACATATCGCGCATGAACGACGCTTTCGATGCTGGCGTCAAGTGTGCGCGCGGTTATTCCAACTCCAAAAACATCGACCAAAACGTCGTTGCGGGCATATCCGGTCTGTGGTATATCCGCGACTGTCGGTTTGGTAGCAATTTCCGTTCGGCGATAGGTCAAGGCACCATGCTCGGCGGAGCGGGCATGATGTTCGCGGCGGAGATAATCGAAAAGCACGGTTGGGATTGTTTGACTTCGTCCGACGACTCCGAATTTACCATGCGTCGGCTCAATCAAGACAAGATAAAAACCATGTACGTCAAGGACGCGATAGTATACGAAGATCAGCCGTCCACCATAAAAGACACGTTCAACCGCTATAAGCGAATGGCGGGCGCGCTCAACTCGCTGTTTTATACGCAGGGCATTAAATCGTTTTTCATGTTTTTCGCGCGTTGGAAGTGGACTTATATCGACATGTTCCTTACGCTCATGTTCATTCCCGTGTGCGTACTCATGTGCCTGTGGTTGCCGATATATTACGGGTATGTATTGATATACCACGGACTGATGGGAAATTGGGAAATTTTCTGGACGTATTTGAACACCATTTGCTTTTCGCTGGCGTTCGCGTTCGTATTGATGTTCATATTGCAGGCGTTGCTTGCGGTCGCGCTCGAACGCAAACGGCTCAAATGCCCCGCGCGTAAAATGATGCCCGCGGTGTTTCTGTTCCCCGCGTTCATGATAATTTATGCGGCGGCTATCACCATCGGCGTGTTCAGCAAACCCAAATGGAAGCAGATAAAACGCAATACTACCGCAAGCGCGGGCATAATGCAAGCTACGCCCGCGACGGAAACGGCGGCGACCGACGACGGCGACGATGTTAACGATACGCCCGCCGCCGACTCGCCTGATGATAATGCGGAAAGCTCTGACGACCGAACGACCGACGACGCGCGGTCGAACGGCGGCGATATCGCGCCAGACGAGCCGACCGACGACGGTGGATGCAACGATGCGATACCGTCCGACGAAAAAGAAATTGCGGACGGCGCGGAATAGTAGCGGCGCGTTCGGCAAAAAATAACGGAGTAATCATGAAAAAGTACGATTATTTGATAGTAGGCGCGGGATTGTTCGGCGCGACGTTTGCGCAGACGATGACCGAGCGCGGCAAGAAATGTTTGGTCATAGACAAGCGCGAAAGCGTGGGCGGCAATATCGCGACCGAAAAGATCGCGGGCATAGACGTTCATAAATTCGGCGCGCACATATTCCACACGAGCGACAAACGCGTTTGGGATTACGTAAACAGGTTCGCCGAATTCAATAATTTCATCAACAGCCCGATAGCCAACTATAAAGGCAAGCTTTACAGCCTGCCGTTCAACATGTATACGTTTTACCAGCTGTGGGGGACGCGCACCGCGGCGGAAGCGCGCGCGGTCATCGAATCGCAACGCGCGGCGACGGGAATTACCGATCCCAAAAATCTCGAAGAAAAAGCGTTGATGTCGGTCGGCGAGGATGTGTATAAAATTCTGATCAAGGGCTATACCGAAAAACAGTGGGGCAGGGATTGCAAATATCTGCCGTCGTTTATTATCGGACGAGTGCCGTTGCGATTCGTATACGACAACAATTATTTCAACGACCGTTATCAGGGCATTCCGATCGGCGGCTATACCCAAATGGTCAAGCGCATGCTCGACGGTATCGACGTCAAGCTCGGCGTCGATTACTTTTCCGACAAAGCTAAGTGGGACGAGACGGCGACAACGGTTTTGTACACGGGCGAGATAGATCGGTTTTACGATTACCGTTTGGGCGAGCTGGAATACAGGTCGTTGCGGTTTGAAACGGAAGTACTCGATGCGGAAGATCATCAATCCAACGCGGTCGTCAATTACACTGATTTCGAAACGCCGTATACGCGCATTATCGAGCATAAGCACTTCGACAGAACGCAAAGCTCGGACAAGACGGTCGTCACTCGCGAATATCCCGAAAGCTACGTAAAGGGGAGCGAGCCGTACTATCCCGTCAACGATCAAAAGAACAACGCGCTGTACGCCGAGTATGCGCGGCTTGCCGAAAAAGAGAAAAACGTCATATTCGGCGGACGGCTCGCCGGCTATAAGTATTACGATATGGACGACACCGTCGCGGCGGTGTTCGAACTTACCGATAAGCTTAAATAAATAATACAGAATATAAATTGAAAAAGCTCGGTTTTGCGCCGAGCTTTTTCGGTTGCCAAATTATACGGCGGGGCATTACAGCACGGATAAGGATCGACCGTGTTTGTTTATGTGTGTAAAACATCGATAAAAAATATAAAATTCGACATAATAGATACGTGACGGAAACCATATAACCCCCGTGCATACGCTACGGAGCGACAGTAAAAACTCCGAAATAATTTCGGGAAATTTGCGAAAAGTACTTGACAAATCAAAACGGGGGGGGGGTATACTTATAAAAAATATGCTTACAGACAGTTGCGTGTCGGGGCGTGTGATGAAATTACCGATCGTCGCGATCGTTCCGTCCGTCGACCAAGGTTTATACGTGTGCATAACACGGATAGATAAATATATAAAAGGAGAAGGATGAAATGAAAAAACATTCCAAGGCAGTCCGTAGAGGCGTTACCGCAGGTGCGCTCGCGGCTGCGGTAGGACTCGTCGGAGCGGCGGGAGGTATCGCGGGAGCGGGCGCAAACGGCGCGTTTGCCGCGACGGCGGAACCGCTCTACAAATCGGCGTATTCGAGCAAGGCGGAAGCCATGCAGGCGGGACTCGATCTCAACTTGAAGATCGCCGAAGAAGGCATGGTTCTTTTAAAGAACGAAAACAAAACGTTGCCCATTGCGTCGGGCGGCGTCAAGGGCGCGCGCGTTACCGTGTTCGGTCGTGCGGGTACTAAGCCCGCCACGGGCGGGAGCGCAAACGGCGGCGACGCGTCCGGCGGCGTTGCGGGAGTAAGCGTCGACATTTACGACAGCTTGGCGAGCGCGGGCTACCGCGTCAACCCCGTAGTAAAAGCGCAGTACGTCGATTGGACTTCGCAGGTGCGCGAAGTACCCGGCACGGACTGGCAGGGCAATCCCACGGTCACGCAACAGCCCGTATATCCGAGCGATGCGTCCATCGCGGCGGAAATAGAAAAATTCGGCAACGACAGTGACTGGGTCAAGTCGTTCGACAGCTACAACGACGCGGCGCTCATATTCATAAGCGGCGGGTCCAACGCGATAGGTTCGGGCGCGGGCAAACGCATACACTCGTTGCAGCTCGACGAAGAGCAGTACGAACTTGTGGAACACGTGGTCGATTCGGGTAAGTTCAAACGCATAGTATTGCTTTTGAACACCTGCACGCCGCTCGAACTCGATCTTGCGAGATTCGACGATGTGGGCGCGATATTGCAGATAGGCGAGCCGGGCGACAACGGCTTGGGCGCGCTCGGCAAAGTACTTAACGGCACGGTGTCCCCGTCGGGACGGCTTACCGATACGTGGGCTAAGGACTTTACGAAAGACCCGTCTTATCACAACTTCAATACCCGTACCGACAACTTCGGTTGGTCGGTCGACGGCAACGGAACTTTTACCGGCTATACGCGGTATAAGGTGGACGGCAAGCTCGTCAACACGTGGTCGGTTGGATACGAGGAAGGCATCTATACGGGTTATCGCTATTACGAAACGCGCGGCGCGTCCGACGAAGCTTGGTATAACAACAACGTCAACTGGACGTTCGGCTACGGTCTTTCGTATACCGATTTTAAGTGGGAGCTTGTCGGCGAGCATATGAACACGACCGGTATCGGCGCGAACACTACGTTAACATACGATGTGAAGGTCACCAATACCGGCGATCATGCGGGTAAGGACGTTGTGGAACTTTATTACACTGCGCCGTACACCGAATTCGACAAAACCAACGGCATAGAAAAAGCGCATGTCGTTTTGGGCGATTACGCCAAGACCGATACGCTCAGACCGGGCGAAAGTCAGGTGGTCCATCTTACGCTCGATGCGAAGGATATGGCGTCCTACGATTTTGCGGTAAATAAAACTTACGTACTCGAACAGGGCGATTACGAAGTCAAGCTCATGGAGAACGCGCATACGGCTAAGGGCGAGAACTTGTCCAAGACGTATAGCGTTGCGGACCTTGTCAAGTGCGACACCGCCGTTACGGGCAACAAGATAACCAACCAATTCGACGACGTTACCGACGGCTTTAAGTCCGAAGGCTACGTATCGCTTTCGCGCAACGACTGGGAAGGCACCATGCCGACCGAGCTTGCGACAGTCGATACCGTCGACGGCTACGCCAAGGCGAGCGTCAAGGAGATAACCGCCGAGCAATATAAAAAATGGGCGTACGACGACGCGGCGTTCAACGCCAAGTACGACGGCATAGCTACCGTCAAGCTCGGCGACGCGTCCAAGCGCACCGGCGATACGTATAAGTTCGTTCTTTCCGACCTTATCGGCGCGGATGCGGAAGACGCGCGTTATCAGGAACTCGTCGAACAGCTCACCGTCGAAGAGATGATCGATCTCGTCAACAACGGCGGATTCCAATCCAAGGCGATACCGTATATCGGCAAGCCGTTCTCGCGCGATACCGACGGGCCCAAGGGCTGGACGGGCAACTATACCGACAGCACCGACCGCTTCAACTTCTTCGCGTCCGAACCGATGATCGCAAGCACGTACAGCAAAGACCTTGCGTACGAAATGGGCGTTATGATCGGCGAACAGGGCTTGTGGGGCAACGCCACGCAGGAAAGCGGCGTCGCGTACAACTATACCGGCTGGTACGCGCCCGGCATGAATATACACCGCGGCTACTTCGACAGCCGCTATACCGAGTATTATTCGGAAGACCCCGTGCTTACCGGCATGACGGCGGCTTCCGCGTCGCTCGGCGCTAAGTTGAAAGGTTGCTATATCACGCTCAAACACTTTGCGTTCCACCAAGACGGCGGCGGCGCGTCCACCTACCGTGCGGGCGCGATGGCGGCGGCAGGCACGCCCAACGAAGGTTTGTCGGCGTGGATGACCGAACAGACCATCCGCGAGCTTTATCTCAAAGGCTATCAGATCGCTGTCGAAAGCGGCGAAGCTACGTTCGCCATGGGTTCGTTCACGCGTATCGGCTATACCTGGTGCGGCGGCAGCTATGCGGTAAACACCGCGCTCCTGCGCGACGAGTGGGGCTTTAAAGGCGCGGTCGTGACCGACATCGTTCTTTACAACTCGGTCAACGCGTATCAGCTCATCAAAGCGGGCGCCAACCTTATGCTCGACGCCAAGGTGTACGGCATAAACGGCGGCATTTATCTCGACAAAGCGACTATCGACGCAATGCCCGCCGCGGATAAAAACATCACGCTCCATTGCTTACAGCAGGCTACCAAGCAGGTACTGTACATGGTCGCCAACAGCAACGCCATGCAGATCCCGACCGGCGCGAAAATAGTCTACACGGGCATGACCGAAGTAGACGGCGAAGAAGTAGAGCTCAAACTCGCGGACGCCAAGGTCGGCGCGGCGTATACTTCCGTCGCCGTGAACAATGCGTCGCTCAACACGTACTACGCATTCTCGGATATCCGATACTCGGTGGCGGGTCTGCCCGACGGCTTGACGTTCGACGCCGATACAGGCGTGATAAGCGGCACTCCGACCAAGGCGGGCGTCTACAACATTACCGTCACCGCCACGGCGGAAGGCTATAAGTCCGCATCGATCGATCTCGCTTTGACGGTCGGCGCGGCGGACGGCGCGATAGACGCCGCCGATAACGGCGATACCGTCGACGCGGTGGCTGTTGCCGGTCTTGTTATCGGTATAGTCGGCTTGCTCGCGGCGGGCGCGGCGATAGCGCTTGTCGTGGTCAAGAAAAAATAACCGTTTAGAATACCGTAATAACTGTCAATAATAAGTAGCGCGGTAAGTCGAGTGCGTTCGCCGTATGCGGGCGTACTCGGCGAACGCGTAAATACTATTAAAGAAAAGGAGACAACTATGAAAAAGTTCATCAAAAAATTGCTTGCCGTAGCTTTGGCGGGTTGCATGCTGTTTTCCGTGGGCGCGCTCACGGCATGCGGCAACGGCAACGACGAGGATAACGGCGGCGACAACGGTTCGGGAACGGAATACACGTTCGAAGCGGAGTACACCGATCTTACGGGGCTCGAAGGCATGGGACCGTCGGGCAGTCCCAAGGGGCTGGACTTGATAAGCGAATCCAAAGAGGCGAGCAACGAGTTTTTTGTGGGAAGCTTGGGCGAAAAAAGTCCCATAACGTTCAAGATCACGTCCGACAAAGCGGTGACCGCCACGCTTAAAGGCATATTCGGCAGTAACGCGCTTTCGCCCATAACCTGGACTCCCGATACCTTTGCGATCGAAGTCAACGGCACGGCGATAACGTACAGCGGGTTCAAGACCGAAACGTCGGTGTCGAGCACGCAAAACTTCAAGCTCCGCACGATAGGCGATATTTCGCTCAAAGCGGGCGAGAATACGATAGTGTTCAAGCCGAAGGAAAACAAATATCTCAACGGTACTACGAGCGCGCCGTCCATCGACTGCATCAAGCTTACAGCCGATGCGACGCTCACTTTCGACGCGCACGAGAGCAATCTCGATTAGTATCGATCTATTGTAATACGAAGATAAACGGAAAGGCGTTGTATCGGCTTGCGTTGCGTCGTTACGCCGCTTGCGGTCGGTACGGCGCCTTTTCGTTTTATTTTTTACTTAACGGACCGAAAGCGTAACATAGGGAGCATATGTATGGATCTTAAATTTATTTGGAAGCACAAAGGTACGCGCGCATGGCTGTTGACTACCTGCATACTGTTGGTATTGGTGTTGGTCATCTCCTTCGTCATAACGCAAGTACCCATAATCAACAACTCGTTGGGACTGGTATTCGGCGGCGAGCGCGCCAATATAGTCGAAGATCGGCGCGACGAGCTTTACAACCGCGAGTACGACAACAAAAAGGACGTGCTCGCCGCGGCGAACGAGTTTGTGGAAAGCGTCGCCGAGGAAGGCATAACGTTGCTTAAAAATCAAAGCAATGCGTTGCCGCTCGGCGCGGGCGCCAAGGTCAGCGTGTTCGGCAAAAACTCGGTCGATCTCGTTTACGGCGGATCGGGTTCGGCGAGCGGCGCAACGGGCGCGGCGCGTAAAACGCTTTACGACAGTCTTAAAGCGGCGGGCATCGAATACAACCCCGTGCTTAAAAGCTTTTACGACGACAATTCGCGGTCGGGTTCTGGCAGACCGGATAACCCGCCCATGACGAGCGGTCAGCGCTTGGCGGGCTTTGCCGTAGGCGAAACGCCTATAGCGTCGTACGAGCCGCTCGAAAATTCGTACGACGGTTATACGGACGCGGCGATCGTCGTGTTCTCGCGCATAGGCGGCGAAGGATTCGATCTGCCGCGCACCATGGCGGATGATTTCGGGTCGGATAAACCCGTGTCGGGCGCGGAGTCGGCGGACAGCCATTATCTCGAACTCGACAAAAACGAAAAAGCGTTGTTGGACCACGTCAAATCCAAGTTCGGAAAAGTGGTGGTCGTGCTCAATACGGGTACGACAATGGAACTCGGCGCGCTCGATGCCGACCCGGATATCGACGCGGTGTTGTGGATGGGCTTGCCCGGCGCGACGGGCGTCATGGCGCTCGGCAGGATACTTACGGGCGAAGTCTATCCGTCGGGGCGCACTGTCGATACTTGGGCGGCGGATTTCACCAAAGACCCCACCTGGTACAATTCGGGCGTTTACGGCAGTAAGTACGGCAACCGCTATCTGAAACCCGACGGCTCGACGAGCGATTTTGCTTTCGTTAATTACGAAGAAGGTATTTACGTCGGCTATCGCTATTACGAAACGCGAAGCTACGAAGAGAACAAGACCGCGCAGACCGTCGACGAGTGGTACGATGCAAACGTCGTGTATCCTTTCGGCTACGGACTGTCGTATACCGATTTCGATTGGGAAGTGTCTTTCGATAAACCGACGGGTTCGGCAATAAATGCGGACGACGTTATCAAGGCGACGGTCAAGGTCACGAACAAGACCGAAGTCGCGGGCAAGGACGTCGTTCAGCTTTACTATACCGCGCCGTACACTGCGGGCGGCATAGAAAAATCACACGTCGTGCTCGGCGCGTTCGCAAAGACAAAGCTCATCGCGGGAGGCGGCACGGATACCGTCGAGCTGGAACTCAAAGTATCGGATATGAAGTCGTACGACTGGTCGGACGCCAACGGCAACGGGTTCAAGGGCTACGAGCTGGACGCGGGCAAATACACGGTGACGGTCGGAACGGACGCGCATACCGCAAAGGCGAGCGCGACGTACGAGCTTAAAGACGGCGTTACGTTGCGCGAGATAGCCGATGCGGACGGAAAAGCGGTCGCGGTGCAAAACCGTTTCGACGACGTGAGCGCGGGCATATTCGGCAACGATACCGCGGCGGCGTATGTATCGCGTTCGGACTTTGACGGAACTTTGCCGCAGGCGTATTTGACGGACGGCGAGCGTACGCTCACGCAAGAGCTTTTGACCAAGCTCGAAAATTCGATCAAGCGCAAGTATACGGAATCGGACGACGGCAAAAAATGGCAGGTGACCGGCGAGTCGCCGCGCACCACGCCCGTCGATAACGGGATATCTTTTGCCGACATGCTGTATGACGACGACGGCAATTTCGTCGGTTCGGCGGACTTCGACGATCCGCGCTGGGAAAAACTGCTCGACGAGATATCGCTCGACGAAATGAAAAATCTCGTCGGATTCGGCGCGTTCCGCACCAATGCTGTGTCGGGCGTGAACGGCGTAGTGGATAAACCGTTGACCAACGACAGCGACGGTCCGAGCGGGTTCACGAGCTTTATTTCGGGCGCGACCATATACGACACCTGCTCGTATCAGGCGGAATGCTTGCTCGGCGCGACGTGGAACGTAGAGCTTGCTTACCGCATGGGCGAGATAGTCGGCGAGGAAGGTTTGGTTGGTAACGAAAAGGGCGACGGCATGCCGTACAGCGGCTGGTATGCGCCGGCGGTAAATATCCACCGCAGTCCGTTCGCTGGCAGGAACTGGGAATATTACAGCGAGGACGGCTTGCTTTCGGGCAAGTTCGCCGCCGAAGTCATTAAGGGCGCGCGGACAAAGGGCGTATATTGCTACGTCAAGCATTTTGCGGTAAACGATCAGGAAACCGACCGCGAGTACAACGGGATCTTGGTTTGGGCTAACGAACAGGCTATGCGCGAGATATACTTGGAGCCGTTTGAAATAGCAGTCAAGCAGGGCAAAGCCAACGCCATGATGACGTCGTTCAACCGTTTGGGCATGACGTGGGCTGGCGGCAGCTACGAGCTGCTCACCGAAACGTTGCGCGACGAATGGGGCTTTAAAGGCATGGTCATTACCGATTACAGCCTTAACCGTTATACGTACGTCGATCAGATGATACGCGCGGGCGGCGACTTGTTTTTGACTCAGGACGTAAAAACGTTCAATATGCCCGACGACGCTACGCAGGTAACGCTGTTGCGTAAGGCGACTAAAAATATTTTGTATACCGTAGCCAACAGCAATATCATGAGCATAAAGATAGACGGCTATAAGCTGGCGGTGTGGCAAGTGGTCCTTATCGTTATCGACGTAGCGGTGATAGTCGCGCTCGCCGTATGGGGAGTGCTGATAATATACTTCACGCGCAAGCGCGAAAAGGAAATGCTCGGCGTCGGTCCGGCGGCGAGTGGGGCGGAGCTCGACCGTTCGACGGACGCGCCGTCGGGAGAACAGCCTGTCGACAGCGACGAAAAATAACGATCGCGATTGTGTTTGCCCAAAACGGATATCGGATAAACTTCGGTATCCGTTTTTTTGTGCGTAAAATAAGGATAAAACGCGGGCGCAACGATTATACTTAATACATATAAAAGACGGCGCAACTACGCGGAAAGCTTTTGCGCCGCGACAAAGGAGACAATATGAAAGAACGTTTTTATCCGTTTGCGAACGAGCCGTTGCCTTACGACTATTCGGCGCTCGAACCGTTTATCGATACGGAAACAATGCACTACCATCACGACAAGCATTTACAAACTTATGTCGATAATCTCAACAACGCGTTAGCCGACAGCGACGCGCTCAAAAAAATGTCGCTCGAACAAATGCTTACGGACATAGAGCGCTTGCCCGAAGCCAAGCGCGCGGCGGTGCGCAACAACGGCGGCGGCGTGTTCAATCATACTTTCTATTTCGACGAACTCGGCAAGGACGGAAAACACGAGCCGCAAGGCGCGCTTGCCGAAGCGATCGATAAGGCTTTCGGCGGGTTTGCGGCGTTTTACGAAAAGTTCAAAAAAGCGGCGCTCGGCGTTTTCGGATCGGGCTACGCGTGGTTGGTCAAAAGCGGCGACGCGCTCGAAATCGTGACGACGGCTAACCAAAATACTCCGCACGCGGACGGCTATACGCCTGTGATGTGCTTGGACGTTTGGGAACACGCATACTATTTGAAAAACAAAAACATGCGCGGCGCATATATCGACGATTGGTTCAAAGTCGTCGATTGGAGCAAGATAGAAAAACGGTTCGGCGAAGCGTTTTAAAATTAAGCGAATGTAAATATACGGTCGATCGTTAAAAACGATCGACCGTATATTTTTTGATATTATTTTAAGACATGTCCGAAAATCCGACACGCAAAACCGTCCTGCGAGCGATAGACCGCAAGAGTACTCGAAAAGAACAATACCGCGGGGATCGGCGTGCCGACTGCTAATGCTCCGTAAAGCAGCGTTCAAACCGAAAAGCGCGAAAAAGTCAATCGGGAGAGTTAAGGAAAGCGTTACGGCGGATAAGCTTGGCGAAAACGGCGATAACAAAGCCGTTATGGATATCAGTGCGCGGAATATGCGCGCCGGTAAGCTCGGATAATTTCGAATGCAAACCGTCAGCTTTGTTGATAGCGTAGGAAATATCGCGTGAAACGGAATGCGCGGAAATGCCGTGAGTGGCTCCGACTAAGGAATATAATCGAGCGTCGGAAAGGGGCTTGTCAGCGTAGATAAGCGCGCAATCGACAAGGAAGTCGAAGCCTTTGAGATGAGCGGGGATGTTACAGGAAAGAGCGAGTTGTTCGGCGAAGCAGCGTTGGGTGTTATCGGCGCTTTCATAAGTAAAGAAAATCTCCATACTATATATACATGAAAATCAACCGGTTTTTCCAACGTTTTATTAATTTTTTTACAAATTTTTCGATTTTTCTTTAAGCTTGCGATAAAAAGCCCGAATGACCGCTAAGAGCTGCGGTTTTCAAACGATATATTTTTCCAGTCGTCCCGATTGTTTTAAGAACGACAGCATGCTGTCGGCGCAAAAAACGTCGGGCGCAAGCGCAAGACACAGCGCAAGATCGGTAGGGTCTATCAGGCTTTTCAGTCCGTATCCGTCGTCGGGATAAAGCCGTTTGAATACCGCAAAAGCGGCGGTCTGTCGTTTTTTCAAAGCGGCGAGCATGCGCATTTGTTCGGCGCGGAATTCGGCGCGCCTGTATTCGCACAGCCGCATTTTGGCGGGCGGATAGATCGGCGACGCGTATACGCATGCGCGGCGCACGTCTGCGCCCAAGTATTCGCATACGCTGTCGATGCGTTTGCCGTTGTCCGGCGGGAACTCGAATTTATCCGACGTAAGATTTTTAATATAAAATTCCGCTACGTATCTGCCGACGAGCATTTCGGTCTCGCCGCGCATGGCGAGCGGACGGTCTTCGGCGGCGTACAGCATGCGCAACGCCTCCGCCGTTTGCGCCGCGCCCGACGCGTGTAAAAGCTCGGGCTTGGCTTCGACGGTTTTTGCGGCTTTTTCGCCCGCGCGAACGAGTGCGGCGGTTATTTCGGGCGTGTTCTTTTCGAGCGATCTCAGTTCGGCAGTCAGGTCCGCGACAAGCTTCGCTATTGTTTCGACAAGCGTCGCGTCGGTGCGTTCGCCGCGCATGTATGCGCCGAATGTCAGGTCGAACGCGCACAGATCGAGCGAAACTATCTCGCCGAATATCGACGCGAGATTGCGGTCGACGTCGGTCTTGTCGATCGCGACGGCGTTCGGCTTGCGCCCGCGCCGCATTATCGCAAACGCCTTGTCTTGCGTTCGGTATCGGTCCGTCGCCGCCGCCGCAAAGGCGTGCGTGGGGCAAAGTATCAAGTATTTATCGGCGTTTTCGCGGGCGAGCGCGAATTCGCGTTCGCCGCCGCGCGCGATCGTGATGTCCGCGCGTTCGCCGTCGACGGCGCGGTAGCCCGCGCGCAAAAACATATCCGCGCGATCGAAGCCTATCGGGCGGATCGTGCTGCCTTCGGGAGCTACGGCGCGCACTGCGTCGATAACGTTGTCGTAAAACGTTGGGCTTGACGGACTTTCGACGTCGGGCGACTTTTCGTCGTCTTCGTCGTCGTCAAAATCCAAAGCCCAAGCAAAGGCTTCGCGTAAGGATATTTTGGGTAGCGCGGGCGCGGTCGTTTTCATATTTACAGTATAACAAAAAACGCGCGTCGAAAATTCGACGCTTTTGTAGCCGCGCGGTGATTAATGTAGAATTTAAGGTGGATGCGGCGCGCGGCGACGGCGGTCAAGCGCGCTGAGTTCGTGCGTATCGTCTGTCGAATAAATGCGTGCAAACAGTTGACAGTGTCGGGGTTTTATTGTATAATACATGTTGCACCGTGACGGCGGCGGTTTTGCCTGCCCCCGGAAAGATCGGCTCGACGTTACGGAAGCGCGGCGGCGTGAAACGTTTGCGCTTGAAACAAAATTTTTTACGAGGTTGTTTTCGATGAAAACATTAATGGCAAAAAAGATCGATTCGCGTTCCGCCGATTATAAGATCGGCGACAAGGAATACAAGCGCAAGTGGTATGTGGTCGATGCGGCGGGCGTGCCGCTCGGCAGGCTCGCAAGTCAGGTAGCGACGGTACTCAAAGGCAAGAACAAGCCCGAGTATACGCCCAATGCCGATGCGGGCGATTTCGTTATAGTCGTCAATACCGATAAGGTCGTGCTTACGGGCGATAAGCTCAACAAAAAGTTGCGCACGTATCATACCGGTTACATGGGCGGGCTGAAACAGCAAAAGTATTCGCATTTTCTGCAAGAGAATTCGGATAAAGCCGTCGTCAAGGCGGTAAAAGGCATGCTCCCCAAAAACACGCTCGGTCGTCAAATGATCAAAAAGCTCAAAGTGTTCAAAGGTCCCGAGCATAATCACGAGGCTCAACAGCCCACTCCGCTCGCCATAAAATTCAACGGCGGCAAGGCAGATTAAGGAGAAGAGGTAATAAGCTATGGCAGCTAAATCAACCGCAAAAAAGAAAGTTCAGTACTGGGGTACGGGCAGACGCAAAAAGGCTATCGCCCGCGTGCGCGTTCTTGCGGGCGGCACAGGCGCTATTACGGTCAATAAACGTTCGCTCGACGATTATTTCCCGCTCGATACGCTTAAACTCATCGTCAATCAGCCGTTCGCGGAAACCGATACGGCGGGCAAGTTCGACGTTATAGTCAACGTTCGCGGCGGCGGCTATACCGGACAGGCGGGCGCTATCCGTCACGGCATTTCGCGCGCGCTCTGCAACGTCGACGCGACTTACCGTCCCGCGCTCAAAAAAGCGGGCTTCCTTACTCGCGATCCGAGAATGAAAGAGCGTAAAAAATACGGTCTTAAAAAAGCGCGCAAAGCGCCGCAATTCTCCAAGCGTTGATCCATGCCGAACAGGCTTCTCGAAAACGGCGAGTTGCTCGACGCAAACGGTGTTCTCTGCGACAGCGGTTATGCCTATTCGCAAGTCAAAAGTTACGATAGGCGCGCGATCAAAGGGCAAAGTCTGCGCATAAAGGAATGGGATTATTACGGCTTCGGCGACGACAGATATTTTGTGGCGTTGACCGTCGCGGACAATTCGTATATGTCGCTCGGATCGGTCTCGCTTATCGATTACAAGTATTTGACGTATACTACGAAAAGCAAGATCGGGTTGTTTCCGCGCGGCAAGCTTGATATGCCGTCAAGCTGTTCGAGCGGCGACGTTATATTTCGGAAAGGCGGCGTCACGATCGAATTCGCGACGCGCGACGACGGGACGAGAACGCTGAGTTGCGAGTTTAAAAAGTTTTCGGGCAAAAAGACGTTTAAATGCGAATTGACGCTCGATCCGCCCGACGGAGACAATATCACGGTCGCTGTTCCGTTCGCCAAAAGAAAACAGTTTTACTACAACACAAAGATCAATTGTCTTAAAGGCAAAGGTCGGTTCGAGCTGGGCGATATGCGTTACGAGTTTAACGACGGGCGCGGCGGGCTGGACTGGGGTCGCGGCGTTTGGCCGCATAAGAACAAATGGTACTGGTCGTCGCTGTCGTGCGAAGTCGACGGTAATGAGTTCGGACTGAACTTAGGCTACGGCTTCGGAAAACCCACGGCTACCGAGAATGTGATTTTTTACAACGGAAAAGCGAACAAGATAAACAACGTGGATTTCGATATCCCGTATACGCTCGGTCAATTCGATTTTCTCAAACCGTGGAAGATCAATGACGACGACGGAAGGCTCGACTTGGTGTTTTATCCGATCGTCGACCGTAAGGACAAAATGCGATGCTTTAATCTTATGACGGATCAGCATCAAGTTTTCGGCAAATTTTACGGTAAGGCAGTACTCGACGACGGTACGATAGTAACGGTCACGGACAAGATCGGGTTTGCCGAACAGGTGATCAATCAGTGGTGACGTAAGTCGATACCGGTCATTAAAAATCAAATAGATCGCGTCTATAATAGGCGCGAGTACGGAGAGATGTCTGAGCGGTTTAAGGTGCTCGCTTGGAAAGCGGGTGTAGTCTAACAGCTACCTCGGGTTCGAATCCCGATCTCTCCGCCAAAACCACTATATATTGTGTATATGGTGGTTTTTTATTGCGAAATTGTCACAACACCAAAAGGCATACATTACACGCTTAGTATACAAAAAGCGCACTTTTACGGCGTTAAATTTTATTAGGCATGCGCATTTATAATGTTGACATGTGTCGGAATTTATGATATTATTAGTAAAAAGCGAGATTGCGGAGGCGAAAATTGTATGTATACGATCAAACCGGAGTCGGTTAAAACATTTGTTTTGGATAGAAATATCAAGCTTCCGCGGTTTCAAAGGAAGCAGACTTGGACGGAAAAGAAAAATTTTCAGTTATGTATAAGTTTATTTAAGCAGTATCCGTTGGGCGTTACAATATTAAGCGTTGAAGAAAAAAACGGTAAAACAATCAGATGGTTGTTAGACGGGCGTCAGAGAAGGAACGCTTTATTGCAAGTGTATGAAAATCCCGAAAATATTTATATTTGGGCGAGAAAATTTATCGGATTTAAAAATAATGATCAACCCGATGAAATAGGAGATCGTTTTTGGGAAAAAATTCAAGAATACATAGAATACGACGACATAGACAATGCCGATATCGAAGACAATAATGACGTTAACGATTATGAAAGTTCGGGCGCTTTCGTAACAGATGAGAATATTGATTTGGACGGTAATACCGGGCTGGATTTTTTGTTGGAAATAATTAAGATTTTTCATAATAAATCATTGACGAATAACGGCTTTACCAAACCGTTTGATATTTGCAAATATGTTCGAACGCTTCCTTATGCGGATAATAATCGGGGTGCCAATATGCTGTCGTCTAAAAAATTAAAGAATTTTTTGGATGAATATAGAAAGTATTGCGATTTGGAAAACTTTAATTATGAGCAAATGCAATCCTTTTATCAATTTATCGGTTCAAGATGCGATATAACGGAACCCGATAAATTAAAGCAATTTTTGGAAATGAAAAAAAGCGATATAGTGTCGAGAATAAATCTTATAGAAAGGATAGATAATTTGTTGGCTAACAGCACAATAGGATTGATCGAAGTTAAAAATCTTTCGCCCGTGGATTCTCAAAAGATTTTTAATATAATAAACACGGAGGGCGAAAAATTGACGGCGGTTGAAGTTCTTTCCGCAAAACCTTCGTGGAATACGATAATATCCAATGTGTCCGATGAAATGAAAAATGCGGTTAACGAATTGTATGAACGAATCGGTACGAATTATGTCGACGTCGTCAAGTGGGATTTGCCTGCGACGCTTTTGCGACGGATCGGTAATAATTTCATTGTCAAAAAATTCAGCGATTCCGCAACCGATTTTGCAAAAGAAATAACGTTTGGATTTAAATTGATAGCCGGCATTTGGAATTTCGGCGTAAAAAAAGAAGATTATGAATCGTTGAGTATTAATCGTAATATCAATTGGGCTAACGAATATGAAGAATTGGTATACGATTTAAAAAGCATGATTAAATTAATGGAAAGTTTTAATTATTTTGAATTTTTCAAGACATGGCGAACTTCGATCATGGAATTGACAAGCGAATCCATAGCGTTAAACTTTTTTATAATAATGTTTCTCGATTGGAAAAGAAAAGGAAAACCGATAGGGAACAATTTAAAAGCGAAAATGTTCGGAAAGAATTGTTTAATATTATGGGATAAATTAATTTACGAGTACGTGTCGACCTTATGGCGCGGCTCTGCCGATGCGAAAATAGCGGCTAATATCGGTTCGATTAAAAACGAACCCGACGGATTGTTTACACAGACGGAATCGAGTAAGTGGCTTCAAATATTCGATGAAATAGAATCGTCGGCAAAAATCATGGGCAATAAAATAAGCGAAGCAATGATGAAACCGATTTTATATCATTTTTACTGTTTAAAATCGATATCTGCGCCTACGGATCCTTATAGCATAGAGATCGACCATATAATTCCGCAAACGCTGTTTGAAAATTCCACGATAAACGATAAGGAACATATTAAAGACAGTATATTCAATTTGGGTCTTTTGCCTAAAAAAGAAAACATAAGCAAAACAAATAAACGATTGATCGAAATAACAGATGATTGGCTGAAAGATCAAATTGCGAATTATGAATTTGTCACTCCCGATCAATATCAATTTTACTCCGATATTACCAATTACAAAACGATTTTTGCACAGAGAAAACGATTATTTGCGGAAGTTTTCGGTGATTTGAGAGATCAAAAAATAAATAATTAGTATTTCGGTGCAAATAGCGGTAAATACGAAAATGTCTTTTGATGGCGATCGTTTAGTAAATACAATATACTATTATCAGTCGACAATTTTCCAAAACGCTTTTCTTTTTGAGAAAAGTGTGGTATACTTAGGTTGAATGCTCGATGTTGCGGGCATCGAAACGGATCGGAGCGGAAAATGACCAAGATAGCGATAGTCGAAGACCAACGTTCGGAAGCGGAGTTGTTGAAAAGACTGTTGAGCGAGTATGCCGAAGCGCATACCCGCGAATTTGTCGTGGAGTGGTTCGACGATCCTAAAAAGTTTTTGGACGGGTTCGACGTCGATCTCGATCTGGTGTTTTTGGATATCCAAATGCCGAATATCAACGGTATGGATGTCGCGCGCAAAATTCGCGAGCGCGATTGCGACGTAAACATAGTGTTCGTTACCAATATGATCCAGTACGCGGTGGAAGGCTATTCGGTGCAGGCGTCCGATTTTATAGTCAAGCCCGCCGCGCCCGCAAGCGTCAATCGCGTTATGAACAGGGCGCTTGCCGCGTCCGATCGCAACGCCGATAAAACGGTCACTATAAAAAACGCCGCCGACGGACGTACGGTCGTCGTAAAAGCGAGCGAGATCTATTATGTGGAAGGCAGCGGACACAGGATCACATATCACACGGCGCACGGCGAGTTTTCGGATTGGGGATCTATGAACGCGGTGGCGGCGGAATTACCGTCGCGCAGTTTTGCGCGCTGTCACGTGTCGTTTCTCGTCAATCTCAAATACGTGCGTGAAACTTCAAAGGATACCGTCAGGGTGTGCGACGACGTTTTGCCGTTGAGTCGCACTCAGAAAAGCGCGTTTTTCGCCGAACTTGCCGCCTATCTCGGCGGATCGTAGCTCGGTAAATTTCAATGTCAAGGGATCGGTCATGAAAAAATTTAAAAGCATAATAGGCGTTTTGTGCGCACGCTTGATGCTTTTCACTGTCGCAGTCGGTTGCGGCAATGCGCACGCGCCGATTTTCCCCGACGGTGGTATCGAAACTCGCGTAACGCCGCCCGACGGCGGGGATGAGAAATATGGAGCTTTGCGGGCTTTGATAATCTCGCATTGCAGTTCGCCGCGATCGATAGAGTTACGTTCGACGGTTCCGACATAACGGGATCGTCCTATCATGCAACGCAGGTTTGCAAAGCTTGCGCGGTAAGCATGATTAACGGGCATGGCGTGAGCTTTTTTTCGCGGTACTTCGGTGATGTTGCGGAAAAATAGGGTGGGCCGTAAAGCGTTACGGCAAAAACACTGCGGATAAATGGTAATGTATAATTTTTCTTCGGCGCTGTTTTGGTACAAGTTCATATTTATAACGGAGCTTATCACTGCGGAATGCACGTTCGTGTTTTTGCTCAAAGAGCGCAAAAGATTTTTATTGCGCGCCGTGCTGTCCGTTTTGGGCATGTACGGACTGACTTTTGCCGTGCCTATATTCGGATACAACGCGCTTGCGGTGTCCGCGCTTTTTTCCGCGCTGTTTGTGGCGAGCCTTGGCGCGATGAAGATATGCTTCGACGAAAAATTCGGCGTTATCCTGTTTTGCGGGATATGGGCGTACACGGTACAGCATTTTTCTTATCTTATAGGCAACTTTATCACGACGGCGGCGGGGCTTTCGAGCGGATCGTTTTACGAATCGACCATAACGGTGTACAATGCGGGTTCGCTACTTATCGGCACAGCGGCGTTTATAGTCGTGTACTTGGCGTCCATGTTTACCGTGCGATACATATTCCGCAACATGACCGAGATACGCATACACGGTTTCGTGCTGGTCGTGCTGTCTATCATTTCGCTCGTGATAGAGATAGTGCTCAACGCAATAGTCGTATTTTTGCAGGTGGAAACGGTGTCGCTCACGCTGTTTGCGCTGTGCTATGTTTACGATATTCTCGGGTGTCTGCTCACCATAGGTTTGTTGATATTTTCGCTGTGGAACAAATCGTTACAGCGCGACAAGGCGATAATGCAACTGCGGTTCGACAGGGAGCGGCAAAGCTTCGAGATACGCAAGGATAAGATAGACCGCATAAACATCATGTGTCACGATCTTAAACACCGCATACGCGAGCTGGGCGAAACGGGCTATGCGAACGACAAGCTGAAAAAGCTCGAAAGCGCCATAAAAAGCTACGACGCGCGGTTCCGCACGGGCAACGACGCGTTGGACGTGATACTTTCGGACGCGAATGTCCAGTGCGAAAAGAGCGGCATACAGTTTGTGTGCATGGCGGACGGATCGTTGCTTGCGCATATGGAGACCGATCATATATATTCGCTGTTCGACAATGCCATAAACAACGCTATCGACGCGGCGGGCAATGTCGACGAACCCGAAAAGCGATACGTGTACGTTTCGGTCGCGCGCAAAAACGGCATGATAACGGCGCATGTGGAAAACTGTTTCGTAAACGACGGTAAGCTGACGTTCGAGAACGGCGTGCCGCAAACTACCAAGAACAACGCCGACGAGCTTCACGGCTACGGCATGCGCAGTATCAAGCATATAGTCGAGCTGTACGGCGGCGGGTTGTCTGTCAAGGCTGACGGTGATATTTTTATGCTGGATATATTTATCCCGTTTGTCGAGCGGGCGGACGATACCAAACTTGAAACGAAAACGACCTAACTTGAAATGCCCATTGACACTCGCCGCGCGGCTTATTATAATGGTATCGGAATCACGCCCGATACCGTTTTTTGCGTGATAAATAAATTTCAACGGGAGAGTGTATGAAAAAACTGTCGAAGATCCTATTGTCGACGCTCGTCGCGGTCTTGCTCGGCTTTTCGTTCGCGGCGTGCGGCGGAAGCCGGCTCACTGCGATAGAGATCGTGTCCGATACGACCGAATTCGTAGCGGGCGACGTGATAAGCACGGAGTTTGTGTCGGTAAACGCCAAGTATGCCGACGGGAGCAGTCGCACGGTCACGGGCTGGACTGCCGATATTACGGGCGCGCTCGAACAGGGCGAGCATACCGTAACTATTACATATACCGAAAACGGCGTGACAGTCAGCGCGACGCTCGACGTTACTGTGTCGGAGACGGAGCATGTTCATGAGTTCGGAGCGGAATGGCAAAGCGACGACGTCGCGCACTTTCGCGTTTGCGCTTGCGGTGCGCGTACGGACGAAGCGGCGCATATCCGCGCCGGCATAACGGTGACAGCCGAAGCGGACTGCATTACGGACGGCACGCGCGCTTATGTTTGCGCCGTTTGCGATCGCAAGGGCGAGGAAAAGTTAGCCGCGCTCGGTCACAGCTTTAATATAGACCGTCTCGACGACAACTCGCATTGGAAGGATTGCGCGCGTTGCAACGCATCGTCGCAAAAGCTCGCGCATGATTTTATCCTATGCGTAGATAACGTAAAGACGGAATGGTTTGACGGCGATACTTTTACGCTCGACGGGGCGACCGCGCATAAGGAGTGCGACTGCGGATATGCGAGTGAGCTGGATATTGCTACGGTCGTTTCGTCCAAAACGGAATTGAACGTGACCGACGGCGGCGAATTGACATTGACTTGCGGCGAATTGACGACGACGATAAATATAGACGTCAAACGTCGCGAGATAATCGGCATCGAAATCGATCCGTCGACAAAAAACGTTTACTTGATCGGCGAAGCGTTCGGCGGCGGCACGCTCGTGATAACGTACAACAATTCTTCTACGACTACAACCGAATTGACCGTCGACATGATAAAAGGCTTTGATACGAACAGCGTCGGCGAAAGAACGTTTGAAGTAGAATACGACGGAAAAAAGTGCGAGCTTGCGGTCAAAATAGGATACGACGCGCAGTCCGGCGCATATGAGCTGGGTACGGAAAAGCGTGCGTATAAATTGCAAGCGGAAGATGAAACGTATGTTGATATGAGCGGCGCGGCGTTGCAAAAAGGCACTGCGACCAATAAATTCGAAAATCAGGCAAAGGACGGGAACAATCAGTTATATCCCAACGGCGCCGAAGGATACAGTACTTGCAATATCACTAAACCGGGCAATAAAATAGTGATAAAATTCTATTCGCGTTCGGCGGGAAAATTCAAGCTCGGTCTACGTGCGCAATCGGGCAATAAAGCAGGGAAAAGCGATGTTGCCGTCGACGCGGCATTTTCGGTAAAAGTCAACAGTTCGCAAAAAAAGATAAACGGCAATATTGCGAAGGCGAGCTTGTCCGGTAGTAATTGGCAAAATATGACTAATTGGACAACGCTCGAAGATATCGCGGGCGAGTTGGATATTGTTGTCGGTTTGAATACGATCGAGTTCGCTTATCTCGGCACGTTAGACGGTACCGGCGATCTGCGTTTCCCCAATATCGACTACTTTATTATTACATTGATTTGATCGGAGATATATATGAATTTCAAGACGTTTTGGAAAAAAAGAAGCTTTAAGGCGTGGTTTTGCTCGTTCATACCCGTGCTTGCTTTGACGCTTGCCGTCGTGCTTGTGCTTACGTGCAATACCTTTTTGTATCAAACGATAAACGCCGTGTTGGGCGGCGAGCGTCGCGTGTTAAAAAGCGGTGACCCGTCCAAGTATCAGTATTACACCACGGAGTACAAGGGCAAGGACGACGTGCTTGCGGCGGCGAACGCGCTCAACGAGCGCATAGTAGAAGAAGGCGCGGTGCTTTTGAAAAACGAAAATAACGCATTGCCCGTCGCGGCGGGCGCAAAGGCTACCGTTTTCGGCAAGAATTCGGTCAACGCGGTTTACGGCGGTTCGGGTTCCAACGCGGGCGCGGGCGGCGACGACGGCAAATGCACTCTTTACGATAGTTTGGAAAGCGCGGGAATCGAGTATAACGACGCGATGAAGGCGTTTTACGACAGCGACAAGCGATCGGGCGACGGTCGTCCCGCATCGCCCGACATGAATTCGACCATAACGGGTTTGACCGGCTTTGCCACGGGCGAAACGCCTGCCGACAGGTACGACGATACGGTACGCGCGTCGTGGAAGGATTACAACGATCTGGCGATAGTGTTTATCTCGCGCATAGGCGGCGAGGGCTTCGATCTGCCGCGCTCCATGTTTTGGGACGGCAAGGGTTATCAAAACTGGAACGGCGATTCGCTCATACCCGGCGCGCGTAACAAGGACGATCACTACTTACAGCTCGATAAAAACGAAACGGACATGATAAGCGTCGCCGCGCAAAACTTCGATAAGGTCGTTGTCGTGCTTAACTGCCCCACGAGCATGGAACTCGGATTTTTGGACGATCCCGATCATTACGCGTACAGCGACAAAATAAAAGCGTGCTTATGGATAGGCACGCCCGGCAATTCTGGCATGGCGGCGCTCGGCAGGATACTGACGGGCAAAGTTAATCCGAGCGGGCGGACGGCGGATATTTACGCGCGCGACTTTAAAAAAGACCCGACCTGGAACAACTTCGGCAATAATCTCGAAGAGGGCGGCAATCAGTACGTCGACGAGAACGGCGAAAAGCGCAGTGCGTACTTCGTGCATTACAGCGAGGGCATTTACATAGGCTACCGCTATTATGAAACGCGTGCGCTTACGGAATCGAATAACGGCAACGGCGGGTGGTATAAGGACAACGTGGTGTTCCCGTTCGGTTACGGGCTGAGCTATACAGACTTTACGTGGAGCGTCGAGCGTACTTCGCATTCCGAAAGCTTCGACGGCGACGACACGATCACCGTCGACGTAAAGGTCGTCAACGTCGGCGACGTTGCGGGCAAGGACGTAGTACAGCTTTACTATTCCGCGCCGTACTATTCCGATAGCGGTATCGAAAAATCGCACGTCGTTTTGGGCGCGTTCGCAAAGACGAAGTTGTTGCAGCCCGGCGAGAGCGATACAGTTGCGCTCGAACTTTCCGCGCGCGATATGGCGAGCTACGACTATGCGGACGGTAACGGCAACGGGTTTAAGGGCTACGAACTCGAACACGGCAACTATACGCTGTACGTTGCGCGCGATTCGCACGACCGTTCCGCGCCAGTCACGCTTTCGCTCGGCGCGGACGTCAAGTACGAAACGGACGGCAAAACGGAGACGCCCGTTAAAAATCTTTTCGACGACGTAAGCTCGCGCGTGACCGAGTACATGAGCCGCGACGACTTTGAAGGAACGTTTCCGCAAGAACCGTCGGCGGAGCTTCGCACGCTCAAAGCGAGCGATATACAAAAGCTGAATTACACGTTAAAGGATAAGGCGAGCGATCCGTGGTACAGTACGGATATGCCCGATCAAAGCGCGTCGGAGCTTACGCGCGATCAAACAAAGATCAAGCTTTACGACCTTATAGGCAAGGACTACGAACACGAGCTGTGGGACGAATTGCTCGATCAATTGACTGTTTCGCAAATGCGCTCGCTCATAGAGATAGGCAACTACCATACCGAAGCGATAGTCGGTATAGACAAACCCAAAACCACCGATCCCGACGGACCTATGGGCTACTCGCTGTTCATGGGCGACGACGCGGTGTATAAGACCTGCTACTATGCGGGCGAATCGCTCATGGGTAGCACGTTCAACGTCGAACTGGCGGAAGAGTTCGGCAAGATGATAGGCGACGAGTCGCTCATCGGCGATCGCAAGGGCGACAAGCGCACGTATTCGGGCTGGTACGCGCCCGCGTGCAATCTTCACCGCAGTCAGTTCGGCGGACGCAACTTCGAGTATTACAGCGAGGACCCCGTGCTTTCGGCTAAAATGGCTGTGGGCGTTATCCAAGGCGCGATGAGCAAGGGCGTATATACTTATCTCAAACATTTTGTCATGAACGATCAGGAAACCAACCGCGACACCAACGGTATAGCGGTGTGGGCTAACGAGCAGACCATGCGCGAGCTGTACTTTTTACCGTTTGAAAAGGCGGTCAAGGACGGCGGCACTACCGCGATGATGAGTTCGTTCAACCGCATAGGCTTTACCTGGGCGGGCGGAAATCACACGCTGTTGACAAAGCTTCTGCGCGACGAGTGGGGCTTTAAGGGCATGGTGATAACCGATTACAACCTGCAACAGTACATGAACGTCGACCAAATGATCCGCGCGGGCGGCGACGTCAACCTGAGCCAAAGCAAATCGCTCAAAAATTACGATACCGCGACTTCGGTCACGGCTATACGCAAAGCTGCCAAGAACATTCTGTACACGGTAGCCAACAGCAACGCCATGAACGGCATGGGCGAAGGCAACGTTTGGGCGTACGCCGCGCCCGTATGGTTCATAGCTATGTGGGTCGTGTTTGCCGTGCTTGCGGCGGGATTTGTCGCATGGGGCGCGGCGGTGATAGCGAAAATAGCCGTCGAGTACAATACGGGCGTAAAGAGCGGCGTTATAGTACCGCCCGCAAAAAAGCAACGCGTCAAAGATCCCGACTTTAAAATGAGCAAGCTCGCTAAGATATTCATAGCGGCGACGGGCGGCGCGGCGGTCGCGCTTGCGGTGACGGCGATAGCGCTTTTGGCTACGCCCGCCGAGCAAAGCGGCGTGCCGCAGGATTACAGACCATACGTCGGCGGGATCACTTTGACTTTCGACAACATGCCCGTTACGGGCGGAGTAGTCACCGTCGAGCGCGGCGGCGACACTCACCGCATAACGGCGCTCGTCGATACGTACGGCATGGAATCGGGCGGGGTCGTATACGAAAGCTCCGACGAGAATATAGCGGCGGTCGGAGCGGACGGCACGATCGACGCGAGAGCGGTCGGCGAATGTTCGGTCACCGTTACGGTAGTCAACGATAAGTCGGTGTACGGCGCTTTGCTTGTGCGCGTTACCGACGGCGAGCTTGACGGCACGGCGCACGTCGTGACGGTGGTGGGCGGAAGCGCGAATTTGGCGCAGGCGACTGCGGGAACGACGGTAATACTCACGCCCGAAACTCGTACGGGCATGCGCTTCGTCGGCTGGGAATTCGACTGTGAAGTCGAACAAAGCGGAAACCTGTTCCGCATGCCGTCCGCGCCCGTTACCGTAACGGCTAAGTACGAGAAGATAGGTTACAAACTGACGCTCGACGGCGCGACGTTCGCGGACGGCGAAAGCGAAAAAACTCTGTTGTACGAGGACGGTTTCCCGCAAGACATGCGTTATACGCTCGACGACGGCGAGCTGTTTTTCGGCTGGCGCGACAAGGTGAACGGCAAACGCGTGACCGATCTTACCATGCCCGCGCGCGACATGACGATACAGCCGATGATCCTTGCCAAGGGCGATGCGCTCGTCATGGCGGAAAACGGATTCGATTACGGTTCGGGTACGGGCGGCAATGCGACCGATACCGATATCGACGGCGTAGCCGCAAAGCGCATAGAGATAGCGGCGGGGCAAAGCCTTGTGCGCATCAAAAACGGCGGAGTCACCGGCGGCGGCGATAACGACGTGTACGTCGGCATCACTCTGCGCAATCCCAACGAGTTCGATATAACTTTGGAATATCAGGTGGAGTATTACGGCGTAGTGTGGGGTACGGGCAAGGTGACAGTCAAGGCGGGCGAAACGGCAACATATGCCATAGTCGTAAACGGACTGGACGCAACGGCGACGCCTTATCACAGAATAGTTTTGGAAGCGGCGACGGAACAAACGGCAATGCTCGATTTTTGCGGGTTTATTTACGAAACCGAAGGAGAGAACAATGAAAATGCGTAAGAACAAAATGTACAAAGCGACCGCGTCGATTTTTGCGGCGGCGCTTATCGCGACAAGCGCGTTCGGAGTTGCTCCCGCAATACGCGTTGCGGCAAATAATGCGGGGGGGGGTATGCCTTCCGAAATTTCCGAAAGCTCCGCAAGCGCGAAAACGTTGAAAAAGAGTCCCGTCAACGGAAATTATTATTTCGCGGATTACGACAGCTCGCAGGAAGCGTTCGAAGCGGGCGACAGGCTTAACAAGGATATAATATCCGAAGGCGCGACACTGCTCAAAAACGAAAACTCTCTGCCGCTCAAAGCGGGCGCAAAGGTAAGTATTTTCGGAAAACGCTCGGCTAACAACCTGCGTTACGGCGGCGCGGGTTCGGGCGCGGGCAGCGGCGGCGCGAAGATAACTCTCGCGCAATCGTTGGAACGCGCGGGGCTTTCCGTAAACGCCGCATTGACGTCGTTTTACAATAACAATAACCAGTCGGGATCTGCGGGCGGCGATCTTAACAGTTACGGTGTTTATGCCGGACCCAAAAACGGGTTCGAAACGCCGGTAGCCAAGCTCAAACAGTACGTAAACGAAAGCACGTATTCCGAGTACGGCGACGCGGCTATCATAGTGATCTCGCGCGCGGGAAGCGAAGCGGGCGACCTTACCAAGGGCATGGCGACGGGATACGGCGGCGACGGCAGGCTAAACGGCACTCCCGTTTCGGGCGCGCGCAATGCCGACGATCATTACTTACAGCTCGATCAAAACGAGACCGATCTCATCAAGTACGTGGGCGATCGTTTCGACAACGTTATAGTGTTGTTTAACACAGGCTCGCAAATGGAAGTTGGATTTTTGGACGACGAAAATCACTATGCGTATCACAAAAATATCAAGGGCGCGATGTGGATAGGATTCCCCGGCAACGGCAACGGCTTGGAAGCCGTGGGCGAGATATTGGCGGGCAAGATAAGTCCGAGCGGACACACCGTAGATACTTACGCGCGCGACTTCAAGCTCGACCCTACGTGGTCGAACATGCCGACGTATACAAATAATTTGTTCGTATACTCCAACTATTCGAGCAAGTCGTTCGTCAACTACAAGGAAGGCATTTATTCGGGCTACCGTTATTACGAGACGCGCGGGTTCACCGAAGGCGACGACGCGTATGTCAGCGGCGGCGAAAATACCGACGTTATCCACGGCACGAACACTACCGAGTGGGATGATTGGTACGACGCGCACGTAGTGTATCCGTTCGGCTACGGCTTGTCGTACACTTCGTTCGACTGGGAGTTCGTAAGCTCCACATTGCCCGACGACGGCGTTATAGACCGCGACGACGAAATATCCGTTTCGGTCAAGGTGACCAACACGGGCGAATACGCGGGCAAGGACGTAGTTCAGCTTTATTATACCGCGCCGTATACTGCGGGCGGGATAGAAAAGTCGTACGTCGCGCTTTGCGGGTATGCAAAGACGGGCGTGCTGGCGCCAGACGAAAGTCAGGTCGTCACGATGTCGGTCAAGGCGCGCGACATGGCGAGCTACGATCATAACGACGCCAATAAAAACGGATTTAAGGGTTATGAGCTGGAAGCGGGCGATTACGTTTTGAACGTAAGTCGCAACGCGCACGACGCGGTCATAAAAAAGGCGTTCAAGGTGGCGGGAGACGGCTTTAAGTACGCAGAGAACGAGATCGGCGTAATAGTCGAAAACCGCTTCGCCGATGCGGAAGCGGAAAACACAGTATATCTGAGCCGCAAGGATTTTGCGGGGACGTTCCCCAAAGAGCCGACGGCGGAAGAGCGTATCGCGGCGCAGACGGTGACGGACAAAGTCGCCGAAACGTCGGACAGCAACAAGATAGTTGCGGGCGACGATCCGTCCGATCCGTACTATGCGAGCGAGATGCCCGTAACGGGCGCGGACAACGGCGTAAAACTTGTCGATCTTTACGGACTCGATTACGAGAGCGCGGACTGGGAATTATTTCTCGATCAGCTTTCCGTCGGCGACAAGACGACGCGCGGCACTATGACCAACGCCGTTTGGGAAAGCGGCTGGACGAGCTTCGGTAACTCGGCGCTCGGCATACCCGATTTTCACCATGAGGACGGTCCGAGCGGTATCGCGGGGCGGTACGTCAGCGGCGGTAACTATACCAACTTCGCAAGCGAAACGGTCACCGCATCCACTTGGAATAAAGAGCTTGCCGAACGCAAGGGGAATATCATAGGCAATCAGGGCTTGTTCGGCAACGGCTCGTCGCACGTGGAAGCGCTGTACGCGCCCGCTTGCAATATCCACCGCAGTCCGTTCGGCGGGCGTAACTTCGAGTATTTTTCGGAGGACGCGTATTTATCGGGCGAGATGGCGGGCAACATCGTCGCGGGCTGTAACGAAAAGGGCATGATAACCTTTGTTAAGCATTTTGCGGTCAACGATCAGGAATCCAAGCGCGACACGCTGTTGACCTGGGCGAACGAGCAGACTATACGCGAAGTGTATTTGCGTCCGTTCCAGATCTGCGTGGAAAAATACGAGTCGCACGGCATGATGTCTGCGCTCAATAATCTCGGCGCGGTATGGACGGGCGGACATTACGAACTTTTAACCGACGTACTGCGCGGCGAGTGGGGCTTCGACGGCGTGGTCATCACCGATTACGTGCAAGGTCGCGGACAGCTTAACGGCAATATGGCGTTGCGGGCGGGCGGGGATATTTTGCTCGCGACGAGCGGCTCGGTGCAAAACCCCGCGGGACTCGATAAGCCCACGACCGTCGCTAATCTGCGCCGTGCGACGCATAATCTGTATTACAATATAGTCAACTATACCGCGGCTTTCAATAAGAGCGTGATAAACGCGATGGGCGCGTACGACGGCGGCACGCTCGCGCCTGCCATCGATTCGATGGATTACGAGCAGTCGGTAGCCGGCGTATCGCTAAACGACGGCGGCTCGCCGAGCGACGTGACGTACGCTTTAAAGGACGGAAGCGAACTTCCCGACGGACTGACTTTGCGCGCGGACGGAGTGATATCGGGTTCGGCGGCAATGCAGTCGGAGGCGGCGGAATTTACGGTAGTCGCCAAGTACGGGTTTGCCGAGCGCGAAGCGACGTTCACTTTGCCCGTAGTCGACAAAGATCTTTCGGTCATTTACATCAAACAGCAAAATACAGTCGACGGGTTTGTCGGCGCGGAGCTTAACGAGCGCGTCGACTGGGCATACACGCTCGACGGCAAAAAACACGATATAAAGTACGGTCTGGCGGACGGGTGCCAAATGCCGTCGGGCTTGACGCTCGGTACGGACGGCGTTATATCGGGCAAATCCGAATTGCCGTTCACCGATTACGAAGTGACGGTGCGCGCCGAGAGCGACGGGTTGTTGCCCATGTCCGTCAAGCTCGTTTTGAATATGTACAACGAGCAACGCTTCAAGCCGAGCGCGCTCAAAAACGCCAAGCTCGGCACGCCGTATGCGGAAAGCGTTGTCGTCGGCGCGGACGGAACGGCAAAGTACGCATTGCGCACGGGCGACAGTCTGCCGCAGGGCTTGACGCTTACCGAGCGCGGCTATATAACGGGAACGCCGACGGAAGCGGGGCTTAAAACGTTTACGGTCATTGCGTCGGGCGCATACGTCAAAACGCAGGAGCAAACGTTCTCGCTTGACGTAGGCATTCGTTACGATAATTTCACGCCCGCCGACGGTACGGTCGGAGCGAAATACGAAACGTATATCAATTTCGCTCAGGGCGCGACCGACGTCAAATACAGTCTTACGGACGGCGCGTTGCCGCGCGGTATCACTCTCACGCGCGACGGGCTTTTAACGGGAACGCCGACGGAAAGCGGAAACTTCGCGTTTACCGTGACCGCTCGGTCGGGCGCTCTTTCGGACAGCGTTACCGCCAATCTGCATATCGCCGCCGCGGCGTCGCATACGGCGTATTATGCGGGATTGGGCATAGGCATAGCCGCGATCGTCATAGCGACGGCGGGTTGCGTCGTGTATTTGCTCGTTATAGACAAGCGCAATTACGCGGACGGCAGCAAAGCCAAGCTCAACAAGACGTTTATCAAGATAGCGTCGCCGATAGTGGGCGTGATGCTCGTTTGCGTCATAACGCTTGGCGCGGTCCTTGCGCCGACGGCGGCTGCGGGCAAGCTCGAAACATATACGTTCGAAGCGGAATATGTGTATCTCGACGAATTCATGGGCGCGGGTATAAGCAATTCAGGCGAAGGCGTTAACAACATTTACGGCGACGGCGGCGAAAACGACATAAACAAGGGTTGGAGCAACGGTTATTTCTTGGGAAATACGTACGCCAAAAATTCGATAACGTTCGAGATAACGTCGGATAAAGCGGCGGACGGCAAGCTTGTTTTACGGCTTGCGTCCGAGCTGGGCAATCTCGCGCTCGATAACAGCGTGTTCGGACTGGAAGTCAACGGAAAGGAAGTGGAATACAGCTTGACCGTTGCCAATTCGGCGGCAGGCTCGTACGACTTTGCCGATTATCCGATCTCGGCTGTCGTAAAGCTGGGCGAAGGCGTAAACACCGTCACGCTCACGATAAAAGACAACACGTTAAAGGACGGCAACAGCATAGGCGCGCCGCTCATCGACTGCATACGCATAACGACGGACGCTACGCTCACTTGGTCGCCGCTGACCGATAATCCCGACAACCGCGGCAAGATATAAAAAGTATTTTACGGGAGATCGCAGATATCATGAAAAACAGGTTCAAAAAGCTTATGCTCGCAATATTCGCTATGACGGCGGTCGCAATGTGCGTGTTGGCGCTGGCGGCGTGCAGCGGTGGATATGTGGAAAAGCTGTCCGTAAAGGGCAAGATGTACTACATGGTCGGCGACGAGTTTGCCGGTGCGACGCTGACTGTCACGTATTCGGACGGCAGGCGCGAGCAGGTGGACGTCACTGCCGATATGGCGAACGGGTTCGATACGACGGTCGCAGGCAACAAAACGATAGCGGTCGTTTACGGCGGCAAGACGGTCGCCTTTGATATAACCGTGTCGGAGCTGTACGCGTCGGGCATATCCGTCGCCGACGGCGGCAAGACCGAATATCTTATCGGAACGCAATATGCGGACGGCGACGCGAGTATAAACGTTTCGTATACCGACGGCACGGTGCAGACCGTTCCGATAACGGGCGGAATGATCTCCGGGCTGGACACGACTGTCGAAGGAGAAAAAACGGTCAGCGTCAAGTATGGAATGCTGGACACGGCGTATACCGTGACGGTGCGCTATCCGTACGTCGTTTCGGCTACCGTCGCAAGCTCGACCAAAAGCGTGTACCGCGTGGGCGACGAGTTCGGCGGCGTGACGCTGGACGTGGTTTACGAGGACGATACGAGCGGCTCGGTGACCTTGACCGATATCGAGAGAGTAAAGGGCTTCGATACTACGGGCATAGGTCCGCGCACCGTGCGCGTCACGTACCGCAACCGTACGGTAAGTTACGACATACAAGTGCTTAAAGCGATAGCGGGCGTTACCGTAAAGAGCAGCGTCGGCATGTACGCAAAGGGCGACGCGTTCAAGGGCGCGGAGCTTGCGGTGGAATATGCCGACGGCACGAGCGAAACCGTTGCGGTCACGCCCGAAATGCTGACGGAGTTCGATACTATGCAAGTGGGCGATCGGACCGTCAAGCTGATGTTTGAAAACAGGGAGCTTACGTTCGGCATAACCGTTTACGGCAAGTTCGCGGACGACGGCGGCGACAACAAGATACAGGTCGAAGACGGCGATCTCGTCGATATGAGCGGCGCGCAATTGCAAAGCGGCGCGGCAAGCAAGTTTGAAAGCACGACAAAAAATGCGCAAAACGAAGAATATTCAAACGGCGCGGAAGGATCGAGTACGGCGAATATTTCCGTTCAAGGCAATAAGATAGTTATCCGCTTTATCGCCGAGCGCGCCGGCAAGTATAAGCTGGGCATGCGCGCGCAGTCGGGCAGCGACGCCGGCAAAAGCGACGTCAAAGTCGCCGACGCATTCGATATATATGTCAACGGCGACATAAAGACGGCGAGCGGCGTCATACAAAAGGGGAGCGCCACGGGCGTCAACTGGAAGGATATGACTAACTGGACGTTGCTCGACGATCTCGTCGGCGAGATCGATATCGTCGCGGGACTTAACGAGATAGAGCTCGCGTTCAAGGGCGGCACGGCGCAGACCATGCGGTTCCCCAATATCGACTATTTCGTCCTTACCGCGGTGTGACGGTAAAAAGTTCGGCGGTCTTGCGTAACGGCAAGACCGCTTTTCCGTTTGTCGAAACCAAAGCGGAGCGAGCGAAACCGTGTACGTTCGCGGGCGCGGGGTCTTGCGAGTTTTTGCGTGCGGCGAATGGCGTTAAAATGCTTGACAAGGCGCGCGTTATTCGGTTATAATAAAGAGTACGCGCGGAAAAGCGCGTATAGCTCTTATTCGGATCACGGTTCGGAGTGGGGCGGCAATACTACTATTAAAAGGAGGTAGAGTAACGATGCCTACGATCAATCAGCTTGTTAGGAAGGGTCGGCAAAAGGTCGAGTATAAGTCCATGAGTCCTATTCTCGACAACAATCCGCAAAAGCGCGGCGTGTGCCTTTCGGTCACGACCACTACGCCTAAAAAGCCGAATTCCGCTTTGCGCAAGATCGCGCGTGTGCGCCTTGTCAACAAGATGGAAGGTACGGTTTATATCCCGGGAATCGGTCACAACTTGCAGGAACACTCGGTTGTGCTCGTCCGTGGCGGCAGAGTGAAGGATTTGCCCGGTGTGCGGTATCACATCATACGCGGTGCGTTAGACACTGCGGGTGTAGCCAAACGCAAGCAAGCCCGCTCAAAGTACGGCGCAAAACGCGCGAAATAATAGGCTCTGTCTCTCAACGCTCGCACCGCGTCTTGCTGTGATTTTCGGCGCTTGCTTTGTTGCGGCTTCTCGACGTAGCGCTGCTACGACTTCGTCGCCGCGCCGCGTAATCGCTCGAAAATCCCGACGCAATACGTTGATGCTCGCGTTGTTCGACATTCGCAATGCTCTGTCTGTATGTAAAATGCAGATAAGAATATTGCTCATAGACCTAAAAGCTTTGTCTCGTAATGTTCGCCGTATACGCTTTGTATGTCAAAGTGTAAGCGGGATATTGCGCGCACGGGTTTTATTTCGCAAATTTTGTTCCGCAACGCTTTTCTTTATTATATATAGGGAAAGCACAACGGGCGTACGCCCGAAAAATTCGAATAAGGAGATAATCATGCCGAGAAGAAGCGGGGTCCCCAAACGGGACGTATTACCCGATCCTATTTATAACAGCAAGGTCGTTACCAAGCTCGTCAATCAGATCATGCTCGACGGCAAAAAAGGTACGGCTCAGGCTATCGTGTACGACGCGTTTTCCATTATGAAGGAAAAAACGTCGCTCGAACCGGTGGACGTTTTCAATCAAGCTATGGCAAACGTCAAACCGCAATTGGAAGTCAAGGCGCGCAGAGTGGGCGGCTCTACTTATCAAGTGCCGCTCGAAATTCGTGCCGACCGTCAGCAAACGCTCGCTATCCGTTGGATAGTCATGTTCGCACGCAAGCGCGGCGAAAAGACGATGGACGAGCGGCTTGCGGGCGAGCTTATCGACGCGTACAACAATACGGGCGCGGCGGTCAAGCGCAAAGAGGAAATGCACAGAGTTGCGGAAGCCAACAAGGCGTTCGCGCATTTCCGTTGGTAATCGCTTGCTCAAAGCGACTTGCGCGACATCTTGCTGTCGATTTTGCCGCTAAGTGCGTTAACGCCTTTTCGACGTGGCGCTGCTACGACTTCAAAGGCGTTGCCTTCTTACCGACAAAATCGCCGACGCAATCTCGTCACGTCGTCGCTATCGCAAGCTATCACATCTTTAATTAATAAATATAGACCATAATTCCGAATTCCGAATTTCGAATTCCGAATTGATTAAGAGGAATAATCATGGCAAGACAATTCAAACTTGAAAACACGCGCAATATCGGTATCATGGCGCATATCGACGCGGGTAAAACAACAACGTCCGAGCGTATTTTGTTCTACACCGGCAAGGTGCACAAGATAGGCGAGGTCCACGACGGCGGCGCGACAATGGACTGGATGGTCCAAGAACAGGAGCGCGGCATAACCATTACGTCGGCGGCGACCACCACGCAGTGGCAGACTGCGCCCGATCAGCCGTTGGTGCGTATCAACCTTATAGATACCCCGGGACACGTCGACTTTACGGTCGAGGTCGAGCGTTCGCTCAAAGTTTTGGACGGCGCGGTCGCGGTGTTCTGCGCAAAGGGCGGCGTCGAGCCGCAGTCCGAGACCGTTTGGCGTCAGGCGGACAAGTACGGCGTGCCGCGTATAGCGTACGTCAACAAGATGGATATCAACGGCGCAAACTTCTTCAACGTGCTAAACATGATGAAGACGCGTTTGGGCGCACATCCCGTCGCTTTGCAGATCCCTATCGGTAAGGAAGACACGTTTAAGGGCATGGTCGACCTTATCACCATGAAAGCGGAGATTTACGAAGACGATCTGGGCAAGACCATCAACGAGACCGATATCCCCGAAGAGTACAAGGCGCAAGCGGAAGAATACCGCGGCATACTTTTGGAAGCCGTTGCGGAAACCGACGACGCGCTCATGGAAAAATACTTCGCCGGCGAAGAGCTGTCCGTGGAAGAGATCCGCACTGCTGTGCGCAAGGCTACGCTCGATATGACGATGAACCCCGTATTCTGCGGCTCGTCGTACAAGAACAAGGGCGTGCAAAAGCTTCTCGACGCCGTCGTTTACTACTTGCCGAGCCCCGTCGATATCGCGCATATCAAGGGCACCGACCCGAAAGGCGAGGAAGCCGAGCGCAAGACGGACGACAACGAGCCGTTCTCCGGCTTGGCGTTCAAGATCGCCGCGGACCCGTTTGTCGGTAAGCTCGCGTTTTTCCGTTGTTACAGCGGCGTATGTCCTGCGGGATCGTACGTACTCAATTCGACCAAAGGCAAAAAGGAACGCATAGGGCGCTTGCTGTTGATGCACGCCAATTCGCGTACCGATATCGAAGAAGTCCGCGCGGGCGATATTTGCGCGATAGTCGGACTCAAAGATACGACGACGGGCGACACGCTTTGCGACGCTTCGCACCCGATCGTGCTCGAAAGCATGGAATTCCCCGAGCCGGTCATTCGCGTAGCTATCGAACCCAAGACCAAAGCCGGTCAGGAAAAAATGACCATGGCGCTCATCAAACTCGCGGAAGAAGACCCCACGTTCAAGACCTATACCGATCAGGAAACGGGTCAAACGATAATCGCGGGCATGGGCGAGCTGCATCTCGACATCATCGTCGATCGCTTGCTCCGCGAATTCAAGGTGGAAGCCAACGTCGGTAAGCCGCAGGTCGCGTACCGCGAAACTATCCGCAAAAAGGTGGAAGCCGAAGGTAAGTATATCCGTCAGTCGGGCGGTAAAGGTCAGTACGGTCACTGTAAGGTCATTATGGAGCCGCTCGAACAGGGCAGCGGCTACGTATTCGAGGACAAGACCGTCGGCGGTTCCGTTCCGAAGGAATATATCCCCGCAGTCGACAACGGTATACAGGAAGCGCGCATGAGCGGTATACTCGCCGGTTACGAGTGCGTGGACTTTAAGGTAACGTTGTACGACGGAAGCTATCACGAAGTCGACTCGTCCGAAATGGCGTTTAAGATCGCGGGCTCGATGGCGTTTAAGGACGGCATGAAAAAGGGCGACGCGTTCTTGCTCGAACCTATCATGAAGGTCGACGTAACGCTCCCCGACGAGTATCTCGGCGACGTTATGGGCAACGTGTCCGCGCGTCGCGGCACGATATTCGGCACCGACCTTGTCAACGGCAGCCAGATAATCCATGCGGAGATCCCGCTGTCCGAAATGTTCGGCTACGCGACCGATCTTCGTTCGCGTACGCAGGGTCGCGGCAACTACACCATGCAGTTCGATCACTATGCCGAAGTTCCGCGCAATATAGCGGAGAAGGTAATAGGCGAGCGTAGCAAAGCCCAAGCTTGATAAGCCTATTTTCAAGCATTCGTGCGACATCTTGCTGTCGTTTTCGGCGATGACCGCGTTGCAGCCGCTCGACGTATAGTGAACATACGACTTCGCGGCTGCGCCTTGTTCTCGCTCGAAAACGCCGACGCAATCTTGTCGCGTCATGCTTGTTCATAGGCTCGTGTTTACGCATTCATCGTGCATGGCAAATTATACGTAATTTATAAACGTACTTTAACTCTCTGCGCGCTCGGTTTTTGCGCGAACACGGTTTTGTCATCCTGAGCGTAGCGAAGGATCTCAACTTATCATCGCGTTTACGGCAGATACATTGCAGTCGACCCGCGCAAAACATCTTTAAAAATCACCGTCAAAACGGTTGAGATTTTTTGAAGAATGTACTATAATATTGCTATACCGCAAAAGGCGGTACGGTAGCCGTACAAAGTCGGCAACAAACAATCAAAAAATAAGTATTCCTTGGAGGAACAATTAAAATGGCAAAGGCAAAATTCGACAGAAGCAAGCCGCACGTAAATATCGGTACGATCGGACACGTCGATCACGGCAAGACCACTTTGACCGCGGCTATCACCATGGTTCTCGCGGCGAAAGGCTTGGCGGAGCAGATGCGCTACGACCAGATCGATAAAGCGCCGGAAGAAAAGGCGCGCGGCATCACCATCAACACCTCGCACGTCGAGTATCAGACGGAAAACCGTCACTATGCGCACGTCGACTGCCCGGGACACGCGGACTATGTTAAAAACATGATCACGGGTGCGGCGCAGATGGACGGCGCGATCCTTGTCGTTGCGGCTACCGACGGCGTCATGCCCCAGACCCGCGAGCACATCGTTCTCGCGCGTCAGGTCGGCGTTCCCAAGATCGCCGTATTCATGAACAAGACCGATCAAGTCGACGACGAAGAAATGCTCGACCTTGTCGACATGGAAGTTCGCGAACTTCTTTCCAAGTACGGCTTCGACGGCGACGGCGCGCCCG
>CAMSYM010000009.1 GCA_947066105.1 uncultured Clostridia bacterium
TTCATCTAACTTGGTAAGTTTTGCCTCATATATGCATATTTCATTAAACATAAAACCTCAAATTACTGTTTATCACTCTATTATTATACAGCAACAAAATCAAAAGGTAAAGTAAAAAAGCACTCACCTTTCTTGCAAGGTATAGTGCGCTATACTTACATTCTGTTCCTGTGGTAATATTCCCTATGGGAACTACGGTAATCATGCCCGACGCTTTTGTCGTTTAAGTTTAGCCGACCAAAGTATGTTCGTTATCGTCGCCGTCTTCCGAAGGCGGGGTCTTGCCGTCTTTGCAGTAATATACGATCGTGCCGTCGTCTTCGCTTTTAAGCACGCCGTCCGAAACCTTGGTGAGCTTTTGCGTGGTGGATATTCCCATGACGGATACCGTAACGCTGACCGTATCGCCGTCGACGGTATAAGTACCTTCCATGGAAACTTCCTGCCCCACAGCCGATTGCGTCAAAGTTATCTTCCCGCCGTCGAGCTTCATGGTCATGCCGTCTTGCTTAACGCCGTTCACATACGCATAGTATGTACCGTCGACGTTAGCGCCGCATGCCGCAAGCCCAAGCACGCACGAGAGCGTCATAACGACAGCCAAAAGAGTGATAAAAAGTTTTTTCTTCATTTTTTTCTCCTTTTTTCCCGTTTCGGGAATTTGATATACAACAAGTATACCCCCCCCCCGTCGAAATTTGTCAAGCATTTTTCGCATAGTTTACACACAAAACATATTCGACACATATCAATACGGTCAAACGAAAATCTTTGTCCGTATGCGCCGAACACCGCGACGGCGGACATATCGTTTCGGCGATTTGCATTCGGAAACTTATAGCATATTATTCGACAAAAATTTTTTCGAAAAGCTATTGAAACGCGCCGCGACATATGCTATACTGTATATGCAAGAGGTACATATGGGCGGAAGAATTTTATCGGACAGCGACCGCGCGGCGGTCTTGACAAATCTTTTCGGCGCAGGACTATTCGTTACGTGCGGGCGCAAAAACCCCAACGTAATGGTCGCGCACACCAGCACGGTAGGCAAGCTTTGGGGACGCGACGTGTTTATACTGCCTATAAAAAGCAGCAAGTATTCGTATCAAATAGTTAGCGAGACCAAAAGCTTCGCGCTCAACGCGCCGTTGCGCGACATGCGCGACGAAATATCGCGGTGCGACGTTACGTCCGGCTTTACGCACAACAAGATAGAAGAGCTGGGACTTCACGTAAAGCGCGCGCGGGCGATAGACTCGTACGTACTCGGAAAAAACGCGGTCATAGTCGAATGCAAAACGATAGCGGTCGTGCCGCCCGAATCGGTGCGCGCCGAAATAGACGGGCTGATAACCGACCGCAGTCACACCCTGTTTATCGGCGAGCCGATAGAATGTTACAGAGTATAAACGCAAAGTAAAAAAACGGCGAACGCATTACCTAAGCATTCGCCGTTTTTTTATTATATTTCATGGAAAACGATCGAAAACAGAACGTCGTCACTCCGCGATCGTTATCGTTTTGATGACTATCGGATCGAAAGGAACGTCCGAAAAATACTGCCACCTGCCCGTTTTCGCTTTGCCGAGCGCGACCGCCGTTTTCACGCTTTGCTCGTCGGCGCATTTTCCGAATGCGGCATATTCGCCGTCGAGATGCGGGGTGTCCGCCACGCAGATAAAAAACTGACTGGACGCGCTGTCCTTGACCGAAGTGCGCGCCATGGAAATAACGCCCTTTTTGTGCGACAGCGGATTATTTACGCCGTTGCTTTTAAACTCGCCCTTTACGGTATTCGCGTTCTTTTGTATAAGTCCTTTGCGCTCGTCGAAAACAAATCCGCCGCCCTGTATCATAAAACCGTCGATAACGCGGTGAAAGCACAGCCCGTCGTAAAAATGCGCTTTGCACAGTCCGACGAAGTTCGCCACAGTCAACGGCGCGCAATCGGGATACAGTTCCAGCTCGATCGTCTTGCCGTCGGTAAATTCCATTTTCGCCTTTATTACTTTATCGAATTGCATGTTACAAACTCCTTGTTTGGTATAATTCAATTATACACGCCCGACTGCGCTTTGTCAAGAGCGAAACGCACGTCGCTCGCATTTTCGGCGCGGTTGACCGCGTCGCGCAACTGCTTGCCGCCGCGCACGCCCTTAAAGTAATGCACGAAAAACTTACGGCACTGGTTCACGGTGTACCGCTCGTCGAAATATTCGAGCAAAAGCGCTACGTGCCGCCGCGCAAGCTCGAACGGATCGACCCTGCCGCCGCAAAACACGGCGGGATCGGCGAGCGCCGCTCTGCCTATCATGACGGCGGAGAACGGCGGCTCGGCTTTAACGTCCGCGATATCGCCGTTGGCGATAAACGGTATAGAGCAACCGTGCGCGAGCGCTTTTAGCTTATTGAGATCGCAATTTCCGGTATAACGCTGTTCGGCATAACGCCCGTGTACGGCTACCGCCGCCGCGCCGGCTTTCGCAACGCTTTCGATAAGCTGCGCCGCGCCGTCGTTGCCCGTTTCGTAACCGAGCCGCGTTTTTACTGTCACGGGCTTATCGGTAGCGTTTTTGAGCGCGCGCACTATCGCGCCCGCGCGTTCGGGATCTTTTATGAGCGCCGCGCCGTCGCCGTTTTTGACTATCTTGGGCATAGGACAGCCCATATTAACGTCTATAATGTCGCAACTCAGTTTTTCCGCCGCGCGCGCAAAATCGGCGGGATCGTTGCCGAACAGCTGAATACACGACGGCTTTTCGCTGTTCGCAACGCGCATAAGATCGGACGTGGCTTTGTTGCCGTGAACAAGTCCGCGCACCGAGACCATTTCGGTGACGGTAAGCCCCGCGCCGTAGCTTTTACACAACTCGCGAAACGCTATGTCGGTATACCCCGCCATCGGCGCGAGTATGCCGTTTTTTATGTCGTATTTACCTATAAACATGATGACAATAAAGGAGCGCTGCGGAATTCAAGGTTGAGATTCTTCGCTTCGCTCAGAATAGCCTGCGGCTGCTTCGTAGGACAAGTAAATTTTTATACTCACCCCATCATCTCGACCGAAACGAGCAAAGCGAGTCCGGAGAGATCTAGGCGTTAGCCGCATAAATATAAATCGACCGCAATTACGCATTACGTATTCTTAATCGACCGTAATTCCGCTTTCCGAATTCTCACTGCGGCGGATCGCCTTGATTTCTCGACTGCGCTCGAAATGATGGGGAGTTGGTTATAATGTGCTTTTTATACAAAATGCGGAAATGCCGGTTTCATTTACCCATCATCTCGACCGAAACGAGCAAAGCGAGTCCGGAGAGATCTAGGCGTCAGCCGCATAAATATAAATCGACCGCAATTACGCATTACGTATTCTTAATCGACCGTAATTCCGAATTCCGAATTCCCAATTCCGAATTTACTTATTACAGCTTTTCTATCTTCGCTTTTACGAGCTTATTTAACTCTATCTCGGCGTCCTTGCCCTGATCGACGAGCAGTGCGGTAAGCGCGTCTATCGCCGCGGCGTGATCCCCGTTTGCAAGCGCGCGATCAAGCGCGGTCGCGGCGTCCGTAGCTATGCCCGCCTTTTTGAGTTTTTTATGCGTTTTTTGACTGTACAACAGCGCGGGAAAGTTGTCGGGAAGTTTTTGTAGCTGTGTTTTGACAGTGTCGTAATGCTTTTCTATACCCTTTGCTTTTTCCCACAGTCCGAGCGCCTCGTCGGGGTTTGTCGCACTGTCGTCGCCGAAAATAAACGTATGTCTGCCGATAAGCTTTTTGCAAAGCTCGTCGCACACGTCGTCAAAATCGAACTCGCCCGCACGCCGAGCTATATCCGATTGCAATATCGACTGCAAAAATACGTCGCCGAATTCCTCGCGCATATTTGGCACGTCTTTTTTATCGATAGCGTCCACTGCCTCGTACGCTTCTTCTATAAGATTGATGCGAATGCTCTCGTGCGTCTGCGCCTTGTCCCACGGACAACCGTCGTCGCGAGTCAGGCGCGAAGTAACGCGCAACGCGTCGGCGGCGTTGTAACGGGCTTTGGCAAAATCGGACTGCGGCTCGACCGTTATCTCGTCCGCTACGCCGACTTCGGCGAGCGCGAGCGTTTTGCCGTCCGCCGTTACCGTAATTCCGTCGCCGTACAGCTTGGCGAGCTTGGCTTTTACCGCGCTCGGATCTTTAATGCCGACAATGCGCAGTTTGAGCGAAGTATCGACGATAGGCAGAGCCGCAAACGTTTGTTCGTCTACGCACAGCACATTGATCTCGGTCGTTTTCATTTTAAGTCCCTCCGTCATTCGGCAAGCTTTTCCAGCCGCGCCTTTATGCGCTTGCAAACGTCGGCAAGCGCGCCGTCGTCGAACGGGCTTTTAAGCCCCGCGTCGTGCGCAAGCGCGTCTATGTTCTTTGTGCCGCCCGCGTCGACGAGCTTCAAATATCTATCGAGCGCGTCCTTGAAATCGGTCGCCGCGATCTCGCCGAACTGCAAAGCCAAACACGTCGACAAGCAGTAGTCTATATAATAAAACGGCGATTCGTAAATATGTTTTTGATACTGCCATCTGCCGCCGTTCGCGTAAAACGGCACGTCCGACATATCGACGTACGGACGATATTCGCTTTCGAGCTTAGCCCAAAGCTTGCGCCGTTCGACGGGCGTCATATCGGGCTGTTCGTAAACGAGCTGCTGGAAGTAATCGACTATCACGCCGTACGGCAAAAAGTTGAACGCGTCGAATATCTGTTGATACGTCGCGTCCGCCGCGCGGTCGCCGTAAAAATACGAATTGTAATCGTTGCACAGCGCTTCCATGCTCATCGAATGCGTTTCCGCCGTTTCCATGCCGCCCACGAACAGGTCGATATCCACGTCGTTATCCGCCGCGCGCCTGAATGCGTAAGCATGCCCGAATTCGTGCGTAAGCACTCCCACATCGTCCATCGTGCCGTTGAAGTTGGCAAAAATAAACGGCTGGTCGAATGAATACAGCATTTCGGCATATCCGCCGCCCGACTTGCCCGCGCGCGCTACGTAGTCTATCGCTTGCGCGGCGCACATGTCTTTAAAGAACGCGCCGAGCGCAGGGTGCATATCGTCGTACATTTTTTGCGCCGCGTCGAACAGTTGCTCCGCCGTGCCTTGCGGATCGACGTTGCCGCCCGCCAAATAAATATCGTTATCGTAAATGCAAATGCGGTCAAGCCCCAAACGCTTTGCAAGCGCGGCTTTGAGCGCGGAAAGCGTGGGGACTGCGTCTTTAAGCACCGAGTTCCGAAAAACCGCTATCTCCTTGCGTCCGTATCCTATATGCCCGATACGCAGATCGCCCATCTCGACAAAGTTGTCAAACCCCATCTTTTTAGCCATTGCGGTACGCACTTTCACCATGCGGTCGAAAATGTCGTCGAGCTTGTCCTGCACTCCGCCAAGCACTTCGCCTATAACGGCAAACGCCGCCTTGCGCGTTTCGCGGTCGGGATCTTTGCAAAATCCGTGCATTTCGGAAAGCGTTACGTCCTTACCTTTCCACGGATATTTAAGCTCGGCAAGCAATTTATCGTACTCGGTGACGAGCTTGTTCTCCTCGATGCACTCGTCTATTATGCGCTCGTCCATGACGCGCAGATCCGCTTTTATTTTATCCACGATGAGCGGATTGATAACTTTACCCAAGCTCGCGGAATGCGGGTTCTGCATGAGCGCCTTGTTGAACTCGGTCGCCTTGGCGGAAAGCGCCGGCAGACGCTCGTCGTAATGATCCTGCTCCTTCGCGTAAAATTCGTCGCGCACATCGAGCGTGTGCCTGATCATTGCAAGTCCTATCGTCGTATTGAGCTTTTTGAAATATTCGTTTACGCCGTCGCGCACCTTGGAAAGCGCAACTGCGTCGCCTGCGTTTTTTGCATCCGCTATCGCGCCGTCGAGAAAGCGTACCGCGCCGTCGACGTCCGCGCGCGAGTACTCGTAATCGGAGATCTTTTTTATCGTTTTCTTCGTCATGATGATCCGCTCCCGTAATTTTAATATTTATATTGTACCAAGTATCGCAATAAAAGTCAATTCAAAAGCCGAGCGTAAAGCTCGGCTCGACGTCGACCGTATTTATTTTTCGCCGAACACCGTAAACGACAACGGCGGCAAAGCGATACACGTTTTTTGCGCTTTCGCTTCCTTGCCGACCGAGAATATCGCTTTGACCTTGGGCGGCAACGTTACGGGCGCGGTCTGTTTGGTTTTGAGCGGATTGACTGCCACGGTAAGCGCGCCGCGTTTATAAACGAGCGGTTCGCTCCCGACCGCGTGCAAAAACTCCAATCCGCCGTTTATAAACTCTTTGTGCGCGCGCCTGAACGCAAAAAATTCTTTAAAAAAGTTCAAAAGCGATTTCTTGTCTTTTTGTTGCGCGACGACGTTTGTCTGCTTATCGGCGAACGTCGGTAAAAACGTTTGCTCCGCGTTCGAAAAACCCGCGTTCTTTTCCGTGCTCCACTGCATGGGCGTACGCGAACCGGTGCGGTCAAACCCGCACTCGACCGACGGCAGATCGGCTATGTACTTCATTCCTATTTCGTCGCCGTAATAGACGAACGGCACGCCCGGCAAAGTGAATAACGTTGCGTAAATAAGCTTTAACTGTTCGTGCGAATATACGGGCGCAAGCCGCGGCGTATCGTGGTTGCAGGTAATAAGTCCTATACTGCCGCCCGCGCCTTCGACCTGTTTGTACCAATCGGAAAAGCCGTCGGCAAACGCTTTGGCGTCGCCGCCCACGGGATCGAAGTACGCGCGACGCTTGCCCGACTTGTCGCCGCGCACGAGCAGATTATACGGATCGCCCGCGTTTTCGAGCATAAAATCGACGTGAAATCCCGCGCGCGCCGCCTGCGGGTCGGACCATTCGGAAACGAGAACGCAATCGGGATATTCTTTATCGAGCATGGCGCGTATATCCCGCCAAAGCTCGGACGTAGCGGGCTTTTCGTTCCTGTCCCCGTCGTTTTTGACAAGCGAATCCGCCATGTCGACGCGAAACCCGTCCGCGCCGCGGTCGAGCCAAAACCGCATGACGCGCTTTAACCACTCGCGCGTCGATCTTGCCGCGTCCGACGTATACGGCAATTGCCATTCGGGATGATCTATACGGTTATACCCGTAATTGAGAGCGGGCTGAGTAGCGAAAAAGTTGACTACGTATTTTCCGTTGCGGTCGTGTCTGCCGCCGATACAGTTTACTCCGTCGTAATCGCGCCAAACATCGTCCGTCCAAATAAACCTGTCGGACAATTCGTTTTTTACGGGTTCGGCGCTTTTCAAAAAATCGGCGTTCTGCTCGGACGCATGACCGGGTACGAGATCGAGTATGACCTTGATGCCTTTGGCGTGCGCCGCCGCGAGCATTTCGTCAAAGTCGGCTTCCGTACCGAACCGCTCGGATACCTTAAAATGATCGCGCACGTCGTACCCGCCGTCCATGAACGGCGAATCGTAATGCGGATTGAGCCATATAGCGTTACAGCCGAGCGATTTTATATGGTCGAGCTTGGACGTTATGCCCTTAAAATCACCGTATCCGTCGCCCTCGGCGTCCATGAACGAATTGGGATATATCTCGTAAAATACCGCCGATTTGATCCAAGTGCTTGCCATTGCCACCGCCTAATTTTTTTGTTCTTCGGTCTTGCCGTCGTCGGCGGGTCGCTCCGCCTGTTCTTCCGCGCGCTTAGCGCGTTTTGCGTTAGCCGTCGAGATCTTGACGGCGGTAACTATCCCCGCCGCTACGAGCGCAACGAATACCGCGCTCGCAAACACGATCAACACGTTGAAGCCCGCACTGCGGCGCGTGACTATCGGCATGCGCACCTGTCTGACCGACGCCGCTATGAACGCGGTCTTGTAATAATCTTCGACGGTGGCGTTGATCTTTTTGATAAGCGTGACCGTGGTCGCTTCCGTAATTTCCAATTGTTTTGCGGCGGCTTCGATATACGCGCCGTCGGTCGCGGTCGTGTCCGTGACCTTGGCGAGCCGCGCGTCGATATTAGCCAACTGCAATTCGTATTCCTTCATTTGAAGATAGGCTTCGTTAAGCTGTCTTTGATACACGTAGTATTCGGCGGGATACGTTACGGTCACGTTGTGCATGCCGTTGCCGTCGGAAGTCGTCGTATTGGGCAAGATCTTGGATATTTGGTCTTTGAGCGAGTCGATATAAGTGCTTAACACCTGGATATTGATCTCGCATACTTCCTTGCTCGCTTTGAGCGCGCTCTGCGCCGCCGCCTTGTTGCGCCAAACGTTATTTGACAAAACATACGCGTTGATGCGCGAATAATTGCTTATGAGCAGATTGAGTTCGCTCGACAATTGCGAGAACGACGTATTGTTGACGTAAGAAACAAACTTGGGATTTTGCACGATCAATTCGTCGAGAAACGCTTTGACCGAATCGAGTTCTATCGAATATATATCGTAAATATCCACGAACTCCACGTCCTTGTTTTGCGAAAGATTGAACGTATCTGTCGCAAACATGTCGGTCACGGTATAACGCTTTTGGAAATCCCTGTAATAGCACTGCACTATCTTATTGAGCAGTTGCTCCGATTGCGCGTCCGACAGCCCCAATGATTCGGGTTGAGAAATAACTATGTTGAAGCTGGTGGGATACATCTTGTAGTTGCGCAACGTGTTAGCCGCTTCGGTATCTCCGTTTGCCGCCGCTTCGACAAGCGCCACATATTCGTCGGTATCCACGCCTTCGACGCGCATTTTTGCGCGAAGCGCGGAAATATCGGTTATCACGTCGCCGAGATTGGCTTCGGCGACTGCATCCGACAACACGGTCGTCGAAACTATGTGATCGGTGTTGAGCAACGAGCCGTCGGGCGCAAGACCCGTTTCGATACCGTTGTAGATATATTCTATCGTAGTGGTCGCGATCGGTTCGGACTTGTAAAACGACTTTATAGGCAGAGCCACTGCGGCGGCTAACAATACAAGGACCGCCGTGTAGATGACCATGCGCAACCAACCTTTCTTAAAAAAGTATGCTACCTTTTTAAAGGTTATGCCTTCTTCGATCTCGATTTCTTCGTATTCGCAGACCTGATTCATAACTTCTCCTTTTGCGTGCTTCTTCGGTATCGCGCGCAACCTATGCGCGCGCTCGAACGCTGTCTAAACGCGATGATTCGCGCCGTTTTCCTTAGATAATAGTATACACCGAACCCGAACAAAAATCAACAAAATTGCAATATTAAAACCGCAAATACTATTTTTGCGCACTGCACATACTATTTTCATGAAAAACATAGTTATCGTAGGCGGCTCGTCGGGCATAGGACTCGCCGTAGTTCAAAATCTCGACGGCGAACACGTTACCAACATTTCGCGCTCGCCGTGCGTCGTTGCGGGAGTGAACAATCTCACTGCGGACGTGACAGACGGCGCGGCGCTTAAAAAAGCGTTTTCGCGCATAGAACGCATAGACGCGCTTATTTACTGCGCGGGCGTTTCGCTCGCCGCGCCCGTGGAATACACGCAAGCGGACGATTACCGCAAGCTGTTCGACGTCAATCTTCTCGGCGCGATCGATTGCGTAAAGCTCGCCATGCCGTTGCTTAAAAACAGCGAGGACGGCAGGATAATAATTTTAAGCTCGTCGGGCGGCGTAGCGCCCATCGCTTTCGACAGCTTTTATTCGGCGAGCAAAGCGGGCGTGATAGCGTTATGCAAGTCGTTACGGCTCGAAGCGCCGTTCGTGAAAAGCACCGCCGTCGTGATAGGCGGAACGCAAACGCAATTCTCGTTCAAGCGCAAGGTATACACCGATTGCGGCGACTACGACGATAAGCTAAAAAACGCGTCCGACGCGCTCATCAAGATAGAACAAACGGGCTACACCGCGGAAACCGTAGCGCGCAAGATAGTAAAAATAGTTTACGACGCAGACCCGCCGCCCACCGTCACCGTCGGCGCGAAAAACAAGCTCATGCTCGGACTGTATAAAATCCTGCCGTGGCGGTTGAAGCTCGCCGCGCTACGCGCGACGTACGGACTGAATTGACGTAAGTATTTTAAATGAAAGCGTTTGCGCTATCGCTTTTACTTACAAAAGCCGAATACAAACGACATATACGGTTATATCGCGGCACCGATCAACGCCTATGATCTATCTCGAAAAGATCGAGATACTTTTTGAACTTGTCCTGCGCCGCAAGACAGGTATCGCGCAGATATCCTTTTTCGTTTTTCCATTCCCGCAATCCGCGGTAATAAAAAAGCTTCAATTCATCGTCTATTATGAACGGAACGATGTCATGCTTTAAGCACTCCTTAAATAACAAAAGCCTGCCTACACGCCCGTTTCCGTCTTGAAAAGGATGTATGCACTCGAATCTGTAATGAAAATCCAAAAGATCGTCGAAAGACTTTTCTTTATCGGCGTTGTATTCAGATAACAGCGATTTCATTTTTTCCGCTACTTCTTCGGGTCGAGCCGTAAGCATATCGCCGACGGTATTCGGCAATTTTTTATAATCTCCTACGGCAAACCGATCCCGACGCGCTTGCGTAGTGCCGCTTTTTAACGTGCGGTGCAACAGCTTTACAAACGCTTCGGTCATCGGTTTTTTTGCGCTGTCTATGACTATATCTATACACTTAAAATGATTGGCTGTTTCTATGATATCGTCGACATTTACCGCGCCGTTTTCCAAGCCGACGGTATTGGTTTCGAATATATACCGCGTTTGCTCGTGCGTGAGCTTACTGCCTTCCATATGATTGGAATTATAAGTCAGCTCTATCTGCACTTTGTGATATATCCCGCCCGATAACCCGACATTCTTTTCCGCTTTCAAAATATCGAGCAACGCGGACGGTGCGTCGGCGCGCTTGTTCGCCCTATCCGGTTTTTGCGCGTCTTCGGGGATATTCCATGTTTTGCCCGTCAAAAAAGCGCCGTCCACCTTTCCGGTAGCGCAATAATTCCGAACGCTGCGTTCGGATAAATTCCATTTTTTTGCGATCTGCACGACCGATAAAAATTTCATTGTATCTACCTCGATACCGAGTATAGCATATTATCGGCAAAAAAGCAAATAAATATTGAGTTTTGTTCGGTATTTTTGCCGATAGCGGCAATGTGCAGATAATTTACCTTAGTTCAAATTTCCACTATATTGACGTCAAATCCGTCGAAGTCGGTTTTGTCCGTCGCGGTGACTATCGACTGAAATCCGTCGAGAGAATCGAGCAGTTTTTTTCGCCTGCCGACGTCAAGCTCGCTGAACACGTCGTCGAGCAAAAGCACCGGGCTTGTGCCTATAACGTCGGTGAGCAGGCGCATTTCGGCAAGCTTCATTGCGAGCGCGGCGGTGCGTTGCTGACCCTGCGAACCGTACGCGCGCAGATCCACGCCGTCGACGCTTATCTTTATATCGTCCTTGTGCGGACCTGTATGCGTGTATTTAAGCCGCATATCGCTTTCGCGGTCGGCGGCGAACCTTTTCAACAGCGCGCATTTGATCTCATTCGCGCCGTCGCCGTGCGCGCCTTCGTATTCGAGCGCGAGTTTTTCCTTCTCACCCGACAAAAAGTTATGCCGCTCGGACGCTATCGGCGTGAGCCGATCTATAAACCCGCGTCGACTCTTGACTATCTTAGCGCCGACGTCCGCCAAAAGCTCGTCCCACGGCGCGAGCGTGTTATCGTTAGCCCCGCCGCTTTTTAAAAGCTTGTTGCGGCTTTGCAAAACTTTATCGTACTGCGACAGCGCCGAAAAGTACGTTTTGGATATTTGGCACAGCGAAATATCCATGAACCGTCTGCGATCGGCGGGCGCGTCTTTGACTATCTTCAAGCCGTCGGGGCAAAACAACACCACGGGACAAACGCCCATAAGCTCGCTAATGCGCGTTATAGGCAATCCGTTGATCGCGACGCGCTTATTGACTTCGCGGTCGATGATGATGCGCACCGTTTCGGTCGCGCCGAGCTTTTCCGCCGTAACGTCGATAAACGCGCGCGGCGCGCCGTTTTTTATAAGCTCGCGGTCGCGCGGCGTGCGAAACGACTTGCCCACGCCCGCAAAATACACCGACTCCAACAGATTGGTCTTTCCGCGCGCATTCGCTCCGACAAACGCATTGCGTTCGGGCGCGAGCGTAACGACGCGTTCCGACGCGTTGCGGTAATCTTTGACTTTTATATTTTTTACGATCACTTGCGCTCGCGTCCTTTACCGTTCGCGCTTTTTCCGCCGTTGCCGGTAAGAACGAAATGCAACGCCGCCGCGATCACAAGCGCCGCATAGCCCGACCATGCGACTACGCCCCATTTGAGCTTTATCCCCATAAACTCGCGGTAAATGAGTACTTCGGGATAAATACACGGCGGCAGCTCCGGCGGATCGTCGGGTTCGATCGGCTTGCTCGCATTGTCGCCGTAAAACAAGCTGTACTCGCCGTTATCGTCTACGCGCACGGACAGCGTTATATCGCCGACGCGATCGGTACGCAAAATATTTTCGTCGGGAACGCCCATCGCTTTCAGCCTGTCGAGCGTTTCCGCATGCGGGTGACCGTATTTATTACCGTCGTCGGCGTTACATGAAAATATGTAGTAAGCCGATCTCGCGCCGCTTTCCGTAGTCAACACGTCAAGAAACGCTTGGGATGTGGAAGTGCGCGACCCGTGATGTCCCGCCTTTATAACGTTAACGTTATATGTGTCGGTGAACACATCGTATTTATCGGTCACTCCGTCGGTTTTAGCAGATTCTACCTTTGCAACGAACTCCGCTTCGTTCTCCTTTTCCGCATCGCCCGATAACGCGAACTTAAATCCGCGATATTCGAATATCATTATCGACGAATAATTATTGGCGTCCGAATACGCTCCGTTTGCGTATAACGGAGAATAAAACGTTAAAGTGTACTCATCATCGCCGTCGCCGCCGTAAATCGTTTGCGTATCGTCGGTAGCATCCGTAACGATCACCTGCGGCGTAAAGTCATCGTTCGTCTTATATGCGCTCACCAAAAAATCTTTATACGTCGCGCTTGACGCTTCGTCGTGATACGGCAAAAGATCGTCCGCGCCGGGATCGGTAAAACCCGCATAAGTCGATTTCACATTAGGTCTGTAAACCACATACGCAGGATAGGCATTAAGCACATCGTCAAGCGAACCGCAATGATCGGCATCCGCATGAGTAAGTATAGCATAATCGAAATATTTAAAATCCGACGGCAATGTATTTTTAATAAAATCCATTACCGCTGTTTTATGATGGTTAAACCTATTTGCGCCGTCGATTATCATGGTCTTACCGTCAGGCAACTCCATTATGCAACAATCGCCCTGACCGACGTCCACATAATGTACGGATAATCCGCCGTCGCTACCGCTCGCCGATACCCGCACGCCGTCCGTTTTTTGTTCCAAAACGACGATATCCTTTTCGTCGACGTCCGCCGCGGACACATAATACAACAGTCCGAGCTTCAATTCGATATCGCGCGACCATGCCATGGAGACGGCGAGCGCTATCGCTATTATCGCGAGCGCCGCCAGATCTGTTATAAGCGTTAATTTTTTTCGTCTTTGCATGCTGTACACCGATCACGGACATATGTTTTGCCGTATTTTGTCGAAATTTGTCTGACTGTGTAACGTATTGCCGAATAATGTCGTAACGTCGGAGCCGTCAATCTTCCGCCGCGAACAAAGCCTTTATCTCGGCGCATTTTTCTTTCGCCGCTATATAACCCAGCTCGATCATTTCCGCATAACCGCGCTTGCTCGTCGCCTTGAACGCCGAAGTATCGGGCGCGATTATCACGTCCGACTGCATAAGTCCCAAAGTCGACGCATTGGCGCTCATTATGGAAAACACCGCTTTGAGCATATCGAACAACCCAGTGCCGTCCGTGCCGCTGCCGCGCGTACCGTGCGCGTCGACGGTAACTACCTTTTTCGCGCCGAGCATGCGCGCCACGTCCGCGGGGATATTGTTTACAAGCCCGCCGTCGGACAGATTCATGCCGTCCTTTTTGAGCGGCGCGTATATTATAGGATATGCGGACGACGCCGAAACCGCATCAAGCACCGACCCGCCGTCCATTATGACCTGCTTGCCCGTTTTGATATCGGTCGCGACCGCCGCGTATTTTTTATACAGGTTTTCGATCCGAGCGTCGCCGACGAGCGGATATATCATCTTTCCGATCTTTCGCGGATCGTCGGCTTTTAAAAGCAAGCTTCCGTGCAGATCGCCGAACTCGATACGCTCAGCCGCGTCCGCTATCTCGTCCGGTCCGATACCCGCGCAGTAAAGCGCGCCGACTATGCTCCCGACCGACGTGCCGACGCACAGGTCGAAGTCTATGCCTTCTTCCTTAAACGCTTTGAGCGCGCCGACCTGAACAAACCCGCGCGCTCCGCCACCGCCCAGCACCAGCCCGACGGTAGGACGGGCGGTCGAATTACGGTTCTTTCTCATATCAATCTTTACTGTCGATCATGCCGACGAAATATTTATGTACGCGGTTGTCGCGCGTCATTTCGGGATGGAACGCGGTGGCGAGAATATTGCCCTGCCGCACCGCCACAGGCACGCCGTCATGCTCGGCAAGCGTAGTAACGCCGTCGCCGACGCGCGTTATCATGGGCGCGCGGATAAACACCATGGGCATGTACATGCCGTCGAAATCTTCGTCGGCTACAAAGCTGTCTATCTGCCTGCCGTACGCATTGCGCTTGACGTCGACGTCGAGCGATCCGAAATACGCCGACTCGCCGTCGATATGCGACGCGAGCAATATAAGCCCCGCGCACGTTCCCCAAACGGGCATGCCGGCAAGTATGCGCTCGCGAATGGGCGTGCCGAGATTGAAGGAATCGAGCAACCGCCGTATGGTCGTGCTTTCGCCGCCGGGTATGATAAGCCCGTCCACGCTCGCCAGATCGTCGATCGTTCTGACGGGGACAACGCCTATTTTTTTATTGACGGACGTTATCATTTTTATATGCTCTTTGACAGAGCCTTGCAATGCCAATACGCCTATATTCATAAAAACCTCTGTTATAAAATCGACCGCTTCGCAGTGATCAATAAAATTCGACGGATTTTTAAACCTTTATCCTACGATAAACGCATAAACCTTTGAAAACGTGCGGCGAGAACGATTTGCGTCGATGTTTTCGAGCGAGAACTAGGCGCGTCGCCCGCAGTCGTATGTTTACTATACGAACAAGGGCGAGCAACGACGTTATCGCCGAAAACAGTAGCAAAACGTATCGCAAGCACGCTTGAAAAGGTTAAATTACCAGCCGCGTTTTGCGAGCCGCTCCGCCTCGCTCATGCCTTCCACGTCCAGACCGCGCATGGCGTCGCCCAGACCGTAGCTTACGCCCGCAAGTATGGCGGGATCGCCGTAATACGCGACAGCCTTGACTATCGCTTCGGCACGGCGTTTTGGATCGCTCGATTTGAATATGCCGCTGCCGACAAACACGCCGTCCGCGCCGAGTTGCATCATGAGCGCGGCGTCCGCGGGCGTCGCTATGCCGCCGGCGGCGAAATTGACAACGGGCAACGCTTTGTTCTTTGCGACCGCCCGCACGAGATCGAGCGGCGCGCCTATATCCTTGGCGTACGTAGCCAGCTGTTCGCTCGGAAGCGCTGACACCTCGGCTATCTGCGACCGCATTTTGCGCATATGCTTGACCGCCTCCACGACGTCGCCCGTACCGGCTTCGCCCTTGGTGCGGATCATGGACGCGCCCTCGGCGATACGGCGCAACGCTTCGCCGAGATCGCGCGCGCCGCATACGAACGGCGTGTCGAACTTGGTCTTATCTATATGATACATATCGTCGGCGGGCGTAAGCACCTCGCTTTCGTCTATGTAGTCTATCTTGATCGCTTCGAGTATCTGCGCTTCCACAAAATGCCCGATACGCACCTTTGCCATAACGGGAATGGACACCGCCTTTTGTATCTCGGATATCATTTTGGGATCGGACATGCGCGCAACGCCGCCGTCCTTGCGGATATCCGCAGGCACACGTTCGAGCGCCATTACCGCCACCGCGCCCGCCTGCTCGGCGATGACCGCCTGCTCGGCGTTGGTAACGTCCATTATCACGCCGCCTTTGAGCATTTGCGCAAGATTGCGGTTAAGAAGCTTTCTGTTGCTTGCCGCTTTGATTTCGTCTTTTACTGCCATTTTAACCTCCGAGCTTGTAGCTCATTTTCGTTGTCTGTTATTTTCGATCGCCCCGCAAGGGGTCCGACAATTACGCATTCTTGATTGACCATCAATTCCGAATTCCTAATTTAAACGATCATTCCGCCGCTACGACGTTGACGTTGAGCTTGCCCGAAACCTCGGCAAACGGCTTGATCGTCAGTATGTACCGACCGAGCGCTTTTATCGGTTCGGCGATGACTATCTTCTTTTTGTCAAGCTCTATGCCGTACTCGGCTTTGAGCGCGTCGGACACCGCGGCGGAATTGAGCGCGCCGAAAAGCTTGCCGTTTGCGCCTGTTTTTATCTTGACGGTGACCGTCAGTCCCGCGAGCTTTTTGCACAGCTCGACAGCCTCGTCGTGTTCTATCTGCCTGCGCCGCGCTTCCGCCTCTTTGGATATCTTGATGCTGTTTATCGCAGTCGCCGTAGCGGGCTTGGCAAGATTGTTAGGGAACAAATAATTGCGCGCGTAGCCGTCCGACACTTCGACGACGTCGCCCTGTTTGCCCTGTGCTTTTACGTCTTTCAACAAAATTACTTTCATCTTCGTATCTCCCTGTATGCCGAAAATATTGTATCAAAAAACACTCGACCTTGTCAAGTTTTTAAAGTGTCATACAAATCTATACGCAATCGAATTATGTACGATTTTTGCGAACGCTCCGCAAAACAAACAAGCACGAAAAAAACCGTTCGTTCGAGCGACGTTTACCCGATTATGGAAATGCCGTTTTTATGTATGTATTCGAGATAGGTATCCATCGCTTCGTTATGCTTGGACCTGCCTACCGGCAACGTTTCGCCCGTTGTCAGCGTGACGCTGTTCCCGTCGAACCGTTTGACGTACGCGCAATTTACGATGTATCCCTTGTGGATACGGATAAAATCGTGCTTTATAAGCTCGCTTTCGAGTACGGTCATGCGCGAGCGCAACACCACGTCGTCCTGCCCGTCCATGTACAGCACCTGCTCGTTGCGCAGGCATTCCGCATACTTGATGAGCGACGCGTTGAGCGTGACGAGCTTTCCGCGCTCTTTCAGTTCGAGCCGCACGAGCGGCGGCGCGGCGTCCTTTGCCTTTTCGGCGACGTACCGCTCGATGACCGACGCGATATCCTTTATAAAATTAGCCTTGCGCACAAACCCGAACGGATTGACGGCGAACGTATCGAAAACTCTGTCGCTGTTGCTCGACACGAAAATGATATCGGGCTTGTCCTTCATGCCGCAGATCTTGCGCCCGATCGCAATGCCGTCCGTATTGGGCATATTGATATCCAAAAACAGCAAGCCGAACGACTGCTCGTGCAAGCCCGCCCACAGCAATGACGCGCTCTTGTACGAATGCACTTCCGCATCGACGTTGTGCGAGGCGAACACCTTTTTGACCGATGCCGAAATTATATCGAGCGTATGTTCTTCGTCGTCGCAGACGGCGACCGTGATCCTATTCATTAACAATGCCCCCCCCCGTGTTCTCTTTGTAGTGCGTGTCGAGCAAGCTTTCCGACACGAAGTTACCGCCCTTTATGAAACAGCGGTGATAGCCGTTATGCTTTTTTACTATCTTGCGGATTATCTTTACGCCGTAGCCGTGCAACGCTTTATCTGCCTTGCTCGTGTGCCACGTCAAAGCGTCCGTTTCGGTATCGGCGCGAGTAGTCGGGTTGGTGACGCAAAACAGCATATAATCGCCCTGCATGCTCAGCACGACGTCCACGCACGGCTCTTCGATGTTTTCGCGCAAGCACGCTTCTATCGCATTATCTATAACGTTCGTGAACAGACCGAGTATAGCCGATTTGGAAAACGGAAGCTCGGCAGGCACGGCGACGCGCGTGTTCATTTTAACGCCCGATTCGCCCGCTTTGGCAAGTTCGAGATTGAGCGCTTGATCTATGAGCGCGTTGCCGCTGTCCACGCACGCATACAACGGTTTTGCGAGCGTGCCGACTATCTCGTCGAAATAGCTTTTCAGCTCGCCGTACTTTTTCTTTTCGATGAGCATTTGCATATACGCGTACTGGTTTTTGACGTCGTGCCGCATTTCGCGCAGTTCCGAAAGCTTATGCTCGTTGAGCGCCAACAGCTCTTTGAGCGATTCGCTTTTTTGTTCGCGCACGCGGTATTCGAGCGCGCGCTCGCGCTCCTTGCACAAGCCGTAAGTCATGAAATACGTGGCTATGTTTATCAAAAACAAAAATAATAGCACGACGGTGATAAACCCCGAAAATTTCCAGCTCAACCGCATCATTTCCGCGCTCGACCGCCGCACATATTCGTAAATGACGCACAGCGCCGCGGACAAAAGATTGCACGACACGTTGAGCGCGCAGTCAAACACCGTCGTTTCGAACTTGAACAACGGATAGCGGAAAAACAACGCCGCGCAACCGATTATTATCAAGTTGGACAAGATCTTTGTGACCGCTATGTCGAACCCGTCTATCGCGATCTCTATCGCGTTGCCGAATATCGTGCCGAGCGCCGCCATGACCGTGCATAGCGAAAACACGACGCTGCCCATAGCAAGACGGTTTATCCATTTATGCTTGCTCGCTACGCACGTATATAGTGTTATACCTATAAAGTACGGCAGATCGGACGTAAAGCCGCGCCACACGAGCAACGCAAAAACATGCAACGCCAAATGCGCGGCTATGAACGTTGCGGTCAGCCACACAAGATCGATGACAAACCGCCACGGTTTAAACTTTTTATACTCAACGCCCAAAAGCAACACCGTCGCGGCGGCGATGGCTAAGAGCTGTATCACGAACGAATAATCGAATATATGAGTAAAAAAGTTAACTATCGCGTCTTTCATGTTCCCCGTGCGGTCGGACTGTATTTTCCGATACATTCTACCATAAAGGAACACGAAATGCAAGACCGTAAATACAAACGGTAAAATTTCGCGCACAAACGACAAGATCGCCCGCCCCCGATACAGGGGACGGACGATCTTGCAGGCAAGCGAACGTTCGCTTTACCTTAATAGGAGGAATGAAAACCAAGCTGTCTTAATAGTCTTCTTCTTCGCTTACGGTTTTTTGTTTTTCTTTGAGCTTGATGACGTCCTTAGCCGCAAGCACGCAAACGACTACCGCGCCCGCCGCGAGCAATCCGACGATCACCCAACCGACGATTATGCCTATCTGCCACGGCGACATGTCGTAGTATACGTAATCGCCGGGGGCAAGCCCTACCAAAATGTTGGAGTTGGCTTTGTTGTAGAGCAAGTGTCTCGTGGACTGTTTGAGCCACCACACCGCGGTCTTGCTTTCGGTGTCGTAAAGACCCTGCGTACCGTTGTTGGAAAGCGTCAAGTTTTGTCCTCTGCGCAGAGCAAGGTCGGTCGTCATGTACGTATCGGGTTCGCCGCCCGCGTCGGTCAATACCGTGCCTGTGAATTTCCATTCGCTGCGAAGTATGCCGTTGATGGAAACGCTCGCGCCGCCGTAGGTTGCGCCGATGCGGTTGTAGCAGGTCATGATGCCGGTAGCTGCGGTCATTTCCTTTTCCGCCATTTTGTATTCGCCGCTTTCTTCGTCTACCGCGTAGTACTTAACGGTCATTTTGGCTTCCTTCATGTATATCTCCCAAGCGCGCAGATATACTTCGCGGAACGCCTGTTCGTTGACCCAAGCGCAGTAGCCGTTGTCCTGACGGTGATATTCCTGATCGTTCATGACGTAGTGCTTCATGTAGACTATCAAGCCTTTGCCGGACGCGCCGGAAGCTTCCGCCATGCCTATCTTGCCGCAAAGAACGGGGTCTTCGCTGTAATACTCGTAGTTACGTCCGCCGAACGCACTGCGGTGTTGGTTCATACCGAAGCCGTAAAGACCGGTTATAGGAGCGCCGTCGGTCTGCTTCTGCTGCCATGCTTCTTCGCCGAACGCTTCGCCGAGCTTTTTCGCAAGCTCTACGTTGAACGTGGCGGCTACCATGGGCGCGCCGCAGTACCATTTGTTGACGCCGTTGATGGTGAGCGAGTGACCGTAATAGCCGTACGGCGAGTCGGTATCCCACGTTTTGGGAACGCCGTTATCTACGTCGGCAGGCGCTTGCCAGCCGCCGTTGGAGAACATGTACGCCATGCTATCTACGGTGAATTGATCGATATAGTCGTCCCACTTCGGATCGTCGAAGTCCACGCCGCGCATATCGGAAAGCGCATAGCTCGTTTTATCGGTGTCGACTTCGGGCATGGCTTTGATCGCATTGCCGTTTTGGTCGACGCCGTTCTGCTCGGCGCTGTCCCATACGTCGTAGACCGCGACCTGTTTGAGCGCACGGGAGTCGCTCAATATTTTATCGTTGCCTACGGGCGCCGTGGGGAACGAGTCTTTGAAGTTGGCGCGCGTAAAGTCGTGGATAAATCCGTCGCCCGTGCTGCCGTCGCCGTACTTCTTGAACTTGTAGTTGGTTTCGTCGTCCATGACGTTGGTGGCTATTTTTTCGTCGGTCAAGCGTTTGCCCGCGCCTTTTGCATTGAACACTATCTTTTTGTCGAGCGTGTCCGTCCACAGCACTTTGGCTTTGTCCGTCGCGCTCATCTCGTCGATAGCCGCCCAGCTGTGGCTGCCGAGTTCGTCGCTCGCAAGATAGAAGTTATAGTCGCCCGCGTCCAAAACGTACGCTTTTTCGCCGGTGTAGTCGTAAGAAGTAAAGTAATCGCGTTTGATCTCTACGTTTACCGTATCGCTCGCGCCGGGGGCAAGCTCCTTGGTCTTGGCAAAGCCGCCGAGCACGACGTGCGCTTTTTCGACCTGACCCTGTTGCCAAGGCACGTTGACATAGATCTGCGCAACGCCCATACCCGCTTTGTTGCCGGTGTTGGTAACTTTTACTTTGAAGTTGTAGGTTTGAGTCGCCGAGTCGTAAGTCGGGGTTTCGGCATACTCGTGCGAATACGTGGTGTACGAAAGACCGTAGCCGAACGGATACACGACCGCTTTGTCGTAGTCGTAGCCCGCATAGTTGCCCTTAGCCGCTTCCTTCGCCGCGGTTTCGTGGTAACGGTAGCCGATGTAAATGCCTTCCTCGTATTCCACGAAGTAGGTGCTTGCCGCATACGAATCGAGCGACGCGCTGTTGTCGTACTTAAAGTCGGAGAAGTTGACGTACGACGGATCGTTGCGGAGCGTACGCGCATAGATGTCGGGGGTGTGTCCCGAAGGGTTGACCGTGCCTTTGAGAATGTTAGCCATTGCTTTGCCGCCTTGGCTACCGCAGCAACCCGCCCAGAACGCGCCGTATATCTTGCTGACGTCGTACTTTTCGCCGCTGTACGGATCGGTGTAAATACCGTCCTTCATGTTGGGATCGTTTTCGTCGAGAAAACCGAGCTCCATCGTGTTCGCCGCGTTGATTATAAGAATGACCTTTTCGAAATTCTTGCACGCATAGTCGATGAGCTTCATTTCGGCGCGGTTGGCGGTAAGACCCGTACGGTTGTTTTCCGCCGCGCCCGAATCCATGACCTGGTCGTTGCCTTCGCCCGAATTGCGCTTCAACGTGATGACAGCCGTTTTGTATTCGGCAAAGCTCGCCTTTTGCGCGTCGAGCGTGCTTACTACCTCGCCTTCCTTCAATTCGCTCTTTGCGTACACATTGGTCGAATTGACGTTGGGATTGGTCGGGAACGCCGCTTCTATGCCCTTATGCAAAGATATGGCGCCCGAAGTCGTAGCGGGATCTTCGCCGCCCGACATGTTGTTGTGCCAGCCGTAGTAACCCAAAAGCGTCAATTTTTCGGACGACGCGAGCGGCAAAGCGTTGTTTTCGTTTTTAAGCAAAACTATGCCTTCTTCCGCCGTTTTCTGAGTCATGTCCTGAGCGAGCTTCAAAGCCTCTTCCTTGCTGTTGCACTCGTAGTCTATATAGTCGGCTTCGAGATCGGAACTCGAAACGGTATGGCTCTTGCCCGTGCCGAGAAACTGATCCATGTATTCGCGCATGGAATACATGACGCAGGTTATCACAGTCATCAGCGCGAGCAACGCACCCGCCACCGCGCCGATAATGGCTATAAATTTCTTTTTGATTTTTTCCATATTTATTCTCCTTTTTGAATTTTTGTGTTAGTTGGGTCTGTTATTGCGCGCATAATTGCGTTGATACAGCAAAAACGCGCCGCGGAACGATTTGAACAATGCTATAAGCACGCATACGATACAAGCAAATATGGGATAGAACAGGGTTTTGTACGTACCCGCTTCCACCGCGGGGAGCAAGTACTGGTTTTTAAAGCCCACGCCCGCGCCCATATCCGTGGCTACGTTTACCGAAAGCGGCGCGCAGCACGCAAGCAGTATCCCGCCTATGAGTATCGCGCCCGCCGCGACGAATTCGCACGTCGCTTTGCCGCGGTTTTTCATTTTGATCGAAACTATGCCGCAAACGACGACCGCTATTATAGGCAATATCAAGCCCATGAACGTCGCGATGTTAAAATCGAAATCCCACGTATTGGGCACGTAGTCGCCCGCGATCGTGCTTTGCTCCTCGAACAAGCACAGGATTTTGAGCGGCGGATACCCGCATCCGAGAAATATCAACTGCCAGCCGTAATAGTTATAGCCCTTTGCGTATTTGCCTATGTCCGTCGTCAGACTGGTGGCGGGAGCAAGGCAAAAGAATACGACGATAAACACGGCGAGTATGCCCGTAACGAGCGACACGATACGGAATATCTTGCCGAGTTTTTTCATTTTTTGCAACTTTTCTTGCGGTTCCATATACTGTTTCCTTTACGCCGCAGGTCTGTTGAACGTAATGTCGTATTTTTCTCCGGGCGTAAACGGATTGGGCGCGGCTTTTTCCCACTTGATATTTATCGTATCGCCGACGGACATCCAGTCGCCCACTTTAAGCGTGTCGCCGCTTATCGTATATTTTTCGGTCCTGAGTATCTTGCCCGCTTCGGTGACTATCTTGGCAAAGCCCTTGCTCGTCAAACGAAGTTCGTACTTGGCGCCCGTTTCTTCGGTACCCGCCCAAACGGCTTGGACTTCGCCTTCGAAATCGGAATCGACGTATCTGTCCCAGGTGAATTTGCTCGGATCACAGGACGCGTAAAGCGTCATCGTGCTCGAACCGCCCCACGGTCCGCTGCTCGCCGCGGCGAACTGCATACGGTAGCCTTCTTTGCCCGCAATATCGCAGTATGCGTCGGTGACGTACGCCTTGCCGTCGATATCCATCGTTATCACGTGCGCGGTCTTGTCCTCCGACCAATTGCCCTTATTGCTGTAACTGAGTCCGTTGGATTTTCCCGAACGCGACACAACGCCGCCGCCGTTCAACAAATATACATAGCCCATCGAAAGATTGCCCGAACCGCCTTCCTGTCCGCCGCGGAACATGTAAACGCTTTTGCGCTCTTCGTCCGTAACGTACTTGGCGTCCAGCTTTTGACGGTAGGCGGAATCCTTGGCTTCGAACTTGACCTGTGTTTCTGCGACCGTCGTTTCGCCGATCTTCGGGGTCATGTAGTAATAGAAGTAATGCCGTCCCGACGTCTTATCGTAGTTAGCTACTATCTCGGTGTTTTTGCCGTCGGTAAATTTAAGAGTGTATCCCCAACCCGCTTCTTCCGTCCACGTGCCGGGAATGGTAAAGTTGAATTGCGTATAATCGGTAGTGTCTTCTTCATCTTCGCCTTCCGCCGCAGACGCGAGTATGCTTGCGGGCGCGGGCGGCGTAACTTCTCCGCCGCCGGGTTGTTGACCACCGCCGGGCTGCTGTTCGCCACCACCGGGTTGTTGACCACCGCCGGGTTGCTGACCTCCGCCGGGGAATCCCCCGCCCGGTCCGCCAGGTCCGCCCGGACCGCCGCCGCCCGTCGCGGCTTTGCCGCCGCACGTGCCGACGAGTTTAAGCGTTTTGTCTTTGTTAAGGTCGAGCGAGAGCTTGAACTTTTTGGAATCGAACGTCACGTCCGTATCGAAGTTGCTCCCGTCCGCCGCAACAAAGTTGAGCAAAACGTCGCTCGGCTCCGGCGGTTCTTGCGCCGGATCGCCGCACGCGACCAAGGCGCATGCCGAAACCGACATGACCGCGCCCAGCATAAGCGACAACGCTTTTTTTGTCTTTTTCATTATCGTCCTCCCGAATAGATCTTTATAAACGGGCGTACGTCCCGTTTAATTACGTCTACTATAACATTATATAAACGCGCTTTCAATACCGTCGTGACATCGCAAACACCGCGCGTTACAAATAACATTCGTTAAAACACAAACGCTGTCCGCCGCATCACAAACGTCGTTCGCCGATACGTTCGTCGCGTTTTCAGCGCAGTTCGTCGCACAAAAAAACGCTCGGATATCCGAGCGCGCATTCGATAAAAACGCATATAAAGCGGCACGGCGCGTATAGCCCCGTTGCTAATCGGTCATTATGAAATTCGTCCAAAACCGCAGGTCGAGTATACAGTCGCAAACGCCCAATATCGACGTCGCGAACAGCGCTATCGGAAACAGTACCGCCGTCACGCCGACGACCGCAACGACTACCGTCGCCGCCGTTCTCGCCCTGCCCTTGAACAGCGACGCGAAAAAGGCGAGCAACGTAAAGCACCCGAACGCCGACGGCAGAGTGACGAACGCATGCATGACCGTGGACGACAAAAAATCGTAACCGCCGACAAAGCTCAAAATCATCGCCGTCAATGCGGCGGGCAACAGGCACGCCCACAAATACGAACGCGGAACGCGCATTGCGGCGACGGGCGTTTTTTCCACCCGCACTCCGCCGAGCGCGCGCGTGCTCAACGCTATTTCCGCGTCCGTCGTGCCGTCGTCGTAACAGCTCGCGGTGCGGCGGTTTACGATTACAGCGACAAAATATCCGACCGCGCCCGCAATCGCGCCGTAATGTATGCAGTAGTACCATATATAATATCCGAACTCGTCGCCCGCCCACTCCGAAAAAGCCGACGCCGCGGCGAGCGCATAGCCGTCGTCCTGCGGTTCGAGCTTTATCTCGTTAGGCGCAAGCTCGGCGTGCTCGTAATAATCGCGCGCAAAAAACGATATCACGGGATCGGCGCGTTCGTCGAGCACGTACTTGGCGGCGATCTCCGATACGGGCACGCCTTCGGCAAGCCTGACTACGCCGACGCCCGCAAGCGCGCCTATCGCCGCAAACACCGCGGCGCATGCGGCGCACGCGAGATACGGCGAGAGCTGACACGAAAGCACCAACCCGACAAAGCCGAATACGAGCGCGCAAAAATACACCGCCGTCAAAATATCGTAATTGAGCGTGAGCGAAACAAGCCCGTAAACGCACAGGCACGCAAACGGGAAATATATCCCGAACCGTCGGTAAAACACGTATAACAACGGCAAGATCGCAGGCAATAACCAGATCGCGGTCGACGGCATCGCGCCCACCATCGTAAAAAGACAGGGCAATATAGCGTACGATAAAAGCTCGTACACCGAAGTCTTGCGCGGCGGTATGCGCCTTTGCCTGACGCGCTCGCCGTTTTGTCCGTCGCCGAAAGCGGCGCGCAACGATTGCGAAAATTTATTGCTCACTCTACGATTTTACCACAAACACAGTCGCAAATCAAGAGTATTGCCGCGCGTCGACAAACGCCGTGCGCAAAATTTCCGCATATGCAAAAGCCGCGCAAACGTTTACGCGGCTTTAAGCTTTATTCGCTATCGGTCGTAGAACAAGGTTTAACGCGGATATACTCGGTATGCCCGCCCTTCAACGCGGTGACCTTGATAGTTATTTCGCGCGTTATCGCTTTGGACACCGTGACCTCCTTACTGCCGACAAAGTCCTGCACTTCTATATTTTCGCCGTCCTGCTTGTCGACAAGCTCGACAGTGAACTCCTTATTTTCCGCAGTCGCCGCCGACGGGGTCGCGCTCACGGATATATAGTACGTGCCTAACGCGTTATTATCCAAGCGTCGGAACGTCGTCACCTTGACGCCGTTCTCGACAGACGCGCCTTCGCGCAAAAGATCTCTGTTCCCCGTAAACGTAAAGCCGTCGACGACAAGATCTTCCATCCGCACTTCGGCATGATACAGCTCCGTATGCTCGGTTATGGGCGCGACGCCGTTCGCATCGAACGGCACCTCGTTTCGCATTTCTTTGTCATAATAATAAGTTTGTTTATCGGTGATCTGTTTGAACGAATCGCCGTAGATCGCCTTGTCCATCTCCGACTTGTTAAGCTCGGTCACCATCACGTTACTGCCGTCGACGCGCAACTGCCATTTTTGAACGTACGCGCTTTCGTCCTGCGGCTTCGGAACTTGCGGGATGTTTTCGTCGCCGTCGTAATAGAATTCGATAGTGCGGTACGGCTCCGATATCGCGATCTGCTCCACCTTGGCGATACGCTTGTTCGCTACCGTAAACTTAAAGATCTTGCCCGCGTCGAAATACACCCACGGATCGTTTTCCGCGCTCCAATTAAGCTTTATGCCGCTGTCGTTCCTTAGATAAGCGATCGTAAACGTATCGCCGTCGCGAACGAACGAGCATTGCGCCGCGCCTATCGTTTTATACATGGCGAGCGGCGCAAAAACCGAATAAAAGCCTTTTACGTTATAATTGACGGTATTGGCGATCCGAGTATACAAGAACTCGGCGGCGGTATCGGGCTGTTTTTCTTGCAGCTTGGTTTTTTCGGAGTCGGCGTCCGTATAATAAAACGCTCCGTCTTTATAGTACCTGCCGCTCGCTTCGCGCGCGCCCGACGTTATCGATCCGTTATCGAGCGTAAGCGTTACGTCGACGACGTTGTAATTGGACGACGAAAACCTGACCGCACCCGTATCGTGCGCCGCCACAGCGGTTTTTCGCGTGTTTTGCACGGCGTTCGTAAGCAATTCCGCGTCGGTATAGTCGCGCCACTTAGCATAAAACGTCATGTCTTTGTCCGCTACGAATTTAAGTCCGACCTTGTTGAGCAACGCTTTATCGGAATGCCAGCCGTCGAAAACCCGATCTTCCTTTTCCGTCGTTTTGCCGTCGAGCAACTCTTCGAGGCTGACGGGCTTATCCGACGTTACCGACGGTATGGGCGTGCCGCCGTTGGTTTCAAACGTGACTGTAAACGTCGTCGGCTCTTTGGGCGGCGGTGAGATCGGCTCGCCGCAAGCGACAAAACCGAGTGCGCACAGCGCGGCGCAAATCGACAACGACACGATACGCAACAGCTTGTTTTTCATAAAATACCTCCGCACGGATACAATATTTTGACAGTAAATCTGCCTGTATAAAGTTTATATCACAATCGTATCACAATCGCAACAAAAAATCAAGCGTATAGAGATTTGTACATACCGCAAACATAAATCGCCGCGCCGCACAGTATAATAAACGGTAAATCGGCAATACTATCGATAAACCTATTTTCAAGGAGCTTTACTATGTACGATCTCAAATGCGGACAAAAAGATTGCAAATACAATCACGGCTACTGCTGTTGCGCCAAGGACATCGCCGTTTCGAGCGGCACGTCCTGCACTACGTACGAGCCTGTCGTCAAACAGCAAAACGTAAATACCGAAAGCGCGGCGGAGTTTTCCAAGCCCGACCACTCGGTGGATACCGACGTATGCTGTAACGCGCCCTGTCTGTTCAACCGCTCGGCAAAGTGCATAGCCAACGGCATAACCGTTTCCACCGCCGACGACGGCACGGCGGAATGCCTGACATTCATCAAAAAATGAGTACGCGTCGCCGTCGCGCCGCAAAATACCGACACATAAAAACCGACCCCGTCAAAGCGTTTGACCTTAAACGGGGTCGGTTTTGTTTTTAATTCGAGCGCGAGCGCGTCAACCTTTATACAGATAATCCCATTTATTGACGCTGAACAAGCCTTTATGGTTGAGCTTGACGTCGGGAATGACTATAAGCGTCAAAAACGACAACAGCATGAACGGCTCGATATTTTTGTTGTAGTCCATTTGTTCGAGCGCGGCAAAAAGCGCGGCGCGCGTTTCGATGGCTTTGTCGGCGGGAAGATCGGTCATGAGCCCCGCTATTTCGAGCGGGAGCTTGCCTATGAGCTTACCGTTTTTGACGACCGCAAGCCCGCCGTCCTCGCCCAAGCTGTTTACGGCGAGCAACATGTCCTTCGCATTGTCGCCGAGCGCGGTTATGTTGTGCGCGTCGTGTCCCACCGTTTGCGCTATCGCGCCGCCTTTAAGGTTAAAGCCTTGAACGTAGCAGTGACCTATATCCCCGCTCGCATCGTGCCGCTCGATACTGCACATAAGATCCAGCCCGTCGCGCGTTGTCGCCGTCGCCGCTTCGGTGACGACGGTGTCGGGAAACACGCGCATTATCGGCATGCCCGCTTTAAACTCGAACTCGAAATCGCGCTCGGTCATCGGCTTTACGCGCACGCTTTTACGCATTCCGTCGCACGGCGCGGGCTTTACGTCGAACGTCGGTTTTCCGTCCTTTGCCACGAGCTTTCCGCGGTAATAAACGCGCTCGACCGTCTGCGCCGCGTCGTCGCCGCACAGCAAAAAGTCCGCCGAATAGTCGGGCGCGATCGCGCCGTGACGCTTAACGCCGTACGCTTCGAACGCGTTTAAAGACGCTATCGTTACCGCGTCGATAGGCTCCAAACCGCATTGCACGGCGAGCCGTACCGCATTGCCGACCGTGCCGAAATTTTTAAGATCCTCTATATTGCGATCGTCGGTACAGAACAAAAACCTGCGCAGGTTGCGCTTGTTGACCGCTTTTATAAGCGTTTTGAGATTGCGCGTCTGACTGCCCTCGCGGATAAGCACGTACATGCCCTTGCCCGTCTTTTCGAGCGCTTCGTCCACGCTCTCGCATTCGTGATCGGTAAGTATGCCGCCGCAAAGATAGGCGTTCAACGCGTTGCCGGAGACCGACGGCGCATGCCCGTCCGTTATCTCGCACGCTTCGAGCTTTTTCATAACGTCGGGATCGCACCCGACCACGCCGGGAAAATTCATCATCTCGCCCAAGCCGAACAAGCCGAGCTCGTCCACCGCTTTTTTGACGGCGGCGGCGTCCAGCACGCACCCCGCATGGTCCTCGCCGGTGGCGGGAACGCACGACGGCATCATGAAATGCACGTCGGCGGGAATGCCTTTAACGTCGTCGATCATGAACTTTATCCCGTCGACGCCGCGCACGTTGGCTATCTCGTGCGGGTCGGCGTTGAACGCCGTCACGCCGCGCGGGATAGCGAGTTTAAGATACTCGCTCGGACGCACCATCACGGACTCGAAATGCAAATGCGCGTCGTAGAACGACGGAATGACGTATTTGCCCGTGCCGTCGATCTCGACCTTGCCCGAATACTCGCCCACGCCCGCAATGCGGTCGCCGCAGACCGCCACGTCGCCGCGCACGTATCTGCCGTTAAAAACGTCTGCGACCGTTGCGTTTTTTATTACGAGATCGGCTTTTGCCCGACCCGCCGCGACTTCTATCAAATTGCTTTTCATAAATTTACCCCTTTCGGTATAGTTTGACTTTTGTCTGTCGCGCGCGCATTGCGCGCACGCCGCTCCGCCTTGTCGCCCGTCAACCGTTTGCGTCGATGTTTTTTTGCATAAGCTCGGCGAGCTTTAAGTACTTTTCGATAACGGGCGAACCGTCCGCAGCTTTGGCGAAGTCTCGGAGATCGCGTATGAGCGCGGGCAACGCCGCGCCGTCGCGGTCGCGAACTATACGCTCGGTGCGCGCCGCCGCGTTCCAGTTTATAAGCCCGACGCTGTCGGGATAGCACGACAACAACGCAGTCGAATATTCGCACACGAAATCTATATCGCCGTCCGTCATGCGCTTTTCCAACAGATCGAAAATATGCTTGCGGCGGTAGTCGATAAACGGCTTGTACCAGTTGAGAAGCTTTTGCGCGCCGTCAAGCTCGCTCTCGTCGCCTATGAGCATTGACCCGCGCACCGCCATAGCCTGTTCGTAAATCTTTTTGTCGTGCAACAGCTCGAAAAGCTTGTCGTCGAACTCCTCGTCGACAGGCTCGTTGGTCGCGTCGAGATAAAAATAATACGCATACCACAGCGGACGCAGAGCTTTGAAAAGATTGCACACGCAGTACGCCGCCGCATACAGCGATACGGACGCTATGGGCTTGCGGTCGTCGGGCGGGATAATTTCGCTCGCGACCAGCCTGTCGAACAGCGGCGAGCCGTAATCGTACTTGATAAAATACTCGTCGCGCCGCTTGTACCAACGCCCGCCGCTCGGCAGTACGTCGGACGACGCCGCAGTATGTACGAATTGTGGCGAATCGGGCGTATAGTCGGGATGGCGCGTCGGCTCGATCAAAAAACAACAGCCGTATTCGAACAGCGTGTTCAACGGGTGCGCCGCATAATCGGAACAGATCGCGCACGCAAAGCAATACAGATCGTACAACAGCGACCGCTTTTGATCGTAGCCGAGATCGCTGTCGCCTATCGCCTCGAACGTCGGTTCGAATAATTCTTTTACCGTGTCTTTTACGTCCATGATATCCTCGACGAAATTTTTGCGTTTATTCGATAATATGATAACCCATTTCGCCGCGCAAGTCAAGTTTAATCGTTTACATGCGAAAATCGCCGCGACGGCATTTTATCGCGGCTAACGACTCTTATAAAATAAGGATAGAACGGCGCGGCAATACGCGTCGCATTTGTAACGCGACGCTTGTTTATCCGCGACCGTTGTCTACTTTATCTACTTTGCGCTTTTGACGGTTTCCACGAGCGCGCGCAATTTAGCGAGCGACTGCTCGTCAAGGCTCGGCGCGACGAACCCGACAAACTCGTCCAGCTGTTCGGGCGAAAACGAGCCGTCCGACCGCGCCGACGATACGGCGCGCATAAGCTCCGACATAAGCTCGCTTTCGGAATAGTCCGCATACTTGGCATAAAGCCCGTCGGCGGCGTTCGCCGACGCAGAAGCATCGGCGGCGTTTTTGTCGTTTTGCGGTTTAAAATCTCTGATACTGCGCATATCATATTGTATGACGACGACTACAAAAAAGTGCGCGAGGAAACTGTAATATGGACATGAAACAACTGCTCCCGTTCCTGATGAACGGACAGCTCGGCGAACGCGAAAAAGCATTATTGAAGCTGACCGAAAACCCCGACCCCGCCGCGCTCGGCAGTCTTTTGACGGAAATGTACGCCAAAAACAAAACGCCGCGAATAGATACATACGCGACGCTGAAACGCATCATCCCCGCGCAAACGCTCGGAATGATGATAAAATATTTCGACGGCAAAAAACGCGACCGCCGCAGATAAATAAAACGTTTTGCCCCGCCCCGTCGCTAAACTTCGACGGTGCGTTGCGGGTCGCCCGTCGCGTTTTCGACGCGCTTGCCGTCATAAAATTGCATGCGCCCTATAAATTCCACGCCGAGTATGCCGAGCACGTCTTTTAGCCTTGCGACGGTCTGCGCAAGCTCGGCGTTATGCGCCGCGGAACGCTCGGCGCATTTTGGCGCATGCGCTATCCATACGAATTTTTGAGCGTCGTGTCTGCACGCGCCCGCGACAGCCGCGCGTATAAGCTCGCTTTCGGGCAAACGCTCGGCGCATATCGGCGCGCCGTCGCGATCGAGATACAGCGCAACGTCTATCGCGTAAGGCTCGCTCGCAATCATCGCCGCCGCAAACCCGTCGAGCGCAGGCAGTTCCGTAAGATCGCGCGGCAATGCGTTAAGCGCGGTGCGGCGTTTCAACGGATATACGACGTTGAAAAAAGTCGCGACGCGATCGGTGATACCGTGTACGCTCGTCAATTCCTCGTGCGTCGCGGAAAACACGCCGCGCGCGTCGCCGAACCGCTCGATGAGCCGCTCCGCCAGTTCGTCGCGCTCGCGCCCGTACAAAGCTTTGAGCATAAACTTTAAAGTATTGAAATCGCCGCACGGAACGTCGGGCGGCTTGATATTTTTTCGCGACACAGTCGATCCCCGATAAATAATTTATACCGCTATTATACCCCCGCGCTGTTGCCGCAGTCAACGGTTTACACATTTTTTGCACAAAAAAATTCAACCACGATTGTGATTCTTTAAGACATTTGTATACATATGCGATATAATCTATATATTACCACTACGGTCACAGGGAGAAACACATGCCGAAAGTGATCATAAAATTCAAAAAGCAGAACTTAAACGAATATTTAAAGCTCAACAAATTGAGCAGATCGCGGTTTTGCAAGCTGTGCGGTATAAGCCCGCAAACGCTGCGCAAATTCGAGAGCGGCAAAAGCCTACGCTTAAAAACGTTGGCAAAGCTGATCTGTTTCACAAAAAAACCGCTCGATTTTTTTATCGATCACACTGTCATCGATTGATCGCCGACGCTCGAAGATGTCTTTTTTTCTTGCGCGATCTCGCCGTATTGAGCAATACGAACACGCCGACGAGCGCAAGCGTAGAACATATAACAACGACGTACATTGCCCAAACGGGAACGGTCGTTCCGAAAAAGCTCATCTTTGCGTCGAGCGCGAACATCACTTCTTCGACTATATCGGCGGGCATGCCCGCGTCGGCGAACCCGCTCGCATAACCGAGCATAAAGTGCGAGCGCAACAGCCCCGTGCAATACGTCCAAGGCAAGCACATGACGGTGTCCGCAATGCCGCGCGAAAACTGCGAAATGGGATAATACGCGCCGCAAATAAATCCGTATACAGCCGACACGATAGTGCATACCGCGCTCATAGCGCCGCGGCTTTTAAGGAAGTAACACACCACCGACGACAACGCCGTGCCGAACAGCGACACGAGCAACACGTCGAGCATTATCGCAAAAACGTCGAGAACCGACAAGCTCCAACCCATGGCTGCGATATAGCAAAATCCGACGAGCATTGCGACATAGCATATTGCGACCGTGACTGTCGCCGTTGCGAAGTAATATCCCAAAACCAGCACTTTGCCTTTTGCGGGCGTAACGGCAAGATCGGCGCGCACGCCCGTTATTCGGTCGTCGACCATAGTCATATTGGCTATAAACGCCACGGTAACGCAAGACACCGCGAGTATGCTCGATATTTCGTACGCCGCGATGTATCCGTTCATAAGCTTGTCGCTCAATACGAACTCCGCAGGCAGGCTGCCCGTGAACGAGCTTTTAAGCACGTTATGCAAAAACACCACGTACAAAAACATTATGATCAGCGGCGCTATGAGCGCCGAGATAAGCATGCCCTTATCTTTAAAAAACAGTTTTATATTGCGCGCGGTAAACGCCGCGGTCTGCCTTATTGCGTTGTCGCTTCCTTTCATTATATATATCTCCTATATATCGGTCAGTCGCGTGCCGGTAGCCGCGAGAAAAACGTCGTCCATTTTGCCTTTGGATATTTCGTAGTCGGTAAAAAGTTCGGGGTGCGCAGTTATCAACCGAGTGGCCTCCGCGGTGTCCTTTACTTCTATCCTGTACCCGCCCGCGATCTTGGCGAGCGGCTTGCCCAACGCATCGAGCGGTTTTTCGTCGCAGGTATAGAACGAAATGAAATCGCCCGTATATTCGTTTTTGAGCGAGACGGGCGTTCCCTTTGCCGCCACCTTGCCCGAATTGATTATCACGACGTGATCGGCGTCCGCCGCTTCTTCCATATAGTGCGTCGTCAAAAATACCGTCATGTCGCCGCTTTTGCGCAAACCGTCTATCACCCGCCAAACCGTTTTGCGCGTTTGCGGATCGAGTCCCGTCGTCGGCTCGTCGAGTATGAGTATCTTGGGTCGGTGAAGCAACGCGCGCGCTATGTCGCAACGTCGCCGCTGTCCGCCAGACAGCTTGCCTACGGGACGCTTTTCAAGCTCTTTGAGCGACAGCATTTCGTCCAGCTCGGCATAACGCTTGTCGAACTCCGCGCCGAATATCCCGTACAGCGCGGCGCGGCTTTTGAGATTTTCCTTAACGGTAAGCACTCTGTCCAGCGTCGAGCTTTGAAACACCACGCCTATCTCGCTCTTGACGCGGGCGGGGTGCTTGTCGATATCCGCGCCGTCTATCTCTATATGCCCGGCATCGCGTTCGAGCTGACCGCAAACGATCGATATCGTCGTGGACTTGCCCGCGCCGTTAACGCCCAAAAACGCGAACAACTCGCCGCGCCGCACGTCAAACGACACGCCGTCCACTGCTTTGACGTCGCCGAAATATTTTACAAGCCCGTCTATTTTGATCATCTCGTCAGACATATACACTTCCTTGTTGCAATTATTCGCACGGAAAACCTGCGGTCGGTCAAACCGTTTACAGTATATCATATCGGATCGGTCGCCGACATTAGAATACGATTAGATTAGCATTAGACCGAGTCAAGCGCCGTCGTTATTTTCGACGCTTTCCGCTATCCCGTCGTCGCTTCGAGTGCGCTCGACGGTTTGCGCGCCGCCGTCCGCTTGTTCGACCGCGCAGTCGGGCGGGGACGCATTTTCCGTTTCGCTCGCTTGGGCTGCTTCACGGCTGTACGCTTTGAGTTTTTTGAACCCGCTCACAAGCATATGCACGCCGAGCGCGCATATCGCGACGGATATCAATACGCCCGTAACGGGATTGAGCTTAGCGTTGAGCAACGCCGTGTTCGGGCGCGTCGGAAGTTCTTTAAGCATCATCGCCTGCAATACGAATACGGAAATAAGCGCGTCGGCGAAGCTGATGTTTTTTACCGCGACGAGCGACATGTCGTCCGTTCCGCGCACTTTTTTCAGATTGTAAAGCGAAATACCGAATTTGATAAACGTATATAACGCGATAGCCGAAACATACGCAACAACGCCGACGAAATAATTGTAATTGTTTTTTCCTTCGACGACCATTCTTATCACGGGCAGTATGGCTATCGCGAGCAGTACGAGCGCAAGCCCGCTGTACGAATACGAGCGCAATTGCTGACGCTTTAAATCCGTTTCCCGCCCGCGGTTGCGGAGCTTCGGCACGATGACCAATATTCGCGGCAACAGCAAAAACACGTGATAGCCGACAAGCACGCCCAACCACGGCGATTGCGTTACGTTGGCGACCACTATACCGAACGCCACGTAACAGCCGTTGAAAATTATCGAACACGACGCGTAAACGAACGCGCGCGTGCTGTAACTGGAAAAAAACTTTTGCACGCGCGGCTTGTCCTTTGCGCGTTCGGGAACGCCTATAACCGTGAGTACGGCATACAACGACAACACGAAAAACACGAGCGCGACGATATGCACGGGCAACGCGAACATTTCCGCGCCCAAGCCCAAATAATACAGCGTGATACTGCCGGCAAGGCTCGCTGCGCCCGCCGCCCAAACGACTATGCACAGCCACAGCGGCGGCTTTAATAAAAATCGTATAAGCTTATCGCGCTTTAACTTCATACATTATATCTTACAATATCGTAAGTCCGTTGTCAAGCGCGCGCGATATCGGTAAATTTGACGTCGGTGTAAAAATTTTCTTGCATAAATAGCCGTTTGATGTTATACTATACAAAATCGGAGCAAACAATGAAGCGAGTATTTTTAAAACTTCGCGAAGCGGGCATATCCGTTTTACCCGTTGCGGCAATAGTTTTGATACTGGCGGCTACGCCGCTCGTAAACTTTACGGGTACGGAGATAGCCGCGTTTGCCGTATGCGCAGTGTTTTTGGTACTCGGCATAGGGCTGTTCAATCTCGGCGCAGATCTTGCGATGACGCCTATGGGCGAACACATAGGCGGCGGACTTACCAAGTCCAAAAAGATAGCCGTGCTTTTGATAGTTTGCTTTTTGATGGGCATGCTGATAACCGTCGCCGAACCCGATCTTTCGGTGCTTGCGGAACAGGTAAAAACGGTGATGAACAGCACGGTCTTGATAGTGACCGTCGGCGCGGGCGTAGGCATATTCCTGTTGCTCGCAGTGCTTAAAATAATATTGCGTAAAGACCTGTCGGCAATGCTCATGTTTTTTTACATGGTGCTTTTCGCGCTGTGCGCGCTGTTGATAGAAAGCGGCAGGAGCGATTTTTTGGGCATGTGCTTCGATTCGGGCGGCGTTACCACGGGACCGATAACCGTGCCGTTTATAATGGCGCTCGGCGTGGGCATAGCGACGACCGTCGGCGGAAAAAACAGCAACGAAAACAGCTTCGGGCTTGTCGCGCTTTGCTCGATAGGTCCGATACTCGCGGTCATCATCCTGTCGATGACGGCGACGGGCGATCTCGAATACACCGTGCCGACGTACACAGTATCGTCCGAGCTGAGCGAGTTCGGCGGCGTACTGCTCGTTACGTGCCGCGAAGTCGTTATCGCGCTCGCGCTTATAGTCGCGTTTTTCGTGATACTGCAACTTACGGTATTAAAGCTTCCGCGCGAAAAAATAATACAGATAATAATAGGCATTACCTATACGTTCATAGGACTTGTAGTATTCCTGACCGCCGTAAAAATAGGGTTCATGCCCATAGGCTTAAAGCTCGGTCAAATGCTGGCGGACAATAAAGCGCTTCTCGCCGTGTTCGGTTTCGTACTCGGTATGGTCGTAGTTCTCGCAGAACCGGCTATACACGTTTTGAACAAACAGGTAGAAGAAGTGACGGGCGGAAGCGTAACCAAAAAGGAAATGCTCGTCGCTCTGTGCTTGGGCGTAGGGCTTGCCATCGCGCTGTCCATGATCCGCATAATTTACGGGTTTTCGGTGCTGTATTATCTTATCCCCGGCTATCTGCTGTCGCTCGGGCTTTCGTTTTTCGTACCGAAGCTGTACACGGCGATAGCGTTCGACTCCGGCGGCGTGGCGAGCGGTCCGTTGACGAGCGGATTTATACTGCCGCTCGCGATAGGCGCGTGTTCGGTCGTCGCGCCCGACGCGGTGTTGGAGCTGGCGTTCGGAGTGGTGGCTATGGTAGCAATGATCCCGCTCATAACCATACAGGCGCTCGGCTTTAAAGCGGTGATGTCGGCAAAGGCGCGCAACCGCATAACCATGAAACGCATACTCTCGGCGGACGACGAGCAGATAATCGACTTTGCGTGGAGCGACGACAATGGCAAGTAAAAAACGCGATATAAGAACGGACGTTCGGACAAAAAAAACCGTCGTCAAAGCCAAAGCCGCGGAGATAAAGGAAAAACGCCGCAAGCGCATAGCCAAGGTAAAAAGCTTGGTGAGCCGCGGCGCGCAAAACACCGTCACCGACAATCGGCTCGAACTGCTCGTGACGATTGTAAGCCGCAGTAAGGGCGAATACTACATCGACCTGTTGCAGTCGTTTGAAATAAACATGCAGTTCGTCACGCTCGGACGCGGCACGGCGGACGCCGACATGCTGTCGCGGCTGGGCTTCGACGATTCCGACAAAACCGTCATAATCGGCGTGATACAGGAAAACAAGATCAAGGACGCGCTCGAAACGCTCGAACAAAAGTTCCGCACCATAAAAAACGGCAAAGGCATAGCTTACACCGTGCCGCTGTCCAGCATGATAGGCACGTTGCTTTTCGGATTTTTGAGCAACAACCGCATGGCGGTCAAGCCGCAGGAGAATTGATATGAATCACGAACTCATTATTTGCATAGTCAACACGGGCTTTACCGACGTCGTGATGGACGCCGCCAAGGATGCGGGCGCGCGCGGCGGTACCGTCATACACGGCAGAGGCACCGCCAACAAAGAGGCGGAAGAATTTTTCCATATATCCGTACAGCCCGACAAAGAAATGGTCATGATACTCGTCACGTCCGACATAAAGGACGATGTATTGCACGCGATATACCGCTCGGCGGGCTTGAAAACCGCGGGGCAAGGCATAGCGTTCGCCCTGCCCGTCACCAATGTGGTCGGCATTTCATCCGAACAAACGCCCGACTCCGCCCGACCAGACCAAGCGCAAAACGCAAAAGAACAGCCGAATAACGATTAACGCCGCATACCGTTTCGCTCGGCGTTTCGACCGATGTTTTTGAATTTATCCAACGCAAAAGCGACGCTATAAAGCGTCGCTTTTGCCGTATTGCGTCGATCTTGCTTCGGCGCGTTTTTATTATGCCTGTGCGTCGGGATCGACGTACCAATCGATCGTTACGTCATCATCGGTCACGCCCAGCTCCATTTTATCGAAGTTGTAGCCGTCGCCGGGACCGCCGCCCGTTTTTTCGAACGATATGACGTTTTTGCCTTCTTTAAGCTCGATCGTGCCGAGTTCGACGGTAGCGAATTCCGTCCAGCTTCCGTTCGGCACCGTGCCGTCAAGACCGAGCGCGTCGTCGCCGTTCACCGTCGTCGTCACGCGCGCGGCGAAGCTACCGCCCGAATTGGTGGAAACGGAAACGTACAGGGTAACGGTACACGCCTTGCTCGCGTTTATCTCGAACGTGATCTTTCTGCCGATCGCGTCGGCGAAGCCGCCTACGTAGTGAACGAGCGATCCGGGTTCGCAAACGTCGCGGTTAAGCCCTTCGGAAAGAATGGTGTTTTCATTTTCGCCCTCGAACGCAATGACGCGGATATTGGGTTTGATATTTATGACGTACTCCGCTTCGACGTTGCCTATACTCACCTTAACGCGTTTGAGTCCGAGTTCGTTCATATTGGGCGTAGCGACCGTCAGCTTGTCGAGAGTAAGCTCTTCGGTCGTGCCGTCGCGCTTGGTCGCGACCGCGGTAAGACCCGTCGCGTCGAACGTATCGCCCACCGTGTATTCCGTCAATACGTTTTCGGTATCGAGTTCCAGCTTGCTGTAAACGTAATAAATGCCTTTGGTCATCACGTCGATCGTGACTTTTTCGACTACCGGCAACCGCTCGCCTATCGCGCTCATCGTAAGCGTATGCGCGCCCGCAACAAGATCGTTATAGCCCTTAATGCCTTCGCCTATCGCCACTTTGACGAACGGCGAAATTTGGTTCCCTTCGCCGTCGTCGGTCGCAGTAGTTCCTTTGAACGGCTCGACAAGCGTTATTTCCGCGTCCGCCCCGTCCAGCTTGAAAGCGACGTTGGCTTTAAGATCGTCGAGCGTATACTCGGCGTCGGCTGCCATGCTCGCCGTTATCCCTACCGTACCCGCATTGTAAGTAAAGAATTTGACCTGCGTATCGGCGGTAAGCTCGGTCACCGCAACGTCCTTGGTTTCGACGTTTTCAAACACCGCGTCGTACAGAGTTTTGTCTATTTCTTCGTGGATCAACTCCGATTCCGACCAGCCCAATCGAACGGGCGAGTTGATGAGTATTTTGTCGAAGTTGTAGCCGAAGTCAGCCGAAATATTGGTGAACTTGATCGTGTTGACGCCCTGCTTCAACGAGATACAACCGAGATTGACGGTAACGAAATCCGCCCAGGTATCGGTATTGACGCCTGTCGACGGGACCATGGTGTTGCGCTCGATCATATCGTCGTTCACTAAAACGGCTATGCCCTGCGTGAATATAGCCGACTGCATGCGTTTGCACACCGACGCGTAAAGCGTAGCCGTCGTCGCTTCGGTCGACCAAAGCGTGTAATCGATGCTCGCGCCCGCATTGGCGTTGAAGTTGCCGATGTAGACGATGTCCTTATTGCGTTCCTTGATCTCCTCGGACACGCCCGCGTCGTCTTTGACCGCGGTCCTGTTAAGCGCGCCGCGCGATCCGTCTATGAGCGCCACGTGCGGGTCTTCCGCTTCCAGCCTGTACAGCTTGTTGCTTTCGTTGTCGCCGCATTTGGTCAAGCACGCGTCCTGCTCGCACGTTTCGTTCATGCACCCTTCGCATATCGGACATATGGTCAAGCATTCGTGCGCTTTGGGCGCGTTGACCGTTATTATGTAGTTGGCGCTCTTGCCGCCGTACGCGACGGTTATCGGCTTGTTGCCCGCCGTCGTCATGTCGGGTTTGGTAACGGTGCATTCGGAGATCGCCACCGCTTTGTCGGTATCGTCGCTCATGTACGCCGTCACCTTGATGCCTTCGGTCGTGAACGTTTCGCCTATTTCGTAAGTCTTTTTCACGTCGTCCGTGTTGAGCGCAATGCGCGTTACGGTGACTTCGCCCGACGGCGGCGGTTCGGGCGGCGTATTGCCGCAAGCCGTCATCAGTCCCAACGACATAACTGTCATCACCGCCGCAAATAAAGCGATCGCACTTTTAAGTTTTTTCATTATATTCCTCCTTGTTTGGATGTATCGGTTTTTTCGCCGTTGCGCTTTTTATCGAGATACGCAAGCACAAACGCGGCTACCGTCACGGCGATACAAACGCCTGCTATTATGCCGAACGTGATCTGCATCGACGTAATAAGGGTTTGCCACCACGGCGTGTGATAAATGACTTTGGAATTATTGCTCAATTTATTCATCGCTTTGGAATTGAGCGTCGTGTACAGTATCCTGTGGCACGCTTCGCGCATTGCCGCGCATACCGTCGCATTGTTTTTGTAGTTGTCGAAGGCGTGAACGTCGGGACCGGACATCCAAATATCCTGACCCGCGACCACGCCCGCCGCGCGCGCTTCGGGAGTGAGCATGTGCGTACCGACGCCCGCGTCGGTCTCCACCTGCCCTATAAAGTTCCATTCGTTGCGCAACACTTCGGTAAGCAAGCCCTTGTGCGCGCCCGCCCACGTGCAACCTATGCGGTTGAAGCTACTCATCAAGCCGTTGGTATGCCCTTCGGTTATACCCGCCTCGAACGCTTTCAGATACACTTCGCGAATGCTCTGCTCGTTAGCCCACACCGATCCGCCGTAGCGGTTGCGCTCCTGATCGTTGAGCGCGAAATGCTTGGTGAAAAGCACCACGCCCTTTTTGGTCATGCCCTGAGATTCCGCCGAGAACGCCTTGCCCGAAAGGAACCCGTCCTCGCTGTAATACTCCCAGCTCCTGCCGCTCCACGCACTGCGGTGGATATTGGCGCCGAGTCCGTAAATGCCGACGCAACCTATATGAAGGATCTCATGCGCGAACGCGTTGCCCAGTTCTTCTATAAGCTCTTCGTCGAACGTCGCCGCGACAAGCCCGTTGCACGGGAACGCCATTTGCGTGTCGAGCGTGCCCGCGCCTTGGCGGATACCGCACGGACCGTCCTGCGATGTGTACATGGGCGCGGCTACGCTCGTAGCGCCCGCGACCGCCGCCGAGCCGTAAGTGATGAGAGTGCATTGCTCTTCCCACGTAAGCTGATTGAGCAGGTCGTTCCACATGGGATCGTCATAGTCGAGTTCCATGAGCATGGCGAGCGTAAGCCCGTTCTCGCCGAGTCCTTCGATCGTCGAAGTAACCGTACCGTAAAATTCGGGGATCTTAGCGTTTTCGTCCTCTGCGATCTCGACCGCGTATTGCATATCCTTTATCATCTGCGGATCGGTGCATGTAAGCGAAACCGCCGAAGGATACGTACCCACCCAGTCGTTACGCGAAAGATAGGTTATCTTTTGGTCCTTAGTGCCTTGGTAAATATTGACGTCGGCATTGTCGAACTGATTGGTAACGGGCTTTCCGGTGAACGACGATACGGCGTACTTGTCGAAATCGTCGGCGGCGACCGTGATCTTATACGCGAAGTCCGCGTTGCCGCTACCGACCATGCGCGCCTTTTGCGCGTCGGTCACGCCCTTTTTGATAAGGATATTGTTGAGCGCGTCGTGCGCGGAAGTCCCCGCCGCGAGATAGTAATCGCCTTTTTCGAGTATGTACGTTTTTTGTCCGTAAGCATCGTAGCTCTTGAAGTCGTAGTCCTTTACGTTCACTGTAAGAGTTTTGCTTTCGCCAGGCGCAAGCTCCGGAGTTTTTGCAAACCCTACAAGCTCCACCGCGGGTTTTTCCACGATATGGTTTACATCCTTGTCGTAATCGGTATACGGCTTTTGCAGGTATACCTGCACAACGTCCTTCCCGCTGTTTTTGCCCGTGTTGGTCACCTTGACCGAAACCGAGTAACCGTCGTCCGTTTTTTGTACGGCGAAGTCCGATTGAGCGAACGTCGTGTAAGTAAGACCGTGACCGAACGAGTATCCCACTTCGTCGCTATACGACCAGCCGTTCTCGCCCGCTTTTACGCCGCTGTTGCCGCCGGCATTGCCCGCGCCGAGTACATAGTCCTCGTAACGCGTTTCGTAATAACGGTAGCCGACGTAAATGCCTTCCTGATAAACGACGTATTTGGTGTTGTGCGTATACGCCGCGTCCGCAGGCACGCCCGCGCTTTGCTTAAAGGTGTAATCGCCGAAGTTTTCGGTGGCGGGCGCGGAACGTATGTCGTTGACCCAAATATCGTTCAAATGCCCGGACGGCGCGGCGCTTCCGCTCAGTATCTTGCCGATCTGGTCGTAGGACGCGTTTCCGCCCAAACCGACCCAAACGCACGCATCGATATTGTGCTTTTCGATGTTTTTAAGCGACATCGCCGCAGGCGAGTTTATAAGAAGTATCACGCGCTTGATCGTGCCGTTTGCTCTCAGCTTGTCGAGTTCGGAAAGCACCTTGTCCTCTTCGAACGCCAGATCCATATAGTTGTCGTTATGGCATTCCTTGCAGGTGAAGCTCGTATCGCCGTCCTCGCTGCCGTAGCGCGAAATGACCATGACCGCCGCGTCGCCGTACTGACCTATGCCGCTCGGCATGGCTATCTTTTTGGTAAGCACGTTCCACGGTATCTCGCCGATCTTGAACTCGACGTAATTGTTATCGGCAACGCCGTTGCCCTGCGCGTCGTGACCGTAGACCCTGCCGTACCCGGCTTTGCTCAGTCGGTACGCCGACCACAATGCGTTGTTGACTTTAAGCCCTTCGCTCTCGCACGCGCTTTTGACCGTTTTGGTCGTCGTTATGGAAACGCTTCCGCTGCCGCCGCCGTGATGTGTGTAATCTATCGCGCCCACGCCGAAAAAGCTTATCTGCGCGCCGCTGTTCAACGGCAATGCGGGCGTGTTTGCCGCAACGTCGTTGTTCCACATAAGCACGCTGCCTTCGGTGGCGACGCGTGTCGCGACGTCCATGGAGTTCGCGCGCATGGCAACGTCGTCGTACACCTGATGCTCGTAGCCGTCCTCGTCCGTTACTGTCAACGGCACGCCGTTTTCGTCCTTTAACACGAAGTCCGACTTAAAGTATTCGGTATCGCCGGCGTCGTTTTTGTCGATGACCGTTTCGTACGGGTTTATGCCCAAGTACTTGTTTATCCAGCCCGCGCGTTCGGGATGGGTCGCGATAGGCTCGGCGACCAAGAACACGACGAACAGCACCGTAAAGAATATACTGACCAGCGTCCACACCGAGCGTTTTAAGATTTTAAGCAAAATTTTCAAACCGCGCCCTCCTTTGCTTCGTTCCCGCTTTCAGGCAGTTTGCCCAGCCGTTTGAGCACGAACATGGTAAGCGACCCGCAAAAGCCGAGTACGGCAAACAGATCGACTACGAATATCAATGTTTGATACCACGTGCCGAATATGGTCGTGGTTTGGTTGGTCTGTGCGGCAACGCCGCTGTTGACTATGTAGAGAGCGACCACCGCGACGGTCGCATAAAACACGATCATCACGCATACGCCCGCTATGATTCCCCAAGGGATCTTTTTTAACATGAACCGACTGCTTCTCCTTTTTCCTGTCGTTATGCCGTCGCAAGCGTCGTGCGCCGACGACATATTCGTCCGATACCCGAACAGCCCGCCGCCGTGATAGCGGCTGTGATTTCTCATCCTTTCCCTGTCAACACCTCCGTAAGCGTTTCTGCTCGGAGTATAAAATACATAAAATCGGCAGTCAATATCTCCCGCACGAATAAGCCTGCGAGTCGCACGAATTCCGAAATCGGCGTTTTTCAGTCGATTTTACGGCAACAAAAAAACGCCCGCTATCGGACGCTTTTTTCGCTGTTTGTATCGTTATTCGACGGGCTTTTGTTGTTGCAACGGGATCATCACGTTGATACGGAAAATATCGTCGTCGCTCACTATGCCCGCTCTCCCGCCGTATTTTTCGGCTATCGCTTTTACGCTTTTAATGCCGAACCCGTGATAATCGGCGTCGAGCTTGGTCGTTACGGGCATACCGTTTCCGTCCAGCTTCAAAATGCCGTCGTAATAGTTTTCGCACATAACAGTGACGAATCCGCATTCGGTATGTATGTTAAGACTGATGGCGCGCTTTTCGCAATCGTCTACCCGCGACGTCGCCTCTATCGCGTTGTCGACTATATTTCCGAACAGCGCGTACAGATCGCCGTCGGCTATAAAGCCGAGCCGCGAGCAATCCGCCATGCAGGTGAGCTGTATGTTTTTGCCGTGACAGACCAAGCTCTTTTCCGTGAGAATTATGTCCACCACTTTATTGCCCGTATTGACGTTGGCGTCGTAAATGGAGATCATGTCGTTGATCTCGCGCGCCGTCGGCTCGTCAAGTCCGCCCATATTGCTTATTCGGTGTTTCAGATCGTGGCATTTTATATTGATAAGATCTATCTCTTCCTTTTTCATCTCGTACTGACGCTGAGCCTGAAACAACAGCTCGGACACGGCGTTGAGCTCGACGCGCATGTCGTTTGCGCTTATTATGCTCGATTGTATATAAAACACCAGCACGCAACACAGACTGTTGTACAGCCCTATTATCACGTCGTACATTTTGTTATAGCCCGATTCGATATACACCGTAAACGCATTGAGCAGGATATCCACCAAAAGTATCACAGCCGAAAACAACAGCATGTATCCGTTTTTTACGTGCAGATTGCCGTCGCGGCTTATCTTTTTGCCTATCACGAAATACGCCGCGGTGTATACGGCGAGATTGGCGTCGAAATACAGCAATGCGGCAATGACCGATTCGCCCGAGAACTTTGTCAGATCGAGCATATCGTTGCCGTACAAATTTTTTGCGTCGAAAAACGAAAACGGCGCCATCGCGAGCTTGAATATCTCGTACGACAGATGTTGCGCGGTGTACGCCGCAAGACAGCAAAAGAACGTGTTTTTGAGCGGAACGTCAAAACACAAAGTCGCCGCGCCGAATGTGGACGCAAACAACGTCAAAAACATGAACGAAACATACCAGCCGTTATATGTATTGTCGAACAGCGGGAACAGCGCGGTGAGCGTATAGCACGCCGCAATGCCACCGAGCGCACGCCAAACAAAATGCTTGCGCCGCGCGAACCGCCGCGTAAACAGCGCTTCCGCGACCAACAGCTCGGTAGTGAACAAAAATTTATACAGCGCAAGAGTAGTCAAGATTTTACCCCCCCCCCGCCTGCGCCCAGATATTCGTTGAACGCATTTAAAAACTCGTGCCGCCGTGGCGCGGCTATTTGCAGTTCGTCGCCGCCGACTACTACCGTATTCCCGTTTATCTCGGTCACGTATTTGAAGTTGACCAAATAACAGCGGTTGCACAGCGCAAAAGGCAAGCCTTCCAAATTTTCCACCACGCTTTTGAGCGTGCCGCTCGCAGTAACCGTTTCATGTTCCAAATGATAGATCACCACATGCTTCATCACTTCCACGTATTTGAGCGCCGCCGCGTTTATCTGCTTTTTGCCCTGACGCGTAGCCACCCAGATCTCCCTGTCGCGCCGCATATGCAAATATTTGAGCACGCGCCGAAGCTTCATGGCAAAGCTCGGAAACACGACGGGCTTGACGATAAAATCGAACGCGTTCACCTCGTAGCCGCCGACGGCGTACTGCGCAAGATTGGTCACGAAGATTATCGTCACTTTGGAATCGATCTGACGTATCTTTTTCGCCGCGTCCATGCCGTTCATGCCCGGTAATTCTATATCCAAAAATATCACATCGACGGTGCGGTCGTACTTTTTGAGCATGGCGACAGCGCTCGAATATCTGACGATATCCGTTGTCATGCTCGTAGTTTTGGCGTACCTGTCTATAAATCCGATCAGACGCGACGCTTCGTTGTCGTCGTCTTCAACAATGCAAAACTTGACCATACTCCCGATCCTATAACATAATATTTGCCCTAAACATTTTAACATAAACATGCCGTAAAATCAATATGCGTCGCTGCTTATCGCACGAATTGGCATTTGAGCCGCACGAAAAAATAAAACACGTCATTATAACGTGTTTTACTCGATGGTTCAATATTTGTCGCGCCGCGGCAAACCCGATATCGCCGCAATAAAACTTACGGCATAAAGCGCAGTCTACTTCAAATCGTCCTTGGTGCGCGGGAACTCGATCGTGTCGCGAATATTGGACATTCCCGTCGCGTACATCAACATGCGTTCCAAGCCGAGTCCGAACCCGCTGTGCGGCACCGTGCCGAACTTGCGCAGATCGAGATAGTTGGCGTAATCGGCAAGCTTCATGCCGCGCGCCTTGATCTCGGCGAGCAGTTTGTCGTAGTCCGCTTCGCGTTCCGAGCAACCTATTATCTCGCCCACGCCCGGCACCAACAGGTCGGTCGCGGCGACGGTCTTTCCGTCGGGATTTTGCTTCATGTAGAATGATTTTATCGCGCGCGGATAGTTGACGACGAACACGGGTTTTTTAAAGTATTCGTCGGTAAGATACCGCTCGTGTTCGGTCTGCAAATCCAACCCCCACTCTACGGGATAGACAAAGGTCTTACCCGATTTTTTGAGTATTTCGATCGCGTCCGTATAATCGACGCGCGCAAACTCGCTGTCGACTACATGTTGCAGTTTTGCTATCAATCCGTTTTCGAACCGCTCGTCAAAGAACTTCAATTCCGCCGCGCAGTTTTTGAGCAGGTGCGCGATTATGCTCTTTATCATATCGGTCGCGATAACGATTATGTCGTCGATATCGCAAAACGCGACTTCGGGTTCGATCTGCCAAAACTCGGCGGCGTGCCGCGGCGTATTGCTGTTTTCGGCGCGGAACGTCGGACCGAATGTGTATATCTTGCCGAGCGCCGTCGCCATTACCTCGCCTTCGAGCTGACCCGAAACGGTAAGTCCCGCGCTCCGCCCGAAAAAGTCTTTGGCGTTATACTCGTCATCCGACTTGACCGTCGGGTCGTAACCGACGGTAGTCACCTTGAACACCTCGCCCGCGCCCTCGCAGTCGCTGCCCGTGATTATGGGCGAATGCACGTAGTAATATCCGTTATCGTGGAAAAATTTATGAATGGCGTACGACAGCTCGCTGCGCACGCGGAACATCGCGTTGAACGTGTTGGTGCGCACGCGCAAATGCGGGATAGTGCGCAAAAATTCCATGGTGTGCCGTTTTTTCTGCAACGGGTACGACTGATCGCACCCGCCCAAAAGCGTCGCGCTTTGCGCGCGTATCTCCGCGCTCTCGTCCTTCATGCCTTTTTCGACCGCGCCCGTAACGCTTATCGCCGCGCCCAAAGCAAGCATCGGCGCGAGCGTTGCGTCCGCAAACTCCGACTTCTCGAAAACGATCTGAACATGCTCCAACTGACTTCCGTCGTTAAGCTCGACAAACGCTACGTTCTTGCTGTCGCGCGAAGTGCGCACCCAGCCGCAAACGGTGACCGTTTTTCCGATATAGCTTTTGTCGGTACTTATTGATTTAAGATCGATATGCTCCATAAAAACCTCTTTGGAATTTATTATACTAATTATAATCCATTACGTAACGATTAGTCAACAATATCCGAGCATTTTATTTGCGAACGAAGTTTTACAGGTTTTTTATAAAAAGCAATGCAAGCCTTATCCCGAATAGTACAAACGTTTAGCGTGATATCATTTTGTTTTGTGTTACAAGGCGAAACCTTATTTCGAACAAGCGGATTCCAATGACGGTTTTTTGTCGTCCCGAACAAGAGTAGTGACCACCATCTTTTTATTTGTCATCCTGAACAAGCGTAGCGCAGTGAAGGATCTCATCTTTATTATTTTTTTAGGATGAGATCCTTCGCGTTGCTCAGGATGACAAAATAGTATTACTGGAATTGCATTCGGCGGTCAAAACGCTCGTAATAGCCTGCGGCTACTTTGTATGACAAAAACAGCATAGCGTATCACATATCACTCATCCCATCATCTCGACCGAATGAATGAGTAGCTTAACCACTCACCCCCATCATCTCGACCGAAACGAGCAAAGCGAGTGGAGTGGAGAGATCTAGGCGTCAGCCGCACATTACTCACTAACCGCGTAGCGGTCATTAATTCCTAATTCCGAATTCTCTTTGCGGCGGCTCGCCTTGATTTCTCGACTGCGCTTCGCTACGCTCGAAATGATGGGATCTTGGTTGTTGTTCACTTTTCTATATAAAACTGCAATACATTTTTGCACTATATTTTCTCGATATATAAAAAGTATAGCAAAGTCGTCCCACTTTCCCCATCATCTCGACCGAAGTGCGCTTGCGCACGTAGCGGAGAGATCCAGGCGTAGCCGCACTAATATTAAATCGACCTTAGTTCCTATCGCATTCCTAATTTTCTCCCCCGCAGGGGGGGGGTCAATAATTCCGCATTCGGAATTCCTAATTCCGAATTTATTTTCACCCCGTAGATGTCATCAATTACGCATTATTAATTGCCATATCTCCACTATACTCTTCGCGCGCGTAGCCTGAATGCGAACACGGCGACGACGGCGAGCGCAGTCACGTACGCCGCAACGACGAGCGCGGGCAGCCATACATTTCCCCACGCGCCGACGAGCGTGAAGCGTATCAGATCGTACGCGTGCGCGAACGGTAGAATGTGGCAAAACAAATCGAACCCGCCGCCTATCATATCGAGATCGAACCACATGCCCGAAAGCAACGTCGCGATCTGCACGACGACCGAACACAGCGGCGGCGCGGACTTTGCCGAAAGCGTACTGCCGAATATAACGCCGATTGCAACGAACAGCATGCCGATAAATACCGAAAACAACAGCGCGGGCAATATATTGACGGTAACGCTCAGTCCGAAACACAGCGCGGCGACAAACGTCACTACGGCTTGTGCAAACGCTAACGGCAGGACTGCAAGCATATAGCCCGCAATATAATCGAACGCGCGCATGGGCGACGCCAAAAGCCGCGCCAAAAAGCTCTGCTGCCTGTCGTTGGAAATGAGCAACGCGCAAAACAAACTCAAAAACGACGCGCCGAAAATAACGACGCCGCCGGTAAACCTGTCCACGCCGAACATAGGCACGCTGCCCGCATGCTCGCCGATGCTGTTGATAACTATCTGCATTATCACGAAAATGCCTATCGGCATGACAAACCCGAATATCCAACTTACGGGCGAGCGCAAGATCTCTACGATATTGCGTCGCGCAAAAACGATAGCTTTGTTATTCACGGTTCGAGTCTTTCCCCCGCAAGCTTTAAAAACACCCGCTCGAAATCGCTTTCGCCGCTCAAACTTTCAAGCTCGTCGACAGTCCCTACCGCCGTGATTTTTCCGTGCGCCATTACGGCAATGCGATCGCAAAGCGCCTTCGCTTCTTCGAGATAGTGCGTCGTCAAAACAATGGAACAATCCGCCTTGCGCGCGCGGATAAGCCTGTGCAGTTCGTGTCGCGCCACTACGTCCAGCCCCAGCGTCGGCTCGTCCAAAAACGCCAAGCGCGGCTTTGTTATCAACGCCATGCCGATTGACAGCCGCCGCATCAGCCCGCCCGACAGCTTGCCCGCGCGGTCGTTCGCACGCTCGGCAAGTTTCAGCCCGTCAAGCATTTCGTCCGCCGCGCGCCCTGCCGCAAGCTTGTCCGCGCCGTATATGCGCGCTATGAATTGCAGATTTTCGCGCACGGTGAGCGACGGCGCGACCGCAGTTTCCTGCGGGCTTATATTGACAAGACTTTTGGCGATCTCGCGCTCCGTTACCGCGTCATGCCTGAATACGGATATCCTTCCGCCGTCGGGCGGGATCAGCCCCGTACACATTTTTATGAGCGTGGACTTGCCCGCGCCGTTCATGCCGAGCAGTCCGAATATCTCGCCGTCGTTGACGAAAAAGCTCGCCCCGTCGACCGCCGTTACTACTCGTTTTGTGTTGCGGTACGTCTTGACCGCGTTTTCGACGTTTAGCGCGTGCATGATCATTCTCCGTCCGCATCGTTGCGGTAATAGCTCGACAGCGCGGCTGTAAGCTCGCGCGCGAAGTTTTTGATCTCGTCTCTGTCCAGCGCGACGCGGTTGTCCGCCGACATCGCCGCCAGCCCGTGCAACGCCATCCAAACGTATAGGTGCAGGCGATAGACCTTTTCGCGCGGCAGGTCGGTTATTTGCGTCAGCTTGTCTATTATCTCCGTGCCGTCGGTAAGCCTATGCGCCAAATCGTCCAAGCCGTCGTACGAATAATGCTTGCCGCGAAACAAAAAATCAAACAGGTTGGCTCTTTCCGTGGCGAACATCACGTAATTGACCGACTGATCGAGCGCGTCGCCGCTCACGTACTCCGCAAACAGCTCCCATCCGCGCGCGACTGCGGCTTTTTTGACTTCGCTCATATCCTTGAACTCGCGGTATATCGGTTGTGTGGAAATTCCCAGCCTGTCCGCTATCGCCCGCGCCGACACCGCGCACCAGCCGTCGCTTTCTATTATAGACGTCACCGCGTCCGTTATCGCTCTTTTGTCCGTTTTGACCGCAGGCGGCATTTTTTATTGCTCCCGAACGTTTATTCGCACCGTTAAATAACATGCGTTATTTATAGTATACTATAACCGCGTCCGATATGTCAAATATCATGCGCTATTATTTCGCGCAACAAAAAAGAGTTATTTTCGTCTCAAACAAGCCGGGTGTACCACCGTCTTTTTATTTGTCATCCTGAACGAGCGTAGCGCAGTGAAGGATCTCAACATTATTTAATTTATAAGGATGAGATCCTTCGCGTTGCTCGGGATGACAAAAGTAGTGTTACGGGAATTAGATCATGCGGCGAGCAAAACGCTCGAAATTGCCTGCGGCTGATTCGTAAGACAAACGAGTGATGAGAAAGATTTATCGACTGCGCTCGTAATGATAAAAGAATATGAGCGGTTGAGATTCTTCGCTCCGCTCAGAATAACAAGAGTATATTATTACACTCTCCCCATCATCTCGACCGAAACGAGCGATAGCGAGTGTAGTGGAGAGATCCAGGCGAAGCCGCACTAATACTTAATCGACCGTAATTCCGCTTTCCGAATTCCTAATTCCGAATTCTCTCTCTCCCCGCTTATCCGCAGGTTCAAAACTCCGCGACGCGCGTCGCGCCTATCATTTTCGCGAGCCTGTGCGCGGCATAAAACGCAGGGCGTTTGTGCTTGACCGCTTTGCCGAAAGCGAGCGTTTTGAACTCGGTTTGCCGCGCGCGCTTGACGAATCGCGGGTCGGTAACGCACACATACGCCGTTTTGCACAGCGCAAGCAAGCGGTCGAGCGCGAGCGCGTTCTTGCGCGTATACCTTGCGCCGTCGAGATTGACGACTATCGGTCTGTCGGTATCGCCGCCCGTCTTTTCGATAAACGCGACGCACCGACGTTGCGCCGGCGAAAGCTTTTCCAGCCGCTTGCTCGGCGATATACGCAATGCGGCGAGCGCGGCGTGCGGAAACGGTCTGCCGCACAGCGCTGTGCGGTATTTTATATACTGCTCGACGGTAAACCCGCCGAACGGCGGCTTGCCGTACGCAAAATAATTGCGCCCGTTCTCGCTCGCGCAGAACAGCACTTCGTCGTTATCCAATACGACGGCGCCGTCGAGCTTGTAAAAGTATGCGCGCTTTTGCCGCGCCGAACCCAAACAATAAGTAACCATGTCCGCGATTATTGCCGCGACGGCGCAAAATTATACATACTTGCGGTACATGAGTTTGCGTCCGAGCTTATCCGCGCGCACTGCGAAAAAACGGCAATGCAAAACCCCCGCAAAGGAAATGACGATAAGCGTCGTATCGCGAAAACCGTCGGCAAGGACGTCGCACGAACTTATTCGGCATTTCCCCATACGGGGGCTTTGCTATGATCGCGATCTCACTCCGATCGCGTAGGAGATGTGATGAGCGTTTTGATCATTCCGCTAATGCGAAAGGACTATACCGACGTTATTCGTTATCGATCTTTTCAGGATCGCCTACGCCGTCATCGGCTTCGGGAGCGCTCGCGCCGCCCGCAAGCTCCTTTTTCCAGCGGAACACTATCGCGGTCACGCCCCAAGCGGTAAGACCCGCCGCCAACACGCCGACCGCTATCAGTATCAGATAGTAGTAAGCAAACGGCTCGGCACCCGCCGCAATGCCGTGAACGAATCCGTTCATGGCGTTGGAGTTGACTACCATATACAGCGTATGCTTCATGGCTTGTTGCGTGTAGTAAGTGTTGGCTTCGCCGTTGATCTTGTACGAGCTGCCAAACTGCGTGAGCGCAAGATCGCCGCCGGCGCGCAAGAACTGATTGATGTTCATGTAGCCGCCGTTAAAGTAGTCGGTAAGCACCGCGCCTTTAAAGCCCCACTCGTCGCGAAGCACCTGCGTGAGCAAGCGGTAATCGCCGCCCGCCCAAGTAAGACCTATGCGGTTGAACGAGCTCATGACAGCCGTCGCTATCGGCGTTTCCGCCGTTTTGAGTACGTACTCGCCCGTTTCTTCTTTGTACTCGTAATACTTAGTAGTTACCGTACCGCTGTCTTCGATAGCCATTTGGAAAGGACGCAGATAAATTTCGCGTATGGTCTGCTCGTTGGCAAACGTGACCAAGCCTTTGTCCGTGCGGTGATCTTCCTGATCGTTGAGCGCGAAATGCTTGATGTACGAATACATGCCCATACTGCCCGCGCCTTGGATCGCGTATGTCGCGAGCAAGCCCGAACTGAAACTGTCTTCCGAGAAGTACTCGAAGTTACGTCCCGCGAACGGGGTGCGGTGAATGTTCATGGCGGGAGCATACCAGCCCGAGCACAATACGTTTTCGCGCAAGCCGTCCATGCCGACGTTCTCGCCCCAGCCGTACGCAATATCGGTGTTCCAGCTCGCCGCGATGTTGACTTCGGCGGGATACGTGATGGAATACGGTTTATGCGCGACCATGTTGTTGAGTCCGCTCGGACCGTCGAGATCGATCGCTTTGGGCTTGTTGATCGAGCTTGCCGCATCGGTCTTATAGCCTGCAAGCCCTATCATTTTGCCTACTTCGGTCGGCTTCATTTGGCTGATGAGCCGTTCCCAGCGCTCGTCGTCAAAGCTCGCGCCGCGCATATCTATGAGTTCGAGATCGCCCGCTTTTTCGTAAGGCTTTACTTTTTTCGCGGCTTCCGCATCGGAAAGCGGAGTGTTGGCGGCTTCCGCCGTTCCCACCTGATTAAGCTTGTCTATCATCGCTTGATCGACTTCCCAATGCCGCGTATACCCTTCGAGTTCGCTGAATCCGCTTTCGGAAGACGACTTCACTCCGTGCTTGACGGGATAAGATCCCTCCCAGTTGCCGCGCGTCAAGTATTTGTCGCGATCGATAAAGCTCGACGATTTGCCGCCGTTGCCGTCCGCGCCGAATACGTTGGTCGCGTCCTTTTCGCCCGCCGATCTCTTATACGTCGCGGTGTCGGTAGTAGCAACGGTATACTTGCCGACAAACGCTTTGTTGCCTTCGGCGGTCATTCCGTCCGCCGCGGTCTTGTTGTTGTATGCAAGGAAGTTGTTGGTCGCCTCGTGTGCGTCCTGCGCGGCGGTCACGAGATAATCGCCCGCTTCGAGTATGTACGTTTTGTTGACGACGTCATCGTACACTACGAAATCGGACACGTTTATTTTTATCTCGACCGTTTGACTGTCGCCCGCCTGTCCCGTAGGCGCAAGCTCGTTCGTTTTGGCAAACCCTACGAGCGCCGCCGCCGATTTTTCGATCTTGTTGGTCTTGTCCATTTCGGTGTAAGGCGCGTTGAGATATACCTGCACAACGTCTTTCGCTTTGGTCGCCGTGTTGTTGGTGACCTTGACCTTGACGGTAATGTCGCCCTTATCATCGGGCTGAGTCATTTCAAAGTCGCTCCAAGTGAAATTGCTGTACGAAATGCCGTAGCCGAACGGATATTGCACCTGCGTCGCGTAATCGTACTCGCCCGCATTGCCCTGATTCATCACCTTGTCGAAGTAGCGCGTTTCGTAATACTTATAACCGACGTAAATGCTTTCGTCGTAAGACACGGCATAGTAGCCCGTGGTTTTGCCGCCGACGGTGAGCGCGATGTCGCCCATGTTTTGCATGGCGGGCGACGACAGCGCGTCGAACGCGAACGTATCGGGCAAATGCCCGCTCGGCGACACCTTGCCCGTCAAAACGTCAGCTATCGAGTTTGCCGTTTCGCCGCCGCCGCCGGGCGCCCAAAGCACCGCCGAAATGTTTTCGTAATCGTTGACCCAACCGAGCTCGAAAGCGTTATTGGTATTCACGACTATGACGACATCGGTAAAATGCTCGTTCAAATAATCGATGATGCCGAGCTCGACCGAATCGGGTTCGAGATAATGCTTGACCTTGTCCGCGGCGATATCCGTAAACTTGCCCATGTACCGAGCAAGATCGCGACCTTCGCCGCCCGTACGCGATATGACGAACATCGCTTTCGTGCCGTTAGCCGAAGAAAGCACGTTGTTGGATTCGAGCACGGAAAGCGGGCATTCGTTTATAGTCCAGTCCTCCGCGCCGCCGTAGTTTAACGCGCCCGCGCCGCGCACATAATCTTTGCCCGCGCCTTCCGAATAAAATTTCCACAGCGCTTCGTTGACCGAGCAACCGTTAGCCGCGAACGCATCTTTAAGATTGCTCGACACATAGCTCACGCCCGAGCCCGTGCCGCCCGCCAAAAGATCGACCGACGAATGCGAAAAAATACTTATCTTGTCGCCCGCGCTATACGGGAGCGCATTGTTTTCGTTCTTTAACAAAACATAGCCTTCCGCGCCGCCGTCGCGCACGAACTGCTTTTCGTATTCGTCGAGCTTTGCGGCGGTCATGCCTTCCTTGTCGGAAATTTTGTTGTATTCTTTATCGAGCTTGTCGGTTATCTCGTTACCGCCTTCCGTGCCGCCCTTGCGTCCCGCCGTGCCGAAAAAGTCGCGCATGACTGCGTCGTACGTGCCGATAAGCACGCAAGGCATCGCAATCGCTATCGCGATAAGTACGGCAAGGAGCGAAGCGATGATGATAGTAAATACTTTTGCGCTGAGTTTTTTGCGCTGAGTTTTTGCCATGATCTCCTCCTGATACAAAATTTGATTCGGAATTCGGAATACCGAATTCGGGATTGATGTTGATTTATTTAAAAATTAATTTTTATTAAAAACCGTTATCCGCCGCCGTGATGTGCGACGGACTACGCTTTAATTTTTATGTATTATTACAACGATAACTACATTAATTACATTTGCACTTCTCTGTCGGAATTATCCGCAGGCGTAAACGTGAGCTTGGCGTCCGCGTCGAGCTTTATGTAATCTATATTCGCGCCGCCGGAAGGGTTCGTGGAAACGAGCGAAATAACGTTTTCGCCCTTTTTAAGATTGATGACTACGCCGTCCGACAGCGAGAAATTTCTGTAAACCGCAGGGTTTGCCATTTGTTCGAAACCGACGTCGTCTATGCCCGCTATCGTGCCTTTCAATTCTACGTCCTCATCGTTTACGACGAGCTTGAAATATTTATTATCCGCAAGATCGTAATCGGGGAATAACGAACCGCCCGACCAAACGCTCATCATATCCACAGCCGACGCCGCGCGCACGTAAAACGTAGCTTTGCAATCTTTACTCGAAGTTATCGTCCAGGTCAACTTGGTACCGTCGCCGCAAAAGTATCCGACGTTGCATACTTCATCGCCGTCCGAGCCGTCCTCGGTGTATTCGTAACCCATTTCCACCGTAACTTTGCCCGGCGCGGTGGAAGGCTTTCCGCTTTGGTCATAGCTCGTTACGATACCGTCCGTGATAGTCGCATCTTCTGCTTGGAAAATACATTCTCCCGCGCCGCAACCGACGAACATGCTGCCCATAGAGAGCGTAAGAGCGGCGGCGACAACCCCCGCGATTATTTTTTTACCGTTTTTCATGTTTTCCTCCGAAAAAAATTTTTTATTTTTGATTTTTTAAAGACGACTCGCTTGATGCGAACGCTACCATCACGACTCGCGTCCGCATCAAGCCTTGTCGCCTGCTAAAAAATTTTAGCCGTACTTAATTGCCGGAAGTCGGTTGCTGAGCCTGAACTCTGTCCGAATTATCGGTCGGCGTATATGTAAGAGCCACGTCCGAAGTTATAACTATCTTGTCTATGTTAATTCCTTGCTGTTTATGCGTAGACGCCAATACGATCGTGTTTTCGCCTTTATTTAAGTGCACGCTAACGGTCGCGGTGCCGAAGTTGCGATATATCGCGGGACTGCCCAGCGCCGCCCAGTTAAGATCGTTTATACCGGGCAAAGTACCGTTAAGCGTAGCGTCGACGTTGTTGACCGTAAGCTTTACGTATTCGTTTTTGGACATATCGACAGGCTTCGTTTTAAGTCCTGCTCCCGTCCCAAAGTCGGTCACGCCCGATTGATCTTGCACAGCCGCCGCGGCATGCAAAGTAATTACAACGTCGCATTCTTCCGCCGCAGTTATCGTCCAAGTAACTTTAGTGCCTTCGCCGACGAAATAACCGAGATTGGTAGCTTTTTCGTTCGTCGCTTCCAAGCCGTTGTATTTATTGCCCGTTTCGACCGTTACGGATACGTCTACTTCCACTTCGGGTTGACCCCAGCCCGGACTTTGCATCATTTTGCCGTCGGTGATCACGCCGTATTCGGCTTCGAACGTATCCGTCGTTATAGGCGCGAGCGGCGCGCCGCCGCCTTTTTCCTGCGCGGCGATCCATTCCCACATGTTGCCCGTTTTGGTGCAGTTTTCGGGTTTAAGGTCGGCGATCGAATTCACTTTCGTCATGTCCATTTCGGTTTTGACGTCGTCGTTGAACGCATTTATCCACGACCAGTGACCGTCGTAAAAGCCCTTCGTTCCCCAACCTGCGGACGGTTCGGGATCGTCCACGCCGGGAACGTTTTTCAAATACGTCAAGTGCATATTTTGCGCGCCCGCCGTAACGAGCCTGTCATACAGCGGAATGGTGTACATGGAGGGTTTAAGCGTGTTGTCCGCTTCCGAAAGCAAGAACCACATTTTGTAGTCTTTGATGTCGGCGAGCATTTCGTCGCTTATATTGCCGCTCATATAGCCTTGGCAAATGGGATAGTACGCCGCAAAATAATCGCCGTGTTCGAACGCCAAATTCATAGTCATGTATCCGCCGTTACTGCATCCGCCTATGTAAATGCGGTCGGTGTCTATATCGCTGTTGCCGTCCACATACGTGGTGATCGCTTTCCACAAAGCTTCGGTGTAGTACGATCTTTGCGGTTCGCCCGTCGGTTCTTTGTTAGCGCCCGAATCGCCGTAATCGTCGTTACCGAGCGCGTCCATCCACATGGTGGGGCTTTGCACCGCCAAAACGTATGCGCCCGCAAGCCTGTCCGTTTTGAAATAATGCTGAACGTTGGTGGAGTTATCCGTCGTCAACGCCGTGACTTCGTTACCGAGAAGCGCTATGTCTATATCCGTGCCGCCCTCGCCGCCGCCGTGCAACCATATGACGAGCGGGTTTTTGCCGCTATCGGCAGTCGCGCCTTCGGGCGCCCAGCTCGCGCGGGAAAGAGTTATCTTTTTGCCGTTCTCGTTATAGTCGACGGTGTCTTTATGCCATGTCGCCGTTTGCGGCACGATCCTGTTTTCCGCCTTGACGTCGAACGCGAATTTATCGCCGCTCTCGAACTTTTTGTCGCCGGCGTTGAAAGATTTGCCTGTATTTACGGTAACGGTGACGGGAATGGTTTCAGTCCATTCGTTTCTGCCCGTGTTTTGATTGTATGTAAACGGATTAGCCTCGCCGTACTTGACGCTCATTTCGATAGCCACGTACTTGGACGCGGTAGTCACCTTGTTGCCCTTTTCGTCGCAAGTGTACGCGTCGGTGACAGTGCGTTTGGCGTTGGAAAAGCCCGACTTCATGCCGACCGCAAAAGTGTCCTTGGTCACGCCCGATACGTCGCCCTTGAATTGGACTACGATCTTGGGGATAGCGGGACCCCACTCATAGCCGCCGACTACTATATCGGTCTTGACCGCGTCCATTGCCCCGGGCGTATGCGTGCCTGCTCCTCCGTTTTCGCCGCACGCCGCAAACGCGCCTACGCAACACGCGGAAAGCGCGCACGCAACAACTGTCGTCACAAGCTTTGATCTTTTCATCGTTCATCTCCTCCGAACAATTTTTTTGGGCGCGGCACGACCGCGATCGTCCGTCGCCTCGGTTACGGTGCTATTTTAAAATGAAAAGGGCAAGCCGTCAATACGGTTGCCCTAAACTTGCTTTTTTTGTCCTATATTTATTGAACTTTCAACATATTTTAAAGATCATGCCGTTTCCCTTTTGCGCATCGGAGTCTTTTCGGGAAGCATTATCTTTAAATCGAAAACCCCGCCGTCCGTAGTGAAAAACATCTCGCCGCCGTACTTTTTGACGAGCAACCGCATGCTTTTCATGCCGAACCCGTGTTCGGCAACGTTATCCTTGTCGGTGCGCGGCAGGTCGCCTTCGAGCGTGATCTTGCCGTCGAAATAATTTACGCAGTTTATCAACACCATGCCGGACGAACGCGATACCGTCAGATTGATGACGCGTTTGCTTTCGTCGGTCATTCGGCACACGGCGTTGACGGCGTTGGTCAGCATATTGCCGAACAGCGAATACAGCTCGGACTCGCTCATGTACCACAATCCGCTGCCGTCCACCATACAGCTCAGCTTGACGTTGCGTTTGGCGCAGATCAAGCTTTTTTCGGTGAGCAATACGTCTATCGGGTCGCAACCCGTACAAACCTTACTGTCGTATATCGCGACCGCGTTTTCTATCTCGCCCAGCTCGGAATCGGAAAGCTCGCCGTCCGATAAACGCATTGCGCGTATCTTATGCTTTAAATCGTGACATTTGATATTGATAAGGTCGATGTTCTCTTTGGCGATCTCGTATTGGCGTTTGTCCTGTATCCAAAGCTGACGCACCGTTTCGATCTCGCTTTTAAGCACTACGTTTTGGAACATGCCCGAAATAATAGTCAATATGAACACGTTGCTCAGTATGGAAAAACAGTAATTGACTATGCTCAAATACCAGCTCGTCCACCACCACGCATTGGTGTAAGCGCAAAGCACGAGAGTGACTGCGAGCGTCACCGTGGATATCAACATTACGTTGCGGCTGTAAATGTTTTCCGGTCCTTTGGCGTTGATACGACGCACGAACAAAAAATAAACGACCGCACCCGACGCCGCAAGCAAGCCGTAAGAAAAAATACCGTGCGCGAGCGTATAATCGCCCACCGCCGTCGACAGCCGCCACACCACGCCCGTTATCTCCAAAAGCGACACGGCGCGGTACACCGAGTTTTGAAAGGCGTACGCCGCCACTCCGTACAGCAACAGAATTTTGAACGGCGCGTCAAAGCTCCACCACAGCAACAACACCGTAAACGCGAACGCTACAAAATAAACGAGCGTTCCCCATAACGGGTGCATCGGCAAAGCGATCTGCACGCACGTGAGCAGAAACGCCGCCGCCGCGAGCATGGGCAAACCGACCGCCACCCGTCCCGCAAACAATTTCCGCCTGGGCAGTTTGAAAAAGAATAGCGCCTCGCATATTATCAATTGCGTCAAAAACGGCAAAAGCGCATACAGGTATGCGTTTACCGCATCGCCGAGATTCATAAAGGTTTACCCCCCCCCCGTGGTTTTGCCTCCGCCCATATATAGATCCATCAACGCTTTGACGAATTCCTTGCGGCGGGGGTGGCTTATTTTCAGCGTGTGACCGGCGACTTCGAGATCGTAGCCGCGCACCGAATCGATGAACCGAGTATTCACTATGTAACAGCTGTTACAGCGCAAAAAGCCGTTGCCTTCGAGCATTTTTTCGGCGGACGACAGCGAGCCGCGCGCTTCGAGCACGCCGTCCGTCAGTTGATATTTTATCTTATGTCCCATTACTTCGACGAATATGAGCTTATCCGTAGATAACCGCGTGAACCCGTTGTTGACGGGAACGAACACCGAACGCGACTCCCGCGCCTTGGCTACGTTTATCGCCTTTTTTATTTTCAAGCAAAAATCGGCATAGCTCACGGGCTTGATCAAAAAGTCGAGCGCATTGACCTCGTATCCTTTTTGTGCATACTGCGCCATCTTGGTAACGAACAACAGCGTCACCGAATCGTCCTTATCGCGCAACTGCCGCGCCGCGTCCAGCCCGCTCATGCCGGGAAGATCGATGTCCATCATCACTATCGAATATACGGCGTGCCTGTACGAATCCAAAAAAGCCTCGGCGTTATCGTAACGAGTAATGTTGAAAACGGCGGGATTCTGCTTGGAATACCGCTCGAAATAATTGCACAGCGCAGTTGCCGCAATGTGATCGTCCTCTACCAAAACTACGTTTATATGATTATTACCGCGGGAAAAGGCTTCGGACATACACACTCTCCTTCGTTCGAGATAAATTTAGGTAGATTTATTTTAACATACTTTTTGTTACTTATCAATAATTATCGAAATTTTTGTCGCAAACTTCGAGTAAATTTCCTAAACTTAACGATTATCGCGTTTTTTGCGATATTTCGACGTTTAAGTCAAAAACAAAGCTCCCGCACAAAACGGGAGCAACGACGATATTATATACAATGCCGCGCGCGTCAACTGTCGTACGTGCTTGCGGCATCTTGCGGGCGCGCGTCGGGCGGCTCGTCCGTAGGCTCGCAACCGTCGTCGAGCGCGGGCGGCGCGGCGTTTTCCGTCGGCGACGGCAAGTCGTCGGGCGGTGCGGGCATATCGCATTCGGGCGCATCGGCATCTATCGGTCCGTCCGTTTGCGGCGGGTCGGCGTCGGACGACGGGTCGAGCGGCTCGTCGCCTTTTATCTTGCGAATGCCCACGGCATGATAAACAAGCGTATACAAACCGCATGCGATCATGCATATATAATACGAAACGGCGCGCGACACCATCATCGCCGACAATATGAACTTCATGTCGAACAAGCCGCCTATACCGAAGATGTTGGGATACAAATATTCGTACACGCCCGTGCCGCCGGGGAGCGGAATGGAATTGTAGCCTATCATGACGTAAGCCTGCATGCTGAACAGCGTAATAAAATCGGTGCGCGGCGCGGCGGCAAGACAAACGAAGGTGGGTATAAGCGTTTGCGCCGTGCGCTGAGCGATATTGAAAAACATCGCCGCAAAAAACAGCATGGGGTGGCGCTTCATCACGTTGCGGCATTCGCGGTAATTGTCGATAACTTTTTCGAGCTTGGCGACTTGCTTTTCGGGATGCTTGAATATGCGGATCTTGGCGAGAACGGCTATTCCCCATTTGCCTATCTTTAAGATAATGCGCGCGCGGAACAGGCATAAAAGAAGGATCGCGAGCAATATTGCCTGAATGACGAAGCCGATTATCACGAGCGTTTTGGCAAGCCAATGTCCTATTTGCCCGAACATCCACGGACACGCTATAACGCCGAACAGTCCCACTACTATCGTAGCCACGGTGTAGCCGACGATATTGAACAACACCACGAAGCCCGCGGTGCCGCCGCTCACGCCGTCGCGCACCATGTAATACATCGACGCGGGCTGACCGCCGCTAGCCGACGGGGTTATTGCCGAGTAATACAAATCGCTCGTCGAATACGCCACCGACGACGCGAACTTGGGCTTGTGACCGACAGTGCGCGCGATAATGTGCAAGCTGATCGCCTCGAAAATTATATAGCCCAAAAGCCCGCCGAACGCGCCGACGATATACCAAACGTTACAGCTCGACAAAAACACGCCTATATCGTGCAGATCGATATCCTGACTGACGAACACCACGGTGAGCGTCACGCCTATAAGGAGTACGAGAAACGCGATATTGAGCAACTGCTTTCTCGCCCGTTTTGACAGCTTTTTAGCCATAGCGATACAACAATGATAGCACAAAACGCCGCCGATAGTCAAGCAATGCGCCGTAAAAGCTCGGTATTTCGCCGTTTTGCGTCGTGCGCCGCCTTTTTCCGCACGCATAACGCTTGCGCGCGGAGCGCGTTATATGCTAAAATATTTCCGACGCGCGACAACGCGAAAGCGCGCGCGAAACTACTTTCAAATACCGAGGTGAACGTGTCCGATCGCAACAACGAACTTTCGCCCACCGAATTTTTGGCGAAAAAATACTTCGAACGCGCCGAAAAGTTGATGAACGGCGACGGCGCGTCCGTCGACTTCAAGCAAGCGGCGGAAGCGTACAAACAGAGCGCCGCGCTCGACTATCCGCCCGCGATATATTCGTTGGGTGTGTGCTACATGCGCGGTATCGGCGTCGAACACGACGACGCTCGCGCATACGAACTTATAACCCGCGCGGCGGAACTCGGCAACGCCGATGCGGAATTTACCGTCGGGCATTTCTACTTCGAGGGCAAATGCGTGCCGCGCGATCTCGAAAAAGCCGTCAAGATATTTTCCGCCGCCGCGGATAAAGATCATCCCGGCGGGCTTAACGATCTAGGCTTTTGCTACCAGCGCGGACTGGGCGTAGAGCAAGACTTCGACAAGGCGTTCGACCTGTTTTCGCGCGCCGCAGACATGGGGTTTGCCGCCGCGCAGAACAACGTCGGCGATTGCTACAACTTCGGGCGCGGCGTGAAAGCCGACCCCGAAAAGGCGTACATGTACTATCTTCGCGCCGCCCGCGACGGGTACGCGATAGCGCAAAACAATGTCGGCATGTGCTGTCTTAACGGCAGAGGCACAAAGCTCGACTGCGAACAGGCTGTCCGCTGGTTCGAGCTTGCCGGCAATCAGGGCAATCCCGTCGCCGTCGCCAATCTCGGATTTTGCTACGAAACGGGACGAGGCGTGCCGCGCGACGCGAAAGCCGCGGTGCGGCTGTACACGATAGCCGCCGACTCGGGCAATCCGCCGGGGCAGTACAATCTTGCCAAATGTCTGCGCGACGGCAACGGAGCGGAAAAGAACGAGCAAAAAGCGTTCGAGCTTTTCAAGCGCGCCGCCGATGCGCAATACCCCGTCGCGTACGCCGAACTCGCAGATTGCTACGACCGCGGCATAGGCGTTGCGCCCGATCCCGAGCTTGCCAAAAAATACGCCGAGCTTGCCGGCAACGTCGGAAAAATTTAAGCAAAAACCGCGACTCGATACGATCGTCGTAAGTCGCGGTTTTTCTATTGCGATAGTCATGCGCGATGCGCGGGCGGAAAATTTTTTAGTTCATTACCTTTTTAAACCGCGCGGCTAATCTCTTATAAAATTAGTATACTCCGTCTTTTCGCGTTTCGGTAGCGGCACGTCCGCTTTTTCCGCGGCGGCTTTGCATTTGAGCAAATACGCCATATTGCGCGCGAGCATGCGCATGCACTGCATGCCCTCCGCGTCCTTTTTTACTTGGTCGGGCGTTTTTCCGTGAACCATGTTCCAGTACCGCGACGACACGATGGGCATTTGCGATATGGCGAAATACTTGTTGAGCTGATCGAACGTCGCCGTTGTTCCCGCTCGCCGCGCCGAGCAGATCGCCGCCGCGGGCTTTAAGTAAAACGCGCCGCCGCCGTTGCCGCACGCCTCGCTGTAAAACAGTCTGTCCATAAACGACGTCAGAGCGCCGCTCGCCGCCGCGTAATGCACGGGCGATCCGAACACGAACGCGTCCGCCGCGCGCGCCTTTTCGCGGCACGCGTTGACTACGTCGTCGAACACGCATTCGCCCGTTTTCGCGCAATTGCCGCAACCGATACACCCGGCTACGGGCTGTGCGCCCACCCAATATATCTCGCTGTCGATACCTTCGTCGGCGAGAGTTCCGGCTATCTCGTCGAGCGCGGTATATGTGCAACCGTTTTTATGCGGACTTCCATTGACAAGTAATACTTTCATTATATTCTCCCGTTATTTTATTTTCGACCGTCGCTTGCGTTCGTCATTCTCGATTTTTCGAGCGCGGCTTTGACCGCTGCGACCGCCGCGAGCGGATCGTCGATATCCGCGACCGCACGCTCCATCGGGCATATCCCGTCGCCGCGCCGATCGATTATCGCGTCCGCGAGCGTGCCGTATCCGCACGCTATGCCGTGCCGCGCCAAAACTTCGGGCGCGGTCGCCGACGTCACTTCGCCGTAAACGAAGGACACGCCCATATATGCGTACAGCAACGCCGCGGCTTTGCCGACTATTTTATCGGCGACGGAAAACCCGCGCAGATCGATCCCGCCGTCAATAAACCCGACGAGCGGCGCAATGCCCGTTTTGTCGCTCGTATATACCGTTTTTCCGCGAACGAGCGCGCAAGTATATCCGCCCGACGCGAGCAGTTTTTTACACGTTTCGATATCGTTCATTATCGCGCGTCGTCACGTTTCGATATCGCCGACAGCGCGACGACCGCAAACGGCACGAGCGCGACCTGCAAAAACAGCCCGACAAGCCCGGTCTGCACCGACGCCCACAGCGCGGCAAACGACTGTCCCGCTATAAGATTGTAAACCACGTAAAGCGTTCTGCCGCACAACTGCGCGCAGACCACCGCAGGGAATGCGAGCCACGCATTGCCGCGTATACTTTTGGCAAACAGCCCCGACACAAGCCCGAACACTGCAAGTTCGAGCGTCATATAAGGCAAACGCGTCGCGACGGGCATGGCGCTGCCGAGCAACGCCGTAGTAAACCCGAAGCTTACGAGCGGCGAAAGCAAGCCTACGCCCAAGCCCCATTGCCAGCCCAAAAGACAGCCCGCCAACAGCGCGGGCGCATACATGGGCAACCACTTCGCACCCGCCGCCGCACCGCCCGCCATGTGCGCAAACTGCGGCAACGCGACCGCCAGCGCGACGAGCAAAGCCGACACCGCGCCTTTTACCGTCACGCGGAGCGCAACGCTCTTTTTGCTCAAAACAGTATCTAACATTTTTCTTATATCTCCTTTTTGTTTTGATCGCCGAATAGTTTTTTTGCCGCCGCCATTCTTTGCACTATCTCGACGCCGAACGGACAACGCGTTTCGCACCCGCCGCACGCTATGCAATCGTCTGCCGTTGCGCCGAGCGCGCGGTAATGCTCGCGCAAGGACTGCGGAACGGTCGGTTGCATTGCCGCAAGATCGTAAAGCTTGTTGACCATGGCTATGTCGATATCCTTCGGGCAGGGCTTGCAATGCCCGCAGTACGTACACTGCCCCGAATACGCATGGCGCGGCGCGGACGCAAGCACGGACGCATAGTCTTTTTGCGCGTCGTCCGCAGTTTCGTAAGCGACAGCCGCTTCCACCTGAGCCACGTCATCGAACCCGCACATGACCGACGCGACCGCGGGACGCGTCAAGCAATAATGCAAGCACTGCACGGGCGTGAGCGCAACGCCGAACGGCGAACGCGCCGCGTCGAACAGCCTGCCGCCCGCAAAGCCTTTCATGACCGTTATGCCCACGTCCAAGCTTTCGCACAGCTTGTACAGCTCGGCGCGCTCGGTCGATATCCCGCCCAATCCGTCGTCGTAATCGTCTGCGAAATATCGGTCGAGATCTTCCACGTCGGGCAACATGTCGAACGCGGGATTGACACTGAACAGTATCATCTCTATGAACCCGCTCTTCGCCGCGAGCTTGGCAATGGCGGGATTGTGCGTACTCAGCCCTATATGGCGGATCGTTCCGCTCGCTTTTAGCTCGTTTACATATTCCCTGAACTCGCCCGCAACGATCTTGTTCCACTCGGCGAGATCGTCTATGTAATGTATCATGCCGAGATCGATGTATTCGGTCTGCAAGCGCATGAGCAGATCGTTGAACGCCGCGCGCACCTTTTTTATCTCGCGCGTGCGCACATATTGTCCGTCCTGCCACGTCGACCCGATATGCCCCTGTATGTACCATTTATCTCGCGACCCGACGAGCGCCTTGCCTATATTGGCACGCACGTTGGGTTCGCTCATCCAGCAATCGAGTATGTTTATGCCGTGTGCGGCACACGCGTCGACGACGGCTTTGCATTCGTCGGCGTTGTGCCGTTCCAACCACTCGCCGCCCAAACCGATCTCGCTGACGTTAAGCCCCGTTTTTCCCAGTCGTCTGTAATTCATGTCTTTCTCCTTGCAGTACATGCCAAGCACGTACATTATACCACACCGCGAAAAAATTTACAACGGAAAAGCCCGACATGCAGTCGAGCTTTTTTTGTCTTTTGTATCCTTACTTACCGAACTCAAATGTTGGCGGGCAAGAAGAAATAAAGCAGGAAGAATACGGTTATTATCGCCATGACGACGGACACGCCCCACTTGGGTTTGACAGCCGCTTCGGCGTTTTTGTTTTTGACGACCGCATACTTGATGATATCGACGACGTAGCAAACAATGCTCATTATAACGTACGATATCATGCCGATACCTATACCGTCGGTGATGGAGTACGCGAGAGGCATCATTATTATTGTAAGGAATGCGGGTACAGCGACGCGGATATCGGAGAAGTCGATGTTTTTGACCTGCGACATCATGAGAACGCCTACATAAATGAGCGCGCCCGCCGCCGCCGCGGACGGTATAAACGCGAATACGGGAAGAACGAATATCGAGAGCAGGAACAGCAACGACGTTACGAGCGCGGTCATACCCGTGCGCCCCCCCGCCGCGACGCCCGTACCCGATTCGACAAAGGTCGTAACGGTGGACGTACCGAGCGCCGCGCCCGCACAGGTCGCGACCGCATCGGAAAGCATTATGCGGTTAAAGCGGATAGGCTTGCCGTTTTCGTCGAGAAGGTCGGCTTTGGCACAACAACCGAGAACGGTACCCATGGTGTCGAACATGTCTATCATGCAGAACGACAACACGGTGACTATGCAGAACATGACGGTCGCGCCGTTGAAGTTTATGTCGTGGAAAGCGGCGAAGAACGAGCCGCCGTTTTCGGTGTCGAACGAGAAGAAGTTTTTGAAATTTTCCCAGAACTTCCAGGTAATGCCGCCGGTCTTGCCCGCGATTATGTCGAAGTCAACGACCACGCCGTTGCCGAAGCACATGCCGACGAGCGTTGCGAACAGTATGCCGATTATGACCGCGCCGCGCACTTTAAAGTGCGAAAGGATACCTATGGAAAGCAACGATATCAAAGCGACGATAGCGGTCTTAGTTCCGGTCGTCCATTCGGTGAAGTTGACGAGATCGACTTGCGTATACGGGTTGCTCACTATGATACCCGAGTTTTGGAAACCGATATAAGCGATGAACAAGCCTATGCCTACGGGTATAGCAACGCGCAATCCCGCAGGTATGGAGTCGAATATCTTTTCGCGAATGCCTATGAGCTTGCCAGTGGTCTTATCCCTGCCGCACGGAACGACCGTAAGGATAAGGAACACAACGCCGCTTATGAGTACGAGCAACATTGCCGCGCCGAACGAAACCTTGCCGGACGCCATAGTACCGAAGCCTATGATACCGCCGAGCGCAGAGTTAAGCCCCATACCCGGCGCTTGCGCCAACGGCATTTTTGCGAACAACGCCATGAGCAACGTGCCTATGAGCGCGCCGAGCGCGGTCGCGATAAACACCGACGGCCACAGCGGGTTTGTCATGTCGAAGCTCAGTATTTGGTTGGGGTTGACGGTGAGAATGTACACCATCGCAAGAAAGGTCGTTATGCCCGCAAAGATCTCCGTCGAGAAGGACGATTTGTTTTTGCGTATGCCGAAAAACTTATCGAGCCTGCCCGCAAAGCCCTTATACGGCTTTAACGCGACTTCCGCGACAGGCGCGTCCGCAACCGTTTCGGTTTGGGCGGCCTCGGTTGTTGCGGGTTCCGTTTCCGGTTGCGCAACGGTCTTGGTTTCTTCTGTTTCCATAAAGTACCTTCCTTTATTTATTTGACCGATGATTCGGTCGTGGTCACAAAAAAGATATAAGCGCGGATCTCTATTCGTAGATCTCGCGCTTTAATATACCTATGTACGGCAGAGTGCGGTACTTCTGCGCATAATCCAAACCGTACCCGACGATAAACTCGTCGCCTATTTCGTAGCAAGCGTAATCCGCCTTGACGTCCACGACGCGCCGCGACGGCTTGTCCATGAGCGCGACGACGGTAAACGACTTTGCGCCGCGTCCCAAAATAAGGTCGCGCATGCGCACGAGCGTATTGCCCGAATCGACTATATCCTCGACGAGTATGACATCGCGTCCTTCGACGGACGCCGCAAGGTCCATGACTATCTTGGGAACACCCGTCGTTTTGGAACCCGATCCGTACGACGACACCGTCATAAAGTCGATCTGCACGGGCGTTTTCATGGCGCGCACGAGATCGCAAAAAAACATGACGCTGCCTTTGAGCACGCTTATCGCGAGCGGATACTCGCCGTTAAAACGCGCGTCCAGCCACGCCGCCGCTTCCTTGACCTTTTGCCCGATCTGTTCCTCGGTGAGAACTATGCTCTCCAAATCGCCGTTCATACAAGCTCCGTAAACGATGTTTTGCATGCGGTCGCGGCATATGTTTTTCGACACAAAACCACGACCGAACTCAGTATAACATAACTCGACATAATATGCAATTATTTGTCATAAATTTGCATATTTTTTATTCGACGTCGACACAGAATTTACGCCGCAAAATAAACAAATTCCCCGTCAATCCCGCGCAACGCGACTTATCGCATTTTTGTGAGTTATTTGCAAACAAACCGATGCGCAACTTATAAGCAGGACAGCCGCGACGATATTTTTAAGCATACAAAAACTCCCGCACGCACGGCACGGGAGTTTCGGTATTTGAGATCATTCCGGAATGTAATCGGTATCGAAAGCATTGATATTTAAGACAGTACCGTCACTATTCAAAGTAATGACAACATCAAAAGTTACAACACCATTCGTAAAATTAAATGTATAGGTCGCATCGTCTTTTTTCTCTGTTACTATTTTGGCGATAGTACCCTCATCACCTTCATAATCTACAATTGTAATTTGGAAATCTTCACCGCCGAAAATTCCTTCTATAATATCAAACTGCACATACATAGTTTCATCATCGGGACAAACATATTTCTTTCCGTCCAGTTCTTTCTTTAATTCTTCTGTCGTCGGCAATTCTACCGACGGAAAATATTCTTTATTTTCAACAACTATTTTTTCTACGGCGTTATTTTTCGACAACGTCACTGTAATCGAAATATCACCATTGCCCATTCCGTTAGCGTCTATACAATATAAAGTGTAAATATTATTCTCGAAAGTCCCTTCGCCTAAATCATACTCTACATCTCCAACAGCAAGGCAGTAAAGAGTTCCGTAATTAACAAAGCTTATGGTTGTTTTATCAGCCGCCGTATATGTATTACCGTTTAGTAATAAAATCAATTCCTCAACGGTAAGTGTCGAATTTGCGGGCTTATATTCTTTTGTCGCGGATTGTTCTGTTTCTCCTACCATAAGCTTCTCGATAGTTCCGTCTTTCGCGAAATAAACTTTTACAAATCTCGTACCGGATGAAAACGGATCGCCTTCTTTACCAAACGAAATATAAAACACGCCCTGTTCTCTTTTAAAAGACGAATTAATAGGCTCTTTAAAATTGCCATCCGAAATATTAAACGCCCCGAACGGACCCGATTCAGTTTTAAAAGAAATTTTCAAACCGTCTTCCGAAACAAATTCTTTACCTTCAAGCATATTTTGTAATTCCGAAAAGCTCGGCATTCCGTCAATGGTCGCATCCTTTGCCGAAATAGCCTTACTCGCATCGAGAGAGTTGCTTATCTGCAAAGATCCGTCTACTTTCCAAATATACTTTTCGGAATCATATCCCATTGTCAGCCTGAGCGCTTGACTACCGTCGGACATGATAACTATATCGCCTTCATTATAACGATATATACGTTCATCGCCGTTTTCTATAAAAGAAAGCTCAATACTGACGCTACCGAAAAATCCCTCTACTTCTTCAAATACATAGTAGTCACCATTATACTCATATTCACCCAAAAGATCCTTATAATTGAGCCGATCCTCGGATTGAAATATGATAGGTTGGTCTTCGCCTACGGTAATATCAACTGTAAACGTATCACCATTGCCGCTTAATACCGCAACAGCAGTTAAATATCCGCTCGTTCCGACTCTACCTGAACTCATATTAAAAGTCAATTCACTACCGACACGGTTCATATCGATAAATCCAAATGTCTGTGTGCTTACGACATAAACACCGTTAACTCGATTCAAGTATTTTATGACAATTTCACTTGTGCGTACAGCTAGCATCGTGCTGTCGTTTACAAATATTTTTTCCGTATATTGAGAAAGTATAGGGAATAGCTCTAGCTCGATATAGGCATTTCCGCCCCAAGATATCCCCGTAGGCTCAATATAAGCAGGGGTTTTAAAAGTTACCCCTACGTTCTCACTGACGTACGCCATTATATTCGATTGTTTTGTGTTGTAATTATAATTAAGCAACGGATACCATTCAAGTTCGATAGCTTGCGCAATTCCACGTTGTCGTGTCACTTTACCGTCACGAGAAAAAGTCAAAATATCTTCTTCGTTATTGTAAACACGCTTATAAGCTCCGAAAAGCGGCTCTATTTCTTTCGGTTCAACAAAGTTGCTTATTTGATCAATAACAAGTTTACCTGAGTTATTGACTCGTTCATATTCTCTGTACAATCTTATGTTCCGCGCTTCAGAATCCGCATAGAAGAAATACAAGTCTGTCTCTACGCCGTAACTTAAAACAAATCCGCGATTTTCCCCTACTACTTCTGCTCGATCTTCTCGATAAACTGCCGTAAGAGCTGTATATTCTCCGCCATTGTCATCACGCACATACCGCGCAAACGTTCCGTTTTCTGTTATTACAAGCGTTTCTGCTCCATTAGTATATTCGCCTACAAACAACGCGAACATTTCGCTGTCTGTAAACACAAGCCGATTGGAATCGAACACCACATTCAATACGTCGTTTGTTTTATCTATAAAATATTCGACTTTTCCTATCGTAGCAGTTAAAATGATTGCTCCGTCATTTGACATTTGCGGAAGAATACTCACTGTTTGCACTGCGTCTATGCCATGCTTTATAGTAAATTTCAAATCGTCTGTTATCGTAATATCGTAACGCTCACCATTAACAACAGAAACAAAATCGCCGCCGAACTCTTGTTTCAGCATATCAAATTCAAAAGCATATGTTTCCGTATTTTCTTCAATAAGCAATGACACGCCATCATCGCCGTTACGCAACAAATGGTATTCTTTGTCATCCACCAAAAATCGCACCGCTTGCACGCCGTTATATACCGCTTCGTTGGCTTGCGCCGTCTTATCGTTAAACGTTACCGACGCAGCTGGCTCGCTCTCAATAACTATAACGTCGCCGCTCGCGGTTATCCATCGCCCGTCGAATGCGCCGGAAATGTACGATGCAATAACCATATCGCTCGCGTTTGTCATTGAGATAAATTTATATGATCCGTAAATCGTAGGCACTAGTTTAAATGAATGATCTTCCGTTAAAGTAAAGCGTAAAATACCATTACTCGTTGAAAACGGCACTGTCAGCACATCACTACCGGATTTTGCAACGGAAACCATTCCATTTTCGATATCGAAATCATATCTTGCTTTACCATCGTACCATGTAGTATCACCTAGTATTTTCACTGTTTGATCAATTATATCTGCCCCTGTTGCATAAAACCATGTAGAGCCTTTCAGTATAATGTAATCAACATTTTCGTTCAGATTTACACCGTATGCAAATGAAATTTTAAAGTCGTTATCCGTAATACTTTCACCTGCAAATATAAATGTAAAACCTTTGCTGACGACAGCTTTGTCGACAAGTATAGATTGATCTTCCCCATTTACAACGCGATTAACATAGCTGGTTAAATAATAACCGCTACCATTTTCTACTTTATATTCTCCGTCAATAATAACTAACGGCATTGTTTTAGGTTCGCCATCATATAAGACGTAGGAGAAAGCTCCGACTGGCAATTCGGTTTTTGGGTACCAACTATTAACGTGTTCCCAGCCATTTTGTGTCTGTACATATGATTCCAAGAATGCGGCGTATCCTAATTGTATTTGCTCTTTCTGCAAAATAAAAGCATAGTTTTTCTCGCCGTCTGTATATATGCTTACCGGCGCATCATACTCTCTTTCATAAACATAGCCGGGTTCAGGCGTGTACTCGTATATATCTACGTATCCGTAAGTAACTACGTGAGTCAGCGTCGACGCTTGCGCCGCGCCGTCCGCTTTGATGTCCGCGCCCGTCACCTTGAACGACAGCTCTGCGTCGGCGTCGACAAATCCGCTGCCCGCAAACAAGTTGTGCATGCGCATAGCCGTTTTGAGCGTCACGTCCGTATCGGCTTCTATAAGCGTCGAGAAACGCATGCCCTTTACGGTAAACAATTCCCTGTCGACGTGCGAGCCGTATGTAATGTCCGTCGCGTTGCCGTTAACGTTCAGCTCGACTGTCGCGGGCGCGTTTTCCGTTTGAGCTTTCAGCTCCGGCGCGGCGCCGTCGGTATTCCACACAGCCTGCGGCAAAACCAGCCCGTCCAAATTGCCGACGCGCTCCTCGCCGTAAACGGGCGAGATACCCTCGGGAAGCGTAACGCCGTCGGTCACAAAGCAGTCCGCCACGTCGGCATGCTGACCGAGAATGTGCGTGTCCTTGCCTATCAAACCGCCGACGGTTTCGCCCCGGACCTTCGCGTCGCCGTACACGAACGCACGATACGCCGCGCTGTCCGCATGCTTGATGCCGACCGCGCCGCCCGCGATCTCGTCGGACGTAACGCTTCCGTCAAAGCCGAAGTTTTGCAACAGTCCGCCCGCTTTGAGCACGCCGACTGCGCCGCCGCCTATCCTGTCCGCGGCGACCGTTGCCGACGACAGACCGTTTATGACGACGCCCGCGCTCTCGCCGACGATGCCGCCCGCGGTACTGCCCGAAACGCTCGCGGTCGAAGTCGAATACTCGATGCGTCCGCCTATCTGGATACCTACCAAGCCGCCCGCTATGCCGTCGGCATTGGCTATGCTCCCGCCGACAGTCACGCGGCTAAGCGTAGCGCCGTCCGCCGTGTCGGCCACTATGCCCGCGCTCGCTTCGGTCGACATCACATTGCCCGTGACCGTAAGGTTTTGCACCGTGCCGCTAATCTCGGCGAACATGGGCGCGGCGACCGTGAGCGTATAACCGCGACCGTCGTAAACGCCGTTAAAGCTCGGTATAGCCGAAGTCAACGTCGACACGATGTCCGCGGTCTGCACGTACGCCGCGTCCGCAAACTCCGTAGCTCCGTCTTTGATGTAGCCCGCGAGCAAGCGCAGTTCGTCCGCATTGTCGACGGTGAACGGGTCGGCTTTCGTGCCGCTCCCGCCGAGTACCGACGTATACTTCGCTACGAGCGTGATGTCCGAAGTGACCGCTTCGGTAAAAGTATACTCGACGTCGCCCAAATACCAACCGTCGAACGTCCAGCCCGTGCGGACGGGATCGGTCTGCGGCTTGACGGCGTTACCGCCGTTCTCGACCGTTTGATCGGCGAATACCCCCCCCCCACGCATTTTCAAAAGCTACCGTGTACTTGATCGGATCGTCGGGCGTATTGTCGCGCGCGCACGCCGCCATGCCTGCCGTCACAAGCGCAAGGACGACTCCGCCGAGAATGATTCGCGATTTTTTCATGCTACCTCCCAAAATATAAACACGCGAACAAAATCGTTTAAGCGCCTTTGCTCACGTGCCGTTACTTACTATTTACGGATCGACCGATCCGTAGTGTATATATTACCACAGTTTTAAACAATTGTCAAGCCCGAAAAGAATAGCCGAAAGCAAGAAATTCGTAATACCGAATAAAAGCGAAAAACCTCAATCGACAATAATTACGGATTTCTCGTTTCGCGATCAATCTTTGTATTTATCGTCGTTCGACCAAGAATACATTTTACGCAGCTCCGCGCCGACTTTTTCGAGCGGGTGTTCGGCTTCCAAGCGACGACGCGCGTCGAAATACGCTCTGCCGTTGTTGTTTTCGGCTATCCACCGCGATGCGAAATCGCCCGTCTGTATCTCTTTAAGCACCTGCTTCATTCTTTGCTTGACGCCGTCGTCGATAAGCCGTTCGCCGACCGTGTAATCGCCGTATTCGGCGGTGTCGGAAATGGAGTAACGCATAAATCCGAACCCGCCTTTATAGATAAGGTCGACGATCAACTTCAATTCGTGAACGCACTCGAAGTAAGCGTTTTGCGGATCGTATCCCGCCTCGACGAGCGTTTCGAACCCCGCTTTCATCAGCGCGGTCACGCCGCCGCACAGCACGCACTGCTCGCCGAACAGATCGGTTTCCGTTTCGCATTTGAACGTCGTTTCAAGCACGCCCGCACGGCTTCCGCCTATCCCCGCCGCATACGCGAGCGCAATGTCTTGACAGTGTCCCGAAACGTCTTGATAAACGGCGAACAGGCAGGGCGTGCCTTTGCCTTCCTCGTATTCGCTGCGCACGGTATGTCCCGGCGCTTTGGGCGCGACCATAAACACGTCGACGTCCGCGGGCGGAACTATCTGTCTGAAATGAATATTGAACCCGTGCGCGAACGCCAAAGCTTTGCCAGCTTTAAGATTAGGCAACACATCGTCGCGGTATATCTTAGCCTGCTTCTCGTCGGGCGTGAGCATCATTATCACGTCCGCTTTTTTAGCCGCGTCGGCTACCGACGTCACGGGCAACCCCGCGCTTTCGGCGCGCGCCTTGGATTTAGACCCGTCGTAAAGCCCGATAATCACCTTTACGCCGCTGTCCTTTAAGTTGAGCGCGTGCGCGTGACCTTGACTGCCGTAGCCGATTATAGCCACGGTCTTGTTTTTGAGATAGTCGAGATTGCAATCTTCGCTGTAAAATATCTTTGCCATAATGCTCTCCGTATCGGTTGGATTTTTTATACGATTATACTACCCGCACGATATTTTGTCAATCGATTGGCAAATAAAACGTTCGCCGCGCCGATTCTCGACTGATTTTGACCGCAATACAAAAGCGACGCCGGTGCACCGTTTGAAAACAAGGTTGAACTTTCGAGTTCTTCAAGCGATACAATTTCTTCTTTACCGTTCGCGTTATATACGATTTTCATATAATCGTCGTAAAGGTAAATCGAGTTTATGAAGGTATCAATAATCTTTCGTTTTCCATTCTGCGTGGATATATCTATCTTACGGAAGTTATATAGTGCCATTTTGAAATGGTCTGGCGTGAATATCGGTGTTTTTAACTGTTCCTTTGCAATCGCGTCCGTTATTTCTTTTTGCTCTGTTTCAAGGGCGGACAGCCGCTTTAACAGTATTTCCGTTGCGTAACCTTTCTGAACGGCGGTTACTATATTCTCAATCTCTTTTTCTTTTTGCTTTAACTGTTCTTGTAACTTGGGTAGTAGTGTACTTTCCGTATATTGCAGTTCAAACAGCTTTTCGGACAGTCTTTCAATCACGCCGTCATCTTTCAAAAATTCCATTGTCTTATAAACGATAAAATCTTCTAACTTGGTCTTGCTAATAGGTTTCTTTTCGCATTTGTGCTTTTTCTGCCTAACACAAGCATAGTAACGATAGACAACGCCTTTCGTTCCGCTCGTTCCCGCTTGCGCTACCATCATAGCACCGCAACGCCCACAAAAAAGTTTTGTCGTCAACAAATAATCGTCGTCTGCCGTGTGCCTTGCGGGGGCTTTTGAGTTCTTGGCAAGTTCCAACTGTACGGAATTGAAAAGTTCTTCGCTCACAATAGGCGGTACGCTGTCTTTGATTACCACACCCATATGGGAATACTCGCCTATGTAAACCCTGTTTGAGAGCATATACCGAATAGCGTTATATCTTAATTCCTTTCCGTTAGAGCGGGTGACTTTACGCTCGGACAATATATTGTATATCTCTTTGACCGTCTTTCCGTCGTTGCTCATCTTGAATATCTCGGCAACGATAGGCGCGGCTTGCGGGTCTATATCTAATTTTCTTGCCGCATTGATTATATAACCGAACGGAGTATTGCCGCCGTTCCATAAACCCTTTAATGCGTTTTCTTTCATACCGCGAGTTACTTTTTCGGCAAGCTCGGCTGAATAGAATTCCGCCATTCCTTCCAAAACCGATTCAAGGAGTATGCCTTCCGAGCCTTCGGCAATCGTTTCTTTTGCGGACACGACTTTTACACCGTTTTTGCGGAGTAGTGCTTTGTAGTGTGCGCTGTCGTAACGGTTGCGGGAAAAGCGGTCTAACTTCCAAACGATGATACAGTCGAAAGCGTGTTTATAGCTGTCCTTTATCATACGCTGAAATTCGGGACGGTTATCCGTCTTTGCGGACAACGCTCTGTCTATGTAATTGCCCATAACTTGAATATCGTTATAGGTTGCGTATTCCATACACTCGCGGAGCTGACCTTCGATACTCGCTTCCGTTTGGTTATCGCTTGAATATCTTGCGTAAATGACTGCTCTCATTTGTTTTGTTCCCCCATAAGGCGTAAAAGTGTTTCCTTTAATTGAGCGTTTGCAGGAGAGTTCGGGTCAAAGCACATTTCGATTAGCTCTTGCATTTGAGTTTGGTTTTTCCATACTTTGGGTTGAAAATTGTATAGCTTGCCTTGCGGATTGTCCGTCCTACCGAAGATATAGTCAAGCGATACGTCAAAAAAGTCGGCGTACTGCATTAACACGCCGTAGGGCGGAAACGCTTGTCCGTTTTCATAACGGAATATGGCGGGTTGTTCAACTCCTTCAAAATTAGCGGCGAGTTTGGCTTGAGAAAGTCTAACGCTTTCTCGTAAGCCTTTTAATCTTTGCGCTACTATCGTCGGTTTCTTCATATAACCACCTAAATCTTTATTTTGAATTATAATACTACATATAAAGATTATTGTCAATACAAATTAAGGATAAAATAACGCTTGAAAATTATTCTTTGATGTGCTATAATTTTATAGATTAAATTTCGGAGGAACACTATGGCATACTCATTAAAGAGTGTAACGATACGCACAGACAATTCCGAGAGCGGAATGGCAAAAATCAACGAACTTT
>CAMSYM010000010.1 GCA_947066105.1 uncultured Clostridia bacterium
GCGGAAAACGGGAATCGAACCCGCAACCTTCAGCTTGGGAAGCTACTGCTCTACCGTTGAGCCATTTCCGCACATAAGTCTACATTGATTATATCATCGATCACAGGTTTTGTCAAATTTTTTCGCTATGCTTTGATCTGTTTCTAACCGTAATTTAATGTAGAAAATACGCCCGACCTATTGACATTACTCCACAACTGTGGTATAATGCCGTTACAACTTATCGGATAGTGTAGAATACGGTTACTTCTTTGATATTAAAGGTCGTAGTGTGCGGGTTCGAGTCCCGCTCGCTCGTCGCCTTCGGGCGGCGGCGGTGGAACAATCGGTAGTTCGACGTAATAATACCGTATTCGCTGTTTCTTCCGATAGCGATAATTTCTCCCGTCGGGTCCGCTCGACGGGTATTGTATTGCTATCGAGTATTCGGTAGCAATTTTTTTAAGGAGGCGTACCATGAGCAAATTCAATCAAACCAAAACGATGAAGACGGTAAACCGTTGCGGGCATGCGGCGTACGACATGACCGACAAAGCCAAGCTCGTTACGCAAGCGTTGACGACGTTTTTTTGCGAGCCGAAATATTACGGCGACAATTCCGCCGAGCTTATTACCACTGCGCAAAAAGTAATCGCGACCGATCCACAATTCGTCGCTAATCTCGCCCGCTACGCGCGCAAAGAAATGCACTTGCGCTCGGTCGCGCATGCGCTCGCCGTACTCGTCGCGCACGAAAACGCCAGCAAGCCGTACATAAAAGCCGTAATAGCCGACGTTGTCGAGCGTCCCGACGACATTACCGAAATACTCGCTTTGTATATTTCGGCGTTCGGAAAGCCCATACCCAACGGGCTTAAAAAAGCGCTCGGCGACGCGTTAGGCAAGTTCGACGCATATCGGATATCCAAATATTCGAGCGAAAAAAAGACCGTCAAGTTTATCGACGTTTTGCGTTTGACGCACGTCAAGCCCAAAACGCCCGAACAGCAAGACTTGTTTAACGCCATAATCAACGACACGCTACCCGTTGCGAAACGCTGGGAAACAGAGCTTTCGGCACGCGGCAATACCAAAGAAGTTTGGGAAAAGCTCATCGCCGAACGCAAGATCGGGTATATGGCGGCATTGCGCAATCTTCGCAGCATGATAAATGCCGCGCCCGACAATCTCGACGATATAATTAATATGATCGCCGACGAGAACGCCGTAAAAAACTCCAAGCAACTGCCCATGCGCTTTTATTCGGCGTACCGCGAGCTGCTGGGTCTTCGCGCATGCTCGTCCAAAGTAATAGACGCGCTTGAAACCGCTATCGAATATTCGGTGGCGAACATGCCGCGCATACCCGGAAAAACTGCGATCGCAATAGACGTCAGCGGCTCTATGAGCATGCCCATAAGTAAAAATTCAAAACTGCGCTGCTCGGATATAGCCCGCCTTCTCGCCGCGCTCGCGAGCAAGCTGTGCGACGAATACATTATCTATACTTTCGACACCGAGCTAAGGCAAGTGACCTTCCCCAAAAAGTCGAGCATATTGCAAAGCGCGCTTTCGATCGATTGCGACGGCGGCGGCACCGACCTTACTCTGCCTATCGACGAAATGCTCGCAAACAATATCCGCGCCGACAGGCTCATAATGTTTTCGGACAATGAAATAAACAGAGGCATTATAATCGGCGACAAACCGACAGCGTTCGGGACCTGTCAAATACTCGCCGACAAATACCGAAAAACGATAAATCCCGATTTTTGGGTGCATGCAGTCGACCTTATGGGTTACGGCACGCAACAGTTTATAGGCGACAAGACCAACGTCATCGCGGGTTGGAGCGAGCGCGTTATGGAATTTATCATGCTCGCCGAACTCGGCATACAATCGCAAGTTACGGCGATCGAAAATTACAAATGATAAACGTCCGCATTCCGACGGGAAGATTTGCGCCCACGCCGAGCGGCTACATGCACGCAGGCAATATTTTGTGCGCGCTTATAGCTTATCTGTCCGTAAAAAGCAAGGGCGGAAGATTTCTCGTGCGAATAGAAGATCTCGACGCGCCGCGCTGTCCGAGATCGTGCTCGCTGGAAATTTTGAACGTGCTTGACGCGTTGGGGCTTAAAAGCGACGCGCCGACCGTTTTCCAAAGCGACCGCGCCGACGCATACAAGATCGCGGAAAGCGCCCTTGGCGAGCGCGCCAAGCTTTATCCTTGCTTTTGCACGCGCGCCGAACTTCACGCCGCACACGCTCCCCGACTCACCGACGGCGGTACGGTATATTCGGGCGCGTGTAAAGATCTCACCGCGCAACAAGCAGCCGAATTGTCCGCGACGCGCAAGCCGTGCGTGCGAATAGAAGTACCCGACCGAACGATCGCTTTTGTCGACGGGCTTTACGGCGAATACTCGCAAAATCTTGCCGACGAGTGCGGCGATTTTATAATAAAACGAAGCGACGGCATTTACGCCTATCAATTGGCGGTGGTCGCCGACGACGGCGAAAGCGGTGTGACCGAAGTCGTGCGCGGCGCAGATCTGCTGTCGTCGACTCCGCGCCAAATCTTTTTACAACGCCTGTTAGACTTGCCCGTTCCCGAATATTACCACATACCGCTCGTATGCGACGCCGACGGGCGCAAGCTGAGCAAAAGCCAAAACGACAGCGCGGAACGGCTGTTAAACGAATTCGACGCCGAAACGGTTCTCGGCGGGCTTGCCTGCTCCGCGGGCATAATACCCGTATTGCGACCGACATCGCTCGACGAGCTTACGCAAAAATTCGATTGGAAAAACGTTGTTCGCGACCGTATCGTATTGCCCGAAAAATTCTCGGCGGCGTTGTGACGGTCGCACTATTTCCCCGCGGCTTCCGCAATTCGCTTTTCGGCGGTATCGAAATATTCGGGACTGATCTCCACGCCGATAAACCGCCTGCCGTTTTTAAGGCACGCGACCCCCGTCGTGCCGCTACCGACAAACGGATCCAACACCAGCGCGTTCTCGTCGGTGTGTATCTTTATAATATGCTCCATAAGCTTTAAGCTTTTTTGCGTCGGATGGTCGGCGCGCTCGTTGCCGCCGACTACGCCCGTTTCGAACGTAGAGCGAAGATACGGCACGTCGGGGGGCTTGTTGAACACCCATTTTGCGTTTTTAGGCACGCCCCAGATCGCGAACTCCATATCCTGCACATAACGCCGTTCGACGTTGCGCGGCATGGGGTTTGTCTTTTTCCACACAAGCACGTCCTTGACGTCCAGCCCGCAAGCTTTGAGTTTTTCGGCGATAAAGCTGATATACAGATACGAACAAAAAATTATCATACTGCCGTTAGGCTTCAACAGCTCGGCGTAACCGTCTATCCAGCCGCACACGTCGAAGCCGTTGTCCCACTCGCCGAAGTCCACGCCCTTGCGCGGATTGTCGAGCGTCGAAAAATTATTCTTCTTGGAAATATTATACGGCGGATCGGTTATTATCGCGTCGACCTTCAAGCCTTCGGCAACGAACTGCTTAACTACCGAATACGCGTCCGAAAGCAACAGCTCGTAACGCTCCGTTTTGACTACGCGCTCGCCGTAGCACGCGCCGATCTGCTCGGCTATCGCCTTGGCGAGCAGCGGCGGCACGGCGTTGCCTATCTGCTTGCAAACGTTGCACTTTTTTCCGTAAAACACGAACGAATCGGGAAAGCTCTGTATGCGCGCCGCCTCGCGCGGAGTTATGGCGCGGTTCAATACGGGGTGCGAATTCCTGCCGTTGGACGGCGTATCGAACCGCGTATCTATCGTCGGGCTGAACGAATCCCACACCAACCGCGACCACGTGGTCGCAAACTTCTGTTTGCCGTGCAATTCGACGGGCAACGATTTTTTATCGCCTTCGGGCGGGATCATCGCCAGCTTATCGAGCGCGACCTTGGAATGCGCCGTAGCTTGATGATTATACAATACGCCGTCGGGCGATTTGAGCGCCGCCTGATATTCGCTTTGCGGCGCGTTTAAATACTCGCTTTCGAACTCCCCTTCGCCCGACTCCAAATACGCAAGATCGGAGATCGCGTCGCGAACGGTCGCACGCCCGTCGCGGCGTTCGGGCAAAGCGACGCTTTTGCTCTTGGACCCTATTATTATAGTGCGCTCGCGGTGTTGCGGCACGCCGTAATCGAGCGCGTTGAGCACGCCGTAATTTACTATGTACCCCAGTCCTTGAAACTCCGTCAATATCTGTTTTATAAAATACCCGTCGCACGCGCCCACCAGATTTTTGACGTTTTCTATGACGAACAGCTCCGGCGAAAGCGCCTTGACTATCTTGACGTATTCCAAAAACAAAAAATTGCGCGGGTCGTTAAGTCCCAGATTTTTGCCTTTTAGCGAAAATCCCTGACACGGCGGTCCGCCTATCACCATGTTGACGCCCAAGCTTTTTGCTTTTTCGATAACCTCGTCGCGCATGCGCGCGTCGGTAAGATCGCCGCACACTACGCATTCCGGCTCAATATTTTTTTTGAACGTTTTCAAAACGTTCATATCGAAATCCACCCCCATCACCGTCTTAAACCCGTCGACCGAATCCATGCCGCAGCTGAACCCGCCCGCCCCGCAAAATAGATCGAGTATTTTGAATCGCATAGTAAGACACACCTTTGAGGGATAAAATTTCTTTCCCTCACATAATATCACAAATACTGCGAAATTGCAACCGTATAGTATGGCATTTTAAGAAATTTCATGGTATAATAAACAGACATAAACATAACGAACACACGGGAGAACACAATGCAATACATAAGAATGACAGATTTTTTCAAATACGAGATAAAGCCGTTTGTTTTGGGCGCGTTTTTGAGCAGAGTCATGGAAACGACGGACAAACACGGCAATAAATATTTTTACGCATACACGTCGTTCCATTCGTCCAAAGCGGTGTTCAAAGACGACTTCGATATAAAAGGCTATGCCGAAGCATTGGCGGCGAAGCTCGACAAGCTGAGCGGGCATTACAATTGGTCGGTGCATTCGGCGAGCGACGGCGGCGCGCAACTGCGGTACTACGTGCTTAACGACCGAAGCATGCCCAAAACCATGTTCTACAAATCGCTGTTCGCAAAAACGGTATCGGCGGAATGGGCGCTCGACGACGGCATAAACGAAGCCAAAAAGGATTTTATACGCGGATTCATGGAGCTTCGCGGCAGTATAGACACGTCGCGACCGCTCATCGCGCAGGATTATTTTTACGACGGGCGGCACGAGCTTAAAAAAGCGTTGATCCTGACCGACACCATGTCCGTTCCCATACGCTATGCCAATTTCAATGCGCGCAACCTGCAACCGCAATTCGTTTCGGGCGAAAACAAGCGCAACGCGCAGTTTCGTATGAACCTGCCGTATTACGCGCGCGAAATAGGCTTCGTCAACGATTACAAAGCTATGATATTCCGAAACGCGCACGGATACCGCGTCGACCGCGTCGACGGTAAAGGCATAACCTATTTCGACGCCGATCTTCCGCGCGGCGACGACAACGACATGACTTTTGTCAGATATCTCAACTTTTTCACCAACAATATCTACGCCAAGCGGCTCACGCCGCAAGCCGTCAAGACCCTGCGCGCGCAACTCGGATTTTCGGACGGCGACGGCAACGACGACCGCGCTACGCACAACGCGACGCTCAGATCGCTGTTTTACGACGTTTCGGAAGACAAGTGCGCTATATGCGGCGCTACCGAAACGTTTACGAACCGCGCGACGGGCAGGCAACACTTCGAAGTGCATCACGTTATATCGTTTTGCAACGACGCGACGACGGACAACATAGCCAATCTCGTCAAGCTTTGCCCCACCTGCCATGCTCTGCTGAAAAAGGACCGCGCGAGCAAGTCCGACCAGACCCGCGCCATACTCAAAATTTTGCACGAACACGAGGAGATATTCGATTACGCAAGCTCTTACTTGCAGATCGACGATATCAACGATCTCGCCGAAAAAATACAGTCGATGCTCGGATAGCGCAAAGCCGTTAACGCACATACACCTAAAACGAAAGATCCGCACGAACGTTTTGCCGAGCGGATCTTTTGCTTTCGATCGCGTATCGAAATAGACCGAAATCGTTATACCTTATATTTTTGCATAAACTCGTCAACAGACATCATGCCTTTATCGACCGCAAAGAATTGATCGTTGAATTCGTCTACCATCGAAATGGCGAGCCTTACCATGTACAACAGCAATTCGCCGTCGATAAGGCTGTCGCGGAAACTCGACGTGATCTTGAAAACAACTTTGCCGGTCGTAAAATCGTAATCGAAGTTGCCGTCGACCATCAAATAATTTGCGCGGCAAGTGACGAGCGCGCCTTCCACACGTTTATCATCCGAAAACGCGAACGGCATTTGCGACATGACGCGTATGAGCTGCCTGCCGACGTCGCAGAACATGACGAATTCCATAGGCAGATCGTCGCCCACGCCGCCGAACCGCACCGTGTAATCGCCGTCGGAATCCTTGCCTTCTTTTTCGTACTTGAAGTTTAATTTATCGAGCGCGGAGCAAAGCGTTTCGTAAACTTCGATCGCGCGTTTTTCCATTTTTACGTCTTCCATGATCGTTCTCCTTATTTGATATATTCGACGATCTTATCGATCGACATTTTTTGCGAAGTAACCATAAAGAACTTGTCGTTGTAGTCGTCTATCGTACTGCACGACACGTCCACCATATAGTCGAACACTTCGCCGCTGATAAGACTGCCCTTAAACGATGCCGTCAAGCGGAACACTATATGCCCGTCGTCGCTGTCGTAATCGAACGACCCGTCGACCATGCCGTGGTTGGCGCACGATACGGCTACCGCCATCGGTATGCGCATATCCGCCGCCACTTCGAAAGGCATGCTCGAATGAAGCACGACCAGCTGTCTTTCCGCGTCGATGCGAATATCGAGCTTCATGGGCAGATCGTCGCCCGTTACGACGACGTTTATTTTCAGATTGTCGTCGTCCCTATCGTAGTGCCAGTTGCGCTTGTCGAGCATATCGCAAAGCAACATGTACTCCGTTCTTGCCAGTTTGAGTTGATTGGCATCCGTCATGATATTTCCTCCGAAATTTATTGTTGTCCGCACGCTTCGCCCGTTACGACGACTCGCGCGGCTTTTACCGAATTTATGTACGCGCCTTCGCCCGCGGATATTCGTCACGCGCGATTGTTCGCGATTTTTTGCCATACCTGTGTATTTTATCACACATTTTTCATATTGTCAACATTTTACGACATATCGCATAAAGTCCGACTTCAATACCCGGTCTTTAAATCGACGACGTTTCGCAACGGTTTGCCCGCTATAAAGCCTAACACGTTGTCCGTCGTGTCGCAGACGTACCGCGCGTGTCCGTCGAAAACCTGCATGGCTTTATGCGACGACAACACTATGTTATCGAGCGTATCGAACGGCGCGTCGAACGGCTTTAACGGTTTAGACCCGTCGCGCTGTTTTTCGCGCCAGGTATCTATCGCCGCGCCGCCGAGCGCGCCGCTTTTAAGCGCGGCGTACAGCGCGGACTCGTCTATACAGTTGTTTCTGCCGACGTTCACTATAAACTTGCCGCCGAGCATATCGAGTACTCGCGCGTTTATCATATTATCCGTTTCGCGCGTGTTGGGCAACGACAGTATGAGCAAGTCGCATTTTCGGCAAAGCTCGTCGAGCGTAGGCAACGCCGTTATGCCGTCGTAATTTTTGCCGCGGTCGAGCGTGTACGTTTTTATGCCGAATGCCGAAAGCAATCGGCGTATCTCGCGCCCTATACCGCCGTACCCGACCAAACCGACGCGCATTCCGAAAAGGCTTTTCCAATACGGATCGGCTAGCGACCAATCGCCGACGCGCATTTTTCTGTCGAACTCGGCGGTTCTCGACACGAGCGTGACGGCGAGCGAAAAAGCGTACTCGGCAATATACCGCGAATTGGCGTGCGAGTTGCACAGCGTAACGCCTTTTACCGCCAACGCGTCGAGCGGAAAATCGTCCACGCCCGTTTTGTACGCGAACACCGCTTTTAGCGAACTGGCGCGATCGAGCGCTTTGCGATCGAGCATTTTGCCTATAAACACGTCGATACCGTCGAGCGAATAATCTTTCAGCCCCGTCACCGTAACGTCGGCAACTGCGGAAAGCCGATCGCGCATTTCGATAAACTCATCGTCGAGCGTCGCCACGCTCAAACATATCTTATACGATCTATCCGCCATTACAACGCTCCGAGCTTGGGAATGAATTTTTCCACTTCGTCCGCACCGAGCGTAAACGTGTCGCCCTTGACCGAGTGTTTAAGTACGAACGCCGCAAGCGCGAACTCGACCGCGCTCTTTACGTCCGCGCCGTCGAGCAGTTTATGCAACAACGCGCCGTCGAACGCGTCGCCGCCGCCCACGCGCTCGACGACGTTGAACTTTATTTCGGGCGACGCATGCTTTTTTACGAAGCCGCCGTCGTTTTCGTACAAAGTAACGTTTACCGAATGCGCGACGTCGTCTATCGGCTTGCGGTTACGCACAGCCAAATACCGCGCGGGATATTTTTTCAAAAAGCCGATCGCGTCGGTACGGAGAAAAATCGCAAGATCGATTTCGCTCGCAAGCACTATATCCGCATATTCGACCGCCTTTAAAAACTGCTCGCGCGCAGCGTCGACGCTCCACAGCTTGGCGCGGTAATTAAAGTCGAAGCTTATCTTTACGCCGCGCGCTCTCGCCGCATCGAGCAAAGCGAACGCGAGCCTGCGACTGCTTTCCGACAGTGCGAACGATATGCCGCTTATATGAAAGAGCGTCGCGCCGTCGAACGCCTTGTCAAGATCGAACGAGCGCTCGTCGAGCTTGGCAAACTCCGAACCCTTGCGGTAATAAACGACGTTCGCGCCGCGACTGCCGTTTCCGCTCTCGGTAAAATACAAGCCGAGCGTATCGCCGTTGACTACAACGTTGCCCGTGCCTACGCCGAACGAATGCAAATGGTCGAGCGTCGCGCGCCCCAAACCGTTGTCGGGCAGCGCGGTCAAATACTCCGTACGTCGACCGAACCGCGAAAGACACGCCAGCACGTTGGCTTCCGTGCCGCCGTAGCACGCGTCGAACGACGTACTGCTCTCTATCGCGCCGCTCGGCGACGACAGCCGCATCATGATCTCGCCGTAAGCGACGATCTTTTTATCATTCATGCCTTCTCCTTTTGCCGCGCCGCCGTAAGCTCCGCCTGTTCGCGCGCAATGCGCACCGAGCAAGCGTCCGAAAAGAACAAACACGCGAGCAGCGCTTCGCCGCATTCGCGCTTGAAACTCTTGTCGAACGCGCGGCGCATCCTGTATCCGCGTCCGTCCGCGCGTTGCTTGCGTTTGCTTACCCGCGGATAATAGCGCCGCTTAACGCGCACTATTTTTCGCGCCTTTACCTTTAACGCGTAATCGTAATCTATTTTTATGTCCGAATGATGGATAAGATAATAATCGCTGCCCAATTTGTCCGCCGTCACTTTCGGCAACGCGTCGTCGATAGGATCGTCGTTTTTATCTTTTTCATTTGCCTTTGCTTTTTGCTTGGCGGCGTACGGCAACTCGCTCGCACGCTTGGCTTTGTCCTGCAAATATTGCGCAAGCTCGTCCCGCGTCTTATCGACAAGCACGTAAAAATACATATTCGGCTTACCGCCCTCCAAAAGATCGCGCGCGATACCCATAAAATTGCTCGACATGTCGAACTTGTGAATATCGTTCTCGGTCAAACCGAAATTGTCTTTTACGGTGCGCAGAACGATCTTTTTAAATACCGCGTTCGCCGTTTCGGGCGTACCGTCGAATATTTCGCCGTCGGCAAGACCCGTATCGTTTCGCTTCATGGCGAGCGAGATCGGTTGAGCGAATTTGTTTTTCCATATCGCCTTTTTATATCCGCGTTTTTCCAAGAGCAAATATCCGTCGCGCGTTATTATAAGCCCGTTTATGCCTATCTGATTGCCAAGCTCGGACTTTTTCAGCGGCGTGACGCGCTTGTCCGATTCAAACACGTCGCGCACCGATATAAGACCGTCGGGACGGTAGTCCATGCAACGGTTGGTCATAAGCATATCGAAATATTTGGTGCGCTCGGTCTTTAACACGAGCGTGTCGCCGTTATATTCGAAGTCTTTGAGCCGTATGGTAACGGAGTTGGAAATCTTGGACGTTTTATGCGCTTCCATCAATTTAAGCATATTCTCTTTTACGAACGACGGAAGCTTGAAGTCATCGTCGGTATCGGCGAATACCACTTGCGTTTTGCCGCTTATATTGGCGTAAACGCACACGCTCGGCAAATACAGCCTGCCGTTGTCTTTGTACTCGGATATATCTTTTTCCCGCGCGGCGTATGCATCCGAATATTTATCCGTTTCGGTATTGTCCGCCCGTTTGCGTTTATCGGGCACGCGCGTCAAATACATGGTTTTGCCGCGCTTGTCGCAAAAATTCTCGGACGGCGCTTTGTCGTAAACGTGCGGGTCGTCCGATCTATGCTTGTCGTATTTGCATACTATCTTATGGTGGTCGTCCTCTATCTTCATTGATTCTTCGAGCGCGCGCTTTACCCTGAACGACGCGTCGACCAAGATCAACGACAGCATAGCCGCCAAAAGCACCGACACAGTGTCGGGACTGGTGATTATATCTATCACTTTTTCAAATACCGAATCGGACGACGGTTTAAACACTCCGCCTATCGCGAATACCGCGATCACGCATAAGAGTATAAAAATGAGCCGCACCCAAAAATTCCCCGCGGCGCGTCTTATGAATTTGGTAAACTTTTTCATACCGCGACTTCTCCCCCGCACGACCGAGCGGATAACGTCGAGCAAGCATCGCGTCCGCACCGCGCCCGTTTATTATACACTGCAAATTCCTCCTTTGTGCCGAGTACTTTCATTATATCAACAACCGCGCAAAAAATCAATGGTTTTTCATATTTATCGCCGCACCGATTTCGACCGTCTCCGCATGCTCTCCGTTCACTTGCTTTTTTCAAACGAAACTGCTAAAATATATAAAAGGAGCTTTTATTATGGATATCATGTACAAAAAGAAAAACGCATACGAAGTCGCCGACGACGCCGAGCTTGCGCGCATCACCGAGTATTGCGAAGGCTACAAAAAGTTTCTCGACAACGGCAAGACCGAACGCGAGACCGTTGCCGAAACGATCGAGCTTGTGGAAGCCGCAGGCTATAAACCGTACGCTTTGGGCGACAAGATCGTCAAAGGCGCAAAGCTATACTATAACAACCGCGGCAAAAGTCTGTTCGTACTGCGCGCGGGCAAAGCGAATATAGCGGAAAACGGCGTTCGCATTCTCGTCGCGCACGTCGACAGTCCGCGACTCGACCTTAAACAGATCCCTCTGTTTGAAAAATCGAATATCGCCTATCTCAAAACACACTATTACGGCGGCATCAAAAAATATCATTGGCTGACTATCCCGCTCGCATTGCACGGCGTGGTCGCGCTCAAAAACGGCAAAACGATAAACGTCGCGATCGGCGAAAACGATGCCGACCCCGTGTTTTACATAACCGATCTTCTGCCCCATCTTTCGCAGGAGATAAACGGAAAAACGGTCGCCGAAGGCTTTCAAGCGGAAAACCTTAATCTCGTTATAGGCGGGATACCCGCGCGCGGCGAGGACAAGGACGCCGTCAAAAAGGGCGTGATGACATTGCTCAACAAAGCATACGGCATTACCGAGGAAGACTTTTTGTCCGCCGAGCTGGAAGCCGTTCCCGCCGCCAAGGCGCGCGACGTAGGCATCGACCGCGCGTTCATATCGAGCTACGGTCACGACGACCGCGTTTGCGCTTATCCCGAAATAACCGCCACCTTGCAGACCGAGACCGACCAAACTGTTCTCACCGTGCTCGCCGATAAGGAAGAGATAGGCTCGGAAGGCAATACGGGCATGCAGTGCGTTCTCATATCCGATATACTCGACGCCATAGCGCAAAGCTACGGCGTAAATCCCGCCGCGCTCCGCGCCAAATCGCAGTGCATATCCGCGGACGTTACGGCGGCATACGATCCCGCCTTCGCATCGGCGTTCGACGAAAACAACGTCGGCAAAGTCAATTGCGGCGTTGCCATGAACAAATATACGGGCGCGCGCGGAAAATCCGGCTCCAACGACGCGTCTGCGGAATACATAGCGCGCTTGCGCGCCGCGTTCGAAAAAGACGGCGTTATTTGGCAGACCGGCGAGCTGGGCAGAGTCGATCTCGGCGGCGGCGGCACTGTTGCGAAATTCATAGCCAAAATGAATATCGACACCGTGGATATGGGCGTACCCGTGCTTTCCATGCACGCGCCGTGCGAGCTTGTTTCCAAAGCGGACGTATATCAGGCGCATAAAGCTTTTTCGGCGTTTATCAAATAAATTTATAGATACTCCGATAGACGCATTTTTGCGGAGTTATTCGTCACGTAACCACAAAACGACAGCCCCGATGATATCGGGGTTTTGTTTTGACGTATGTGACAAGCTTTATCATAATAATTGACAAAACGTACACCGTGTGGTAAAATTACGCTATGACAACAAGGGAATATCGAATGAGCGAGCAGACCAAACACAACATCATAGAATACGTCATCAATTTGTTGAGCGCATCGGGCGGACAATCGGCTTTAAGCAAAGCCGAAACCGCCGCGTGTTTGGAAACCGCTTACGAGATACAAAACTTTTTAAACGAGATACCGGGCGGATTTTTGATATACTACGCCGACGGCGACGAAGAAATACTGTACGCGAACGCCGCGCTGTTACGCATTTTCGGTTGCGAAACTTTGCGCGAATTCAAGGAATACACCAACAATTCGTTCAAAGGACTGGTCCACCCCGACGACGTCGATCAAGTGGAAGCGAGTATTAAAGAACAGATATTCGACAGTCAGTTCGATCTCGACTATGTGGAATACCGCATAATCCGCAAAGACGGCGCGGTACGTTGGATCGAGGATTACGGTCACTATATCAAAAACAGCGGTCTGGGCAATATTTTTTACGTGTTCATAACGGACGTGACCGACAAGAAGCAACGCGAACTGTCCGAAAAAGCGGAGCTTATACGGCAAAACGCCGAAAGCGAGCAAAAAATAAAAACGCTCGTCGAGGAATACGACCGCGAACGCCAGTTGATAAACCGCGAACACTTGCGCCGACTGGAAGTCATCGAAGGGCTGAGCGTCAATTACGATACCATTCTTTACGTCGATCTCGATGCGGACACCGTATTGCCGTACAGGCAAGGCAATCGCGTTTACCGTCAATTCAACGGCGAATTCCGCGCGCGCAAGTTCGATTGGTACATCGCCGATTACGTGGAAAACATCGTCTGTCCCGACGACCGCGAACGCATTCTCGGCATTTTACAGCCCGACTACATGCGCAAAAAACTGTCCGAAATAAAAACGTATTATGCCAATTACCGCGGCGGCGTGAACGGCGAAACTCAATATTTGCAGATACGCATGGTGAACGTCGGATCGAGCGAACGCGTTTCGCAAGTAGTAATAGGCTACCGCAACGTCGACGAGGAAGTGCGGCACGAAATGCAACAGCTTCAAGCGCTCGAAAACGCTTTGCGCACCGCCAAACAGGCGGACGTTGCGAAAAACACTTTTCTGTCCAACATGTCGCACGATCTGCGCACCCCGCTCAACGCCATATTCGGCTATACTGCGCTCGCCAAATCGCATGCGGACGACGGCAAAGCCGTCGTCGCCTATCTTGACAAGATCGACGTCGCAGGCAAACAGATACTCGAACTTATCAACAAGGTTTTGGAGCTTTCGTACATCGAAGCCAACGAGCTTAAAGTCAACGAAAGCGATTGCGACGTTTACGATATAGCCGAAGAGATACGCGATTTCACGCTCGAACGCGCGGCGCGCAAAAACATTTCCTGCGCGTTGCATTGCGACAACATCTCGCACCGCAACGTTTACGCCGACGCGAGCAAGCTCGAACAGGCGCTCCAATACATTGCCGGAAACGCCGTCAAATACACCGATAACGGCGGCAAGGTGGACATCGCCGTGACCGAAACGGGTCACGCCGGCGAATTCGCGACCTTTCGATTTACCGTCGCCGACACGGGCATCGGCATGGAAAAGCGCGAACTCAAACATATATTCTCCCCTTTCGCGCGCTTGCAGGACACTACGTCGAGCGGCGTGTACGGAACAGATCTCGGCTTGACGATAGCCAAAAACATAATCGAAATGATGGGCGGCACGATCGACGTACAAAGCGAACTCGGCAAGGGCAGTACTTTCACTGTGACGGTGCGCCTGCGCGTTCAAAGCGCGCCGCCGCGCGCCGCCAAGTACAACGCAAACAACGCGCTCGACGCCGTCAACGACAAAAAAATACTCGTAGTCGAAGATAACGAGATCAATCTCGAAATAATAACCGAAATACTCGAAGGACTGGGCATAGCCGTCGATACCGCCGTCAACGGCAAGCTCGCCGTAGACAAGATAAAAGCGTCGTCGCCGGACGATTACGCGCTCGTGCTTATGGATATACAAATGCCCGTCATGGACGGCAGACAGGCGACGGAAGAGATACGCAAGCTCGACGACCGCAGGCTCGCGGACATACCCATCGTCGCGCTGTCCGCAAATGCGTTCGAAAGCGACAAACGCTTGTCTATGGAAGCCGGAATGGACGCGCATCTTACGAAACCGCTCGACGTCCAATTGTTATTGCAAACCTTCGCGGACATACTCAACGAACGATAAAGCTTTAAACCGCTCGCATGACGGGCGGTTTTATATTGCCGCAACATTCCGATCAAAGCCTAACGCATTTCCACGATCCGCGTAGCCACCGCGTCGCGGAAAGCTTTGTCGTGTTCGACGAAAAGCATTGTCGGCGCAAATTCGAGCAAAAGCTCTTCCAACTGCATGCGAGAGTAAATGTCCACGTAATTGAGCGGTTCGTCCCATACGTACAAATGCGCTTTTTCGCACAGGCTCGCGGCGTGCGCGACCTTCTTTTTGCGCCCTTGCGAAAAAGTTGAAATATCCCCGTCGAAATCTTCCCTGCGGAAATCGAGCTTGCGCAACACCGTTTTGAACAAGCTCTCGTCTATCCCGCGGATCTTTGCGTACGCGGAAAGCCCGCCGCGCATGCCCGACGTCGATTGCGGCACGTACGACACGATAAGCCCCGACGCGAGCTTGACAGCGCCGTCAAAGCTTAGGCTTTCGCCCGCTACGAGCTTTAAAACACTGCTTTTTCCGCAACCGTTGCCGCCGTGCAGAGCGACGCGCTCGCCGCGAAAAAGCTCCAACTCGGATATCCAGCACGCAGGCACGCCGTCGTAAAATATCCTTACGTCCGACATAGCGACCAACCGCTCGGCGCGGCAGTCGAGCGGACGGAGTTTCAGCTTGGCTGTTTTTTCGACGTTGCGCAACAGTTCGGACTTTTGTTCGATCGCTTTCGAGCGACGGTCGCCGACGGTTTTGGCGCGCTTCATCAATTTAGCCGCCTTGTGTCCGACGTAGCCCTTGTCCTGTTTAAGCCCCGAACTCGCTTTGCCGTACTTGGAGCTTTCCGTTTTATCCGCCCACTCGGCGGTGCGTTTTTCCGCTTCGGCAAGCCGAGCGATATCCTTTTTCAGCCGTTCGTTTTGCGCCGTTTCGTATGCGACGCGCCGCTCGTAATTTGTTTGCCACGACGAAAAATCGCCGCTCCGCACTTCTATTTCGGTCTTGCCTATCGACACTATATGATCTACGCACAGATCCAAAAACGCTCTGTCGTGCGATACCAAAATAAATCCGCTTTTGCGTTGTAAATACCGCGCCACGCTTTCTCGCCCGACCGCGTCCAAATGATCGGTCGGCTCGTCGATAAGCAGAAATCCGTCGTCGCGCGCGAACAATCCCGCCAACAAAACCTTTGTACGTTCGCCGCCAGACAGCGAGCGAAACGGCATATACAATATCCCGTCGTCGACGTTCAACAACGACAGCTCGCGCGCTATCGCCCACTCGGCGGCGTCCGGACACGCATCAGACAATATCTCGCCCGCGATCATACCGTCGTCTTTTACGTCAAACGGGAAATACGTGAAGCCGACGCTTGACGTTATCTTGCCGCGATATTCGTATTCGCCCGCCAAAAGCTTCAACAGCGTCGTCTTGCCCCTGCCGTTGCGACCGATAAGCCCCGTGCGCCAATCGGTGTCTATCGTAAAACTCACGTCGTCGAAAACCGTTTCGCTCCCGCCGTCGTAAGAAAAAGTCAATCCCTTAATATCTATCAATGACATATTTCGCTCCTTTGCCCGCCGAAGTTTTTCGCCGAGCCGTCCGCGCGACGGCATGCCACACCACCGCGCATATCGACAATGCGCGATATTCGGTCGACCGTCCGTTGCCACCGCCTACAATGCAAAGCAAATAAAAACGAGCGGTGAGAAAATAAACTCACAGCTCGTAAAAAGCCTAACGGTATTATCCACACTTGCTTGCAAAGCGCGGGCATGCGGTCGTCCGCAGTCGCGCGATATTCTTATTTGCAAGCGATCATTCTCATTTCGCACCTTCCGTGATCTATGTAAAAATTATATCACACCCGTTCGCGGTTTGCAAGCGTTTTACGGACGCTCGCCGAAAATATCAAAGTAAATTTCACGTGCCGTCGCTATAACCTCGTTCTCGAAAATCACGACGTAAATTTCGATATCGGCGTTTTCGTACTCTTTGAGCGACGACAGAGCAACGCGTATCGCCTGCTCCTTCGGGTAGCCGTAAACGCCCGACGATATCAAAGGGAACGCTATGCTTTTCAGCCCGCGATCGAGCGCGAGCGTGACCGACTTTTTGTAACAGCTTTCGAGCGCGAGCCGCTCGCCGTTCCCGCCGCCGCGCCAAATCGGTCCTACCGTATGAATGACGTTCTTTGCGGGCAGATCGTAGCCTTGGGTCATCTTTGCGTCGCCGCACTCGCAACCGCCGAGCGTTCGGCACTCCGCCAAAAGCTTGGGACCCGCCGCACGGTGTATCGCGCCGTCCACACCGCCGCCGCCCAAAAGCGTGCAATTGGCGGCGTTAACTATCGCATCGACGGCGACGCGCGTTATGTCGCCGCAAATAAGCTTGGGTCTCATATTATTTTGCTCCCGACCTTTCTCTCGTATCGCGATAGGAAACTAGAACGCAACGACTGAAAACCGCGCAAATCGCGCGACAATATGTTTAACGATCATCTTTTATGCTTTATCGTCGGCTCGATATCGTCGCGCACGCGCACGCCCGACAGCTTAGGAAAAACGACGCCGACGCTTTTGACCGCACGGGCAAGCTCCGCAGGCACGACGAATTTTGATTTCGGATCGTTGACGTCGAAGTATTTGATGCGCCCGCCGCCTATCGAACCGTAAAGCGGCGTTTCGCCGTCGAATACTATCTTGCACTTATAACGCTTGCCGCTATGCGCGTACACGCCCGTAAACGTTTCGGTCTCGCCGCTTACGAAATGCCCGTCGACCCGCATGTCCGCAAAAAAATCGAACGCGTACTGCGAACAAGCAAGTTCGCGCAAGCGCATTACGTTGCCGCGCTCCGTTTCGATATGGTCCGTTCCGTCCGAAAACGCCGAACGCGTTTTGGACAGTATCTGATAACAATAGCGCTTGCCGTTGTCGATGCGCGTATACTGCACGACGCTCATCGGCGCGACGGTACGAAGCGCGAAGTTATACACGACCACCGCTATCATAAACACGACGCCCGTTACCGTAAGCGCGGTACCCGCCGTACCCTTGACGGTCATCGACGCAATAAGCCCCGCTACCGCCAAACCGCCGAATAAAAAATTGAGCGCGAGTTGCCACCATTTGGTGTTGAATATGTCCGTTCGCACAGACTTTATGCCAGCCGCGCGTTCTTTCAGTATCCGCGCGTAGCCTTCGCGTTCGCCGTCCGAAACGCCGCTCGATCGGAGCTTATCGCTCACTTGTTTTTACGCTCCGCCGCATCGGGATAATTGCCGGTAAAGCACGCGTCGCAATACCGCCCGCACAAGCCCACGCGATCGAAAGCCGTCATGGGCAGATATCCGAGCGAATCCGCGCCGATATCCGCGCATATCTCGTCGATAGTCATGCGCACCGCCGCAAGATATTTGCGATCGGGTATATCCGTGCCGTACGGACATGAATGTATAAAAGGCGGCGACGCTATGCGCATATGCACCTTGCGCGCTCCGCCGTCCTTCATCAGTCTGATAAGATTGGCGCTCGTAGTTCCGCGCACTATCGAATCGTCGACAAGCACCACGTCCTTCCCGTCTATCGCGCCGCGCAACGCGTTCAGCTTGACCGACACCGCCTCGCGCCGCACTTCGTCCGTGCCCTTGATAAACGTTCTGCCGACATACGAATTTTTGACCAGCCCGTCGGCATACCGTATACCGCTCTCGTAAGCATAACCGAGCGCGAAATGCAAGCCCGAACTCGGCACGCCGACTACGACGTCCGCCTCGGCGGGACAAGCCTTGTAAAGCTCGCGCCCGATATCGATACGCGCCTGATAGACGCTCTTTCCGTCTATGTACGAATCGGGTCGCGCAAAATACACGTACTCGAAAATACACTGCGCGGGCGTGACCTTGCCGACGTTGTCGTCGTAATGCGTGACGCCCGTTTCGTCGATCTTGACAAGCTCGCCGGGCTTGACGTCGCACACCGTGCGCGCACGGATAACGTCGAAAGCCGACGTTTCGGACGCAAAGAAATAACAGTTGCCGCGCTTGCCGAGCGACAACGGTTTAAACCCGTACCTGTCGCGAACGGCGATAAGCTTTTTGGGACTCATCAACACTATCGAGAACGAGCCTTGGAGCCGCGCGGCGGTCGCCGCCAACGCTTCCTCGGCGCTGTGCGTTTGCGTCCGTGCGACGGCGACCATATTCATCACCATTTCCGCATGGCTGGACGACTGAAAGATCGCGCCGCGGTGTTCGAGCTCGGAACGAAGCTCGTCGTAATTGGTTATAGTGCCGTTCATGGCAATGGTCATGGACCCCTTGCAGTATCGCGAAACTATCGGCTGAATGCCGTCGTTTTCCTCGCCCGTATAGCCGTACAGCACGTGTCCCACGCCGATCTTGCCTTTTAACGTGCCGAGATTCTCCTTGGTAAAAACTTCGTTGACCAAGCCTTTGTTCTTTATGGTATAAAGCTTGACATAATCGTTTGTGACTATGCCACAACTCTCCTGACCGCGGTGCTGTAACGTATACAGTCCGTGATAAATATCGATGGCAACGTCGCCGCCGTCGAAATCGTATGCGCCCATAACGCCGCATTCTTCATGTAACATATGTTTGTCCTCGTAGTTGGATTCGTATATATGATACCACAAACCGTTGCATTTTGGCAAGCAAACAAAAGGAACGCTGCCGTAAAAACACGACACGTCGCTAAAACGATTAGGACAAACGAGCATTTATATATGCTCGACGCAAATCAAGCATATACGCTCCAACACGCGCATTTCGCTTGACACGAACGCAATATCATGATAAAATGTTTTACACACGGCGTTTAAACTCGTCGTGTCCATACGGGCAATTAACTCAGCGGGAGAGTGCTACCTTCACATGGTAGAAGTCACAGGTTCGAACCCTGTATTGCCCACCACGACAATGGCCGCCTGCGAGCGGCTTTTGTCGTGGTGTATAATCGGTGTGAGTAGCGCGGCACAGTAAAGTCTTATTATTACCATACCTGTAATAATGTACAATCGCAAGATATTGCCGCAAAACTTTTTGCCGCGCCGTTCGCTATGCGCTTGGCTTGCGCCAAAGCCCGTGCGCGATTTCAGCGCACGACTCTGTATTGCCTACCACGTTCGTATAGTTCGGACTTTTTTATGCTCATTTATTCAAGTTCCCGCCACAGTGCCATAAGCCGGATGATTTGTCTGACATTTGTTTCCAATTCGCTGTTTATGGGCAATGCTTTTGTATATTTTCGTGCTATAATAGTGCTATCGAATGAAAGGAGCATTGTCTATGGATATGCAGAAAATCGGATATTTTTTAGCCGAACTCAGAAAAGAGAAAAATCTCACGCAAGACGAGCTGGGTGAGCAAATAGGCGTTACGAATAAAACCGTGTCGCGTTGGGAAAACGGCAACTATTTGCCGCCCGTCGAAATATTGCAAATTTTAAGCAATTTGTATAATGTGAGTATTAACGAACTGCTTTCGGGCGAAAGGTTGAGCGACGAACGCTACAAAGAACATGCGGAAGAATATATAACCGTCGATTTGATCAAAAAGAATAAAACAGCAAAAAAGTATTTGGCGGCTTCTGTTATCGTGGCTTTGATAACGACACTTGCCGCACTTTCGATTATTATTTCGAGCGCGTTGCTTGCCGCACCTGTTTGGCTGAGAATTATTTGTATCGTATTTTCTATCGTGATTGTTGTCGCGGGTATAGGCGTTTGTTGCGCTTTAACAGTGGACGCAGGTGTTTACGAATGCCCAAATTGCGGCGAGAAATTCGTGCCGTCAATGAAAGATTTTATCGGCGGTATGCATACGCTTACAAAAAGAAAATTAAAGTGTCCAAAATGCGGGAAAAAGAGTTTTTGTAAAAAAAGATTAAGTTAATAATTAGTTTTACGTTACAACTGCTCCACCAAACGGTAACTATCCGAACCTTTGTGTTTGTATACATAGCGTTCGGATATTTTTTATTTAAAATAAAACGATCCGAATATATTATGCTCGGATCGTTCTTTATATCGAATATAATTTCGTGAACTTGTTTTAAGGTCAGTCAAACGCTATCGAAATGAAATCGGGTCTGCCTTTACCGTCAAAAGTAAAATACAGCGGTTTTACGCCGTCGGCTATATCGAGCGTATCGGTAAACGTTTTTGTTTCGCCATTTTTGCAAGACACGGGAATAATGCTTACCGTATTTCCGTCAAGCCCGTCCTTGACAGTCATCTTTCCGTACGCTTTGCCGCGCAACGTCACGGATATGCGCGTGTTCCCGTCGAACGCGAAATACTTAAAGCCCGCAGTCGCGCCGTCGCAAAAATTGGCTATGTATTGATCGCCGTTATCTTCTCTGTCTTCTCCGCTTTGCGTAAAGTACGGGTGAACGCCCGCCGCCGTTTTCATGGTATAAAACTTAACGCCTTTTTTGGAAAACAGGTTGCATGCGATACGCGCTTCGTACTCGCCCTTCGCTTCGAGCGGACCGCCGTTAAGCCCGCACGACGTTATTTCCGCCTGAACGAACTTGCCGTCGTCCGTCATCGTTATCTCTTCGGCGCACGCTTGACGCGAATGGCAATGCCTGTTGGTTTGGCGATGGTAGAACACATAATACTTGTCGCCAATTTTTTCCACACTGCCGTGCGTATTGCCCAAATAATTGAGCGGTTTTTCGGAAAGACCGACGTCGCCTATACTGACAAGCGCTCCGCCGTACTCGAAGTCGCCGAGCGGACTGTCGCCCACAGCATAGCACAACTCGTGACCGTTGACAGACGAATAGATAAAGTAATACTTTCCGCCGAACTTACGCATGCTCGACGCCTCGAAAAACTCGTGACCTTCGTAGCCCGTTCCCTTGGAGCAATGCACCGACTTGGCAATGCGCTTTAACGGAAGCTTTACGGTGAGCATATCGTCTTCAAGCTCCGCGCCCATTGCGCCGTTGGTATTCGGCGAGCGCATGCCCGTAAAAATATTCGCGCCCTTCGGCGAAAAACCCGTATACAAATACACCTTGCCGTCGTCGTCGCGGAACACGCCCGGATCGAACTGCCAAATATCTTTTTCGCTGTTACGACCGAGCAGCTTGCCGTTCGGATACTTGACACGCCCCAAATATTCGTACTTTCCGGCGGGCGTATCGCATACGGCTACGCCGATAGTACCGTGATTGCCCATAAAATAATACAGGTAATACCTTCCGTCATTGCCCCGAACTACGTCGGGCGCGTACATCTGTTTGAGCAAGCATTTGATCTTGGTCGGATCGTCGCGCTTGCGCCAGATCACTCCTTCGTACCGCCACGATCTGAGATCGTCCACAGGCGCAGACCAACAAACATAATCGTTCATGCAAAAAAATCTGCCGTTGAACTTGTCGTGCGAACCGTATATATACACTCGATCGCCGAATACGTGCGGCTCGCCGTCGGGGATATACTCATAGCTCGGTAAATACGGGTTTACCGCTTGATTTTTCATTTTCTCACCGTCCTCCGTCGATATTAATATATTGATTTCCACTATACAACCATTTTTAACAGTTGTCTATACTTTTTGACAAACAAGGAACAATATTACCCAAAACAAACACGAATTTACGGGCGGAGAAATATCACGCGTTGCGTTTGCGGTATTCCGACGGCGAGCATCCCGTCAGCTTGCGGAATACCTTACAAAAATAATTATAATCGGAAAAACCCGTTTTTTCCGCCGTTTCGGCTATCGCATGCCCTTGTATCAAAAGCTCTTTGGCGCATTCTATCCGACAATAGTTGACGTATTGCATTATGCCCATGCCGAACGTCTTGACCGATATCTGATACAGGTTCGACCGCGAGCAGTGCATATATTTGCATATCATGTCGCTCGTGATCGGCTCGGAAATATTGCGTTTGACGTACTGTTCGAGATTGGCGGACACGTCGTCGTTCTTCCATCTGACGAGATTGCTTATGTATGCGTACGACGCCACCGCATCCAAAAGCCGCACCGCCGCATTTATCTGTTCGGCGGTACGCGGACCTATATCCTTTATGGCGACAGCGCTCACAGCTTTGTCTATGCCGTATTCGGCGGCGCGCTCGCACGCGATCTCCGCCGCGTCGGGAACTTCGGACGGCAACATATGCGCAAGAATGGCATAGCCCAACACCCCGCCCGAAAGCTGTATCGGCGTTATCGCTTCCGTTATTCCCGCATGACATGTATAAATATGCGGCTTGCGCAACGATTTGGCGCGTTCGCACGCTTTACGGTCGCACTTCCTGCACGCGCACAGCCCGTCCGGCGTTTCGCGTATCAATTTACAAAAAGCCGGCGACGTTTTGGGATACTCGGTGACCACGTTGAACTCGTCGTCGAATATGGAAATGCGTATTCCCACCGCCGTGTAAAAATCCTTTAATAAAATATCGAGATTGTGTATATCGAAATAACTTATCATTTTTCCGACCTCATTTGCCATTGAAGTAAAAGAACTATATTTCAAGTATACCATGCGCCTATCGATATGTCAATACGTTCGGATAAAAAATACACTACAATTTTCCAACATTAAAACAAATTTACCCAAAAATGACACAATTACATCTATCGAAAATTACACGTATGTTTTATACTTTCAGTAAGTGTAACTGACACGTTTACTGGGAGGCAAAAATGAAAGAAATATTCGGGGAAATACCCGCTGTCAAATACGAAGGCGCAAAAAGCGCCAACCCTTATGCGTTTAAATTTTACGACGCAGAGCGAGTTATACTCGGCAAAAAAATGAAAGAACACTTGCCGTTCGCCATGGCGTGGTGGCACAATCTTTGCGCCGACGGGAAAGACATGTTCGGCAACGGCACCGCCGATAAATCGTTCGGCGCGAAAGTCGGAACTATCGAGCATGCGAAAGCCAAGGTGGACGCAGGCTTCGAGTTCATGCAAAAACTGGGCATCGAGTATTTTTGCTGGCACGACGTCGACATCGTTCCCGAAGCGGCAGACATAAACGAAACCGACCGCATACTGGACGAAGTGTCCGATTACATACTTCAAAAAATGAAAGCCACGGGCATCAAATGCCTGTGGGGCACAGCCAATATGTTCAGCAATCCGCGGTATATGAACGGCGCGGGTTCGACTAACAGCCTTGACGTATACTGCTTTGCGGCGGCGCAGGTCAAAAAGGCGCTCGAAATAACGGTCAAGCTGGGCGGCAAAGGCTATGTGTTTTGGGGCGGACGCGAAGGCTACGAAACGCTGTGGAACACCGACGTAGCGTTCGAGCAAGAGAATATAGCCAATCTTATGCGCATGGCGGTAGAGTACGGCAGAAGCATCGGCTTTAAAGGCGACTTCTATATAGAACCCAAGCCGAAGGAGCCTATGAAGCATCAATACGATTTCGATGCGGCGACGGCGATAGGATTTTTGAAGGCGCACGGACTGGATAAGGATTTTAAACTCAATATCGAAGCCAATCACGCGACGCTCGCGGGACACACGTTCCGTCACGAATTGCGCATATCGGCAGTCAACGGCATGCTCGGCTCGATAGACGCCAACCAAGGCGACTTCCTGTTGGGTTGGGATACCGACGAATTCCCATACGACGTGTATACCGCCACGGAATGCATGCTCGAAGTACTCAAAGCGGGCGGCGTTACCGGCGGATTCAACTTCGACGCAAAGACCCGCCGTCCGTCCAACACGCATGCAGACATGTTCAAAGCGTACATACTCGGTATGGACACGTTCGCGCTCGGCTTGATAAAAGCCGCCGCTATCATAGAAGACGGACGCGTAGACCAATTCATAAAAACGCGTTACGCAAGCTTTAACGGCTCGCCGCTCGGAAAAAAGGTGCTCGATAAAAAATCGACGCTCGCGGAACTCGCAGAACGCGCGCATAAGCTGGGCGCGCCTGCCCTGCCCGACAGCGGCGAACAGGAATACCTGCAATCGGTCGTCAACCAAATACTTTTCGGATAAGCTTGGATAATTTTTTAAAGCGCAGTCGCACTTCCGATACGCGACTGCGCTTTTTGATATAAAACATCTATAAGGACAAATCGGTCATGAATACTTTTATTGGCGTAGATCTCGGCACGTCGTCGGTCAAGCTGTTGCTTGTAAGCGAAGACGGTTCGATATTGAACACGGTAACTCAAACGTACAAAGTATCGTACCCGCACGACGGATGGAGCGAACAAAATCCCGAAGATTGGTATTCGGGCGTGATCGGCGGGATAATACGACTGCTTATCGACCAAGACAAAACAAAAGTCAAAGGCATAGGCGTCGGCGGACAAATGCACGGACTTGTGGTGCTTGACAAAGACGACAAGGTAATACGCCCGTGCATACTTTGGAACGACGGGCGCACGCAAGCCGAAACCGATTTTCTCAATAACGAAATCGGAAAAAGCAAGCTGTCGGATATGACCGCCAACATTGCGTTCGCGGGGTTTACCGCGCCGAAAATTCTGTGGTTAAAGCACAACGAACCGCAAAATTTCAAACGCATAGCCAAAATAATGTTGCCTAAGGATTACATAGTATACAGGCTGTGCGGCGGTTTTGCCACCGACTATTCCGACGCGAGCGGAACGCTTTTGCTCGACGTCAAAAACAAACGGTGGAGCGACGACATGTGCGAGATCTGCGGAGTCGACGCTCGTACGCTTCCCCGATTATACGAGTCGTACGACGCGGTCGGCGCGCTCGTTTCCGACGTAGCCAAACAGTTACAGCTCGGCACGGACACCGTCGTGTGTGCGGGCGCGGGCGACAATGCGGCGGCGGCGGTCGGCACGGGAACTATCGGCAACGGCGATTGCAACATTTCGCTCGGTACGAGCGGCACGGTATTTATCGCGCGCGACGAGTTCTCGGTAGACCGCAACAACGCACTGCATTCTTTTGCGCATGCAAGCGGCGGATATCACCTTATGGGCTGTATTCTGTCGGCGGCGAGTTGTAACGCGTGGTGGATGGACAATGTTTTGAAAACGACCGATTTTTCCGCCGAACAACGCGGCGCGGACGAAATTCGCGGCACGCTCGATCTGTTTTTTATGCCCTATCTCATGGGCGAACGCAGTCCGCACAACGACGTGGACGCGCGCGGCGCGTTTATCGGTCTGCGCCCGACGTCTACACGGCGCGATATGACTCTTGCCGTAATGGAAGGCGTGGCGTACGCACTGCGCGACTGCGTAGACGTTGCCAAATCGTGCGATACGCCCGTGACCAAAACGCGACTTTGCGGCGGCGGCGCGAAAAGCGCGCTGTGGCGTAAGATAATCGCCGACGTGATGAACGTTCCCGTGGAGATCCCCGCCATCGGCGAAGGTCCCGCGTACGGCGGCGCAATGCTTGCGATGGTAGCGTACGGAAAATATCCATCCGTCAAAGACGCCGCAGACGATCTCGTAAAAATTTCGCATACCGTGTATCCCGATCCGCAAAAAGCGGCGGCATACGAAAAACGCTACAACATATTCAAACAACTTTACCCCGCTTTAAAAAGCGTGTATAAAAACATTTCGGAGTTATAATGAATAAAAATACCGACAGGCTTTGCATCAACGCTTTGCGCGCGCTGAGCGCGGAAGCGATAACGACGGCGAATTCGGGACACCCAGGCATTTGCTTGGGCGCCGCGCCCGTAGCATATACGGTGTTCGCACGCTTTCTCAAATTCGATCCGATCTTTCCCGACTGGGAAAACCGCGACCGATTCGTACTGTCTGCGGGACACGGCTCGGCGCTGTTGTATTCGCTTTTACACCTTTTCGGCTATGACGTAACGGCGCAAGACCTTGCCGAATTTCGCAAACTCGGTTCCAAAACGCCCGGTCACCCCGAACGCGGCGTGACGAGCGGCGTGGACGCATCCACGGGTCCGCTCGGTCAAGGCATAGCCAACGCAGTAGGACTCGCGCTTGCGGAATCGCATCTCGCGGCAGTATTCAATAAGGAAGGATATCCGATAGTCGATCACTATACATACGCGCTGTGCGGCGACGGATGTTTGGAGGAAGGGATCAGCTATGAAGCGTGTTCGTTCGCAGGAGCGCATAAGCTCGGCAAGCTCATACTTTTATACGATAAAAACGATATTTCGATAGAGGGCGACACCGCGGTCACGTTCGACGAAAACGTCGCAGGACGGTTCGCCGCGCAGGGCTGGCACGTCGAACAAGTCGACGACGCGAACGATATCGACGCGATCGGATCCGCCGTACTGCGCGCCAAAGCCGACGACCGCCCGTCGATAATAATCTGCAAATCGGTGATAGGCTTCGGCTCGCCGCTCGCAGGCTCGGCTAAAATACACGGCTCGCCGCTCGACGCACAACAGCTCGCGCAGACAAAAACCGCGCTCGGCATTTCGGGCGCGCCGTTCGAAACACCGCAAACGGTAAAGACCGCTTGCGCAAAAGTAGTCGAAAAAAATATTGCCGAACATAAGCGCTGGAACGAATTGCTTAAAAAATACGCGCAAGAATTTCCGGAACTCGCAGAAACGTATCGTAAATACTTCGCTAACGATTTCGACTGTCAGTGCGGCGATACCGCGTTTGACAAGCCCGAAGCGACGCGCATAAGCGGCGGGACAGTAATAAACGAAATAGCAAAAAGCATCCCCAATCTTTTGAGCGGCTCGGCGGATCTCTCGCCGTCCACCAAATCGGACATAATAAACGGCGGCTGGTTCTCGCCTGCCGACAGAACGGGTCGCAACATACATTTTGGCATTCGCGAACACGCAATGGGCGCAATATGCAACGGCATAGCGCTTCACGGCGGACTTCGCATCGCATGCTCGACGTTCTTCACTTTTTCGGACTATATGAAAGGCGCTATGCGCATGAGCGCGATAATGCGCCTGCCCGTAATTTACATACTCACGCACGACAGCATCGGCGTCGGCGAGGACGGACCTACACATCAACCGATAGAACAGCTCGCGGGACTGCGCGCCATGCCCGACCTAAACGTGTTCCGTCCGTGCGACCGTAGCGAGACCGCCGCGGCTTTCGCGTTTGCGCTCAACAGCGCCGACCCGACCGCGATCGTTCTTTCGCGTCAAGACCTGCGTCAGTACAATAAAGGCGAACAAGCGGAGTACGGCGCGTACATAATCGACGACTGCGACAGCAAACCCGACGTGCTTCTCATCGCAACAGGCTCGGAAGTCGGGCTTATGTCGGACGCAAAAACCGTTTTGCGCGGTTGCGGCATAAATGCGCGAGTGATATCAATGCCCTGCCCCGAACTGTTCGACAGACAAAGCGACGGCTACCGCCAGCTCGTTATGCCCAACGACGTTACGACGCGTATCACGGCGGAAGCCGCAAGCACGTTAGGCTGGCACAGATATACGGGCAACTGCGGCGAAACGCTCGGAATGACTACTTTCGGATTAAGCGGCGACGCTAACGAATTGTTCCGTAAATTCGGCTTCACGCCCGAAAACGTCGCAGAGATCGCCGAACGCTGTGTTATAAGGAGATCTCGCTCGGAATGATAAACGACTACGCCGTTCGTACTTCCGACTTTATCGATAATCCCTAACTAAATCGCATCAACTGCAACAATCATTCGCAAGATCGACCGAAAGTTACCGCGCCTGCAAAACAGCGGACGCGGTAACCGTTGCGAATGTACGAGATATATCATACAAAAAAGATTTATCAATGAATGGTATAGCAAAACCGTCATGACCGACAAATTTTAAACCAATAGCAAAAATACACGCGAAATTGCTTTACAAAACGACGCAAATATGGTAAAATTCAATTTAGATTTTTGGGGATATAGCTCAGCTGGTAGAGCGATGCGTTCGCAACGCATAGGTCATGGGTTCGAGTCCCACTATCTCCACCACCTAAAAGCGCAGTATGCACAACATATTGTGCTTTTTTGTTTGTATGCGTTCCCGTATATTGTGGTCGAGTTAGTGGGAAATCGTCGCTATCGTATAGCTAATAATCGAGCTTTTGCGCTTCGGTTTTCAGATACTCGTCGGACACGTCGGTATAGGTATCCGCAAGCCCGCCGAGCGAGTGACCGACAAACAGTTTTCGGGCGACTTCCGACACGCCGCATATCTGACTATCTCAATTTTCTATTTATTCTATTACCGTTTAATTTGATTTTTACCTTGCCTTTCTTTCGCTTTTTGTTTTTTATTAAAATGTTTGCAGATCCATACTCCCCCTTGAACATATCCCAAACTCCTTATTTGAATATTTTACAAACCTAAAATCATTTTTAAATAAGTTAAATTACTGCACACATATCCTTTATTTTAAGTAACACATCATCAAAAAAAGTTTTCAAATCAAAGTTTTCCGGATACTCCATTTCTACTGTATCGTCTGCATCCCACGGGTCGTTCGGTGTAAGTAAAGTAACCCATATAATATCATCCATAAACCCGATACCGCAACTTATCTCCGAATATAGAAATGATACTTGAAGTTCAAGATTATCAATCGTATAAAAATCAGGAAATATTTCTATATTTTTAAATCCATACTGCCTTAACAGCGGCAAAAGTTCGCCACCAAAATACATCAACAAAATTTTATCGGCAACTGTATATTGCGATTCAGAGCGTCTCCTAAAATGTTTTTCTATCTTCTTTCTTAAAAAATATCCCATGTATAACTCTCCTATTATGTATTAAATATTGTACGAATTTGTCAATCGAATCCTATGCTTATTAATATGATACCACCGATAACCACAACTCCGAGCAAAGCTACGCCCGCAGTCAACAAGTCGGTTGTAATTAGCGACATCATACCGAAAGCTAAATACTATGCGCCTACACCGATCGCAGTATCTATTACAGTTTTATTCTATCATAATTCTTATCGAATGTCAATACGCATTTGAAAATCTTTTAAACGCCTATAAAAACAACGACCCGCAATGCGCATGTTTACATAATACCAAACAGACTTTTTACTTTATTTTATGCCACGGGCGTTTTTTGCCTAACCAACCCCGAATTTGCCAATATTTTACGTCGGTATATTCGGGATCGATCTTATATAATTTCTTTTTTATAAGTCGGCATATTTCGAATTTGATTTTTGTCATGATATTCGTATGGGCGGGTTTTGCATGATCGATATTTAAGAACTTTTCGGAAAGCTTGGATATTTTTTTAGTAAGTTTTCTGCGACGATTTTCGGACAATCTATCCCAAACGATATCTCTCATGAGCGCGGCTGTAAATATGCCTATTTTGGATATGCCCCACCAAGACAGACTGTGTTTTATGTCTTTTGCGGCGGATCTCGCGCCTGCACCCACGCATTGGGTTATGATCACCGCTCGCTTTCCGAACATCTCGTCGGCGGGGCGATGCGGCATCCAACGATATGCAAAATGATCCAGCAGCGTTTTCATTGCGCCGGTCGCATGCATAACATACGACGGCGAAGTCATAACGATCAAATCGGCTTGCAATAGCGATTTCTCTATCGACTGTATGTACGCAAAATCTTTACAGGAATGTTCGCCTTTCGTAAAGCAATTTGCGCAACCGTTGCAAAAATTCGGACAGTCTTTCGGCAAATAGTATTCGGTAATTTCCGCAGTAGCTTTGAACCGCTCGATGAATATTTCTTTTAGCTTGTAAGTAACCCCGTGCTTTTCCGTCCCGTTGATCACTGTTATTTTCATTTCTCGATCCCCAATATATCTTGCAACATTTGCCTGTAATATTGTTTGCGCTCGGCTTTGTTCCGCAAATCCACGCATTGCGTAAGCAATATGATTTCATTTCTTAAAAACGCCTGTTGCATAGAATTAATCAGACAGTGCGTCATTCTTTTCACTTTGTCTTCACTCCAATCCAAACGACAGGCAGAAACAAGCGGAAGAAACGCCGAATACGTTTTATGCGTGTTGTCGTTTTCTTTGGGCGTTTGCATATCGGTCAGTATCGAAATTTTAGACACCGCATAATGATCGAATAAAAAATCAAACGTCATATTACCGAGATGATCGAGTTTTTCAAACGGTGTAAAACCCTTTATCTGTTCCCGAATAACAGCAAATTTTTCTACGATGCCGTTAATGATCCTTTCTACACAATAAGCTACCAACTTTTCTTTATTCTCGAAATAGTAATTTACAAGCCCCAGTCCGACATTTGCTTTTTTGCAAATATCGCGTACGGTAATAGAATTTATTTGCTCGCCTTTTTCCTCAATTAAAGTAATGGTCGCTTTTATGATTTTTTCTTTGTTATCCATGAAATACCGCCTTTGAACATTGTTCAAATATATTATAATCCATAAGACACGCAAAGTCAAACGATTTTGAACATTGTTCAATAAAAATATAGTCGCGACTCACTTGAAATTAACTGTATTTTTTGTATAATACTTTTTTATTTTTCTGATTTAAAAAGTTCAAAAATACTTGAATTTATGAATCGGGACAAAAGCGAGATCCCATTACCGTAAGCCCCGCTAACAAATAACATAAACGGTTAGCCTTTTCACAAACCCGCGACTACCGCGCGATTTTCAATATACAAAAAGAGCGGTCGCCCGCTCTTTACTATGTATATTATTGATTATCGTCGCAGTTGCGACAACTTGTCGCTATTCGGCGCTCTTTTTGCTCGACGACTTTTTGCCGCCCGACGATTTTTTGGCGTTGGACAACGTATACTGTTGCGCGGGCTTGGAGCCGAGCTTGACCGCCTGACGAATAAAGCCCTCGCCCGTCGTCTTGTTCTTTTCGATGCCTTCGCCGTTGACGAAACATATGCCGAGATTGAACATCGCGTCGGGGTGCTTTTGCTTGGCGGCTTCCTTGAACCAAAACACGGCTTGTTCGAGATCGCGCTCGATCTCGTCGCCGTAATAGAACATCTCGCCGAGCGTGTTTTGCGCCGACGCGTCGCCCGCAAGCGCGGCGGCGTTGATATCGTCGTAGTGCGCCCAAAACTCTTTGCCCGCAAGACTGTTGCGGTATTCTTCCATCAAGCTCTCGTTTTCGACTATGAGCCGACGCTCTTCTTCGATGCGTTCGGGCGATATGTCTATCGACATATTGTAATCACTGCGTTTTTCGGGATCGGACAATATGTCGTGGGCTTCCTCGACCTTTTCGAGCTTTGCGACGATGGTCTCGTCGGTCTTGCCCGAATAACGCTTGACGAGCTTTCCGTACGCTTCCTCGATCTCTTCTGCGGTCGCCCAAATTAGCACGCCGAGCGTACCGTACAGCGTGGGCTTGGCGAGCCGACGGTCTGCTTGCGTCTTTTTGCTCCACTCGTCGAATTTGCGTTCGGCGTCGGACAAAAACTGCTCGCTCTTGGCGTACTGTTGCCATTGTTCGTTTTCGGTGCGGAGCGCGTCCACCTCCGACGTGAGCGAGCCGAGCTGACGGTTTAGCTCGTCTATCTCCTCCTGCATTTGCCGACGCTTTTCCTGCTGTAACTGTATTTGCGATTTGTTTTTCAGTTCGGCTTGACCGAGCGACTGTTCGAGCTTCTTTTTGTCCTGTTCGAGCTTATCTATGCAAAGCCGCGCCTTATCGAGCGTCGCCTGCAAGCTTTTGCATTCCTTGCGCAAGCCTTCGCATTCCTCCGCCGCTTTGCGCGCCGCCTCGCTGGACGCGCCGTCGTCCGCCCGCAATTCCTGCAATTGGTCTTCTATATCCTTGGCGCGGAGCTTTTCCTGCGACAATTCGCGATCGCGGTTGAACAATTCCTGTTCGAGTTCGCGACGATCGCGCTCGGCGTCGATAAGCTGTTTTTTCAAAGCGGCTTCGTCGTCCACGCGTTTTTTAAGACGCTTGTTTTCCTCGGTCGCGGCGCGCAGGCTCGCGTTGAGTCGCGCTATCTCCGTTTCCGATAACGACTTGCCTTCGTTTACGCCCTGCTCCCTGCCGCTGCGGTACGCTTGGTTTCGCAATGCCTGCACCTGCGCTTGGAACTGCGCGTTTTGGAACTGCATTTGAGATTGCGCTTGCGCGGCGTTGCGCATAGCCTGAGCCTGCGCTTGGGCTTGCGCCGCCTGACGCACCCGCGCCATGGTCGCTTCGCGCCGCGCGTTGGCATTGGCTGTGGCGTTCATCGTGTTGCGGTACGCCGCCTGTCTTGCCGCTTGCCGCGCAGCCGCCTGCGCCTGCGCGCGCTGACGCGCGATAACGTCTTCGGGGTTGAGCCGCGTCGCCGTGGATTCCTGCAATTTGGCGTCGTACTCCGCGCGTGTTTTCGGATCGGAAAGCACGCTGTGCGCTTCGTTTATGTCGGCGAATTTATCCGCCGCGGCGGCGTCGCCCGGATTGACGTCCGGATGATAACGCTTGGCAAGCACGCGGTAACTGCGCTTTATATCGGCTTCCGAAGCGGTAGGTCGAACGTTAAGTATCTGGTAGTAGTTCTTCATTTATTCCTCGTCAACGAGCAGGATAAATAAGTATACGCAAACCGCTCCCGCGAATTTTGCGATTTAATTGTACAACTATATACGAATTTTGTCAAGCGTCGGCGCGCCATGCCGTTTTTGCCACGCGCGATCCGACGGACGCCGTTTATCAGTCTATAAGCCCGCTGTCCGCAATGTCGATGTCGTCGCCGACAAGCTCGCTCTCGCTCGCCATGCCCTGCGCCGAAGGCGGCTCGTCGGGCGGCGCGCCGTATTCCGACGGCGGCGGCGCGGACTGCTCGAAGTTGTTGTCCGTACCCGAATATCCGCGCGGCGGTTCGGGACGGGAATCGGCGTCGGGGTCCTTGAACGTAGTGGTCGCGGGCTGCCATACAAGCTTGATATTGCCCGTTTCGCCGTTTCGATGCTTGGCGATATTGATGTATACGTCCTGTAACGCGGGCTTGGAGTACGCCTTGTCGCCGCCTTCGTTGGGCGCGTCCTTTTTGTCTATGAACAAGACTATATCCGCGTCCTGCTCGATCGCGCCCGAATCGCGCAGGTCGGACAAGCGCGACTCTTTATCGTTGCCTTTGCGCTGTTCGATGCTTCGCGACATCTGAGAAAGCAACAGTATAGGCACGTCAAGCTCCTTGGCGGCAAGCTTGATCGCGCGCGTGATCTCGGCGACTTCTCTGACGAAGTTATCCAAATTTTTGCCGCTCTGCATAAGCTGTAAGTAGTCGATCATTATAAAGTCCAGCCCTACCGAGTGTTTTAGCGCGCGGCATTTGGACAGTATTTCGGCGGGCGTTATGTTGCCCGATTCGTCGACGTACAGCTGCGTCTGCGAAAGCTCGTTGTTGGCGGCGTACAGTCTGTCCCATTCCGTTTCGCTTACGACCGCGCGGTTGGCGCGCGACATATCGTATTCGCCGACCGAGCATAATATACGCTTGGCGAGCTGTACCGCGCTCATTTCCAACGAGAACACCGCCACCACGTACGGCTTGCCCGAATCGGGACGGCGACGGCGCGCGGCGTTTACGGCACAGTTCATGGCAAAGCTGGTCTTGCCTTGTCCGGGACGCGCCGCGAGTATGATGAGATCGCTTTTTTGAAATCCGCCGCCGAGAACGGTATCGAGCTTGGCAAAGCCCGTCGGCACGCCGCGGAACACGTTGGTGAGCGTCGACCTGTCCTTTAAATCTTCCAGTACGGTGCGCACAAATCCGCCGAGCTGTTCGGGCTTGCCGCGACGGTTGGACTCCGCCAAGCCGTACAGCGCGGCTTCCGCACGCGACAGCGCGTTGTCGTCGGGATCGAGCGCGTACGCCTCGTCCGCCATTTTTTTTGCGATCTCGATTATCGCGCGCAAACGCGTATGCTTTTTGACCGTATCGAAGTAATATTCGGCATTGGCGACCGACGGCACCGCGGCTATAAGCTTGGACAAATATTCAACGCCGCCCGCGAGTTGGAGCGTGCCTTTATTTTCGAGCTGACCGACGACCGTTACCAGATCGATGGGTTTAGCCGCATTGAACAAATCGCGTATCGCCTCGATCACGTATTTATGCGCGGGCGTGTAAAAATCGTCCGCGCCGAGTTGCGGCATGAACTTAGTCGCCGTCTGCCCGTCGATAAGCACGCCGCCTATGAGCGCCGTTTCCGCTTCGTAGCTGTTGGGCGTTTCGCGCGCGACTACGTGCGGATGATTTTTTACGAATTGTTCTCTGTCTTCTCTTTTAGCCATTTTTTCTCCTTTAAGCCGACGGCTCGGAGCTGTCTTCCATTTGCGCGACCTTGCCTTTTTTCTTTATGACGATAGCTATCGTCGCGAGCGTTAGACCGCCCGCCGCGACGGCTACCGCATACCAGCCGTAAGGCACGGGGCGTTTGTACTCGAAAACGATGAAGTTTTCCGTATGATCGAAGTACCGCGAAAAAGTGTACTTGCTCGTATTATTGCCGAGCGCAGTAACCGTTCCCGACGACTTCATGCGGCTCGAACCGTTGCGCGAATAATCAAGGCGCAACCCGTCGGGGCTTATCCCGTCGAGATACGGGAAAGCATGATAGACCGACGGAAAAACTATCACAGGCTCGTTGTATTCGTCGTGCGCGACGACGCCGAACTTGATCCGATCGAGAACCGTGGACGGCTGTCCGCTTTGGAGCGAATCGAATTTTTCACGCACGCCGTCGAACGGATTTTGCGCCTTTGCGGTCACGACCGCCACAAACGGATCGGCGTTGCGCGCGGTCGAAAACTCGACGGGGTTGCCTACCCTGTACAGTTCGGGTTCGCCCGACACCGCCTTTTTGAACGTCGCGGTATACTCGACGTCGGTCTTGCGCGCGTCGACAAGCGCGTATCCGTATTCCGCGAACAGATCTTCGAGATACCCCGCGACCGTATACTTTTCGCCGTACCTGTCGACGGAAGCCGAACGTTCCATTTCGGCGACGACGGCATTGTCGATCGCGACTTCGTACATGTTGTAACGCACGCCGTTCTCGGTGTAATCGTACACCGATATGCGCGCGCCGCAACCCGTCAACAACAGCGCGACTAAGATAACGCATACGACCGTTATCGTCCTTAACGCTTTTTTACGGCGCGCACCCGTCATTTACTAAGCTTTTCCAGCTCGTCGAGCGCGGCGTTGAAAAACGCAAACGAATCGTCGTAAGGCTTTTGCGTGGCGAGATCGATCTGCGCGTCGCACAGTATATCGTACGGCAGTTTGTGACCGCCTGCCTTTAAAAACTTGTTCTTGTATACGTCCACATATCCGGGTTCGGACATTATCTTGTGCGCGATGCTCGTAGCCGCGGTCATGCCGGTCGAATACTTGTACACGTAAAACGCATTGTAAAAATGCGGTATGCGCGCCCATTCGTACGCGATACGGTCGTCGGACACCACGTCCGCGCCGTAGTACTTTTTATTGAGATCGAGATACATGCCGCAAAGATTATCCACGGTGAGCGGCGTGCCTTCGAGATCCATTTTGTGCGCGTTGTACTCGAACTCCGCGAACATCGCCTGACGGAACACGGTCGTGCGGAATCTGTTGAGCCTGAGACTCAACAAATACTTTTTGATATTATCGTCCTTGACGTTGTTCATGAGATACGCGTCGAGCAACGTTTCGTTGCAAATGGACGCGACCTCGGCTACGAATATACGGTAGTCCCACTTGGAATACGGCTGACCGTTTTGCGAATAGTACGAGTGCATGCAATGTCCGAGCTCGTGCGCGAGCGTGAAAATATCTTCGGTCGTCGGCGCGTAATTGAGCAACACGTACGGGTGCGCCGAGTAAGACGACCAACTGTACGCGCCGCCGCGCTTACCGTCGTTTGGCATTACGTCTATCCAGCCTTCCGTCATCGCGCGGCGCAACAGCTCGGCGTAATCGTCGCCCATAGGACGCATTGCCGCTTTGACCGTTTCGCAAGCCTGTTCGTAAGGCAGTTTCATTTCGGCGTTTTCGACGATAGGCACGTACAGATCGTACATATGCTGTTCTTTAAGCCCCAAAAGTTTTTTGCGCAAACCGATGTATCTGTGCAACGGCGCGGTATTTTTCCCGACCGCGTCTATAAGATTGGTGTATACGCTCGTCGGCACGCCGTCGCCGAACAACGACTGTTCCAAACAATCGCCGTAGCCGCGCGCCTTGGCATGAAAGTTATCCGCCTTGACGTTGCCCGCATAGTTGGCGGCGATCGTATTTATATGCGCTATATAACCGTCGTAAAGATTTTCGAACGCCGCTTTTCGCACCGCGCGGTCGCCGTCCGCCAAAAGCTCGCCGTACGACCCGTTATTTAGTTCGACCGACTTCCCGCCCTTTTTGACAGGCTTGAATTTGAGATCGACGTCGAACAGCATGTGCGCCACGTTATACGTGGTGCGGAGCGCTTCCGAACTCATGGCGAGCAAGCGCTCTTCCTTATCGGACAATATGTGCGCTTTGTTGCGCACTATCTCTTTGAGCATAAAGTCGAAGTCGGCAAATTCGGGATCGGCTATATAACCGTCGATCACGTCGCCTGCAAGCTCGCCGAGTTCGCTGCTCATGAACGACGCCGCCGCGGCATACTTGCCCGCAAGTCCGTCCGTACGGCTCGACAAGCCCGTCGCGACCCCGTTCCCCGCGTCCTCGTCCTTATACATATGCGAATAGATATAAATAAGCTCGAACTTTTGCGACAGCTCCGCGTCCAGCTTAAAGCAAGCCAAAGCGTCCGCGCGGTTACCGAGCTTGCCCTTATACGCTTCGAGCGCGGGCAACGCGTTTTCCACTTCCGAGAACAGCTTCTCGAACGTATCGGAGTCTGCGACCATGTCGCTCAGATCCCAGTGATACTTTTTTTCGACTTCGTTTCTTTTCATGATAAGCTCCTTAAATAATGAGTATTGCCGTTTGAGCGCGCAGACCCGCGTCAGACAAGGAAAGCGAGCGACCGCGCACGGGAACGTACTTCGGGTACGTGACCCAAGCGGGCGCGACGCTTGACGCAGTATCACGCGCGGTATCCGCGCTCAAACTAATTCTTGTTGGCGTGTATGGGCGCAGGTATCACCCCGCCCCTGTTGACGAACACGGTCGGGTCGCCGCCGTTTACTGCCATGATAGGCGCGGTGCCGAACAGCCCGCCGAAATCCACTTCGTCGCCCACTGTCTTTCCGTAAACGGGTATGACGCGCACCGCCGTCGTCTTGTTGTTTATCATGCCTATCGCGCACTCGTCCGCGATCATGGCGGAGATCTGCGCCGCGGTCGTATCGCCGGGTACGGCTATCATGTCCAACCCGACCGAACACACTGCGGTCATCGCTTCCAGCTTTTCCAAGCCGAGCGCGCCCGCTCGCACCGCGTCTATCATGCCCGCGTCCTCCGACACGGGGATAAACGCGCCAGACAGTCCGCCCACTCGGCTCGCCGCCATTACGCCGCCCTTTTTCACTGCGTCGTTCAACAGCGCCAAGCATGCGGTAGTGCCGCACGACCCGACGCGCGACAATCCTATACTTTCGAGTATGCGCGCCACCGAATCGCCGACAGCGGGCGTCGGCGCGAGCGACAGGTCTACTATGCCCTGCGCAAGCCCCAGCTCCTTTGCCGCTTCCGTGCCGATGAGCGCGCCCATTCGCGTTATCTTGAACGCGGTGCGTTTTATCACTTCGCACAGCTCGGTTATGTCGTAGTCGGGGTGTTTGTTTATCTCGTACTCTACCACGCCCGGACCCGAAACGCCGACATTGACCGCGCACTCGCCCTCCGACAGTCCCGTGAACGCGCCCGCCATAAACGGATTGTCGTCAACGGCGTTGCAAAACACGACCAACTTCCCGCAACCGAACGAATTTATATCGCGCGTGCGGTACGCCAAGTCCTTTATTATTTTGCCGAGCTTGCCCACCGCGTCGAGATTGATGCCCGTCTTGCTCGACGCGACGTTGACCGACGCGCAAACTATATCGGTCTCGGACAGCGCTTGCGACAACGTGTCCAAAAACTCGTTCTCGGACGGCGTCGCGCTTTTTTGAACGAGCGCGGAATATCCGCCCACAAAATCGACGCCGAGATCCTTGCCCGCGCGGTCGAGCGCGTGCGCAAGCTCCGTATATCCGCCGCTCGCCGCGCCGATCATAGATACGGGCGTTACGGCTATGCGCTTATTCACTATCTTAACGCCGTAACGCGCCGACAGGCTTTCGCAAACCGGCACTAGCCGCGCGCACACGCGCGTCATCTTGTCGTATACTTTGCGCGCGCATTTTTTCGCGTCGGGATCTATGCAGTCCAACAGCGACAGCGACAGCGTAACGGTACGCACGTCGAGATGTCTGTTGTCCAGCATGTCTATCGTTTCGAGAATTTCGTTTTCGGTAAACATATCCGCGCCTTACACCCTTTGCATGGCGTGAAAAAGATCCTCGTGCTGAACATGCACCGTCACGCCGAGCGGTTGCACCGCGCTTTGCAATTCTTCGCCTATCTTATCGAACGACACGGTCGCCGCCGACGCGTCGACGAGCATTATCATAACGAAGTTGCTTTGCATTATCGTTTGCGAAATATCTTCGATATTGATGTTAAGACGGGCGAGCGCGCCTGCGACCGCCGCGGTTATGCCTGTCCTGTCCTTGCCTATTACCGATACAACTGCTTTCATATCTACCGTTTTCATTCCGCCCGAATTGCGACCGAAAGCCGCGCGAAATCGTTGTCTATCATTATACCATACGGACGCATGCTTTGGCAAGTAAAACGCAAAAATCCGCAGTAATTTATAATATCGCAAAACCGCCGACGGCGACGCGTTTTTTTCGCATCGAAAACGGCGAACGCTTTTAAAAACGCTCGCCGTCGCAATGCCGTATCAGTTTTGCATGATTATGCTGTTGCCGCTCAACATCGGATAGCGTATCACCGCCGTGCCGTCGATGCCGACGCGGTGCATATCCACGCCGCGTATCGCGCGGTCGTCGTACGAATGGTAATAGTACACGCCCTTATCGGCGTTACAGCACGACGAGTATACAGTCGTTTCGTACCCGCCGTTATCGAGCTGACAGCTGCCGCGCGGTTGCGCCACTGCGTCGAGTATATGAAAAAACTGCCCGACGCTCGACCCGCAATCCTTGCACGGCGGCGAGTTCAATGCGGTGAACGCCGCGCGGACGAACCGCGATTCGGACGAAAGATCGCCCGGCATGCCCATACCGCCCATTCCGCGGCTGTACGGCTGCAAGCTGAGCTTATCCGAAAAATTGTTTTTCGGCGGGCGCGGCGACAAACACATGTAATTGTTGAGATTTGTAAGCTGTTGCGGGAACGGCGGGTTGTTAGTCAATATGCCTACGGGATTGTCGTAAACGTTGACGCCGTTCTCGTCGCTCTCGACCGTGATCGCGCCGTTGCGGTCGGCTATTATCCAATGCAGTTCGGCATTGGGCATTACCGAATCGAATCGAGTATCGGTTATATTGATGCGCGCGAGCATGCGCTTTGCTTCGTCGACGGTCGCGCACAGACCGAGTATATACGGTATGAGCTCGAACGTCGCCACATTGTCCTTTCCGCCGCACGGCGCGCGATAAAACGCATTGCCGACGAAGTTGAGTCCCGCCATTGCCAGTCCTTTCTCGTTGACCGCATCGTAATACAGCGGCTGTCCGCCCTTGACTACCGCCGCTCCTATCATCGCGTTGTGCGCTTGTATCGTTCGTCCCCCGTCGCGCAAAATCAGTCTGTACCGACGCGGGGCAATAGCTATCTCTTCGCCGTACGAAGTATCGTTATCGAGCGTCCGCCCGAAGTAAAATCCGTCGGAAATATATTTGACAGCCGTACACATATCCACCTCGCTTTTTTGATATTCCGCCGTCGCGGCAAGTTTATTATATGCAATCGAGCGAATATGTTGTGCAAAGTATTTATTTTTCGCCGCGCTCGTCGTCTATCGCAGACCGCGCAAGCTCGACCGCGCGCGGCGCGCGCGAGTACAGCTTTTCGGGTACGAACACATACTGCGGATACCACTCGCCCGCGGTTTGGGGCGGTTTGCCCAGCGTGTAATAACCGTAATCGGTGAACATTATGTAATCCGTCAACCGCGTATCGGTCGCTTCGAGCGCGACGGCGAGCCGCGCGACCGCGCGCGTCAGCCCGAACGCATCGGGAAAAAGTCCCCGATCGCGCCGCACTACTATTACGTTGCGCGCGCCGTACTTGACGACCGAGCCTATTATCTCGCGCACGGGCGTTGCCGTTTTTTCGTAACGCTCGACCGAAATAAGCGCGAACCGCTCGTCGAGATAAGCGGCGTATATACCGTTTTTCGCGCCGCCTATGAACATACAGCCGAAAAGATCCGCCGCGTCGACGGGGCGCGCCAGCTTGATCCCGTTCCGTCCGCGCAACATGCTCATGCGTCCTACGATCGGCAGGATCGCGGCGGCGTCGCCCGTCATTCCGTCTGTTTCAGCCAGCGCATCGGGCGGCGCGTCCAAAACCGCCGCAACGCTCCCGAACTTATCGAGCAAAGCGTGCGCCGTCGGGTTGACGTCTTTTTGCGGAACGACAAACGACAACAGCAATTCGAGCAAGTCCGTTTCGCCGAACCCCGCAAGCTCCCTGTCGCGCAACGCGGACGCGCGCAGACGCTTTCGATGTCCTGCATGGATATTGCCGGCGCCGCGCGATTTGTCGTCGGCTTTGCCGTTAAACGACGGCGAGCGCAACCGCAAATTGCGGTAACGCTCGATATTCGTTTCCCCGTCGCTTTCGTTATGTTCTTGCACGTTCGCCGCCGCGGTATCGTTCGGGTCGCCGTCAAGCCGCTCCATAAAAGCTTTGAGCCGCTTGTCGAGCTCGGTTTCCGCGACTGCACGGTAAATTTCGCCGCCGCGCTTTTCGCAGTCATTGGACATGGTTCAGTCTTTCTTTTCGATAATTTCCAGCGCGACGCGCGCTTTTACCGTGCCGCCGAACATTTCCAGCTCGATCTCGGCGCTTCGGTTATGTCTGTTGATACGAGTTATCGCGCCTTCGAGATCTTTGAGCGGTCCGTCGTGTACGATCACTTTGTCGCCTACGATAACGCCTATCGAATGCTCGAAGCAACGTTTGCCGCGCAATAAAAATTCCAACCGCCGCCGCTCGTCGTCGGACAACGCGACGTATTCCGAATTGCCGTTGCGCAGTATGCGTATAACGTCGTCCGCGCCGCGCGCGTACGTGCCGAACTCGCGCAAAAATTCGGGCGACGTCATTGTAGTTTCCACAAACACATAGCCGGGGAACAGCGGACGCTTGCGGTACGTCTTTCCCAGTCGCCTGTCCTCCTTACTGCGGTAATAAAACTCCGATTCCGGACAGAACGGCTCTACGTCGCCTTCCCGCCCGCGCTTGACCGCAAAACGCGAAATATCCTGTACCACTCTGTTTTCCGAGCCGGTCTTTACATACAACACATACCAATAGTACGGTTCGAGCATATCTCCTCCGATGTAGCGCAAAAGATGTATAAAACGATTATACAGCGTTTTTCACGGTTTGTCAATAGCAAAAACCGTCCGAGCTCGGACGGTTCGATCGTTTTGTTTGTAAATGCTTGCTATACGTACAGCAACAGATCGCCGTAAGTGGGGAACGGCCAAAGATCTTTGGGAACGAGCGTTTCCAAGCGGTCGCAGTATGCGCGCAATTCCTGCATGGTGGCAAAAACCTGCGCATAGTACAGCTCGGCTTCCCGTTGAAGATCGCTTTCCTTTTTGACCGCGGTCTGCGCTTCGGACAGCTTTTGCGCCGAACCGTATATCGACGTCACCAACGCCGAAACGCCGTCCAGCAAGTCCTTCTGCGCCGAAGCCTGCACGCCGAGCGCGGTCAGCTTGCTTATATTGTCGGCAAGCTCCGTAGTAAAACGAACAGCCGCGGGCAGTATTTGTTTCAACACGATCTCGCCCATGGTGAGCGCTTCGATATTGATCACCTTGCAATAGTTTTCGAGCAATATATCCTTGCGCGCGCGCACTTCCTCGTCGGTGTATATCTTCAACCGCTTAAACAACTCCACATTTTCGGGACGGTCGTAATAAGCGAGCGCGTCGGGCGTGCTTTTAAGATTCAACAGCCCGCGCCGTTCGGCTTCCTCGCGCCACGATTCGGCATAATTGTCGCCGTTGAACACAATGCGCCTGTGCGCTATATACTCGCGCTTGATAAGGTCGAGCGCCGCCTTTTTGAACGACGCGGCTTTCGCCTTTTCCAGCTCGGCGGCAAACTCGTTGAGCACGTCCGCCACCGCCGCGTTGATCATGATGTTGGGGCATGCGATGTTGAGCGCGCTGCCGAGCGAACGGAACTCGAACTTATTGCCGGTAAAAGCGAACGGCGAAGTACGGTTGCGGTCGGTCGTGTCCTCGTATATCACGGGAACGGACTCCACGCCCGTCGACAGCTTATTGCCGACGTGGTTGCTGTACTCCCTGTCGGACGCAAGAGTTTCCAAAAGGTCGGTTATCTCGTCGCCCAAGAACATAGAAATTATGGCGGGCGGCGCTTCGTTTGCGCCCAAGCGGTGATCGTTGCCCGCCGACGCAACCGACAAGCGCAACAAGTCCTGATGTTCGTCCACCGCCTTTATGATCGCAGTCAAAAACAGCATGAACTGTAAATTGTTTTTTAAGTCCTTGCCCGGCTCCAACAGGTTTTCGCCGTCCGAAGTGGACATCGACCAGTTGTTGTGTTTGCCCGATCCGTTTACGCCCGCAAACGGCTTTTCGTGGAGCAGGCACACAAGATCGTGCTTTTTAGCCACCTTGCGCATGACCGCCATGGTCAACTGATTGTGATCGGTCGCGATATTGACGGTGGAATAAATGGGCGCAAGCTCGTGCTGTGCGGGCGCGACCTCGTTGTGCCGCGTCGTCGCGTAAATGCCGAGCTTCCACAGTTCGTTGTCGAGATCCTCCATATATTCCAATACTTTGGTCTTTATATGCCCGAAATAGTGGTCGTCGAGCTCCTGTCCCTTTGGCGGCTTCGCGCCGAACAGCGTTCTGCCCGTTATTATAAGGTCGGGACGCTTTTTATACAGCTCGCGGGGGATCAAAAAATATTCCTGCTCGGGTCCGACGGCGGGAGTCACGCGGCACGGCTTTTTGCCGAACAGTTTAAGCACGCGCAACGCCGCTTTGTTAAGACTGTCCATCGATCTTAAAAGCGGAGTCTTTTTATCGAGGACCTGACCGGAATACGATATGAACGCGGTCGGTATGTACAGCACCGTATCCTTTACGAACGCGTAGCTCGTGGGATCCCATGCGGTGTATCCGCGCGCCTCGAACGTAGAACGCAGTCCGCCCGACGGGAAGCTCGACGCGTCGGGTTCGCCCTTGATAAGCTGTTTGCCCGAAAAGTTCATTATAACGCAACCGCCCTCCGCAGGCTTGATAAAGCTGTCGTGCTTTTCCGCGGTCACGCCCGTCATCGGTTGAAACCAATGCGTATAATGCGTCGCGCCCTTTTCTATCGCCCAATCCTTCATGGCGTTAGCCACCACGTCGGCGACTTCGGACGAAATGGGTCCCCCCGTTTTTATCGTGTTTTGCAGCGCCGTAAAAATATCTTTGGGCAACCGCTCGCGCATTACCTGTTCGTTAAATACCATAGAACCGAACATTTCGGGTATTTTTGTCATTTTATAACCTCCTGCGCAAAATACAAAAACGCCGTAAAATTTACAGCGTCTTTGCTTAAACTACGCTGTTATTATACGAGTAGCGCTTGATTTTTGTCAAGTATTTGACGGGGCGTTTTCGATATTTTTAAACCGCGTCGACCGAGCCGCGTATCGAGCATCGGACGCCGTCGCGATCGCGTACGCAAGCCCGTTTCGTTTTATCACCTTTGATCTATGACGTACTTCCGTCGCACGCGTCGATAAGTCGGTTTTACAATTACTTATCGTTGACGCTTTTCCATTCCAACAGTTTTTCTATATCGTCGCGCTGGACCGACGAAGATATGCGTTCGAGCGCGCCGTCGAAATCGTCCTGCGTAATGCTCTTTTCGCCCGTCTTAACGCCGCGAAGCGCCGATATCTCCTCCGCGCAATCCAAAAGGTTGGTCATATCCGAACCGTTAAAGCCGTTTGTCTTTTCGACGACGCCGTCGATATCGAGTTCGTCCGAAATGCGCACAACGCCGTTTTCGGCGATCTTTTTAAGTCGGCGGTCTATCATGTATCTGCGCGCGGGCGCGTCGGGCAAGCCCACGTACACGCGCGTGCCGAACCGACCGGGGCGGATAAACGCGCTGTCGACGTCCCACGGCTTGTTGGTCGCCGCTATCAAGAACAAAATATTATCGCGCTTTTTGCCGTACTCCTCTATGCCCTGCAATTGCGCCAGCAATTCCGATCTAAGCTGTTTCGCGTATTGCGATTTGGTGGACTTGGGGGATATGGAATCCATCTCGTCGAAATATATGACGGCGCACGGGAACGACCGTGCCTGAGCAAACAGCGCGCGCACCGCTTTTTCGGTATTGCCCACGCCCTGATTCAACAGGTCGGACGGCTTGACCGAGCAAAACGCCGCGCCGATCTCTTTTGCTATCGCCGCCGCGATCATGGTCTTGCCCGTTCCCGGCGGTCCGTAAAGCAACATTCCGCCGCCGCTTTTGCGCACGTAGCCCTCGAACACTTCGGGGCGTTCGAGCGGCAACAAAACCTTTACCTTTACTATCTCTTTAACGTCGTCCAAGCCCGCTATGTCGTCGAAGCCTATCACAGGCAACGTATCCCAGTCGAACGCATACTCGGAGTCGCCGAACGCGCCGTCGAGAACTTTGTCCTCGGGACGCGTCTGCGCCGACTGCTCGGACGGCTTTTTGACGCTCGGCGCGCTTTCGCCGCGAACGGGTGAAACCGTATCGCGTCCGTCGAGCATCGCGGGCGGCAGATCGTCGACCGCGATCTCGGTCATTTGCGCATCGGTCGGGTTTTTGAGCCGTACCACGCGTCGCGACTGACGCGTTACGATCCGCTCGAACGTGTTGCGCACTTCCCTGCCGTTGCCGAAGTTTTTATCGCGGTTTTCGTACAGCTCCGAAAAATGGCGCACGAGCGCGGCTTTGGCGGCGTCGGCGACCGTGTATCGGCTTTTTGCGCACAGCGACATGAAAATCTTATAAAGCTCGTCGCCCGTATAATCGGCAAAACGGATATAATTCTTGAACCGCGATCTCAGTCCCGGATTGGACGAAATGAACTTTTCCATAAGCCCGTCGTAGCCTGCGACTATGACGACGAGATTGTCGCGCTTGTCCTCCATTTCTTTGAGAACTGTATCTATCGCTTCCTGTCCGAAATCGTTCGCGCCGCCGTTTGCGAGCGAATACGCTTCATCGATGAACAATACTCCGCCGTACGCCTTTTTAAGCACGTCGCGCGTTTTCACCGCCGTTTGACCTATATACCCCGCGACGAGCGCGCTCCTGTCGACCTCTACCAAATGCCCTTCGGACAAAAGACCGAGCGCGCAGTATATCTGCGCCATCAGCCGAGCGACGGTCGTCTTGCCCGTGCCGGGATTGCCCGTAAACACCAAATGATACGACATGTCGGGAACGGGCATGCCGCGGTCCTTGCGCATTTGAAAGACCTTTATCTGATCGACCCAGTCGCGCACGCTGCTTTTTACCGCGCCCAGTCCGACCAGCTTATCGAGTTCGGCAAGCGCGACGTCGAGCGTGACCTTGTCGTTGCGTTTGATCTCCACGACGGACTGCTGTTCGTCGTCCGACGTTTCGTTTTTCTTTTTGGGCGCGGAAATGTTTTCGGCGCATTCCACCAAACGCTTTGCGCGGGCATAGCGCGCCTTTTGCAATTCGCCGTCGCTCGCCTTTGCCATTTTAAGCATCTGTTCGGCGGCAAGCATATAGTAACGCTTGGCTAGCGCCTTTTCGCCGCGTTTACTGCATTCCTTGGCTTTGCCGTAATACAGATTGAACGTTTCGTTGAGTATGCTTACGTTATCCATACTTATTACATGCTCATTTTCTTTTTAAGCTCTTCGAGCTCGCGGTCGATCATGGCTTCGGTCATGTCCGCGGACGCGGCGTCGTTGTCTATAAGCTTTTCGAGCTCGGCGTTTTCCGATTCCGAACCGAACGTGCTCGTAGAGAACGCCGCCTCGGTCTCTTCCATAAAGCTTTCCATCTGCTCGGTCTGCATTTCCACGCCCGCCATAGCGTCGGTGAACTGCTTTTGCACGCGTAAAAAATCGCGCTCGCGCGTGAGCTTCAACATGTCCTTGCTGAGCGAACTCATGCCCTCCAAAAACTCGCTCGTCATGACCGACATGTCCTTCATTTGCGAAGTGATCTCGAAATTGAGCTTCATTTCGTAGACGCGCCGTTGCTGAGCGATCGTCATGCGCAAGCCGGCGAGCGCGAGATTGTACTGAGCGGTCAAGCCCTGAGCGCGCGCCTGTCTGCCCGCCTCTATGTACACCTTTTTTTGCTCTTCCAGTTTTTGGATCTGCTTGTTCATCGCATTGATGGTCTTTTTGATGAGCATGCGCTTTTCTATTTCTTTCCTTGACGTAGCCATTATTGCTCCTTTTCGTTATCGTCGATCTCTACGGGATCGGATTTTTCTCCGTCGACTGCGGGCGCGGGTTCGACGCGCTCGGCGAACATCTCCTCGTCGGCGGCGACGGCTTCCTCCGTTTCGAACATGGCGAGCAAACGGTCGTCGTCCTCGCTCTTGCCGTATATCGCGCCGTTCTGCTCGTACGCGTCCTCCACCATAGCAAACGTTTCGTCGGCGGCGGTCAACACGTCCTCCGCCGCAATGCGCGTGTCGAGCGTTTTATTGAGAAACTTGGCAAGCCCGCGCTGATCCGCGAGCAAGCCGCCGAGCGACATCTTGGACGAAGTCTTGAAAAACTTGTTGTCGTCGATCGCGCTTTTAAGCTTGTTCAACAGCCTGATGTTGTACATCAAATACATGGCGCGCTTTACGCTGTCCTCGCGCTCTGTTTTGAGCGCGTTTATCTTTTTTGCATAAAACAGCTTTATCTCGCGATTGGTTTCCGTCCGACCCTTAGCCATCAGCTCGTCGATCTTTTTTTGCTTTTCGACAAGCTCGTCCTCTATGCGCTGAGATTCCTTTTCCAATTGGCAAATGGCGTCCACAACTTCCTCGCGCGTAAGCTTGTCGTATTTACTTCTGAACAGTCCCATAATTTCTCCGTTTGCGTCGATTCGCATTTTGCAAATCTCGACCTATATCATTATAATACATCGCGCGCCGAAAATCAAGCACTTTCGGAAAATCGACAAAACAGCCGACGGCTTTGCCGCGCCCGACATGCGCCTATCCGCCTTTAATCGCGAACGGTGGCGCATTTCCCGATATACACACTTTTACGCGGTCATTCGTACCGTATCCAAAAAAAATTTTTATTTTTTAACAAAAAACGCTTGACATACCCCCCCCCGTGCTATCATGAAAATACCGAAATCAAAGGAGAAGTTATGAACATCACATTGACCGCGGGAGAGCGAACTCTCAAAACCTGGGATTACGCCAAAACGAAAGAAGGGCGCAAAACCACTCAACACACCCTTATACTCACCGACAAACGCATTATTGCGGCGAGCGAAGGGCCGCAACAGATTCGACGTTGCGAGATACCCGTCGCCGCCGCAAAATCGATAAGCGGTTCGGCGGAAAAACAAGCCACGTTTTTTACATACGTGAAGTTAATCATGTCGATACCGTTCGCGCTGTTGATAATAGGCATACCCTTCTTGCTCCGCACTATCAAGGAATTGCGCGCATGCGCGTTCGAACTGACCGTTACCACCTACGGCGACGAAGGCGCGCCGCTAACGCTATACGGCAAAACGGAGCAAGTGCAACGGCGCGGGATCTTCGCACTGTTCGGCAAGAAAAAGCAAAAGATCTACGTCGACAAGCATGTAGCTTTTTCCATAATAGACGAGCTGACCGCCGCGGTGGCGGGCGCGCAAAGAGATTGATCGCAAGGCTCGCAACGCAACCGACAAAACGACCGTAACGCAAAAACGGCGCTAAGGCAAATTCCTTAACGCCGTTTTGTTGTTTATCTATCCTACCATATGACCGCGACGTACCTAACGGAGACTGCGATAATTACCGCAAATCTCGTATCGAACGCACGCGCTTCCGCTCAAACGCTTATTCCGAATATCAAACTTGTTTGTAATCTGCGGTCTCGTAAACGACGTATATCCCGTCCGCGCCGAACTTGACTACGCCGGCAAACGTCGCGTCGTACTCCGCGCCATCCTGCGAAAATCTTTCCGTGCCTTGAAAACGGTGTTCGGCGCGCTCGTCGGCAACCACCGCATACCGCGACAAACGCTCTGCGCCGTTGCCGCTCACCTTGTACAGAGAAATATCGAGCTTGTATTCCCCGACTGCCACGTCGAATAATTTGAGCGTTATCTTACCGAACTTGAAATCGATACCGCTTTCGCCGACTATGCCCGTAAGTTCCGCCAAAGCGATACTTTCGTCCGCGCCTTCGAGCGACAACACGATCTTATACTCGTCGCCTACGCCGAACACGGGCGTTTTTCCATATGCGAACTCCATGCTTGACAAGTCGAACGCAAGCTCTTCCGCATTGTAAACGGGCGTCCCCGTCTGCTCCGGCACGATCGCAGGCAACGCTTTTTCGGAATACACGTCAGTCACCGTGATCGTACTGCCGCAGACTAACGTTCTGCCCGAAACCACCTCGTTGAACTTTATCTCGTCGCCGTCATCATGCGAATAGTAACGCGTTCCGACAGTGGAAAGCTCGCGAGCCGACCCGCCGTTTAAGTAGCGGCGATCGGAAATGCGGATACTCCCGTTTTCCGTGCGCTTGGAAAGATAGGCGACAAGCACGTGCTTTTTGTTTTGTTCCAACGCAGGCACCGCCGCATCGGCGGCAAACCCGCTCACAGTCACGCCCGCGCGGTCGTATTTGACCTCTCGCGTTTCCAGCTCCGCAAGCCCCGTATCGCTCATCAACGCGACGGTTAGCGAATAACTGCCGTTTTCGTCGAACAGCACGGATGCGGGGATATCGCATCGCACGCCCGAAATATCCAACGTTTCTATATCGACTACATTTACCGTTCCGCTAACATTTATATCTATACTTTCGTATATCTCGTTGTTTTCGGTCTGCTCGTCCTGCGCGATCGATTTGGGCGTAAATATCCCGTCGAACTCGGCGTTCCACTTTTGCGCGCCGAAATGTCCGAGCTTCGCGGTGATGTCGTCGTACAGTTCGTCGACGGCGTCGTCCGAAAGATATATGTATTCGGGTGTGCCGAACGCCGTCCACTCACGTATAAATTCGTCGAAATCCCATCCGCCGAAGCAAAGATGTTCGACTGTTTCGGCATACTCTGTTTTTACAGTCAAGCCCCATTTCGCGAGCAACTCGTCGATATCGATGTCGTTATAGAGCGAGCAATATATGATCGGCTTTATCGCTTGACCCATCGTGTATATGCTTCCGCGCAACCCCCAACTGCTTTTATCGGTATTCTCGTCGAAATAATAAATTTGACGGCCGTCGTATTCGACATCGCCGATTTGCATGCGTATCAAATGATTCAATCCATCATAGCTTTCATCGGGATAGTAAAACGCCCTATCCCAGCCGTCTATCGCGTAAAGATTGAGCTCCAATTCGTGTTTGCCGTATGCATGCATGTTTTTCAAAAGCAAGTTGCCCGACGCGTCGTACACGGCGAAACGATCGGAAGAAAACTTCGCTTCGTCTAAGTTGTATTCTATCACGATCGGCTTGTCATCGTACTCGGTTATGATCGTTTTGTTACGCATCTTGAACCCGTTGTTACCGTCCTGCATATATTGCTTGGTAACGGCGCGTTCATCGGAGCTCAGATCCGCTTGCAACAAATATCTATACTCCATTCCCGTTTCATAGTAGTGTTCGTTATACACGCACGTCCAGATTTCGTCCTCGACATAGTCGACGGCAAAAGACATGACCGTACCGTTATCTTTATTGTATATCGCATAACTTCCGCCGACAGTCATTTTGCCCAAATAATTGTATGCGCACCGTACGATTTGATAAACAGTTTGAGTTTCCATGTCGTAACGCTGTTCTATCGTCACAGTGTCGTTTTGCTTGTCGTATCCGACTTTAAAATCGCAAAAATTTCTTGGCGCGGCGACCCAAACGCCAAGCTGTCGACACACTGCGAGCGCATCGTCTTTTATGGACTTGAACCCGTCTATCGTGCTATCGACAAACGCGATCTGCTGACCGTAATGCGCGTCGTAATCGCTTACATCGTCCTTAGTCGGCGTAGTCAAATCGACGACTTCTCTATCCGCTTCCGCGCGAACGCCGCTATTGCGCCGCGCCGACATCGTCGCGCCGCCTATATTTTCCACGGCGCTGATATTCGGCAATTCGTCGACTCCCTGCGCAAGCGTCTTAGCCCTGTCGAATACCGTTGTATATTTATCGCCGACTTCGGGCAGATCGGGTGCGTCGGGACCGACGGGTTTATCGGGGTATTCGGGCGTACCTATCGACGGCGGATCGTTACCGCCCGCGGGCGGCACGTTCCCGCATGCGACAAGACCGACCGACGAGCATACGAGCGCGCCGCACAAAAGCAATGATATGATCTTCTTCTTCATATTAACTCCTTCACCGATCAAATCGGAAATATTTATATATTTTTACCGTATAATTACGTCAAAGCTACCATTCTATCGTTTCCACCGGCGTGCGCTCGGCGTTAAGCTCGATCTTTTCCACCTTGCCGCTACGCATATGTATCACCTTGTCCGCCATGGGCGCGATCGCTCCGTTGTGCGTGATGAGTATCACCGTCTTGTTGTATTTGAGATTGACCTCTTCGAGCAAGCCCAAGACCATTTTGCCCGTTTTGTAATCGAGCGCGCCCGTCGGCTCGTCGCACAGCAACAGCAACGGATTTTTCGCGACGGCACGCGCGATCGCGACGCGTTGCTGTTCGCCGCCCGAAAGCTGACTGGGAAAGTTACGCGCGCGGTCGGCAAGCCCTACGCGGTCGAGCGTTTCCGCGGGATCGAGATGATCGGGCGCGACCGACGCCGCGAACTCTACGTTTTCGAGCGCATTGAGATTGGCTATAAGATTGTAAAACTGAAATACGAACCCGACTTTTTCGCGTCTGAACAACGTAAGACGTTTTTGACTGTACTTGGTTATGTCCTCGCCGTCGACGACGACTTCGCCGCCCGACGCGCTGTCCATACCGCCCAAAATATTGAGTACGGTGGACTTGCCCGCGCCCGACGCGCCGAGTACGACAACAAACTCGCCCTTTTCGACGGTAAAGTCGACGCCCGCAAGCGCCTGTATCTCCACTTCGCCGAACTTATACGTTTTGCTTACGTTTTTGAATTGAATAAGACTCACCGCGATCCTCCTTTCCCGCTCACGTCTTGCGGAACATTCGTTCGGTTTTTACCCTGCCGTAATAGCAGTACCACATGCGTTTGAGTTCTTCCGTCGGCGCGAGCGCGGTAAGATCGTCGACTATGCCGTTTACGAGCGCGGACAATTCTATTTGCGAGCGCGGCGCGTCGGACGATCCGTCGGCATACACGCTCGACCCGATAAAATCGAAATACGTCCTGTCCTCCGTCGCGAACTCGTCGAGTACTGCGCGAACGGCGCCGAGCATATCGTCGGGCGTGTCGCCGTTTTTCAGAATGACCGCAAACTCCTTACGCAACAGCTTTAACCGTTCTATGCACAACAACCGCACTATCTCGTCCTTACTTTCGAGATATACGTAAACCGTCGCCTTGGAATATCCCGCTTCCTTGGCAAGCATGTTCATGTTCATACCGTCGTAGCCGTACTGCATAAGCAAACGGTCCGCGGCTTCCAACAGCGTTTTCCTATGATAGCGCGCAACCGCCGCCTTCTTTTCTTCCGACATGTTGACCTCGTTTGTATTGTAGCATAGATCGCCTGCATTGTCAATGGAAATATTTGTCGCTTTGCCGCACGATAAAAGCGCGGATGTTTTTTATCCGCGCTTTATTTAACTATCCGATCGTCGCGCGCATCACGCAGTAAACGATCGCGTTTGCGCTATTCCGCTTTATTTGCTTCGACGAAATCCGCGGCGACCTGTTGTATACGAACGAGCGTGGGACCCATGCCTTCGGACAACAGTGCGTCGTTGAACTTAACTTCGTCGTATTTTTCGCCGAGCGCTTTTTCGGCGGTTTCGTGCAGGTCGTAAACGACGTACATACCGTAACCGTACGGCACGAACGCCGACGGTATCTCCATATAAAAGCCTATGAATTCGCGCGCGTCGTCTATCGTCACGCCGTCGCCCGCAAGCGATTGCGCCGTCACGCCGAAGTAATTGACGTTAAGATCGTTAAGCACCGCCGAAATATATCCCGTAAGCGTATCGTATTTTTTATACTCGGCGTACAGCTTTAAAGCCGCGTCGTCCGTTTCCTCGGCGATATTTTCCAAAACGGCTATTTCCACGTACTTCGACCAACCTTCGGTGAATGCAAGACTGGTCATCGTCGCGGTAAGCAAGCTTTCGCCCGCTTCCTTGGACTTGACGCGCGCATACAAATGTCCGGGATAGCCCTCGTGCGCGATAACGGTCAAAAGGTCTTCGGGACTGTTTTCGAGCGCGGCGGGATTCAACGTTATATGTTCGGGCGACCGCAGATCGTCGACCGGCGATTTTACGTAGTACGCGACGGTACTCGATATGGCGGCGACCGTTTCGTCCATATACTTGAAGTCAATTTCTGGCGTGGCTTGAAGATCGGGCACTATCTTTTTAGCCGCGACTTTGAGATATTCGAGTATTTCCGTCGGATCGGTCATGCCGAGCATCACCTTTTCGCCGTTAACGTACGCATTGAAATCCGCGTACAGCGTCGGGTCGCTTTCTTCCGCTTGGTCTACCGTCGCGACGATATCGTTCATCACAAAGAAATACTCGTTATAAGCGTCGACAAGCTCGTTGAACAGCTCGACGAAATCGACGTCTTTCATTCCCGTCTTGCCCGCGAACATCCACTCGTAATAAGCTTTGCCCGCTCTGCCCGCCGCCGCGAGATAGCTTTTATCGGTGTTTTCGACGCGTCCTTTATAGGCGTTCAAGCCTTTGGACAGTCGGTCGACGCCCGTCATAAACACGTCGATCGCATTCTTGTACGCGTTTTTGTAATACGTCTTTTTATCCGCCGACAAAAACTCGACGGCGTCTATCTTGTTATCCGCAAACGCGTACAGATAGTATTCGTCGCCCTTGGCAAGCACGTCGTCGAGATAGCTTTGCATCGCGTCGAGCGTGGAATCGTATAGCGGATAGCCCGCCGCTATGCGGTCGTTGGCGAAGTCGAGATACGTGCCGAACGCGTCTTTGGTAGACTTGGTTATAGCCAACAGCTCCTTGACGTCCGCTTCGGTACGGAAAGTGTAATTTTCGAACGAGTCGGCGAACGACGCGACGTAACCGCCCTCCGAACTTATATACGAGCCGGAAAGCGCTATCATGTCGAACGCATAGTCCGAACCGAAATACGCACCGTACGTATCGAGCGTGTATTCGACAGAGCGGTACGTAACGGCATCCATGCCGGTAAACGCCGAACCGTCGAATTTTTTGAACTGCTTGTTAAAGCTTTTCATGACGCTGTTCATAAGCCCGATATCCGATTTGGACACAGCCGAATACGTATACCAGCTTACGTCGTCGTCGCGTTGGTAGCCGAACGACTGTTCGGGCGTAGCCGAAAACACGTTCCAACCGAACGGGTCATTGCCCATCATGAACATTGCTACCTGATCGGCAAACGCATTGAGCCTTGCGGGATCGGCGATCTTTGCGCCGCACCCGACAAGCCCCGTCACGCAACACATGACGGTCATTGCAAGACCGAGCGCCCAAGCCGTAAATTTACGTTTTTTCATCTGAACTCCTTTCGGACCGTGCAAACGTTCCCTTCGACTAATGTGTCGATTATTGTCGTAATTATACATTATATAATGCGATTTGTCAATATCCGAGAACACTCGGACGTAAAATACGCGATCGTATTTTGCACGGCGTTTGCGCTGGATACTTCCGCCGTCAATCTACGACGTTCAACACCAACGCTTTTTTGGGGCAGTAGTCCGAACACTTGCCGCAACGTATGCACTTGGCGTGGTCGATGACGGGCGCGGAAAATTCCGTTTGCGAAAGCGCGCCGACGGGGCAAACGCCGACGGCGGGACATTTGTGGTTTTGCGGGCAGTTCTCCTGCCGTATGGTGAGTTTCTTTTCCATGATCGCTCCTTGAATAAAATTTATATGGCTTCTTAGTCGTCGCGGACGGGTCCGGCTTTGCCGAGCATTACTTCCCACTCACGCGCTTTGAACACCTTAGGAAACGTGACGAATATAACGGTCGCCGTGATAAGCCCCGCCACGAGATCGGCTATCCCTTCGGACATATATACGCCCTTGTAGCCGCAATAATGCGTCAGTACAAAACACAGCGGGATAAGTATCACCACCTTTCTCAATACAGCAAGGATCAACGCCGAGCGCGCCTGACCGAGCGCCACGTTTATGTTTTGCAACGTCATTTGCACGAAGAACATGACGGAACCCATCAAAAACAACGGCGTGTACTCGACCACTATTTCTTTTACCGTATCGCTCGCGGAAAACAGATATGCGTACAATTGCGGAAACGCCATGGATACCGTCCAAACGACCGCCGCAAACGCGAACGCGACTGCCGTCACGCACTTGACTCCGCTTTTTAACCGCGCCGCGTCGCCCCTGCCGTAGTTATAGCTTACGAACGGTTGCATGCCGTAACCCAGTCCGTTCAACGGCAACGATATTAGCTGCAACGCGCTGAGCATAACGGTGAGCGCCGCCGTGTAATCTTTGTCGCCGCTCGTGGCGAAGTTGAGATTGACGTTGAATACCACTTGAATGGCGCACTCGGTGACAGTCATTATAAACGGCGAAAAACCGAGCGACAGTATCCCGAATATTCGTTTTGCGTCCGGCTTCATGTACGCTACGCTTAATTTAAACATACTTCTTTTAGTGAAAAAGAAAACGATTATCCATACAAACGATATAAACTGCGAAACGACGGTGGCAAGGCTCGCGCCGTTTACGCCCATTCCGAAAACGAAAATAAACAGCGGATCGAGCGCGATATTGACAAGCGCGCCGATAAGCACAGACAGCATGGCTGTGACCGAATAGCCCTGCGCCGTTATAAACGGATTAAGCCCTTGCGCGAGTATGACGAACACCGTTCCCGCCGAATATATGCGCAAATACGATTCCGCAAACCCGACCGCGCTTTCGGGACAGCCGAACAGCACTACGATCTGCCGCGCCGAAAAGAAAGCGACCAGCCCTATAACGATCCCGACGGACGTAAGCAACACGAACGCGGTATTGAATATCCTTGCAGCTTCCGCCTTGTCGTTCTCGCCGAGCTTTATGCTCGCGCGCGGCGATCCGCCCAACCCCACGAGATTGGCGAATGCCTGAATGATAAGCGTTATCGGCAACACTATACCGAGCGCGGCGAGCGCGTCCATGCCCACGTCGTCGATTTTTGCAACGAACATCCTGTCGACTATGTTGTACAAAAACGTGATGAGCTGTGCGACAACGGCCGGCACCGTCAGTTTTAAGACCAGCGGCAGTATCTTGCCGCTTTTCAATTGTTCGGTAATGTCTTTCATTGCATGCGAAAAAAGTATATTTCATTGATATATTACCACAATATCCGAGCAAATGCAAGCTTAAACGTCGCCGACGTTACGCTTATCGAAACTAACGAATTAAAGCACTATTTACAATTCCCGCAATAAACCGCAAAGACCGTTTTTTACAATCGATAAATTGCCACGCAAAAAGGGCGCAGGACGCGCCCTTTTATGCCGTTTGGTGGAGATGATCGGATTTGAACCGATTTCCGGCACGGGTTTACGGGGACTTCTACAAGTTTAGTTTATCGCTCGAAGTCCGCGAACAGACCGCAACAAACAAAGGTCTGCGCGCGCAAGGTCTTGTTACTCGACGCGGAACGACCGCCGCCGCGCCGAGTTGCCTACCGTTCGATTACGCCCGCAGTCCCGCCGATAGGTAGCGGGTACGGACGTCGTAGCTAAACTAAGCTGCGAATGCCATTGCGGGAGCCGCAACCGGAGCTGCGAACTTTACCGTTTTGGCGGTTTCATTGTTGTTGGCAATTAAAGCCTTTTGCGTTTTTAAGGTAGCCGACCCTACCACTTGCTTTCCTTCGCTACGCCGCACCGTCGAAGCCTATACATCCCCGTACGATAAGCATAAACGCTTATATATATTATACAGTTATTTTTCGCTTTTTGCAAGCGTTTTATCTTTCTTGACGTTTTTCGACAAAGCGACCGATATTACGCCGCGCCGTTAAGCAGTCGCGCCCGACAGCAACCGCGCGGTGAGCGCCGCCATCGTTTTGGCGGGGGTCTTGCAATCGTTTTTCATCCATTCGCGCATGATAGCCGCGATGCCCGCCGCCGCAAAACCCAAATAATAATCGGACAGCATGGGATCGAACGACGCGGAGCTGTGCAACGTTTCCGCCAACTCGATCTCGACGAATTCGCGGATCTTGCAAATTATAAACTCGTACAGCGTCGGATCGAAGAATATCAAGCCGAACTCGCGCGTGCATAATATATACTCAAACCAGTACAGATATATCTTGCGCGCGCCGCTCGTTTTAAAGTCGTACTTTTGCATGAACTCGAAAAACACCTGATCGACAAGCCGCTCCACGACCGAGATCTTATTATCGAAATTTCTGTAAAACGTTTTGCGCGCCACTCCCGCGGTATCGCAAATTTCGGTTATCGAAATATCCGCGAACGGGCGCTTTTCCAATAATTCAAACAGCGCGGCGGTTATCATATCCATGGACCGCGCTTTGCCCGCATTGATCTTAAACGTCGCCGTATTTCCGTCGAGCATACATTCTCCTTTCTATTCGTCCGCGACAACGATACGCCTTTACAGCAATTCGCCTATCTTTCCTATCAGTTGATTTTCAAACCCCGATATTTCGGTAAGATTGATAACTATCAAATTTTCGCGCGCGCCTTTGTAATATTTAACGAACGACGCCGCGGGATAAACGGTCAACGACGTGCCGCCCACTATCAACATATCGGCGTTAGCTATCGCGTCGAGCGCGCCGTTCACCGCCGCATACGGCAAGCTCTCGCCGTAAAGCACCACGTTCGGCTTTATCACGCCGCCGCAATCGCACCGCGGGATATTCGGCTTTTGTTTTAGCATGTCGTCGAGCGCGAACGCTTTGCCGCACAGCGTGCAGGTATTTCTATGCACCGAACCGTGCAATTCGAAAACTTTTTCACTGCCCGCCGCTTGGTGCAGACCGTCTATATTCTGCGTAACAATCGCCGACAGCTTGCCCTGTTTTTCCCATTCCGCGAGTTTTTTATGCGCCGCATTGGGCTTTGCGTCGGTACAGATCATCTTGTCAAAGTAAAACCGAAAAAACTTATCGGTATGCGCGTAAAAATATTCGGCGGACAAAACCGTTTCGGGCGGAACGTCGTACTTTTGACTGTACAGCCCGTCCACGCTCCGAAAATCGGGAATACCGCTCTCGGTCGACACGCCCGCGCCGCCGAAGAACACTATACGCTCGGCGCGCTCCGCGCGCGCTCTGTAACCGTCGACCGTCATTTCGAATCGATAAGCCCCGCCGCCGCAAGCGTCGGCAAAAGCTCATCGGGACTGTCTATTATGCTATCGGGCGAAAGCCTTTCCAGCACGTCGCGGTCGCGAAAGCCCCAAGTAACGGCTACTACGGGCATGCCCGCGTTTCGGGCGGTGGCTATATCCGTTTCGCCGTCGCCGACGTACACCGCGTGCGATCTGTCTTCGCCCAAAATTTCGAGCGCTTTGAACACGCCGTCGGGCGAAGGCTTGGGTCGCACGTCGTCGCGCGCGCCCACTACCGCATCCACGCTTTGGAAAAACTTACGCTTCAACGCCTGCGCCGCGCCGTCGTATTTATTGGTGACTATCGCCGACTTCAAGCCCTTTTCCCTGACGGCTTCGAGCATTTGCGGAACTCCCGCATACGGCGCGGTGAGATCGGCGTTGTGCTTATCGTAATATTCGGTGAATACCGCAAGGCAGGCGTTGCGCTTTGCTTTATCGGCATACTCGTCGTTATCGGGATCGGGGTCTTTGCCGGTGTCCGAATAATACAGTACGCGCTCGATAAGCTTAGGCACGCCGTTACCGACGTACCGCCTTACCCTGTCTGCGTCGAGCGCGCCCAAGCCGAACGCCCCGACCGCGTGACAGACCGCCGCAGTAAGGTCATCCAAAGTGTTCAACAGCGTGCCGTCGAGATCGAAAATCACAGTGTTTATTTTCATACTTGTATTTTACCACGCGCCGCCGCGATTGTCAATCGATACCGCAAATTCGGTTGTATTCGCGCAACGCATATGCTAAAATATAAATTCGAACTTAACGGGCAAAACATTGCCGAAAAAATGATACTTAGCGAAAACATCCGAAAAAAACGTCGGATGTTTTTGCTTTGATCGATTTAAACGATAGGAACGTAACCCGACTTTGCCACAAGCTCCTGTCCCTGCGACGAAAGCGCAAAGTCTATAAGCCGCTTTACATTGCCCTTCGGTTCGCCGTTCGTCACGATATAGAATCGAACCGAAAACGGATACTTACCGCTTTTTATATTCTCGTCGGTAGGCGCGACGCCGTCGATCGACAGTATTTTCGCGTCGGCGTTGCCGTACATCGTTTGTGCGAAAAACCTGTACGTATAGCCGAGCGCGGGCATAACGCCGTTATACACGACCGATATCTGCTTCATCAAGCTGTTCGTGCCTATAAGCGAATCATCGGGCAACGGTCGCGGCGCGGCAACGGGAATATTGCCCATCACCTGCTGTAAACCCGTTTGACTGCCCGAACCTTCTGGACGTTGAAACGCTATTATTTCCCCGCCGTCGCGCCATCCGAGCGTAGACCATCTCGACGTTTTGCCCGAATACACGTTACGGATCTGTTTGACTGAAATATCGTCGATCGGATTGTCCTTGCCGACAACGAACACGAACGCTTCTCTGCCTATCGGCGTGAACACAAGCTCCGCGCCGAGTTCCGCCGCCTTTTGCTTTTGCTTGGCGGACGCGCCCGCCACGAATATCGCGTCGCGCTCGCCCGTCATTATCCCGTCGTACGCTTTGAGCGTATCGGTGAACGTCACGCTGGCGGGATCCGCATCGAACGCATCGCGCGAGTACGTGTTTTTCGCAAACGCCGCATATACGGGATACAGCGCGAGCGCGCCGTCGAGCGTAGGCAGATCGTTCGTCAGCAAAAGCTCGCTCGGCGCATCGAGCGTTGCCGCGAGCGAGTTTTCGGCGAACGGCGCATACACGGAAATATCGGGCTGCTGTCCGTCGCCGTGATCGTAATCCTTGACGAGCCACCAATCGCCGCGCACGGCTTTGGGCATCAACGCTATCGATAACGCCACGACAAGACCGACCGCAATAAACAACGGCGCGCGTTCGGGCTTGTGCTTTACAAACAATAAGATCGGAACGCCCGCCGCAAAGGCGACCGCCATTGCAATAGGTATCACGGCTATAACGTTGTCTATATCGCCGAGCGCGGACAAGTATCCGAAAGCGTACAACATGTACGCGGCGGCGACGGCGCAAAACGCCGATAATATCCCGCCCGATAAGAAATATATAATTTTATCGACACAAACGCTCTTTTTCATGACGCTACATAAACCTTATGATCGCGATCCCGTTTTGCGCCAACAATATAAGAACGAGCAAAAATATCGCGGGCAATGCAAACGCGACCAAGCCGAGCACCAAGCCGAGCCTGCTCGATCTGATGTAAGCTATCGCTCCGCATACGCCCATGAGCGCGGCGGAAAGAATAGCGAATATGCCTAAAAGATAACACAGCCAGCCTATGCCCCATCCTATGACTTCGAGTATAAGCGTGCCGAGAGCAAACAATAAAACCGCACCGCCGTCGAGCGATAAAGCGACGATCGATACGATAGGCAACGGCTTTTTTTCGTTTTCGTTTTTTTCCATGATCTGCTCTCCCGTACGCAGTTGAACGATCGTTCCGGGTTTATCCGCATTATATCATACGAGCCGAACCGTGTCGATACCGCGTTTATTTTATTTTGAGCGTATTCAAATATGCCTTTGTTTCGGGCGAAATGCGGAAGCTTTCGCGCGCCTTTTGTATTGCCTTGTTATGCACGAATTTGGGAAAATGCACGGTCGTGAACAACGGCAATGTTTTATCGTAATATTTGACCAAACACTCGGCGAGCAACCATGCCGCCGCCATATCTACGTAATACTGCCCGTACTTAACATCGTTACAAAGCGTCTCCGATATCCTATCTATATACTCGTCGTTAAGACAACACGAAAACATTATCATTATGTAGAACCGTTTTTCATACTGCCCGTCGCAGTCCAAAAGATATCGGAAATCATCGAACAGCGCGTTCTTATCCGCCCATTTAAGACAGGGCGTAACGCAGTCGACGTGCGCCCACGATCCGAACAACGGCACTACGCGCGAAAGATATTCGCGCGTTTGCGAATAGCGCTCGCCCTTTTTCGCCGCAAGCATGCCCGCTATCAAAACCGTTTCAAACGTTTTATCGGGATCGGCGAAAAAATCTTGCATGAATCGATCGCGATCGGCGACAGCTATCGATTTGACGAGTTTTTTGATCGCGGGGATCCGTACCCCCAGCGTTTTATATTCGCTTTTTGCGATGGGATCGTTGAACGCCTTGTATGCAAGATCGATCTCAGCTTCCAATCGGGCTTTGATATTTTCGTAAGTATTCAATGCCATTATCATATCCTTTTAAACAGCTTGAACATAAAATCGGACATTGCATAAAATGCCGCCGCTATGTAAATCGTTTTCTTATTTTCGTCTATCATGTAAACGATAACAAAATTCCCTATGTCCATTCGACGAAAGTTTTTATCGTCGGAAAATTCCTTATTACCGAGCTTAGGCATTGCATACGGAAAAAGCGCTATGCGTTGCAATCCGTCGGTGATCTTGTCGAGCAATTCTTGCGCGGCTTTTACATCGCACAAGTCGACGGCAATGTATTCGAATATACCGCGTATATCGTTTTCCGCACTCGGCAAGATCGCGATCTCGTACTTATCACAGTCCATACCTTTGCTTTAACTCCGTAGCGAAATCGTCGAAACTTCTTCCATGCCCGCTCTGCAACTCAATTTCGGCGACGCGCAGCTTTTCGACGACATGCTCGTCGAACTCTTGCTCCGTACCGCAACTCGAAACGGTAGTTACGGCAAAAGGCAAACCCTTTTCGCGCAACGCCGCTATCAAAAACATATTAACGGCTGTTGTCATATCCAAGCCCATTCTGCCGAATAACGCCTTAGCTTCATCGCGAAGCTCCGTATCCATTTTTATGTTTACGCTGGTCTTCATGTTTCACCTCGCTGAATATATTATATACAAAAATGCGCCTGTTGTCAATACATCGGGCGCATTAATTGTTTTTATCTTGCTCGCCGACAAGCCAGCGAACGAGCGATTTTACGCTGTCGAACACGACCGTGGGGGTCTTGACGGCGTTGAGCACGCCGCCGAATTTTTCAAAGCCGTTGCGGATATCCTGCACGTCGGCAAATTCGATCTTCGCGCCCGATCTCAACAGCGTGACCGTCGACGCGTTTATTTCCGAAGCGAGATTTTTCACCAGTCCGACAAGCGCAAGATTTTTGATCTCGGTCGGCACGTTCTCGAACGCGTCTTTCAATCTGAACAAAAGCTCGTCGCGTTCCCGCTCGGTTTTAAGCCCCGAAATGCGTCTGTACAGCTCGACGCGCATCTCGCCGTCGCAATAGTCCTTGGGAATGACGGCGGTAAAATCGACTTTCATCGTAGGGTCTTTTTTTGCGCGCACCGTCGCGCCCTTGATCTCGGCGACAGCTTCCTGCAACAGCTTGCAATACATATTGTAGCCGACGCTCACCATATGCCCGTGCTGTTCCGCGCCGAACACGTTGCCCACGCCGCGTATGCGCATATCCTGTTCGGCTATCTTTACGCCGCTGCCCAGCTCGGTATAACGCGACACGGCCTCCAACCGTTCGAGCGCCGCGCCCGTCAACGCAGTTTCGCTGCCGTACGTAAAGTATACCTGCGCGACCCTGTCCGACCTGCCCACTCTGCCCTTTAACTGGTACATCTGACTGAGTCCCATGTTTTCCGCGCCGTACACTATCATGGTGTTGGCGTTGGGTATGTCTATACCGTTCTCGATGATCGTAGTCGCAACAAGCACGTCCGCTTTGTGCGCCGCAAAGCTCTCTACGGCGGCAGTGAGCTTGCTCTTTTCCATTTGCCCGTGCGCGTAAATAAATCTGACGTCGGGCATTAGCGCTTGCAGTCTGCCCGCATACTCCGCAATGCCGTTGCCGCGCGCTCCGCCCGTAACATAGTTGTAAACGATAAACACCTGTCCGCCGCGCGCGGTCTCGCGCGTGACCGCGTCCACGCACAACGCGTCCGAATACTCCGTGACGTAGACCTGCGCGGGGAGCCTGCCCGTCGGCGGCGTTTCGAGCATGCTCACGTCGCGTATGCCCGACATCGCCATGTGCAACGTGCGCGGTATAGGCGTAGCCGACAGCGTTAGAACGTTGATATCCGTCTTTAAATTTTTGATCTTTTCCTTGTCGGATACTCCGAATTTTTGTTCTTCGTCGAGTATCAAAAGTTCGAGATTTTTGAACTTGACCGAACTGCCCAAAAGCTTGTGCGTGCCGCAAACGACGTCTATCTTGCCGTCGGCAAGCCCGCTCAAAGTTTTAGCCGTATCGGGTTCGGCGCGCGACAACGCCGCCACGTTGACGCCGAATTTTTCCATACGCGCCTTGGTCGTGTTGTAATGCTGATGGCAAAGCACCGTCGTAGGCGACATGAACGCCACCTGTCCGCCCTGCGATACTACCTTGAACGCGACGCGCAACGCGACCTCTGTCTTGCCGAAGCCAACGTCGCCGCAAATGAGCCTGTCCATTATCTTGCCGCTCGTAAGATCGCCCATACACGCGTCGATCGCCGCGAGCTGATCGGGCGTTTCGGTATACGGAAAATCGCCTGCGAACTCGTCCTCTATATCGTCCGTTCCGTACGCCTTGCCCTTTACGGTTTCGCGCTTGGCGTACAACTCTAACAGATCGAAAGCCATCGCTTTCAGCCGCGACTTGACCTTGGCTTTTACCCGCTCGAACTCGCCGCCGCCCAGCTTGCTGAGCTTAGGCGGAGTGTCGTTAAAATCGTACTTACTAAGCCGCGCCATGTTTTCGACAGGCACGAAAAGCTCGTCGCCGCCGGCATACCTGACCGTTATATAATCGCGCTCGTACGCGCCGAAGTCCACCGCGCCGACAGCCTCGCAAATGCCTATGCCGTGCGTTTCGTGGACCACGTAATCGCCGGGCTTGGGCAATTCCTGCATGCCCGTACGCCGCACCGACTCGAACGGGTCGCGCTTTTTACCGACGTTACGCATGCCTATGATTATCGTATCGGAATCGAAAAACACCCCGCCGTCCGCCGTCGGCTCTATATACTCCGCGCCGAAACAGTCGAGTTCGGCGAGCGCGTCCTTGACGTCTGCGGCGATCAAAACGTTTATGCCGCGCGACCGCCACGCCGAAATATCGGTTTTAAGATTGACAAAATTTTTGCCGTACAACGGCAGATCCAAGCTCTTGAATTTAAAAACGGCGTCGGGCGAGAAAAATCTGTTGTTGCTGTCTATCTTGTGAAAACAAAGCATGCACCCCGCGCTCGGCGGAACGTCGACAAGATTGTCGCGAGCGCAAAACGGCGCTTCGCCCGCTTCGATAAGACGCTTGGCGCGCGAAACGTGTTCGCGGTAAGCGAACACACAGGCGTCGTAAACCGATTTTGCGTCGGCTACTACTATCGGCAAGCCGCAAAACCTGTCGAGCGTCGTATGCGGAAACAGCGACAACACCGTTTGCTCGCCGTCGCAGTCGCCCGACCGCAACCGCTCCGCCAAACGGTGTTCTATCGGCACGCCTACCGCGTTGCGCTTTTCGCCCGCTTCTATGAGCGCGGCTATCGCGTCCGACCTGTCGGCGAAAACGTTTTCGGCAAACGGATAGGCAACGAAACGATCGAGCTTTTCACCCGCGCTCTGCGACCCTATATCCAGCGCGCGCACGCCGTCGCAATCGTATCCGAAAAATTCTATACGCGCCGCTTCGCCGCAAGGCGCGCAAATATCTATGATGTCGCCGCGCACCGAAAATTGTCCGGGTTCGTCGACGTGTCCGCAACGGGTGTAGCCAGCCGCGGTCAGTTTGTTCAAAAGCTCGTCGGTCTTATACTTTTTTCCGACCGCAAACTCGACCGCCGAATACGCTATGCTTTCGGGGCACGGCAATATTTGCATGAGCGTTTCCGCCGTTGTGACGACGACGGGTGCTCTGCCCGACGCGATGTTGTACAACGCCCGCGCGCGCACGCCCGATCGCTCGTTGCCGGCGGCGAGCAATACGTTGTTTTTGGGCAACAACAGTTCCGCGCCGTCGTAGTGCATAGACAGCTCGGTATACGCTTTGCGCGCCGACAATACGTCCGCGCACACCAGCATGAACCTATCGAACGCACAGCAAAACAAAAGCGCGTCCGATACGGTCAACCCGAATACGGACGTCTTTTTGCCGCTTTTGACCGCCGCGACGGCTTCGCCCGCCGTGCCGCCGAGCGCGTTGATGACCTGTCGTATGTTGCGCATGCGATCTACCGTTTGACGTTTACCGTCAACTCCTGCCACTTTTTGCCGTTGAGCCGATCTATCGCAAAATCGCACGCGACGTCGCACGCGGCGTCGAGTACGGGACGCTCCGTCGAAGTAAACCGCGACAGCACGTATTCGGCAAGCGACATAAACGACGGTCTGAATCCTATGCCGATGCGAACGCGTGCAAAATCGGTCGAGCCGAGCTTCGCCACTATGTCGCGCATACCGTTATGCGTTCCCGCCGAACCGTTCCCCCGCGCGCGCACCGTGCCTATCGCAATATCGATATCGTCGTACATAACAAGCACGTCGCACGGCTGTATCTTAAAATACCGCGCCAAATGCGACACCGCGTCGCCCGAAAGATTCATAAACGTTTGCGGCTTGCAAAGCAATACTTTCTCGCCGCCGACGACAACGTCCGATAGTAACGAATTACTTTTTTTATCGAACGCGAAATCGGGCGCGACAAGCCGCGACGCCAGCCTGTCGAGCGCGATAAACCCTACGTTGTGATACGTGTCCTTATACTCGTTGCCGGGGTTGCCCAGACCGACGACCAGCTTCATATCCTTAATCTATGACGGCATTGAGCTTTTCCACAAGCTCGTTAACGTCGTTGCCGTGCGCTTCCGCCGCTTCCGCAACGGTCTCGCCGCGCGATATCGGACAACCCAAACAGTGCATGCCCATATCGAAAAATACCTGCGCCACCTTTTCGTTTTCGGGCGCAAGACACAAAACGTCGTAAATAGTCATATCGGGTGTTACTTTATTAGCCATGACGATATCTCCTTTTTTTCAAGTATAACACCGTCGACCGACTTTTGTCAAGCCGTGCGCGGCGGTATGCTCGATCAAAACTCGGTCGCGTTTCCGCATAAAATATTTTCTCTTTCGATAACGCAAGTTGCGTCACATTTCGCATACGCGCGCATATAATTAAAGTGTGGACGCGACAAATATAAAAACGCGTAAAAAAATTTTTAAAATTTTTTGAAAAATCGTGTTAAAACGCTTGACAACCGAATAAGCATATTATATAATGAACGTGCAATCAACGTGATGCTGTTGTGCTAAACGATTGCAAACACTTAATTCGCTCATCATTTTCCCCCTTATCATATAGCGGGACGGTTGGTAGAAATACCAACCGTTTTGCATTTGTGCGATTTTATTCGCATCGATGCTCTGTCGCAGCAGCAAAAAGCCAACGGTCGAAGCTCTCTCCGACCGTTGGCTTTTTATTGTATTCGGTTATTTTACTTTTATCTTGGGCAGAACGGCGTACAGGTCTTTTGCGCCGCTCCACAGATCGAACGCCGATATAACGTATTCCACTCCGTTCCGACGGTCTTGCGGGAGCTTGCCGCAGTCTATATACAGCGCGCCCACAAGACAGCGGGCAACGCCCTCCCATCTGTCGCGCATTTTGACCGCTTGCAAAAACTTTTCGGACGCATCGGCGGCATGACGCTTTTTGATCTCTATTAGCCCGTCTATCATGATCGCGAACGCGCCGTCGAACTTGCGGTCGGTTATGCGTCTGAACAGGTCGCCGTTTTGCGACGACGGCATATCCTTGCTCGCGGCGGCGAATATGCGCGACTGCGCGACGAACATACCGACGTTGGCGCATTCGGCATACAGATCGAACGCTTTGTCGACGTTCTTTTCCACACCCAAGCCGAGTTCGTAGCAAACGCCCAGATCGTACTTGGCGTAAAGATCTCCGTACTCGGCGCGCTCGTTGAGAACCGCCAGCCCCGCCTGCGCGTTGCCGTCCTTGATATCGACTATCGCAAGCCTGAGCGCGGAATCGGCATCCCCCGCCGCGCCCGCGCGCTTGTAATATTCGCGCGCTTTTTTGAAATCGCGTTTGACGTACTTGCCTATCTCGTAAAAATATCCGAGATTGAACAACGCGGGCGCATAGCCTGCGTCAGCCGATCTTTGCATCAGTTTGTATGCTTTTTTGAATTTGTACGGAGCGTACCAAACCAACGCCGTCGCATAGTCGAACTTGCCCGCAGCGGTGGCGGTCTTGCCTTTTAGCACGCGCAGTCTGCGCTTGATACGTTTAACGGGCAAATATTCGGGACCTTCCGCCCCGCCCTGGTCTATAAGCTCGACGGGCGTTCTGTCCGCAAACGCTTCGAGCGCGGCGTAAGTGTAAGCATAACCGCTGTAAACGAACTTTTTTACGGACGTGTCGCGCTGTATCTTGTACGACAACACGACGGCAAGCACCGCGCCGACGGGCGGGACAAGGCAAAGCACGCCCGTCGCAATACACAGCTTTTTATGCGAATTGCGCGCCAACATCAAGCAGTACGCGCCGCAGAGAACAAACGATATACAAAACAGCCCCGTGCATAGCCCCACCGCGTACGACGCGCCGTCGTTGCCGTATACATACAATCCGAGTTGAATACAAAACGCCGCCGCGCTCACGCCGAAAGCGACGATGACCGCCGACCCGAATACGCGCATGAACGCCGTTTTTTTCCACATAACTATGACAGCCGTCGCAGTCGACAACGCGCAAAAACACAGACCGAGATTAACAAAAAACAAGACGTCGGTCGCCACGGCAAGCGTTAGCGACGATATCGCCGATAATATATAAACGTACGCGGTATTCATGTTATCGATTTTCCTTTTGTTATCCCGGCGACGTCGCGTTTGTATCGTTGAACCATTCGACCGCAAATCCCGCAATCGCCGTCGTTCTTTTTATATTATATCACATACCGAAAAAAATAGCAAGCGCGGCGTTGTTTTATGAAATTTTATTTGAACAACGCCGACGCCGATCCGATCGAGCGATCGTTCGAAAAGCGAATAAACACGCAACACGGCAATGTTGACATAAGACGGATTTTGCGGTATAATATATATAGAATGGATAAAGCGGCAAAACTCAATTTCATAAAAAAGTGCGCGATGATATTATCTGGCTGTATAATATACTCGCTCGGCGTCGCGCTGTTTCTCGATCCCGGCGCGATCGCGTCCGGCGGCGTAACCGGCATTGCGATTATAGTCAATTACGTAACGGGCGACTTGATAGGCACGGGCTGGATAATTCTCATCATCAACGTGCCGTTGTTTATTATCGGCGCGATATTTTTCGGCAGAAATTTCATAATATCGACAGTGATAGCGACGGGATTGTCGTCGGGGCTTATAGAGCTGTGGGCGTACACGGTAGCTCCGCACATGCCCGAAATGGAAAACTCGCTCATACCCGCGGTCGTCGGCGGCGGGCTGTTCGGCGGCGGACTCGCGCTCATATTCCGCGCGGGAAGCACGACGGGCGGCACGGACATAATAGTCAAGCTGTTGCGCAAAAAATTCCGTCACATGAAAACGGGCGTGATATCCATGGTCATCGACATGATCATAGTCGCGGTATCGGGTATTGTTTACAGAGACGTCGAACTGTTGATACTGACTGCGCTGTCGATAATCGTATTTACGGCAGTGTTCGACCGCGTGCTGTACGGCGGCAATCCCGCCATGCTCGTACACATAGTGACGACAGCGGATAAGGTTCAGCCGATCTGCGACGGAATACTGAAAGAGCTTGACAGCAGCGCGACGATCGTCGACGGCAAAGGCGCGTATTCGGGCGACGACAAGGTAGTCGTCATGTGCGTGATAAAAAACTTTTTATACCCCCGACTGAAAGACATAATCAAAACGCACGACAGCACGGCGTTCACCGTCGTCACTTCCGCAAAAGAAATTTACGGCGAAGGCTATAAAGCGCACGACTCCGAAGAGCTGTGATTTAATAAAGAATTAAAAATTCAGAATGCACGATAAACGATAATCAAAAATAGACTGCTTTTTATTTGCCTACGACCAAGACAACGCCTGATTGCAAACAAGCGTAACTTCTGCTGTTTTTTATTTGTCCTACGTAGCAGCCGCAGGCTATTCCGAACAAGCATAGTGTTCTGCTGTTTTTTTGTCATCCTGAACAAGGCGCGTGCGCCGCAGTGAAGGATCTCATCCTTATTTATTTTATAATGTTGAGATTCTTCGGTGGACAAAAAACGCTCAGAATGACAGAAAAGTAAGCACTTCGTCCCCCCTCCCCATCATCTCGACCGAAACGAGCAAAGCGAGTGTAGTGGAGAGATCCGGGCGTTAGCCGCACTAATATTAAATCGACCGTAATTCCGAATTCTCTCTGTCCCCACAGCGGGTGGGCATTCATTACGCATCATGAATTACTAATTCACTATGCGGCGGATCGCCTTGATTTCTCGACTGCGCCTACGGCTCCGCTCGAAATGATGGGTGTGTTTGGTGTGGGTTACCTTTCCAATCAAGCATAGCAAAACCGTTCCACTCACCCCATCATCTCGACCGAAACGAGCAAAGCGAGTGGAGCGGAGAGATCAAGGCGTCAGCCGCACTAATAATAAATCAACCATAATTCCGGTCGCATTCCTAATTCCGAATTAAATTTTAATACCGTACTTCCCCTTTAAAAACAACTCTTGACTGTTTACAGGACCGACGGCTTGTTCGGGCATGACGTACGTGCCGTGCGAAGTGAGCCGCCGCGCCTTGACGTTATCGGCAAGCATCACGTCGAGCATACCGCTTATCCTGTCGGCTATCGCTTTGTCGAGTACGGGCGTGGCTATTTCCACGCGCTTATCGGTGTTGCGCGTCATAAGGTCGGCGCTCGAAATAAACATTATGCGGTCTTCGCCGTCGCCGAATCGGTAGATGCGCGAATGCTCCAAAAACCGCCCGACTATGCTTATGACCGTGATATTATCCGTCTTGCCCTTTATTTCGGGCACAAGACAGCAAATACCGCGCACTATGAGCTTGATCTTTACGCCCGCTTTGCCCGCCGCTATAAGCTTATCGATGATAGTTTTATCGGTAAGGCTGTTCATTTTAGCGGTTATAAACGCGGGCTTGCCCGTTTCGGCTTTTTCGGTCTCGCGCTCGATATATTCTATTATCCCGCGTTTGAGCGTTTTGGGCGCGATGAGCAACCGCTCGTATTCGTGATCGGTATTGGCGATGGCGATGTTGCGGAAAAACGCGACCGCATCCCTGCCTATCGCTTGATCGGCGGTAATGATGTTAAGGTCGGTATACAGTCGCGAGGTTTGCTCGTTGTAATTGCCCGTACCCAAATGCGTTATATACCCTATATTTTCGCCGTCGGTAAGCACGATGGAAATTATCTTGGAATGCACCTTATAATTGCCCATACCGTAAATGACCGTACACCCCGCGCTTTTGAGTTCTTCGGCATAATACAGATTGTTTTCCTCGTCGAACCGCGCGCACAGCTCGATAACGACGGTCACTTCCTTTCCGTTCTCGCTCGCCCTTTTCAGCGCGTCCACTATGCGCGACCTGCGGTCCAGCCTGTAAATGGTTATCTTGATCGACGCGACGCGACTGTCGTCGGCGCACTCGTTCAACAACCGCACGAGCGTATCCATGGCGTCGAACGGGTACGCCAAAAACACGTCCGAGCTTTGCACGCGCGCCATGACCGACGCGTCCTGCGGCACGGGCGGCGGCAACGCGCGTTGCGGCTTGTATTTGAGCGACGCGAGCGCGGCGGGCGGAAAATAATCGCCGAGCGACATCATGAACTTGTAATCGAACGCATGCGCGACCGAAAAACAATATTGCTTTTTAAGGTCGAGCAGTTTAAGCGCGAACGATCTTATGCCGTCCGCACCGCCGTCTATCTGCAAACGCACCGCGTCTTGAACGCCGCGCAACTCCACTTTGTTTTTCAGATACTTGGAAAAATCGACGTCGCGCTCTATATCCACGTCGTCTATATCCGCGTCGAAATCGGCGTTGCGCGTCAGCCTGAGCATAGCCTGGCTTTGGATCTTATACCCGTCGAACACCGTCGCGCCGAAAGTGCGGATAAGCTCCTCGACGGTTATTATATTGACTTTTTTTCCGCCGTCTATGCGGAACACGCGCGGAAGCTTTGGGCTTATAGCCATAACGCCGTACATCAACCTGTCCGATTTTTTAAGCTCGAACATCATGTACTCGTTCATATTTTCAAAACGTATCATCGGGTGCTTTGCGTCAAGCACCATGGGCGACAACAACGGCAACACCTGCGTATCGAAGTATTTACGGCATTTTTGACGTTGCTTATCGGACAGCTCTGCGCCCGTGCGTATGCGCAACCCCGCTTTGTTGAGTTCCTTTTTAAGCTTGACGAAAACGCCGTCGGCGGCGCGGCAATATCCGTTGACGAGTTTTAATATACCGTCTATCTGCTCGCGCGCGGTAAGTCCCGTTTTGTTCTCTTTCGCCGTTGCGTCGAGCTTGGCGTCGTTGATAAGACTGCCTATACGCACCATAAAAAATTCGTCGAGATTGGAATGAAATATCGACAAAAATTTACAACGTTCCAACAGCGGATTGTCGCCGTCCGACGCTTGATCGAGTACGCGTTTGTTAAACAGCAACCACGAATATTCGCGGTTCATGTACGTTCCTTTTATGAATTTTACGTTGTCTTCCGACATGTTCAACTCCGTTTGATGTATTGCAATATTAAATGCGCGACGCATCGGACGTTAGTTAAAGGTTGCTTTTACCGTATAACTGTTACGATCGACGAATATATCGACCGCGCCACGCTCCGCTCGAAATAGCTTGCGACTGCTCTGTAAGACAGTCAAAACGATAACTCGATCGCGCCGCTATCGATCACCGATCAAGCCGTGTCATTTTCCGAATCGCAGATTTATTTCTTTCCGCTCTTCTTTTTTGCGGGCGGATTGACTTCGTCGTACGCGGGTACTGACTCGTTGAGATCGACAGGCACGCCTTTTTCCGCGCCTGTTGCCACAAGCGCCATGTACCCTTCTTTAACGCCCGTATCGCTTACGATCACGTCGTCGGGCTTAAAGCGTTTTATAAGCTCTTTGAGTATTATAGCCGCCACGGGCAGGACGTGGATTTTTTCGGGCGCGACCTTCATTATCAACCGCGTGCGGTCGGACGACGTCATCAACCACTTGCAGAACCGCTTGAAATTATCGTAATTGAACCCGCCGCCGAGCTTTTCCTTTTCGCAATACTCGCGATACACGGCGTAAACGGCATCGTTGATCGACCCGACAAGCACCGCCGTATCGAATCTGTTTTTGCCGGGCAGTTTGTTCTCGTCGCTCTTTTTGCGCAAAAACTTTTTTATATGCTTAGCCTGCTCGTCGGTAGGATATACGTCGGTGACGTACTTATTGCGAAGCTTGATCGGACCGAAATCCAAGCAGATCATTTCGTCCTTGCTGTTTTTGGCAAGATCGCAAAGCTCGACCGAGCCGCCGCCTATATCTATAAGCACGACGTTCTCGTAAGCCGCATACTTGCGGTTGGATACGAAATCGCAATATGCCTCGGTGGCTCCGTCGAGATAGTTGATGACTATACCCGTGCGCATGCGTATCTTTTCGGCGACCTCTTCGATATTGTCGATATTGCGCAAAGCCGCCGTCGAAATGCAATAGCATTCGTCCACGCCCATCGCTTTGCAAGTGGAGCGCGCGGCGATCAACGCGTCGATGAGCTTTTCTATCCCGCGTCGAGATATCGATTTGCCGTCGAAATAATCGGCGACGGCGATGTTCGCCCTGTCCTTATACACCGACGTGAATATTCCCGTGGCTTTGTCGCCGTCGGCAATGACGGTGGAAACCCCCGTCGAACTCATGTCAATTACGGCACACTTCATAAAAATCTCCTTATAATGTGTCAATTAAAAATTCGTAATGCATAATGCGTAACGATCGTCGATTTAGTATTATGTGACTACGCTTAGATATCTATTATTCGTCCTACGAAGCAGCCGCAGGCTATCCCGAGCGTTTTTTGCCCGCCGAAGGATCTCAAATATTCACAGCCTTTTGTCATTCTGAGCGTTTTTTGCCCACCGAAGAATCTCATCATTATTAATAAGGCAGAGATCATTCTCCACGCTCGAAATGATGGGTGTGTTTGTTGTCGATTGCTTTTCTAAATAAGTATAGCAAAGCCGTTCCCCCCCCCCATCATCTCGACCGAAACGAGCGTCAGCGAGTGTAGTGGAGAGATCTAGGCGTAGCCGCACATTACTCGATCGACTATCATTAATGACCATCATTCCCAATTCCGAATTATCTACCGAACGAAATACCTATGCTCTCACCCGTCTTTACTTCTTGACAATCGGGCGGTACGAGTTTGGCTTTGCCAGCTATCTCGGAAAGCGAGTTATATGTGACCTTGCCTTTTACCATTGCGACAGTCACGCCGAACGTGCCGTCCTTGGCGAGCTTGCCCGCAAAGCTTCCGAACTGCGTGGACAATACGCGGTCGTACGCCGACGGACTGCCGCCGCGCTGGATATGCCCCGGCACGACCACGCGCGTTTCGACGTTAGCGTTTTCGGAAATGTATTTGGCGAGCGCGTTAGTCGCGGTAACGTCGTTGCCGCGCGACGCGGCGCGTTCTTTCTTTTTCATCTTGCTCTCTTCGACGGTCATCGCGCCCTCGGCGATAGCGACTATGCTGAACGCTTTGCCTGCGTCCGCGCGCCTGCCCACGGCTTTGGCGACCTTTTCCGCACTGAACGGTATTTCGGGCAGCAGGATCACGTCCGCGCCGCCCGCAAGCCCCGCATACAGCGTCAACCAGCCCGCCTTGTTGCCCATTATCTCGACGAGCATCGTTCTGCCGTGGCTCGCCGCCGTCGTGTGGATACGGTCTATGCACTCGGTCGCTATATCCACAGCGGTATGAAAGCCGAACGTGATGTCCGTACCCCAAATGTCGTTGTCGATGGTTTTAGGCAAGCCTATAACGTTACAGCCTTCCGCCGAAAGCAACGCGGCGGTCTTGTGCGTACCCGCACCGCCCAAAGTCAACAAGCAATCAAGCCCCATTTTTTTATAGTTCTTTTTCATCAGATCGAGCCGCGAAACGCTGTTTTCGTCCTCGACGGTCATAAGCTTGAACGGCTGACGGCTCGTGCCGAGTATCGTTCCGCCCAAAGTAAGTATGCCCGTAAAATCGGATCTGTTCATCGCGCGGCACTCGCCGCGGATAAGCCCGCCGTAACCGTCGGCTATGCCTATAAGCTCGACGTTTTTTATGTTCTCGAACGCATACTTGCCGAACCCGCGTATAACGGCATTTAGTCCCGGGCAGTCGCCGCCCGACGTGAGTATCCCTATTCTCATTGATCGCCCTCCGTACGCTTGCGCCGCGATCTTCGCGCGACGCTTTACTCATATAAAAAGTATATCACTTTTAAACGGATATAGTCAAGAATATAACAAACACCGATAATATCATTCCGATAATATCTCATGACGAAAAACTTTTCGATCCGTCGCCGAAATTACAGCAAAACCGAACGCACGGTATTGCCGTAGTCCGAACATATATACTCGCGAGCATTGCAACAAAAAACGCCGAGCAAAGCGTACTTCCCGTAGGGAATATAAAAAGCGAAGAATTTTTAAATTCTTCGCTTTTTATAATTGATGGTAAATTGAAATTTATAATTCAATATCAACTTTATATTTTGTATCTATCAAAATGC
>CAMSYM010000011.1 GCA_947066105.1 uncultured Clostridia bacterium
CCGTCGTCGTAGTCCGTTCGTTCGTACTTCCGTCGTTCTCCGTCGATCTTGTCCAACGTCGGAAATCTCTTCACGGTCCGTTTCTCTTTCTTACTCTTTCTTTTCGTTTCGCCTTCTCTTTCCCCGCTCTCCGTTACAGTGTCTTTGTCCGCGGCATGATCGCGTTCGGTCTTATTGATGACTATCTTCGACCTGTTGTCCGAAATAAGCACCGACACTATCAACAGCGCGACAAGCGCTATAATCAAAATAACGTACGCGAGTATGGCGTAGCCAGACGACAGATAATTCCATATCTCGCGCATGCCGCCTATAAAGTTTTGCGCCGCAAAATACGTCATACGCCCTCCTTCAACGCGGACATGCCGCGCACCGCCGCTTTTATGCGCGAGGTGTCGTCGTCGCCGAAAATGCCGCACAACACCGTTATAAGCCCGCCGTCGTCGGAAGTCAGCTTGCCGTCGAGCGCGGTCGCCGCATGCGGAACGAGCTTTGCCGCGACCGTACGGTCCAAAACGTCGAGCGGCTCGACGCCGCATTCCAAAAGCACGGCTATAAACTTTTCAGTTTGCACGCACAGCTTGTTGCCTATGACGAACGGCGCGCGGCTCGAAACGAACCGTTCCAAACGGTCGATCTTTTTCCATTGATCCTCGTCGAGTTCGTAATTGCGCTCGGCGCGACGGCACGCGGCGACAAACCGATAACGATCGGGCGCGGCTATGCGCGTGTTGCTATCCGTCGGTCGAACGATCGAAAGCTTCGGGAACACGACGGTCGCCATATCGGCGACGTATGCGGGAACACTGCATTTTTCGTCGGCGAGCCGCATCACGAACCACACATTATTAGGAAAATCCAGCTCGCGCTTGTTTTCGCCGTAAAACACCTTAATATCGTCGGGAAGCGTCGCGTAACGTATGAACGGCGTGAATATTTTGCCGAGCATATGCGCGCGCACGTTGTCGAACGCCGCGACGGTCACGCGGTCGCGGTGTTGCGCCGCAAACTCCGCCGCGCCGACGAGCGCGGAAGTGCCGCCGCCGAAAATATCGTCGTGTCCGTTATAGTCAGACGCGTCGTCGATACCCTGCGGACACGAAAAATATCCGCTCAACAGCGTGACAAGCGTATCGAACTCGGACTTTCCGCAACGCAACAGCACAACGCGCGATGCGGCAAAAGCCGCGAAAAGCTCGTATGCGGTAGCGCCGTCCGTCTTTATCCCGTTGGCGAGCGCATACGCCGCAAACCCGTCGGCTATCGTCTTTACCGTGACCGTATCGTCCGAATATTCGAGCATTTCGTCGTCGCGGTCAAGCTCGTCGGGTTCGTCGTCAAACTGTTCCCCGAACTCGTCGGCGAACAGCTTTTCCAGCGACGCGGATCCGTCCGACGGACGAGCGGACTTAAACGCGCCCGACGCGTTTTCGCCCGTCAACGCCGACATGCGGTATCCGTTGCTCAAAATATTGGAAACGGACGGCAGGTAATCGGCGAGCTTATCGCCGCCGCTCGTCAGATTTTCGCCGTTGACCGTGATCGCGCCCGTCAAGCGTATATCGTCGGCGGACGCACCGATGTACAGATCGTATACGCCGTTCTCCGTCCTGCGCTTGCCGCTCGCGGGATCGAAAATTTCGAGCATGGCGGCGTTTATCGGGAATTTTATCTGCACGGACCGTCCCGGTTCGACTTCGACTTTTGCAAAGCCTTTAAGCTCGCGCGCGGGACGCACTACGACCGAATCCTTTTTCCCGACGTACAGCTGTGCCACTTCCGCCGCGGTGCGCGTGCCGACGTTTTTGACCGTAACTTCCACGCTGTCGACAAGCGTTTTGAGATTGGAATAAACGAACTTGCCGTAAGTAAGTCCGTGACCGAACGGATATCCTACCTTAACGTTTTCGGTCGTGTACCTGCGGTAACCGATAAACTCGCCTATCTTGTACCTACCCGCCGCCACATCCGATCTCTGTTTGCCGAAGTACTCGTCGGCGGCGAAATACGCCGTCGCGGTAAGTCTGCCCGACGGCGAAACGTCGCCGAACAAAAGCTCGAACAATGCGCGCGCCGTCTGCGCTCCGCCCGTCGGCAATACAAACGCGCCCGCGACCGCGTCGACGAAATCCATGCTCGGCAAAACGTTGCCTACCGTTGCCGCTATTATCTTTTTGCCCGTTTTTACGAGCGCATCCAAAAGCGCCGCCTGATTGGCGGGCAGTGCGAGCGTATCCCCGCCCGTAAACTTTTCGCCGCGTTGCTTGCCGTGTCCGACGAACACGAGCACGACGTCGGACCTTTGCGCAAGCGCGACAGCGTCGGGTATAAGCTCGTCGCTACGCTCCGCCGCCGCTTTGTAGCCGTCGGCATGCCCGACGTATATCCCGCCGTGCGCCGCGCATTGGCGTTGCGCAACGCCCTTGACGTCCGATACGTCGCATATTCGTTCCCCGACCGTCGCAAGCTTTATCTTGTGCGAAACGGGCAACGCGCCGTCGGCGTTTTTGATCATAACTATACTTTCGCGCGCCGCGGACAACGCCGTTTTGATTTGCTCGTCCTGCGCCCGCGCCGAGCGCGTGCGCTCGCGTCCCGCGATCGACCCGACGAATTCGAGCGTTTTGCATACCGCTTTATCGAGCGCTTCCTCGCTCAACGCCGTGCCTTGCGCGATCGCCTTATCCAACTCTTCCGCGCCGATCGCGCCGTGTTCCACGTCCTCTTTCATGCGCCGATGATTATTTAGCGCCGAGCGCAACGCCGCGGCGGACGCGCCCGCAAAAAAAGTCGTGCCGTCGGCTATGCCCGTGCGGAACGTCTCTTCGGGCGCATCGCTCGCGATAAAAGCCTTGGCATATTTGCTTTCCGTCATGCGCGACATTATGCGCGCGTTTATATCCTTATACCCGCCGCGCAACCGCGCCAAAGAAAACTCCGCCGCCGCAGGCTTTTTCGTGCGAAGCACCGCGTCGACGGAACGCACCAAAACGTTGCCGAGAAGGCGCGGATCGACGTCGGCGTCCGTATATTCGACGTCTATCGCGCGCACGCCGCAACCAGTCAAGCACGCCGCCGCGCCCGAACTCTCCAAAGCCGATACGCACGCATCGATCGCTTTGGCGTTGAGATAGGGATCCTCCGACATACCGACGGCACGCGCGCCCGTGCGCAAAGCCGACTGCGGCAAGGATATAAGATCGAACCGTTTTGTATCGGCGCGCAACGCCGCGTCGCCCGCCGCCTGTTCGATAAGCTTTAAATTCCAAGACGCGGTAAGGCTCGAAAAATCGGGACACTCCGCCGCGCCGCCGTACTCGCCGTTGAGCGCGTCCAGGCTCGCACGCTCCGCATGCGGCACACCGAGCGCGTTGAAAGCGTCGTTCGCCGCACAGCCGAGATCGGCGACAAGCGCTATCTTTTGCTCCTCGCTCAGCATGCTCGATATTTCGGAATATTTATTGTCCGCCATAGCGCGTCCTCCGTTAAACGACCGTCAGATGGTCGATAAAGCCGCAATCACTCCCGCTCGAAATGTTCGCGTCCTTAGTATAAGTAAAAACAAGCTCGTCGCCGACGTCGACCGACAAACGCATAAACAGCCCGTACATTTCGCCCGATATCGAATCGATATACTTGCCGTTGAGCGTGATACCGAAAATATCGCATCGGTCTTCCGACGAAACGCCGTAGCTAAACTGAACGTCCGCCTTCATGCCGAACCGCAACGTCAACCGCGAACTCGAATTCCCCGTCTTATTGGTCGAGCGTATACTGCCGTCCGCGCCGACGGCGAATGCGTTGACTGCGTCGTTGACAACGGTCACGCCGCTCAACGACCCTATATTGGAAGAATCGATTACGGTCGCCGTCTTTTCGCACATAGTGCATTTCCCGTTCTCTACGTTATGCGCTACCATTCCAAGAACGCGCGTCAACCGTATATTGCAGTGCGGGCATACCGCCGTCTGCTCGCCGTTTTTCATGCACGTGGGCTCGACCGTTGTTTGCCACAGACCGCTGTCCAACACAGTGTCGTCCCGTGTCGGCGATCCGTCGTCGCCGACGCGCCAATACCTGTCGCCGTCGCCGTGCAAACAATCGGCGCGGTAATACGTTTTGATCACGCTCGATCCTTTATACACCGAACTCCACTCGGCGGCTGTGCCGTCGAAATACACCGTCGTATTCTCGCCGAACGCCTTGGGCGATATCTCGACTATGCCTTTACCAACCACCACGGAGCGTCCCGCATCGACAACGTATTTGCCTATGCGCATCTCTTCGACGGTAACGCCGCCCGCATTGAGCGACACGGGTAATACTATATATCCGGCGCTCGTCGACCAGCCCGAAATATGGTACCAGTTGCCGCGTATCCGAGCAAACTCCATGCCGTTTTGCGTACGGTATTGCACCGCCGCATCCGTCTCGCTTTTCACTATCGCGATCGGCGCGTCGAAGTACGCATCGCCCGATACGTCCAAATCGCACGGCGCGTAAACCACCAGCACGTTCTTACACGACGAAAACGCCGTCCTGTCGAGCGTGCGCAGGTTTTTCGGCAATGCTACTTCCCGCAACGATACACAGTCCGAAAACGCATTTTCGGGAATAGCGGTCAACGAGTCGGGCAATGTTATCGTTTTAAGCAAGGAGCATAACGAAAACGCGCCGTTGCCGAGCGCCGCAAGACTGCCGCCGAAATCGACCGATCTCAGATCGAAACAGTTGGCGAACGCCGCCCGTCCTATCGTGCCGACGTTGCCGCCGAACCGCAGTTCGGTCACGCCGGAAGTATTGAACGCGCCCGCGCCCACCGAACCGACGTTGCCCGTAAAAGTCACTTTTCCCAGTTCGAAGCAGCTCGCGAACGCGCGTTCGCCTATGCTGTCGACGCCGCCGAGCGACAAACGCATAAGCGCGGAGTCGTTATTGAACGCATATTCGCCGATGTCCGCGATATATCCCGCATACTCGAATTCTCGGAGCGATATACAATCCGCAAAAGCCCGAGCGCCTATCGATAAGCCGTCTCCGTTGCCCAACGTTGCGTCTGCCAGCGCCGAACACGAACGAAATGCAAAGTCGCCTATCGTATCCACCGCGTCAAACGCGACGCTTTTCAATCTCGGACACTGAGAGAACGCGCCTTCGCCCACTGTGCCGACAGCGCCGAACTCAGCCGAGACCAGTCTATCGCCGTACGAAAAAGCCGACTCGCTTATAACGTCGACGTCGCCCGCTTTTATCGAATAAAGTCCGCTGTTGCCGTCGAACGCTTGCGAGCATATTTCGCCTATATCGGCAAACTGCGCCGTAAGAGGCGCGTTCTCGTTTACCGTATAAAACGCGTTCGCTTTTATAACGCCGACACGCTTGTCGAACTGTAACGTCAATGCGTTGTCGTAATAAAACGCACGCTTGCCTATCGAAGATATCGCCGTGTCCGCGACGACTGTCAGCGGGTTCCACGCTCTTTGCGAAAACGCATAGTCGCATATCTCGATCTCGTCGTACGCGCCGCCGTTGTCAGAGAAGCGGATCTCGGTCAAATTAAAACAGTTCGAAAAATAATCTTGCTCGACGCGATCCAAAACGTTGCCTACGACAAGCTTGTAAACGCCTGTCGCGTTCGCAAACGCCTCGTCGTATACGCCTATGCGCGTAACGCGTTCTACGCCGCTCTTCCCGATATAATCGAACGGTTTAAGCTCCAACACCCCGTCCAAACCGTAATAATCGACCGCCCACCAATCTTTACCGCCGTCGCCCAGCTTTATATACTGTACGCCGTCGACAGTGACGTTCGGCAACGCTATATCGGGATCGCGCGCTATCTCGTCGCGCGAGTATACTCTGCGCGCATTGAGCGCGATCGCGCCGAGATCGTACTGCCCGGCTCTGATGTCGATCTCGCTCCTATTATAGATTTCGAAAAGACGGTTACACCCGTTAAAAGCATATGCGCCGATACGCCGCATCGAAGGCGGAACGGTAAACCTTTTAAGCCGTCCGCACCCGTTAAAAGCCTGTTCTCCTATTTCGGTAAGCCCGTCGGGCATGCGCGCGTCATACAAATTATAACATCCGTTAAACGCATGATCGGGGATAACTTTGACGGGCGAGCTTGCGGCGAACGCGACGCGCTCCAAATTCGAGCAGTACATGAAAACATTGTTCCCTATTTCCGCTATGCTCGCCGGAATATCCGCCGATTCTATACTGCTACCGGAAAACAAATATTGCCAAAGCGAATACTCGGCGATCGTTTGACCGTTATAAGAAAAAGTCAACGGCAAGCTAAGATCGCGATCGGACCAATCGTCGATGATGCAGTCCGTCAAATACCATTTGCCGCGCCCGTCGACGGTTGCGCACACAAATTCGTTGCCGTCAAGCGTCGTTTGCGGCAAAGCGGGTTCGTCACGAGAAACGTGTACCGCAAGCGCGTTTGCGGCAATGCCGCCGTTAGCCGCGCTTCCCGCCGCAATGTTAAGACTGCCGTAATTAAACACTTCGTACAGCTTATGACATTCGCCGAACGCATAGTTTCCTATCGACAAAACGTCGCATTCCAATACTATCCGCTTTAAATGCTCGACCGCAATAAAAGCATGCGGCGCGATATGCGCGCTGTCTGTCAGCACTATCTTTTCTATCGATCGCCGCGGTAACGAGTAACCGCCCTGCACGTATGAATAAAAATTATTCAACGCATAACGATCCTGCTCAATAGGACCGCTGCCGCCGTTAAAACGCTCCGCTCCGACAAACGGCGTGACGAGCGTTTTCAATGCGTTTGTGCCTATCAATATCCCGTTGCCGATACTACGCACGCTTTGCGGTATTTCGAGCGACTTCAATTTCGCGCAACCGCTGAAAGCATAGTTGCCTATTTCGGTCGTTTGTTCGTAAAGCTCGATGCTTTCCAGATCGGCGCAGTTAAAAAACGCGCTTTCGGGCAAGCGAACACCGGCAGTCAGTTCTACCGTTTTGAGCGCGCTCGGCACGTAAGAAAAGCTCGACTCGGGCGTTTCCGCGCCGAACAACTCGCCGAACGATCCCGACGTAGCATACGGCATGCTCAGCTTTTTAAGACTTACGCAATCGGCGAACGCGCCCGCGCCGACAGACGTTACGGTACTCGGCACAGTCAGCTCGGTCAGCCGTTCGCATCGTCCGAACGCTTGCGCGTCTATCTCGCGCAGTCCGAGCGGCATATCGATGTCCGTCAAGCCTATACACTCGTAAAACGCGCCTTCGCCTATCGAAGTAAGTACGGACGGCAAAACTATCTCGTCAATGTTTTTGAGCGATCGGAAAGCGTTTGCATGTATCCGCCGCGCACGCGTTACCACGACCTTTTTCAACGACTCCGGCACGTAAGTCACGCCGACGCTCGCGCTTCCCGCGGCGAAAGTATAGCCGAGATATCCCCTGTCTGCGTTCTCGGCGCTCTCGCCGATAAACGGCGCGGTAAAGCTTTTAAGCCCCACACAGCCCGACAAAACGCCTATGTCGACAAAGGTAACGCCGTCGGGAACGGTAAACTCGGTAATGCCGATACAATCGGCAAACGCGTATTTGCCCAATTCTTTTAAGCCCTGCGGCGCAACGAACGCCGTGAGCGACTTGCAACCGCGAAACGCCTCGTCGCATATTTTGTCTATCGATCCGCCGTCGGCATACTTGACCGACGAAAGCGACGCACAGTTTTTAAACGCCGACGGATATATACGGGTAACGTTGACTGGCACGTTTACGCGCGACAGCGCCGTACAATTCATAAACACGCCGGCAGGCAACTCCGTAAGAGCGGTATTGCCCGACAGGTTTACAAGCTCCAAGCTCGCGCAATCCGAAAACGCATAACTGCCCAGGCTCGCTATCGACGCGCCGTCGAACACTTTGACGGCAGTGCCCGAAAAAGCGCTCTCGCCCACCTTTGTCACCGCAACGGGATACAAAAATTCTTTAAGCGCGGAACAACCGTAAAACGCAAAGTCGCCTATTTCGGACGTATCGGTGTGCGAAACTTCAAAGCTCTTCAAGCTCGATATGTTTGCGGCAAATTCCCGCGGGATCGTCGGCATATAATCGACGGACAGCTCGCCGAGCGCAAATTCGTCGCCTGCGCCGCCGCCGAACAGCGACGCTATACTTGCTTTGCCGTCGGGCGCGGCGGTATCGAACTCCACCAAATGCAACCGTTCTATTCTCGATCTGAAAAAGAATTCGCGTTCGTCGCCCGAAAAATCTATGCGCCGCGCAAAATCGACGTTTTTAAGTCCTTTGCATTGCGCAAAAGCGTACCTGCCTATTTTTACGGGCGTGCCGCACGCCTCCACGATCACTTCCGCAAGCTCCGTGCAACCGTCAAAGGCATATTGCGGTATCTCCGAAATTTTATCGGTTATCTTCACGCTTCGGAGCATGGAACAGCCCTTAAACGCACTCACGCCTATCTCGGTAATATTGTCGAACTCAACCGTTTTGAGCGCCGAGCAGTTTTCAAAGGCGCAATCGCCGATCGGCATTTCGCTTTTGAACGCAACGCTCACGAGACTGCGATCGTTTTTGAACGCGCCTTTTTCCACGCGCGTAACGGTATGCCCTTCTATTTTATCGGGTATGACAACGCGCGCACGCGCACCGTAATACCCGACGACGTAAATATCCGAGCCGTCGGAACGGTCGTCGTTCTCGAATGCGTATTCCACGCCGTTATATAAAAACGTCTTTTCGGTCCGCACAAAATACAGCAAATGCGCGTACACGGCAATCACGCACAGCGCGACGGAAACGATCAGCGCAAGCGTGACGAGAATGGGAGCTTTGAGCTTACGCCGTTTTACGGCTATCCCGTCCTTGCCCGCCTTGTGGGCGAACTTGCCGACAGCCGCACGCTCGACCGCATCGCCGACGTATGCCGCCGTCGCGCCGTTTTTAGCCGCGCGGTATTCGTACGCGCCGTAACGCGCGCTTTCCGCAACGACGTTGCAATCGCACGCACGGTCGTCGAGAACTATACACCGTTCGGGTACGAACGCCTTATTCGGCGCGCCGTTAACGTCCAGCGTGTGACGACTCTTGCCTATTATCCTGCCGTTTTCGTCAAGCTCCGTAACGACGAGCGTAACGCGCGTAACGGTCTCGGCGCGGGCGTTGAACAATTTCACGGTCAATCGCCGTTCTCCGTCCGCTTCGATGATCATCAACTGCTTGACCGAAGTCATATCGTCGGGCTGAGCGTAACCGCAATTCTTTTTGAACAAAACTTTGACGTCGCTCATTTGCGCACCTCGCCCGACTTTGCTCTGCGCATTATAAACGCGACTACCGTCACCACTATATCGAACGCAACGGCGATCGCTACGGTGATCGCGGTAACGACCATGCTGTCCGCCTTGACCAAAAAGCTTTCGGTAAACAACCCCGCGCCCATATACGCCAAACACGTCTTGACGCCTATGACCGCCGCCGCGGTAAGCAACGCGTTAAGCGCGATAAACAGCGTTATCCAGCCCGCCGCCACGTTTTTTACCACCCGCCGCGAAAAGGTTTTATCGTCGACGCCGTTGACTATAACGGATACGAAATCGGTATCGCACGGTAGCTCGACCGCGCGGGTGTACTCGCCGCCCGATACACCGTCTTTGATGTTGAACACTTGCGCGGGCTTGCCGTCGCCGTCGAAAACCACTATGTCGTAATCTATAAAATCGAACCTGTCCGCAAGCTTGCAAACGAGCTCGCGCTTACCGTCGCGCTCCGTGATCGCATAACGCGCTATGTATTTTGCGGTCGACGGCGCAGGCTCAAACACGATCGAGCTTTCGTCGTCGTTCACCGTCTTTTTTATGCCGCGGTCGATCGGTTCGTTAACGGCGTAACGCGTGCGAAACAACAGCATAGGCAACAAAAACGCGGCGATCGCGACGTACGCGGCGCATATGGCTATTATCGCAACTATCCAACCCATCGACCGAAAAACTCCTTGACACTTACTTGATCTTCCGTTCCGAAATTACGAAACGCCAAAACCGCGGGCGTATGATATCCCGTATGGATTATACCATATCCCGCCGATTTAATCAAGTATTTTAAGAAATTTGCATATTATTTCACCTATCGGACATAAAAACGACAGCAAGTTATTCGACAGCGTAGCGCTCTGCTATTTTTATTTTGTCCTACAAAGTATGAGCGGTTGAGATTCTTCGGTGGGCAAAAAAACGCTCAGAATGACAAATTAACGGTAATGCAAAAGATTTCTCGACTGCGCTCGAAATGATGGGTGTATATGTTGTTGCACACATTTCTATTAAGTAATTTAAACGCTTTTCTACTCTCTCCATCATCTCGACCGAAACGAGCGTTAGCGAGTGAAGTGGATAGATCTAGGCGTAGCCGCATTAATAATCGATCGACAGTAATTCCACATTCCTAATTCTCATTGCGGCGGATCGCCTTGATTTCTCGACTGCGCTCCGCTCCGCTCAAAATGATGGGGGTGTTTGTTTTGGATCATCTTTCAAATCAAGTATAGTAAAGCCGTTCCACTCACCCCATCATCTCGACCAGGCAAGCGAGAATAGCCAAACCACTCACCCCCATCATATCGACCGAAGTGCGCTTTGCGCACGTAGCGGAGAGATCTAGGAGTCAGCCGCATTAATATAAATTGACCGCAATCACGCATTACGCATTTATAATTGTCCTTAAATTCCGAATTCCGAATTCAAATAATTATGTTTATCAGCCTTTCGGGAATAACAATCACCTTTTTCGGCGTAGCGCCGCCGAGCGTCGAAATAACGTCGGGGTTTTCGAGCGCGAGCTTTGCCGCGTCGTCGCGCGACACGCCCTGCGGCAAAACTATCTTGCATTTTATCTTGGAATTGATCTGCACCGCATACTCGGTCGTCGCGCGCACGAGCTTGCTCTCGTCGCACTTCGGATACGGTTCTGTAAACACAGACTTTTTACCGCCCATAAGCGAATGCAGTTCTTCGCAGAAATGCGGCGCGAGCGGCGCCATGACTTTAACGAGCGTTTGCAGAACATACTTCATATACGCCGCCGAATAGCCGCCGTCGTTGCGGTATTTGTAGAGCGCGTTGACAAGCTCCATCAGTCGTGCAACTGCGGTATTGAATCCGAATTCGGGAATGTCCTTCGTCACTTCCTTAATGCACCGATTAAGCTCGTAATCGAGCGCGCCGACCGACGCGTCCGCCGTCTCGTCCTTTACTTCGGCGACGAGCCGCTCTATCCGATCCATGAATTTGGCGCACGACGCAATGCCTCCGTCCGACCACGGACCACCCTCGGTATAGTCGAAGCCGAACATGAGATACAACCGCAAAGCGTCCGAGCCGTATTTTTCTATAAGCGGATCTGCGGAAATAACGTTGCCGCGCGTCTTGCTCATGCGGTAGCCGTCCGGACCCAATATCACGCCCTGATGCACCAACCGCTTGAACGGCTCGTCGAAATCCAAGTACCCAAGGTCGTGCAAAACCTTGGTTATGAACCGCGAATACAGCAGGTGCGTACACGCATGCTCCGCGCCGCCCACATAGCAATCGACAGGCAACATCTTGTTTACGGTATCCTTATCGAACGCCGCTTTGTCGTTGTGCGCGTCGGGATAGCGCAAATAATACCAAGACGAACACACGAACGTGTCCAAAGTATCGGACTCGCGCCGTGCCGGCTTACCGCAGATCGGGCAAACGCACTCGGTAAATTCTTTGCTTTTCGCGAGCGGCGACTTGCCGTCGGGCGTAAAATTTACGGCGTAAGGCAACGTTACGGGCAAGTCCTTTTCGGGGACGGGGACCGTTCCGCAATGCTCGCAATAAATTACGGGGATAGGCGCGCCCCAGTAACGCTGACGCGATACCGACCAGTCGCGCATGCGGTAATTGACCTTGCGCCCGCCGTGCGCCGTCTTTTGCAGCTCGTCGAGTACCGCGAGCTTGCCGTCCGCCGACTTCATGCCGTCGAACTTGCCGCTGTTTATCATAACGCCGTACTCGGTAAACGGCAGATCGTCGTTACCGTTTTCGCCGTTTATAACGCGTTTGATCGTCATTCCGTTCTTTAACGCGAATGCATGATCGCGCGTATCGTGCGCCGCAACGCCCATCACCGCGCCTGTGCCGTAGGTAGCCAGGCAGTAGTCCGCTATATAAACAGGCACTTTTTCGCCGTTGATCGGGTTAATGCAGTACCGCCCCGTAAACACGCCCGTCTTGTCCTTGCTCGTCGACGTGCGCTCTATCTCCGACTGCTTGCTCGCCGCAAGCACGTACGCTTCGACCGCAGTCTTTTGTTCGGGCGTGACAAGCTCTTTCACGTACGGGTGTTCGGGCGCAAGCACCACATACGTAACGCCGAACAAAGTATCGGCGCGCGTCGTGAACACCGCTATACTCTTGATATCGCCGACAGGCTTTTCGAGATCGAAAATAACTTCGCCGCCCACCGACTTGCCTATCCAGTTTTTTTGCATGACCTTGGTCTTTTCGGGCCAATCGAGCGCGTCGATACCCGCCAACAGCTTTTCGGCGTAATCGGTTATCCTGAAAAACCACTGCGTCATTTCCTTGCGCACGACCTCGGTCTTACACCGCTCGCACTTGCCGTCGACGACCTGCTCGTTGGCTATGACCGTTTGACACGACGGGCAATAATTGACGGGCGCTTTCTTTTGATACGCAAGCCCGTTTTTGTAAAGCTGTAAAAACAGCCACTGCGTCCACTTGTAATAATCGGTCGCGCACGTGCGGAACTCGTGCGACCAATCGACCATAGTTCCCATATCGCGGAGCTGGCGTTCCATGGTCGCAATGTTCGCGTCGGTGCTGTCCTTGGGGTGAACGCCCGTCTTTATGGCATAGTTTTCGGCAGGCAGTCCGAACGCGTCGAACCCCATCGGCTGAAAAACGTTACGACCGTTCATTCGCATGAACCGCGCGTACGAATCGGCAAGCCCGTAATTGTACCAATGCCCCGTGTGCAGTTTCGCGCCCGACGGGTACGGCAACATTTCCAAAACGTAGCATTTTTCGCCGCCCGCCGTTTCGTCGAACGTATTGACGCCCGATCCGTTCCAAATTTTTTGCCACTTTTTTTCTATCTCGTTGTGATCCATGTTAACCTTTTGTTCGCTTCGCGAACGTGATATGCGGCAACAGCCGCATGATATACGCGCCTACGCGCGTACGAATTATTCGCCTACGGCAAATATGATATGTTTGCCTACGGCAAACGTTGTTGACGATTTACAATAAACAGCAAAAACTTCGCGACTTCGTCGCACATTATTCAAGCACTGCTTTTATCCTGCGAACGCCCGCGCTGCTCGACTGCTCTTTTACAATCCGAAAATGTCCGAGCTCGCCCGTGCGCGCCGCGTGCGGACCGCCGCATATCTCCTTGCTGAACTCGCCCATTGTGTACACCTTGACCTTTTCGCCGTATTTCGCCGTAAACAATCCCACCGCGCCCTGCGCTTTGGCTTCGTCGACCGTCATTTCTTCGCACACGATCGGCACGTCCGCTTTTATGGCGGCGTTCACCTTGTCCTCGACCGCTTTTATCTCGTCGGGAGTCATGGCTCTGCCGAACGAAAAATCGAACCGCAACCGTTCGGGCGTAATGTTGGAGCCGCGCTGATTGACCGTCGGATCGTTAAGCACTTCTTTGAGCGCGCGGTGCATAAGGTGCGTGGCGGTGTGAAGCCGCGCCGTAAGCTCGCCCGTATCGGCAAGCCCGCCTTTAAACCGCTGTTCCGCGCCCGCGTGCGAAAGGTTTTTATGCTCTTCGAACCGCGCGTTAAACCCGTCGATATCCACCTTGAACCCGCGCTCGTTCGCCAGCTCTACCGTCATTTCGAGCGGAAACCCGTACGTGTCGTACAAACGGAACGCCGATTTTCCGGGTATAACGTCGCTCTGCAAAAACTTGCACAGCTTTTCAAACTCCTTCATGCCGTTTTCGAGCGTGCGTTCGAACCGCGCCTGTTCCTCGTCTATCTCGTGTATTATTTTATCGCGCGCGGACAAAAGTTCGGGGTACGCGTCCTTGTACTTGTCCACGACGGTCGCGGCGATCGCCGAATAATCGCCGTTTTTAAGCCCCAAGCCCTTTCCGAACCGAATGGCTCGACGCAACAGCCTGCGCAAAATATAACCCTGATCGACGTTGGACGGCGTTACGCCGCGCTCATCGCCTATAATAAACGTCGCGGTGCGGATATGATCGGCAATAACGCGTATCGCCTTGACGCACTCGCCGTCGGCGATGCTCTTTCCCGAAAGCTGTTCTATCTTACCGACTATCGGCGCAAACACGTCCGTTTCGTAAACCGACTTCAAGCCCTGAACGTTCATCAACACGCGTTCCAAGCCCATGCCGGTATCGACGTTTTTCTGCTTCAACTGGCTGAACGTGCCGTCGGCATTCTTGTTGAACTGCATGAACACGTCGTTCCATATTTCGACGTACTTTCCGCAATCGCATGCGGGCGAGCATTCGGGACAGCATTTGGGCTTGCCCGTATCGTAAAACATCTCGGTGTCCGAGCCGCACGGACCGGTCTGACCGGCAGGTCCCCACCAGTTATGTTTTTTGCCGAGAAAGAAAATATTTTCCTTTTTAATGCCGCACTTTTCCCAAAGCTCCGCCGTCTTGTCGTCGCGCGGGCAATCGGCGTCGCCCTCGAACACCGTCACCGCGAGCCGCGCGGGATCGAGGTTCAATTGCTCGGTCAAAAACTCGTAGCTCCACGGCACCATTTCGTCCTTAAAATAATCGCCCAAGCTCCAATTACCGAGCATCTCGAAAAACGTGCAATGGCTCGCATCGCCAACTTCGTCGATATCGCCCGTTCTGACGCACTTTTGCGTATCGCAAAGCCGCTTGCCCGCAGGGTGCGGCTGTCCCAACAGATACGGCACGAGCGGATGCATGCCCGCCGTGGTAAACAACACCGTCGGGTCGTTTTCGGGTATGAGCGACGCCGAAGATATGGGCGTGTGTCCGCGCGCGATAAAAAAGTCCATCCACTTTTTGCGAAGCTCGTCGCTTGTAAGTTTCATGATATATAACTCCTAAATCTTTCGACTGATAATACCGTTATATTTTATCACCTACACACGCAATTAGTCAATTAAAAATGCGCGGTTCGTTATAAACGAATCGCGCATATATAAACCGCAAGATTTCTTCATTATTTCTTAATTACTCAATTTTCATAAATTACGCATTAAATTTTATTTCAATTCTTGATACAGCTTTTTTATCCCGCTCTGCATGGTGGAAATTTTAATGCCCGTCGTCGACACTAGCTTGTCGTTGCTCGCGCTGTATTCGTTATCGGGTACCGGATTTTTAACGACGATCTCTATATTGTCGCCGTCCTTTTTGACCATGCGCTTGACGAGCTTGGCTATTTCGAGATAGCTCATCTTATCCGCCGCCACGAGATTATAATCGCCGCGCGGATAATTCTTCAAAATAAACTCGCCTATAACGTGAACCGCATCGTCTATCGAAATACCGCTCACTACGCGATCGCGGTCGATAACTATCTTAGCCTTGCCGCGACTGCCCGCCGCGACGATCTTATTGATCGGACTCGACTGCCCGCCGCCCGCGCCGAAAACGTTGAACATGCGCAACACGGTGGAGATCTTGTCCTTGCCCGCAAGACTGGTTATCATATACTTGCCCAAGCCGTAACCGTCGGTCGGGATATGCGTTCCGAACATATCCTCGGTAAAATCGACTATCGGATAACTCCTGTCGAAGTCCACGCCCTCGCCGACCGTTATCAACTTTTTAACGCCGTGGCGAACCGCAACGTACTGAATGTTTTTGAACATTATGACGTTGTCCGCTTCAAGCACCTGCGACTTGCCCGTTTCCGACAGCCCCGCCAAATGCACGACCGCGCCGAATTCGTGACCCTTAAAAAACGCATCCACGCTCCGCGCATCGGTAAGATCCATTTGGTCGTGCGACGGCGCGACGATATCGAACGTCTTTTTATAACGCTTGATGAACGCTTTGCCTATAAACCCGCTACCGCCGGTAACAAGTATTTCCATGATAAAAGCTCCTGTCTTTTTTGTTCGTCCCGCGAACATGATAATGTTTATAATTAATCAAATCACCGCGAAGCGGTCATCCAATTCCGAATTCCGAATTTTCCTTGCGGCTACGCCAAAGATTTCTCGGTAATCGAAGGTTGCGCGTAGTTTTTTTGTTACGATATACCATATTATACAATTCTAAGTCTTGTTTGTATCGGTTATTCTCTCGCATATTCCGCTCGAAATGATGGGTGTGTTTGTTGTAGTTTACACTCTAAACAAGTATTGTTAAGTCGTTCCACTCACCCCATCATCTCGACCGAAACGAGCAAAGCGAGTGTAGTGGAGAGATCCGGGCGTAGCCGCACTATACTCAATCGACCATAATTCCGCATTCAGAATTCCGAACTCCGAATTAACTTTTACGCCTTATAGCTGCTTTTAAGCTCGACAACGCGGTTGAACGCGTCCGTTTGCTTGCCGTCGCGCGCGAAATATCCTATGCGGAAAAATTGCACGCCCTCGCCTATCGGCAAATCGTTAACTCCCGCCTCGGCTTTTGCCGTGCCGACGGTCAGCGAATCACGGTCTATGCGCTCGGTCAGCTCGCCGTCGCCGTCGGGTACTATCGGCGAAAGATACCGTATCTTAATATCCGCCGCGCTGTCGCGGTCCACCCATTGGATAACGCCCTTGGCTTTGACTTCGTCGGTCTTTTCGCAACGTATCTTTATCACCTTGCCGCTCTCGTCAGTATCGTAACCGACACAACGCACGATGAACGAATTTTTGAGCCGAGCAAGCCCGTTAGGCACAAGCCTGTGATAGCCTTTGGGCGGATCCGCCATAAAGTCATCGCGGTTGACGTACAACCGCGGCGTCAGCTTGATCTTGCGCGTTACGGTAGGCGTGCATTTTTTTTCGGGGTCGATGGGAGTGGGGTGCGGCACCGTATACTCGCCGCCCTCCGTCACTTCTATTTCTCGCGAAAAATCGTCGGGCAGATTTATGATATCGAGTTCAATCGGATCGGGAACTACCATATACCGCTTGGCGGTGGCGTTAAGCTCGTCGCGAATGCAGTCGTAAAGCTGAGCCGCGTCCACCGTGCCGACCGCTTTCGCAAGTCCGACCTCGTTGCAAAACGCGACTATCGCGTGCGCAGGCACGCCGCGGCGGCGCAAGCCCGAAAGCGTGGGCATGCGCGGGTCGTCCCAGCCGTCCACCGCGCCCATGTCCACGAGCTGTTTTAGATACCGCTTGCTCATTACCGTATCGGTTATATTGAGCCGCGCGAACTCGATCTGACGCGGTTTTTGTCCGTCCACGCAGTTATTTACCACCCAGTCGTACAACGGTCTGTGGTCCTCGAACTCCAAAGAACAGCAGGAATGCGTAATGCCTTCCACCGCGTCCTCCAACGGGTGCGCAAAGTCGTACATGGGATAAATGCACCACTTGTCGCCCGTGCGGTGATGCGGGGCGTGCAAAACTCTGTAAATAACGGGATCGCGCATGTTCATGTTGGGCGACGCCATATCGATAGCGGCTCGAAGCACCATACCGCCGTCGGGGATCGAACCGCCTTGCATTTTCTCGAACAGCGCAAGGTTTTCCTTAACGGACCGACCGCGCGCGGGACTGTCCGTTCCGGGTGTGGTGAGCGTGCCGCGCATTTGCCGTATCACTTCGGGCGTGCTGTCGTCGACGTACGCAAGCCCCGCCTTTATCAGCTTGACGGCGCAGTCGCGCATATACCCGAAATATTCGGACGCGTAATATATCCCCGCGGGATCGAACCCCAGCCAACGAATATCCCGTTCTATCTGATCGCAAAAATCCGCGTCCTCTTTTACGGGATTGGTATCGTCAAACCGAAGATTGCATTTGCCGCCGAACTTGGCCGCAGTCGAAAAGTTAAAGCACGCGGCTTTGGCGTGACCGATATGCAATCTGCCGTTCGGTTCGGGCGGAAATCGCATCATCACCGACTTGACTTTTCCGCTTTTCAAGTCGTTCCATATAATGTCCTCGATAAAGTTGGACGGTGTTATTTTGTCGAGATCGAGTTTCATGATAACCTTCTTTAATGCGTAATCGGGAATGCGGAATTATTGTCATTTTATCATTTATGTTTTTGCGTTTCGGTCATTGCGACCGAAATACCGATCATTTCGGTATTCTCCGGATCACCGCATAACGGTCATCGATCCCGCATTCTTGATTCCTGATTCCGAATTCTATTAAAACAATCCGCTTATTTTCCCGTTTTCTATTTTCATGCCGACGGCATTGGGCTTTTTGGGCAGTCCGGGCATCAACAGCATGTCGCCCGCTATCGCCACGACGAACCCCGCGCCCGCGCGGTACTGAACGTCGCGAACGGTTATATCGAAGTTTTCGGGACGTCCGAGCTTTTTGGGATCGTCGGAAAGCGAATACTGCGTTTTGGCTACGCACACGGGCAGTTTATCAACGCCGAGCGGCAACATCTTTTCGAGATTCTTTTTCGCCTTTGCCGTCCACACGACCGACTTCGCGCCGTAGATCTTGGTCGCGACCTTATCCACCTTTTGCACTACCGTGTCGCCGTCGTCGTAAGTAAACGTGAGCTTCGCCTTTCCGCTCGCCGCTTTGACTACCGCCTCGGCAAGCGCCGTCGCGCCGTCGCCGCCTTTCGCCCAGCACTCACACAGTACAGCCGTCGCGCCCTTGTCGGCGCACGCTTTTTTAACAAGCTCGATCTCTTGCTCGGTATCGTCGGTAAAGCGATTCACCGCGACCACTACGTTTTGACCGAACACGCCGCTTATGTTTTCTATATGCTTCAACAGATTGCCCATGCCCGCTTTGAGATCGCCGTTACCGCCGTATTTGAGCGCGCGCACCGTAGCCACTATCACGGTCGCAGACGGAACTATGCCTGACATGCGGCACTTTATGTCGAAGAATTTTTCCGCGCCGAGATCCGCGCCGAACCCCGCTTCGGTAACCACGTAATCGGCATAGCTCGCCGCCGTCTTTGTGGCGATGACCGAGTTACAGCCGTGCGCTATGTTGGCGAACGGACCGCCGTGCACGAATGCGGGCGTACCTTCGAGCGTCTGCACGAGATTGGGCTTTGCCGCATCCTTCAAAAGCACAGCCATAGCCTCGTTCGCGCCGAGATCGCTCGCCGTAACGGGCGCGCCGTCGAAGTTATAACCTATTATTATGCGTCCGAGCCGCACTTTGAGATCGTCGAAATCGCTCGCCAAGCACAGCGTCGCCATGACCTCGCTCGCGGCGGTTATGTTAAAACAGTCCTCTCTGCCGTTGCCGCCCAATCCGACTACGATAGAGCGCAACGCGCGGTCGTTGCAGTCCATGCAACGGTTAAACGTTACCTTCGCGATGCCTAGCGGATTACCGAAGTACAGACTGTTGTCTATCATGGCGCACAACAGATTATTCGCCGCGGTAATGGCGTGAAGATCGCCCGTGAAATGCAGATTGATGTCGTCCATGGGCAAGATCTGCGCCATGCCGCCGCCCGTCGCGCCGCCCTTCATGCCGAATACGGGACCGAGCGACGGCTCGCGCAATGCGAGCGCGACTTTTTTGCCTATCTTTTTAAGCCCGTCGGCAAGTCCTATCGACACGGTGGACTTGCCCTCGCCCGCAGGCGTGGGGTTGATCGCCGTAACGAGAACGACTTTTGCTTTCGGCTCAAACTTGGGATCGACCTTGGCAACGTAATCGCCGTAGCGGTAAACGTTGTCTATGCCGAGCGTTGCCGCTATCTTTTCGATAGGCTGCGGGTTTGCTTCGTAAGCGATTTCGATGTCTGTCTTCATAAAAACTCCTTATCTTGCGCGTAAACGCGTTGTTACTGATCGTCGCCGCTTTCGTCGTCGACGGACTCTCCGTCGACCGATAACGACTTGTCTATCTCGCCTGTTTTAGGCTCGTACGAAAGCCCCGGCGCATCGGCGGGCTTCGTGCGCTTTTTGCCGGCGACGGCAAACGCCGCAACCGCAAGCACAAACGCCGTGCCGCAACCGCATAATACCGACAACGTCGATCCCGTGCCGCCGTAAACGGCTACCGTAGCCGCAAGCGCCACGCACGATATCGCCGCCGCCGCGCACGCGGTAAGCTCCATCAAAATAAAAACCGCGCCGCTCGTTATCCGCGGCTTGACCGTCAAAAATCTTAGCTTGGTCTGACGCACCACTATCGCGCCGCCCGCGCCGACAAGCCCCGCCGCAACGACTACGCACGCCGCGCGTCCGCCGCCTGCAAGGTCGACGATCGCCGCCACCGCTATCGATACCGCCGCCGCGCAAAACACCGTAAGCGCGACTATCGAAAGTCCTTTGCTCCTGTGCTTTACGCAAAACACGCACGCGCATTCCGCTACGGCGTAACACCCGACGAGCGCGCCTGCTGTTCCCGCAACGCGCAACGCGCCGAAACCGAGCTGATACGCAAAAAACACGACCGACGCGCCGAGCACGGCAAACACAGCGTTGAACAACAACGCCGAAAAATACATGCGCAGATCGAGTCCCGAAAAGAAACTGCGGAACACGTTTTTGACGGACTGCACGCGCTTTCCGCTCAATTGCGGAATGCTGTAAAAGGTAGACAAATACTGTACGATGACAAGCACGGTACACGCGCTCGCAAGCACGTAAGCGGTATTGATGTACGCAGTGGCTTGATCGTAATAAAAAAAGCCGATAAACGTGCCTATGGCAACTATCCCGCCCAGCACGGTGAACGCGATGTTATACGGCGACGCGGCTACGATATTCTCGTCCAACAGCCGCGCGCGCACCGAGAACGCGCAATATCTGTAAATCATGACCGACGAAAGAAACACCGTCAAGCCGAAGAATATCGAGCATGCGCCGAGCGCGCCGCCGTCGGTAGCGGCAAACGCATAAACGAAAAACAACGCCGCGGTAAATCCCGCAAGCGGCATGACCAAATGATACCGCCCGAACAGCGTGGTATCCACGCGGTGTACGAGCGTGTAGAACAACGGCAAAACGACAAACGGCAACAGGCACGCGATCGGCAAAAACCACAAAACGAGCGTACTGCCGAAGCTGACCGCATACGGCGCGACAAACAACAGACACATAGCAAGACAGCCCGTCGTAAACGTATCGCACGACAGGACTGTTTTTTGCAATTTGCCTTCGGTTTTACCTGTGATACTCAATGGTCGCTCCGCTGAACTTACGGTCAGAACCGCACAACGGTCCTACTTAAAGATTATATATCAAACTCGACTATTTGTCAATTATAATTCGTCCGCTTACTGCGTCGCCGTCGGGCGCGTCGACGGTATTTTCGGACGCGGGATCGGGTCGCGTTTCGAGCGACCGCAAAAGCTCCGCGTGCGGCGCGGCGAAAAGATCGAGCGATATCCCGTCGGGCGACGACGTATCGTCCGACGGCGCAATGTGCCGCAGTCTTTTTTTATCGGCGAGCGCGCGTTCGAGTTCGACGTATTCGTCGTGCGTGCCGAACGCCGTTTTGCACCGAACAAGCTCCGCAACGCCGTTCCGCACAAGCGCGTCCAGTCGCTTGACAGCCGCCGCGTCGCCGCCGAACAAGCACAAAGCTTTATATGCGCCGTCACAGACCTTTACGTCCTGCAAAGCGTACGCCGCGGACAATGCGCGGTCGTCCGCAAGGCAGTCCGCCGCAAGCAAATATCCGCGCTTGACGCTCGCTTGATCTTCTTCGTCGTCGTTTTCGACAGTCAACCATTTGGCGAACCCGTAACAGCACAGCGCGGCAAACACGACGTACACCAAAACGTCCGCCAATAACCGCACCGCCCAAATATTTTGATACGTACCCACTATAACGTCGACTATAAGCACGAATATCCCCGCCGCGACAAGACCGAGCGCGACCGACGCCACGCCCTGCGCGCCCAATCGCGCGACCACGCCGGCAACGCTTTGCGCAACGCCCGCGCCCAGTCGGTAAAACGGCTTGGCGGAAAGCGCGAGTATCAAAGCGAGCATCGCGCCCGACACCGCTATTATAACGGGTTCGAACTCTGTACGCACAACGTCGGGGAAGTACACAAAGTACTGCCATACCGCCGTCGCGCCCACCGCCGCGCCGATCGCGATAAGCGCCGCGCGCAGGATTATAAGCTTCTTTTTGTCATACTGATGTTTCTCGGTCATATTCTACCGTCCATAGATATTTTGATTAGGGATTCGGAATTAGAAATGCGAAATTGACGGATAAATAAGAATTTCGAATGGTCGTGTGAAAATACCTTTGCCGTCCTGCGACGAATCGCCTTGATTTCTCGGTAGCCGAAGGCTACGCGTAGTTTTTAGTTACGATAAACAATATTTTACAATTCTAAATATCGTTAGTATTAATTATGCTTCGTCACTTGCTCCGCTCGAAATGATGGGGGGGGGTGTATACGTGTCTGATAATATCATTGTTCCTCCGAACAAGGCGCGGGTGCCGTTTTTTTGTCATCCTGAACAAGCGAAGCGCCGTGAAGGATCTCTACCTTATTAATAATGATGAGATTCTTCGCTACGCTCAGAATGACAAAAGCGTGAGATAGCAAAGCCGTTCACTCGCCCCATCATCTCGACCGAAACGAGCGATAGCGAGTGGAGTGGAGAGATCTAGGCGTAGCCGCATAAATAGTAAATCGACCATAATTCCGAATTCCGCTTTCCGAATTCCGAATTCACTTTGCGGCGGATCGCCTTGATTTCTCGACTGCGCCTACGGCTCCGCTCGAAATGATGGGGTGTTAGATTGTAGGTTGCGTTTCTATATAGACAATAGAAACGCTTTCCCTTTCTCCCCGTCATTCCAATTGTTCGAGAAGCATAGCAATTCCACTCCTCCATCATCTCGACCGTAGTACACTTGCGCACGTAGCGGAGAGATCCGGGCGAAGCCGCACTAATATTAAATCGACCGTAATCCCGCATTCCGAATTCTTCATTACCCGCTCTCCCCGAACAGCTTTCGCATGCCCGACCGCGCATCGCTGATAAACACGGCGAGCGCAGAAAACCGTTCCGCAACGTAATTGTTGTCTATCATGCGTTTCACGTTATACTCGTCGCCGACAAGCACAGCCATCTTTTTGGCGCGCGTTATCGCCGTGTACAAGAGATTGCGCGTCATTATCACGGGCGCGCCGCCTACTATCGGCATGACTATCGCGTCAAACTCGCAGCCCTGACTTTTATGCACCGTCACCGCGTACGACAGTATCAGCTGTCGTCTGTTATCGCCCACGTATGTCGCGCGCCGTCCGTCCTCGAACTCGACTTCGATCTCGCCCGTTTGATGTATGAACGCGACAGTGCCTATATCGCCGTTGAACACGCCCGAACCCGACGCACCGCCGCGCGACCATTCCAGATCGTAATTGTTGACTGTGTGCATCACGCGATCGCCTTCCGCGAAAACAAGCTCGCCGACAGCCGTCTTTTTTTTCGCCGACCCGTTGAGCGCCGACTGTAACCGCGTATTCAGCGTGTTCACGCCGCACGGACCGTTTTTGAGCGCGGCTATCACCTGAATGCGCGACGGATCTATACCGCAAAACGACGTTATCCGGGTCGTCGCAAGCTCGACCGTCATGTCCGCCGTCTCTTGCGGCGAGCGCCTTCGAAAAAAGAAAAAATCGCCGTCCTTCGCGCCGAGTTCGGGCATCCGTCCGGCGTTTATATCGTGCGCGCTCACTGCTATACGGCTCGTCTCCGCCTGACGGTACACGAACGACAGCCGAGTTACGGGAACGAGTCCGCTCGTTATGAGATCGCGCAAAACGTTGCCCGCACCCACAGACGGCAACTGATCGGCGTCGCCGACTATGATAAGCCGAGTGGCGTCGCTCATCTTGTCGAGCAACATTTTAAACAGAAAAATATCGACCATGGAAAACTCATCGACTATCACGGCGTTTTCGGCGAACTTATCGCCGTCGTCCATGCTCAAAATCGCGCGGTGTATAGTCGACGCTTCGCGCCCGCAACCTTCGGTTATGCGCTTTGCCGCTCTCCCTGTGGGCGCGAGCAACGCCGCTTTCATGCCCAATGCGTCGAACGCGAACATTATGCAGTTGATTATCGTGGTCTTGCCCGTTCCCGGTCCGCCCGTTATTACCGACGCGCCGAAAGCCACAGCCTTAACGACAGCATCGCGTTGAGTCTCGTGCAACGTTATTCCGTTTTGATGTTCGAACCTGTCTATCACGGCGGAAATATCGCCGCCCACAACGCCCGCATCGTCCACGCGCTTGACCATCTTTACGGCGACCGCTTTCTCGGTGCGGTAATACGTTTCGCCCATTGCCGCGCCATCGAACGGCTCGACCACCTTACGCGACACCAACAGCCCGTCGTACGCGCGACACAGCGCGTTTTCGTCGTATGTCGCCAACAGCTTTTTCGTTTCGTCGAACAGCCGTTCGCGCGTCAGATAGGTGTTGCCCTCCTTTTCGCACGCGACGTTCAAAGTATGCAAAAGCCCCGCGCGCATACGGAACTCGCTCAGCTTGTCTATGCCGACGGACTGCGCTATTTTATCCGCGGTCAAAAACCCCACGCCCGAAACGTCCTCCACAAGCACATACGGATTGCGCTTTACCGTCTGCACGGTATCTGCGCCGTAAACGCCGTAAAGCTTTAACGCGAGATTGGCGGAAATGCCGTAGCCCGTCAAAAACATCACGGCGTCGCGCTCCGCTTTGAGCGTTTCGAAACTCGCCGCTATCTTTTTTGCTTTGGCGGGACTGATGCCCTTTACCGCGACGAGCCTATCGGGTGCGTTGGCTATAACGTCGATGGTATCCGTTCCGAACCTGTCGACGATACGCGCGGCGGTCTTTTCGCCCACGCCGTCGATAAGCCCCGACCCCAAAAATCTGACTATCCCGTACACGGTGTGCGGCGCGGCTACGGACGCGCGCTCCGCCTTGAACTGCGAGCCGAACTTGGGATGAACGACGTATTCGCCGTCTATCTCCAAATAATCGCCGGGCGTTATTTGCGGCAAAATGCCCGCGACTGTGACGGGCGATCCGTCGTCGTCGATAACAAACACCGTCCAGCCGTTTTCGTCGTTGCGAAAACGAATGTCCTCCACAGTCCCCGAAATACGTTCCATTACAACGCCGCTTTGAGCGCCTCCGCGGCGTCCGTCCGCTCCCACGGCAAATCGGGCTTGCCGAAGTGTCCGTAGTTGGTAGTAAGCTTATATATCGGCTTTTTAAGCCCGAGCTTGTCCGAGATCGCCGCGGGACGGAAATCGAACACGCGCTCGACCGCTTTGAGTATGCGCTCGTCGTCGCCCGTGCCGAACGTATCGACGTACAGCGAAACGGGTCGCGCCTTGCCTATGGCGTAACCGACCTGCAACTGCACTCTGTCGCAAAGCCCCGCCGCAACGATGTTTTTGCACACGTACCGAGCGTAATACGACGCCGAGCGGTCGACCTTGGACGCGTCCTTGCCCGAAAACGCGCCGCCGCCGTGCGCTATCGCACCGCCGTAAGTATCGACTATTATTTTGCGTCCGGTAACGCCCGTATCGCCCGCAGGTCCGCCGACGACAAACCGCCCCGTCGGATTGATAAGTATTTCCGCATCGCCCAAAAGCTTGCCGTCGATAACGCGCTTAATGACGCATTCCACGATCCCTTCTTTGAGCCGCTTTTCGTCTACGTCGGGCGCGTGCTGAGCGGAAACGACCACCGTCTTGATGCCGACGGGCGCGCCGTTCTCGTAGCGCAAAGCGACCATCGCCTTGCCGTCGGGGCGCAAAAATTCAAGCTCGCCCGACTTCCGCGCCGCCGCGAGCCGTTTGGTAAGCCCGTGCGCGAGCGTTATCGGCATAGGCATGAGCTCGACGCTTTCCGAACAGGCGTAGCCGAACATCATGCCCTGATCGCCCGCGCCTACCGCGTCGTACTTATCGGCAGATCTGCTCGTACGCTTTTCGAGCGATGCGACCACGCCCTGCGCGATGTCGGGCGATTGCCCGTTTATGCAGTTGAGCACCGCGCAGGTATGCGAATCGAAGCCGAGTGTCGGGTCGGTATAACCCACTTCGGCAATGGTCGAACGCGCTATCTTTTGCACGTCAATAAAATCGGTCGCCGTGTCGAACTCGCCGAGAACGACGGCAAGCCCCGTAGCGCAACAAACCTCGCACGCGATACGGCTGTTTTCGTCCTTTTCGAGCGCGGCATCGAGTATGGCGTCGGCAATATAATCGCAAACCTTGTCGGGATGCCCTTCGGTAACGCTTTCGGACGAAATTATCCTGTTCATGTTTTTATCCTCGCTTGCCGCCGACGCAAAAGCCGACGGAAAAAGTTTATGTCAATATGATAAACGCTTTGCGCGCGTTTGTCAAGCGCACGCGCGCGATACTCGTTCGAGCAAGCGTTTAAACGCATAAAAACAGACGAACACCGATAATTGATCGGCAAAAACGACGCCAACGTTGTATTTGATATATAAAAAATTCCCTTTACTGTTGACATCGACGGTTTCGAGTGATATAATGATATAGAACACATTTGTCCGAAATTAGACGTCGGAGGGAATAATGCAAAAATTACTTGACATGCTGAATGAGTTTTTTCTCGTAAAACTCGGTTGGACGTGGCTTATCGACTACGCGACAGTCATATTTACAGTCGCCGCTTTGCTCGTTCTTATACTGATTATCGTTATAATAGCGGTGGCGGCGCGTCATGCCAAAAACAAAAAGAAATTCAAAAAAATGCAGGCGCAGATCGATAACGGCGCAAGCTCCTCCGCGCCCGCGCCCGACGAAGCGACACTTCGCGCCGAGATCGAGCAACAAGTCCGCTACGAACTAGAACAGCAGTACGCCGATCGCGAGCCGCAAAGCTACGACGACCGCGAGCGCATAAAAGCCGAATTGCGCGACGAACTGGAAAGCGAAATACGCAGTCAAGTCGAAGCGCAATACGCCGACGGCATGCAACCGCCTGCGGACGGCAACGCCGAACTCCTGACGGAAATAAACGAGCTTAACGCGACCATCGACGAAAAGAACGCGCGCATAGACGAGCTTGGCGCACTGCTGATGCAGTCCAACTCCGACCGTACGACGGACAACAGCGAGCTTTACAAACAGCTCAATTCGCTCAGCCGCGAAAACGGCGATCTGCAAAAAGAACTCAACGCATTGCGCGACGAAAACACGCGACTCAGATCCAAACCGTCGGCGCAAAGCGGCAAATCGACGGGCAGGACAGTTTCGCCGAGAACAGGCTCGCCCGTTCCCAAAACGTCGTCGCCCGCCAAAACGCCCAAAACCGTCGATCTCGACGACGATGACGAAATCTACAACGACTACGGCGACGCCGATTCGGCTGTCAAAGTAACGCTCAAATTCGACCGCGCCAAATCGAGCTGGGTCATCTACCGCTCCGATACGACGCGCGCATACCGCCGCATAGGCACAAAGCAGGAAGCGCTCGTCGTCGCCAAAGACCTGGCAAAGCGCCTGCACGCACAGCTCGTCGTCCACAAAAAAGACGGCAAATTCCAAAAGACCTGATCGCTCGAAAAATAATGCAAATATTAAAATCGCAATACCCCGATAAAAACGGATATTGCGTTTTTTTATGCTTGATTCGCATTGACGCGAAACGCAGTAAATTAAAAATCATGAATTCTAAAAGCGGCGTTCGGAATTATTGTCGATTGAGTAATTTAAGACGCATGACATGGCAATGCAATACTAATTTGTCCTACGAAGTAGCCGCAGGCTATTCCGAGCGTTTTTTACCCGCCGAATGATCTTAACTTCTTCTAATTTGTCATTCTGAGCAAAGCGAAGAATCTCAACCGCTCATACTCTTTTTGTCCCACGAAGCAACCACAGGCAATTCCGAGCGTTTTTTACCCACCGAAGAATCTAATCATTTTTTAAGGTTGAGATCCTTCACTGCGGCGCACGCGCCTTGTTCAGGATGACAAAGAGTGGTGCGACATGCTTGTTCGGAATAGTCTGCGGCTACTGCGTCGGATAATGATAGTTGTGTAAGCGAAAACTCGCAACCAACCACCCATCATTTCGAGCGTAGCCGAGAAATCAAGGCGATCCGCCGCAGAAATAGTAACGATATTTTCACACACCTATTTAACATTCTTATCAATCACCACGCAGGGGTCATTAATTCCGCATTCCGAATTCATAATTCCGAATTCACATTAGTATGCCCGCGCGAAATATATCCTATGCTTTGCCTTTTTGCCGCAACACACGCATTTGTGTTTTTCCGCATCCGACTGATCGGCGTGCATGACGCGCGACGTGGCGGCGAACTTCTCTTTTATCTTGTCCTCGCACCCGCGGTCGCCGCACCAGTACGCATCGCAAAAATTCCCGCCGTCGAGCGCCGCGCCCATTTCGTCGAGCTTATCCACGCGCACGATATGCGACAGCGTATGCGCTTCCGCCTTTTTGAACATATTCGCGTTTATTTCGTCGAGCAGCTTGGCTACGCCGTCGACAAGCCCGTCAATGGGCAAAGCGAATTTTTCCGCGGTATCTCTGCGGCACACGGTGACCACGCCGCCGGCAAGATCGCGCCCGCCGAGTTCGATGCGCACAGGCACCCCGCGAAGCTCCCAATGATTGAATTTAAATCCGGGCGACTGATCGCGCTCGTCGAGCTTTGCTCTGATCCCCGCGTTTTCGAGCGCCGCAAACAGCTCCTTCGACTTAGCGTCGACTTCGGGATTTTTCGCCGCGCCGATAGGAATGACGACCGCTTGAACGGGCGCGACGGGCGGCGGTAAACACAGACCGCGCGCGTCGCCGTGCGCCATGATTATCGCGCCGATCAACCGCGTGGAAATGCCCCAGCTCGCCTGGTACGCGTATTTGTGCGTGCCGTCCTTATCCAAAAACTTGATGTCGAACGCTTTGGCAAAGTTATCGCCGAGATAGTGCGTAGTCCCCGACTGCAAGCTTTTACCGTCTTTCATCATGGCTTCCATGCCGTATGTAGCGACAGCGCCCGCAAACTTTTCCTTTTCGGACTTGCGTCCCGTCAGCACGGGCAACGCCAAAACGTTGTTGGCTATATCCTTGTAAACTTCGAGCATTTCGAGCGCGTCGGCGTTCGCTTCTTCCGCCGTGGCAAACACGGTATGCCCTTCCTGCCACAAAAATTCGCTCGTCCGCAAGAACGGACGGGTGGTCTTTTCCCAGCGCACGACGTTCGCCCACTGATTGAGTTTTAACGGAAGATCTCGATACGAGTCTATCCACTTGCTGTACATATTGCCGATTATCGTTTCGGACGTCGGGCGAAGCACGAGTTTTTCGCCGAGCTCGGTATTGCCGACGTGCGTGACGGTAGCCACTTCGGGCGCGAACCCTTCGACATGCTCCGCTTCGCGCATCAAAAACGATTGCGGTATGAGCATGGGGAAATACGCGTTTTGTACGCCGTGAGCTTTGAACCGCTTATCCGCTTCCGCTTGGATGCGTTCCCATATCGCATAGCCGTACGGACGGAATACCATCGTTCCCTTAACGGGACCGTAGTCGCAAAGCTCCGACTTCAAGCACACGTCGGTGTACCACTTGGTGTAATCCGAATCGATATCCGCTATTTGATTAACAAATCTGTCGTTGTTGCCTGCCATGATAAACTCCGCTCGCTTATTGTCGCCGCACGCCGCGAACGATCTTCCGCGCCGCGCCGTACCGACGTAAAAAGTTTATCACATTCCCGCCCGCCCCGTCAAGCGATAGCCGTGCCGTTATTATTTTTTACCGACGGCAAAAACGCCGCGCTCGATAGCTTTGCCTACCATGTTCATCATATTTTTCTTATGCTCGGCGAGCGAATGCACATAGCGGTCGAGCGTGACCGCGGCGTTCTTGTGTCCGAGTACTTCGGACAACGTCTTTACGTCCATACCGCATTCGAGCGCGCGAGTGGCAAAGGTGTGTCGAAGCGCATGAAAGCCTTTTCGCGCCACGCCGAGCCTATCCAAAAACAGCGAAAAACTGCGCTGGTACGACCGCACCGACAGCGCGCCGCCGTCGCTCGATATGATATGCTCCGACCTGCTTTTGCGCTTTATATCGCGCAAATACGGCAACAGTTGCTTAGGCAACGGGATCACTCGCGCGGAAGCCGCGGTTTTCGGGTCGTACGACAAGCGCACGAACGTGCCGCCGTCGCCCTTGCCGTCGAACCGTGTTTTACTCACGGAAATAGTGCAATCGTTAAAATCGACGTCGCTCCATTCGAGCGCCAACAGCTCGCCTATTCTCAATCCCGTATACAAACACAACACTATGCCGAACATTTTGGGCTTGCAGTGCGCGACCGCCGCGCGCTCGATCTTGCGCTGTTCGCTTACGGTAAAACATGTGACGCGGCTCGCATCCGAACGCGGACGTTTTATCTTGCCCGCCGCAAACGTTTCGGTCAGACTGAGCGAGTGCGCCGCTTTGAGCGAGTTCTTTACGACCGAGATTATCCCGTTTACCGAGTTTGCGGAAAGCCCCGCGCCCGTTACCAGGTTTCCGCGCGCGGACAGCTCTGACGCGAACCGCTGTAAAACTATCGGCGTAAGCTCGCTCAGCTCGAACTCGCCGAGCCTGTCTTTGATATGCCCGTCGATTATCTCGGAATAGCGATTGTATGTCTTAGGCTTAGCCGACGGCTTTACATATCCGTCCAACCACTCGTTCAACCACTGACCGTACTTCATAGACCCTCCTGCGCACAAAGCGTTACGCACCGCCTGAGCTTTGACGGAAATCCGCCGTCGGTGATTGATTAATTTTAGAACATTTTTATGAAAATTAAAAGTCGAACGACGTATTTCGCCGTTTCGACCGAACAATTTGTTTAGACTTGCACTACTTGCCCCGCAATGCGAGACAACAATTCCGAATTATATTTTGTCATTTCCGAACGACCTTAACGCATGTACTGCTTTTTGTCATTTCCGAACAAGCATAGCGCATATACTGCTTTTTGTCCTACGTAGCAATGCGTAGCCTTATTCTGAACAAGCGTAGCGCATGTACTGCTTTTTATCATCTCGAACAAGCGTAGCATAGTGACGTTATCTTTGTCATTCTGAACAAGCGTAGCGCAGTGAAGAATCTCATCTTTTTTAAATATGGTTGAGATCCTTCGCGTTGCTCAGGATAGCCTGCGACTGCTTCGTAGGACAAAAGAGTAAGCCAAATCACTCTCCCCATCATCTCGACCGAAACGAGTGTTAGCGAGTGTAGCGGAGAGATCTAGGCGTAGCCGCATAACTATAAATTGACCGTAATTCCGAATTCAGCATTCCGAATTACTTGTTCACCTTGCGGCGGCTCGCCTTGATTTCTCGGTAGCCGGAGGCTACGCTCGAAATGATGGGGGGGGGTTGTTGCGGATAACCTTTCCAATCAAGTATAGCAAAGTCGTTCCACTCTCCCCATCATCTCGACCGTAACGAGCGTTAGCGAGTGTAGTGGAGAGATCTAGGCGTAGCCGCACTAATATTAAGTCAACCATAATTCCGAATTCCTAATTCCGAATTACTTGTTCACCTTGCGGCGGCTCGCCTTGATTTCTCGGTAGCCGGAGGCTACGCTCGAAATGATGGGTGTGTTTGTTGCGGATCACTTTCTAATCAAGTATAGCAAAGTCGTTCCACTCTCCCCATCATCTCGACCGAAGTGCGCTTGCGCACGTAGTGGAGAGATCTAGGCGTAGCCGCACCAATATTAAATCGTCCATAATTCCGCTTTCCTAATTCCGAATTCCGAATTTATTTTCACCGCGTAGCGGACATTAATTCCGAATTCCGAATTACAATAACAATGCCGCCGCTATCACCACGCCCGCGCCGGGCAGTCCCAACAACCCGACGATGAGCGCGTTGAAAGCATTGAACGGTAGCACTATTATATTGAATGCCGACAGTCCCGCAATAAGCGCGCCGCCGGCAAGCGTATTGACTACGGCACGCAACGCGCCGCGCGTCTTTAATCTCGTCACCCACACGAGCGTCGCCACAAGCGCGCCGCCCGCAACAAACATCAATACGGTTTCCCAGGTCAGCTTCATACTCGTAATGTATGCGCGCACGTCGCGCGAAATTTTTCCTGTTTTGTCGTATCGCGGATAAACCCGAACGCACCGCGCGCACGTCGCCAAGATCACGTCAGCGCGATTATAAACTTACTGCCTTTGCCGAGTTCGCTTTCCACGCGGATACTGCCGCCCATCATCTCGATTATGGACTTGCAAATGGTAAGCCCCAGCCCGCTCGACCCCGACTCTCTGCCGCGCGCCTTATCGCAACGGTAAAATCGCTCGAAAATATGCGCTTGATCGTCGGGCGAAATGCCTATGCCGTTATCGGCTACCGATAGTTCTACGCGCTCGCCGACACGCTCGATTTTCAGTTTGATAACGCCCGTTTGCGGCGGCGTATACTTTATCGCGTTATCTACGAGCGTGCGTACCGCTTCGGTTATCAAATTTTTATCGGCGTTAAGAGTGACCGTCGCGTCGCCCGAAAGCGAAATATCGTGCTTGGCATTGACCATTTTATACCCGTCCACTATGTCGGACACCGTCTCGTAAAGATTGAACACCGAATAATTGAGCGTGAAATTGCCGAGCTTGGCAAGCCACAAAAGCTGATCGACTATACGCTTCATGTTTTCGCTTTCGCGCGAGATGGCGTCCACTGACTCGTCCAAAATTTTGGGATCGTCCTTGCCCCAACGCCGTAAAAGATTGGCGTACCCCGCTATTACCGACAACGGCGTTTTAAGCTCGTGCGACGCGTCCGACACGAAGTTTTCCTGCCGCTCGAACGCCTGTTGCAATTTTTCGAGCATGGCGTTGATCTGATCGGTAAGCTCCATCAGCTCGTCCTGCGTATCTACGGGATCGAGCCGCGCCGACATGTTTTCGTCGGATATCTCGTTGACGCGTCTTGTGATCTTGCGCACGGGACCTATCATGTACTGACTGGAAAATCCGCCGAGCAGCGCGCCGAGCACTATAAACACGGCGACAAGCACTGCGGAAGTAACAACGAGCCTGCGCATATACTCGGTCGTAACGCCGCCGCCGTCGGTCAGCTTGGAAATGCTTATAAGCACGAACGCGGCGTAGCCGATAAGCATCAACCCGAACATGACGGTAAACACGATAGTGGTTTTGGCGGTTATCCCCACCTTGAATTTTTTAAACAGCTTCCGAATACCGAGTACGGCGAGCGTAATAGGAAAAAACAAAACCGCGACGACGTACAACGCCGCGTCGCGCGCTTTTTTCTTTTTGTCGGGCGCGGGCGCGTTTTCGCTTTTCAAACGTTTCAGCGTTTCGCGCGCGTCCTCGCCGTTATTCTCTATTTTAGGCACTGCGCCGACGACGTTCAGCTCCGTAGCGGACTGCTCCCGCCCGTCGCTCGCCGCCTTTTCGTCCTTATTGCGATCTTCGGTCATCTTATAACATACCCCGCGCCGCGCACGGTTTCGATTATGACGTCGCCGTACACGTCGTCTATTTTAGACCGCAAATATCGGACGTAAACGTCGACCACGTTGGTACTGCCGTAAAAATCGAATCCCCATACGGCGTCCAGCAGTTTTTCGCGACTGACAACGACGTTGCGATTTTGCATAAGAAATTCCAAAAGATCGAATTCCTTTTTGGTAAGGTCTATCGCATGCCCGTCGTAAGTCGCAATGCGCGCGTCGGGATTGACGGTCAGCTTGCCGCGAGTGATGCTCGACGAAGCCTGCGTCGCCGCGAGCTTGATATGCAAACGGATACGCGCCAAAAGCTCCTCTATCGCAAACGGCTTGGTCATGTAATCGTTGGCGCCTATATCCAACCCCGTCACCTTATCGACAACTTGATCGCGCGCCGTCAGGATTATCACGGGCGTTTGCTTGGTCTGGCGCAACCGCCGCAACACCTCTATCCCGTTGAGCGACGGCAACATGACATCGAGAATAATAAGATCGAATTCACGGTCGAGCGCAAGCTCCAACGCGTCGCGCCCGTCGGCGCACGTCGTACACGAATAGTTTTCGTGTTCCAGTTCGAGCTGTAAAAACCGCGCTATCTGCGCTTCGTCCTCGACTATGAGAATATTCTTTTTTTCGTTGTTCATTTCAACTTCCCGATCTTTATTCCGTATTGTCCGCGATAAGAAATTATCCTTAATTCTTAATTCTGCATTCTTAATTGCCCTTAATTCCGCATTCCGAATTCCGAATTCCGAATTCTCTATCAATACTTTTTAACGTATTCTATGCGCATGGTATTGGTGGTAGCCGACACGCCGACGGGCACGCCCGCCGCGACGACTACGAGATCGCCTTCCGATACAAGCCCCGTATTGAGCGCGCAATTTACGGCGTGCTTGAACAGGTCGTCCGACGACTCCTGCATTTTGCCGAGCGTGGGCGCAACGCCCCAGTTCATGGCAAGCTGATTGTACGCCTTTTCGGACGTGGTCGACGCGATGATAGGCGCGGACGGGCGGAAGCGCGATATCTTGCGCGCGGTCGTACCCGTTATGGACACCGTGATTATAGCTTTCGCGTCCAGATCGAACGCGGCAGCGCATGTGGAATGCGACACGGCGTCGGTTATCGATTTTATGCTCGGCTCGTAAGCGCGGAACCGCTTTTTGAAATTGATATCGCCCTCGACGTGTTCGGCGATGGTCGCCATGGTCTTTACCGCTTCGACGGGATAATTGCCTGCCGCGGTCTCGCCCGAAAGCATTATCGCCGACGACCCGTCGTATATAGCGTTTGCCACGTCGGAAATTTCCGCACGCGTCGGGCGCGGGTTATTTATCATCGATTCCAGCATTTGCGTCGCGGTTATTACCTTTTTCCCTTCGCGATAACAATAAGATATCATATCTTTTTGTATGCCGGGCAATTCCTCGAACGGGATCTCCACGCCCATATCGCCGCGCGCCACCATAACGCCGTCGCACTCGGCGAGAATGGACTTCATGTTTTCCACGCCCGAACGGTTTTCTATCTTGGCTATCAACTGGATATCGTTTGCGTCGTGTTCGTTGAGCAGTCTTTTGACTATACGCACATCCTCGACCGAACGCACGAACGACATGGCTATATAATCGACGTCGTTTTGTATGCCGAACTCGATATCGGCGCGGTCGACGTCCGAAAGATACGGCATATCGATGAGCGTGTCGGGCATATTGATGCTTTTACGGTCGGACAAATATCCGTCGTTCACCACCGTCGTGACTATATCGGTCGCGTTCTTGCTTTCGACTTTGAGCTCGATAAGCCCGTCGTTGATGAGAATGCGCGCGCCCTTGGTCACATACTTCGGAAGCTCGTCGTAAGTGACCGAAACGCCGTTCTCGTCGCCGACGGCGTCGCGCGTAGTAAGCGTGAACTTATTGCCCTTTTTAAGCTCCACTCTGCCGTTTTTGAATGTTTTGACCCGTATTTCGGGGCCCTTGGTATCGAGCAGTATGGCTACGGGCATGCAAAGCTCTTTTCGCGCGCGCTTGACCATCTCCATGCGACGCTTATGCTCGTCGTAAGTGCTGTGCGAAAAATTCAACCGCGCGACGTTCATTCCCGCGCGGATCATGTTTTTAAGCACCGCGTAATCGTCGGTCGCAGGACCGAGAGTGCAAACTATTTTTGTTTTGCGCATAAAAATACCTCATTGTCGTTCGCCGTGCGAACGCGATCGGCTGTTTGCCGTTATGTTTGCGATCTTATGTTCGATTGCGGCAAAAACCGCGTTACGCGCGGTAGCGCCGCAATACGTTTTACGAATTCTCGATCGAGAACGATCTCGAATTCTCACAGTACTTCTTTTATTCTCTGCACCAACATCGCTTTTTCGTCGCCCTTCACGCGTTGCGCATACGACATCAAAAGTGTCGACTGCTTGCGGTTAAGTTCGACGCGGTGTTGCGCGCTCTTTTTCATCATCTCGATAAAATACTTATCGAGATACTTTACCATGTATTCGCCGAACGAAACGCCCATGGACTCGTTCTTGAACAGGTTCTTGAATATGGAATCCACCGCGTCGACCTTATTGGACAACAGCAAATTGACAGCCAGCCCGAAAAGATCGCCGTCATCGGCTGTCGGCGAATAGGTAAACACCGCATGCTGTATCGCCGCACGGTCGTTGACCGTTTTGAGCGCGCGCGATTCGGACGCTTTTAAAAACAGCTCGAACACGCGATCTACCAACAACGCCGCAACGGCTTTGTCGGAAAGCTTGGACTCGTTATGCACAAGCACGAACTCCCAAAGATCCTCCGCAAGCGTATAATCGAGCTTCAACAACGCGCCGAAGCGTTTTTCGACGTTAGCCTTATCGAGCGTGTCGGCGGCGAAAAATTCGCTCAGTATCTCATAGTGTTTTATCTGTTTTGCGTTCATGATTTCCTCGCTTTGCTTTATATGAAAAGTATACAACACAAAACCGCCGAAATCAAGCGTTTCGACGGTTCAACGTAAACAATAAGCGCATAATGTGCCGTATTTAACGCTTTACGCCGCGTTCGGTCGCTATCGCGTTGCGTTCGCGCACACGCAAAGCGCGCATGGCATTGAGTATTGCGAGCGCCGCGACGCCGACGTCGGCGAACACAGCAAGCCACATATTCGCAATGCCGAACGCCGAAAGCACAAGCACCGCGAGCTTGACGGCAAGCGAGAAAACAATGTTTTCCAGCACTATGCGCATGGTCTTTCGCGCTATGCGCTTTGCCGTAGGGATCCCGCGCAGATCGTCTTTCATCAATACGATGTCGGACGCTTCTATGGCGGCGTCGCTGCCCGCTCCGCCCATAGCGATGCCGATATCCGACCGAACGAGTACGGGCGCGTCGTTTATACCGTCGCCGACAAAACACGTCGCCCTGCCGTCGTTTTCGTCCGATATGATCCGTTCTATCTCGCTCACTTTGTCCTGCGGCAACAGCGACGCGCGATAACTCGTCAAGCCGATCTCGGCGGCGACGCGCGCGGCGATGTTTTCGTTGTCGCCCGTAAGCATGACCGTCTTACAACCGAGCGCATTAAGCTCGCCGACGACCTGCTCGGACTCGTCCTTAATCTCGTCGGCTATGACGAGCGATCCCACATATTCGCCGTTATGCGCCACGTACACCGTCGTACCGACCGCGTCCGTTTTGTCGAACGCAATGCCGTACCGCGCCATAAGCTTCGCGTTGCCGCAAAGTATCGCGTCTTCGCCGCGCGTCGCGACAACGCCTTCGCCCGCCACGTCAGTGAGCGAGTATCCGCGTTCGGGCGGCTTGCCGTACGCATCGAGTACGGAACGCGCTATCGGGTGGCTCGACCCGTTTTCGGCTATCGCCGCCAGCTCGATAATGCGCTCGCGCTCGACTTCGGGAGATGCGGACACGACCGCGAAATTTCCCTTGGTAAGCGTGCCCGTTTTGTCGAACACGAACGTTCCGACGCGATCGAATTTTTCCAGATAGTTCGAGCCTTTAATAAGTATGCCGCACTTGCTCGCCGCGCCCAGTCCCGCGAAGAACGACAGCGGAATGGAAATGACGAGCGCGCACGGACACGACACTACCAAAAAGCTCAACGCGCGGTATACCCAAATCGCCCATTCGCCGGTTATCGCGCCGGGAATTATCGCGAGCAACAGAGCAACGCCCACGACTATCGGAGTGTAGAACTTTGCAAACTTCGTAATGAAGTTTTCCGCCTTGGATTTATGCGACGACGCGTTTTCCACCAGTTCGAGAATTTTGGATACCGTGCTGTCGTGGAACTTATGCGTAACTCGCACTTCTATGCGCGACGTCATGTTGACGCATCCGCTCACCACTTCGTCGCCCGCCGCGACCGAGCGCGGCAACGATTCGCCAGTCAACGCCTTGGTGTCGAGATCGGACGCGCCGCTAAGCACGACGCCGTCGAGCGCTATGCGCTCGCCCGGATTGACCGTTATCGTTTCGCCGATCTCCACTTCGTCGGGATCGACGACCGCCGTCGCGCCGTCACGCACGACGTTGGCATGATCGGGACGGATGTCCATGAGCGCGGTTATCGATTTGCGCGATTTGCCCGTCGCATAACGTTGGAACCATTCGCCCACCTGATAGAACAACAGCACGGCGCACGCTTCGTCAAACCCTTCTATCTCCGCTCCCGTCGCGCCGCGGTATATCGCCAAGGCGAACGCGCCGAGCGTGGCGACGCACATCAAAAAGTTTTCGTCGAACACTTGACCGTGCGCTATGTTGCGAACGGCTTTCCACAAAACGTCGTGACCGATGATCATGTATACGATCAAATACATGAAAAACGGCAACAGCCAACCGTATCCGCCGCTTATAACGCCGTCAAGCCCTATCGACTTATCGGTCGCAAAAATTACGACAAAAAGCGACAGCGCTACGATTATCCTTATAAGATCGCGCTTTTCGCGCCTTGTCAAAGCAAACTTGCCCATAGCCTTTCACCTACATGACTATGCGACAATCGGGTTCTACCTTTTTGCACGCTTTTACCACTTGCTTCATGACCGCGTCGAATTTTTCGTCGTCCGCGTCGATCGTCAGCTTTTGCGCCATAAAGCTTATGCTCGCGTCGTTTACACCGTCTATCTTTTTGACGGCGCATTCCATTTTAGCCGCGCAGTTCGCGCAGTCCAAGTCTTCGAGTTTGAATGTTTTTTTCATGATAAACTCCTTTTTATAATTAGTAATGCTTAGTTCGTAATGACTCCCCCCCCTACGGGATGAGAGAGTAAAAGTATGTAATATTCCAAATCATTTCGAGCGTAGCCTTCGGCTACCGAGAAATCTTTTGCATCATTCTATTTTGTCCTACAAAACAGCCACAGGATATTCCGAACGTTTTTTGCCCGCCAAAGAATCTTAACTTCTTCTGATTTGTCATTCTGAGCAACGCGAAGAATCTCATCCTTATAAATAAAGATCCTTCACTGCGGAACACGCGCCTTGTTCAGGTGACAACAACGCAGTCTATGAGTTTCGCTTGTTCGGATAATCATGCATCACGATCGCGCATTATCGTCACGCCTCCTTGGCGTGTTCGAGCGCGAGCGCCAAGATCTTGTCTATATGCTCGTCGTCGGGCGAATAGTAGATCTCCTTGCCTTCCCTGCGCGTCTTTACCAATTTAGACTGTCGCAAAATACGCAATTGATGCGACACCGCAGAAACGCTCATGTTGAGTATGTCGGATATACACGCGACGCAACACTCCGACGCCGAAAGCGCCGCCAATATCTTTATCCGCGTGGAATCGCCGAATACCTTAAACAGCTCCGCCATGTCCGCGAGCGTATCCTCGTCGGGCATAGCCGCCTTCACCCTTTGGACAGTCGTCGCATGAGAATGCAATTCGTCGCCGAAATCATCGTCCATTTGTACAACGTCGCTCATAATATGTAAAACTCCTTATAACGATTGAACACTTATTCAAATGTTCAATATCATTATATTCTCACTTGAACGATTTGTCAACTGTTTTCAAGAAAAAAGTCGAAATTTTTTATCGACATATTAAAATAGCATACTTATTTGTATAATTACGATATTTCTCGTCGCACATCTTGTATTACTTACTATACCACGTAAAAAGCCACCGCATAGCAGTGGCTTTTTACGTGGTACACCCAAAGCATAGAATGTCGAATTATAAGTCGCTAATAAACGCTCTTCTATCTCTACCATTTCTATATGCTTTGGCACGAATTTGACGCAAATTATTTCGATACGCTGTAGAACCGTCTATATATTTTCCACGTTTACGCGCATCTTCTATATCTTTGCCTGTCTTTGCATAAGCCTTTTGCTTTGAGTTTGCAATTTGGTTATCAGTCACCAAGTCGCTTACTTTTTTAGCACAAGCTTTTGCTACTGCCTTGAATAAACTCATATAAACACCTCCTTGCTGTATTTCTTTAAACCTTTTGCTTATTTTCTTTTATGGTGATTATATTATGTGATTTAAAAATGATAATTAATTTTATGATCTGAATAACTACTTGTTATTTTTACCTATCACTTACCACTACTGTATATAATAATATTACCTATAGGTTTTAAAGATATCAATATTATAGCATTGATAATATCTCGTGTCAATATAAGGGCTTCTTTTCTAATCCAATTTTAATTATAACACTTGCTTTCTCAATGATAATATGATATAGTACTCATGCAGTCACTGCAAATCTAAACGCTTTCATGGAAAGTAGGCTGATGAATCTTCTGGAACGCTGTTATGAGGATTACCCTTTGAGGTTTACAGCATTAGGTTGCCCCTAACGATTAGCCAAGCATTTGTAAAGAACTGCAAAGGAGGTTCTTTTTCGGTATAAATTATTCTATTAAAGGAGATTTATATCATGGAAGCAAACGCTATGGTAATTAACCATGAGACCGCTATGTCGCTTTGGAGTAAGCGTTACGGCAAGACAAGCAAAGTTAAGGACTTTGCCGGACGTGAAATTCTTAAAGCTGCATACAACAATCGCAATAGCGAATACGGGTGGAATGTGGATCATATTCTTCCCCAAAGCAAAGGCGGTAAAACAACAGACAGCAATCTTATATGTTGTCATATTTTGACAAACGACGAGAAAGCCAATAAAACCTGTTTTACTGCAAACGGCAAACAATTCGAAATAATTAAAGTCGAAAACCACTATGAGATTAAACAAAAATTTGCTACACAAAAGCCGATAACCAACACCGATAATGAGGTTATCAATTTTTACGATGCCGCTGCCGGCGTGAGATTTTTCAAAACACTTAAAGGCATTCAAAATAAACGACCGTTTGTCGGAACTGCGGTAATTAAACTGTACAATGTTACTGCAATAGCAATATTGGACTTTATTCGCAACATGTTCTCGGACAAAATGATATCGTTTGACGATGACGGCGATGATAACATTACTGTTTATGTTATCGACTACAATATGCCGCAAAAAGAAGACACTGCTGATATGATAGAGAAATGTGTAGTTCTTAATACATATCTTTCACATTACTTTGTTCCTATGAACGTAGTTTCCGCTTATAATATTTTCTACGGCGAGCATAGAGAGAATGATAGACAATTAAGTTTAACATCGCACAATGATTATGATTTCGTCAGATATAATTCAATGTATATCAACGAATTAGTTGCCGATTATAACAATGATGTTTCAGATAATATTGACGGAGAACCGAATGTAGGACAAGACTATATGGGTAATGATGTGTTTGAGTACGATTATATCAAAACACAGTTAGCTAAAAACTTGGACAAACAAGTAAAATAACAAGCCATACCTTAAAGGAACTTTCTTAAAAGACGTCAGGGCAACGGGCGTCTTTTATTATATATTTTTTCCGAATTTTGCCTTTTCGGCTGGGGTTGTTGGCACAGCTAAAAGCATTAAGTCAACGGCAAAATTATTGTTGAAAACATTTATTGAACATTATGGATATATTTACTTCGGAAGTCGATATGAATTTTATCGTTGATGAGATTATTCGAGTTAATCAAAAAAGCATTACCGACCATTCAACTCTAAACATATTACTGAAACAAAAAGCCAAATCCGAAAAGAGCATGGCTAACGTGATTTAAGCGATAGAGAAAGGAATTATCAACGATGTGACAAAGTATCGAGTTAAAGAACTGCAAAACCAATTAGACGATTTGTCCGCAAAGATATTAGTCGAAAAGTACAAGCAATCAAACAGCATAACGCGAGAACAAGCTATGGAATATATAACAAGCGTAGTAAGACAAGAATCGCCGCAATTACTGATAGATTTGATAGTGGTGAAAATAGAGCTGTTTGACGACGAAATAGTAGTTTGGTTTAACTACTCAAACAAAATCGATCCCGACAATCCCAAAACGGACGGTCGGGATTTTATTTTGCACGAAAAATATATTGTGAGAGTTACAACAGCGGCTGTAATGGTAAAATCAAAAATATGACACAAGAAAACCCAGCCGATTAGTTCGACTGGGTTAGTCTTGGTGCACCCAAAGAGACTCGAACTCCCAACCTTCTGGTCCGTAGCCAGACGCTCTATCCAATTGCGCTATGAGTGCTTAATATTAAATTCACGTATCGCAAGTTCGCGATACCTTGGTTATTATACAGCGCGATTTTATCTTTGTCAAGCGATACGACGCGCTTATAACAAAATCTCGCGCAAAAATGTTCAACTTTCCAATCCCGCAAGATAATCGATCGAAACTCCGAAAAATTCGGATATAGCAACAAGCTTGGACAGCGTCGGCTCGCACTTATCCTGCTCCCACAGACTTATGATCGACTTCCCCACATCCAATCGCTTGGCAAGCTCTATCTGCCCCATGTGCTTTTCCGTCCGCAATGCGCGCAACCGTTCTCCGAAAGTACAAGTATAGTTCATGTAATTATTTTCCCACTTTTATGGGAAAAATACTTGACTTCCCAGTATATTGGGAGTATAATGAGCATACAAAATACACTCAAAGGAGAAAAACATGTATTGCAAAAACTGCGGCAATAATATAAACGACAATGCCGTCGTATGCCCCAACTGCGGCGTTCAGGTCGGCGAATTCAAGTCGACCGACACGCAAAAACCGTCGGCGGATCTTCCGCAAAAAGGAAACGCCGTCGGCATTGTCGGATTCGTGACGTCGCTTGTCGGCGCGTTATTTGGGCTGATCTCTCTAATAGTATCAACAAATATTTTAATGTTGATAGCCATCGCTTTGGATATAGCGAGCATAGCGTGTTCGGCAGTCGGAAGAAAACGCGCCAAAAAGGAAAACGCAAGCTTCGGCGGACTGTCTCTTGCGGGATTGATCATAGGAATAGTATTTATTTCGCTTACCGTATTCTTTTTGATATTGGGAGTGATAATGTTAGCGTCCGTCGGGAACATGTTTTAAAATACATATATACAGCTCGCTCCGCCCCGCCCCGACGCGGGGCTTTTTCTTGCAAAAAAACACCCGCTTCGCTTTTATCGAAACGGGTGTTTTTATCGCTCGCTTAAAAATTATCTTACGTTCAAAAGCTCGTTATAGAACTTGACGTATTCCTTGGCGCTCTTGTTCCACGAAAAATCGGTGCGCATCGCCCTGTCGGTAAGCCCTTCCCACTTATCGCGATAATCGAAGTACAGACCGAGCGCGCGGTCGATAGCGCCCACCATGTCGTCTGCGGCGTAACGCGCGAACTTATAGCCGTTGCCGAAATCGCCGTTATACGCGTCGGTTATGGAATCCTGCAACCCGCCCGTTTCGCGCACGATGGGGATAGTGCCGTATCGGCAAGCCATCATTTGGCTGAGCCCGCACGGCTCGCTCTTGCTCGGCATAAGGAACATATCCGCGCCCGAATATATCTTGTGCGAAAGATCGGTATTGAACGCTATCACGGCGCGAAGCTTGTTACCGAACAGCTCTTGCATATGCATGAAGTACCATTCGTAATCATGTTCGCCCGTGCCGAGTATGACGAACTGCAAGTTGCGCGCGAGAATATCGTTCATTGCGGCTTTGACTATATCCAAGCCCTTATGCGTCGCAAGCCGCGTTATCATGGCGACGATAGGCACGTCGGGATCGACAGGCAAGCCCAAAAGCTTTTGCAATTCCGCTTTGCACACCGCCTTACCCGACTTGTCGTCCGCCGAATAGTGCGCGAACAACGCGGGATTTTTTTCGGGGTTGTACGAATCGACGTTCACGCCGTTGAGAATGCCGCGAAGCTTGTACTCGTTTTTGATGAGCGTGCCGTCGAGCGTATGCGCATAGTACGGGTCCTTGATCTCCATGGCATACGTCGGGCTGACGGTGCTGACGGCGTCCGAATAGTCGATCGCGCCCTTCATAAGATTTATCTGACCGAAATGCTCGACGCTCCAAAACTCGTTGTCGGGAATGCCGAACACGTCGCCCAGCATTTCGCGCCCGAACCAGCCCTGATACTCTATGTTGTGAATGGTCATTATGGTGCGAATGCCGCCGTAGCCTTCGCGGTACATATAAAACAGCTTGTAATAAATAGGCACGAGCGCGGTCTGCCAGTCGTTGCAATGCAAAACGTCGGGCATGAAATCGAGCCGCGGCAGTACGTCCAACACCGCCATGGAGAAAAACGCGAACCGCTCGCCGTCGTCGCCGTGACCGTACAACGCTTTACGCTTGAAATACCGCTCGTTGTCCAAGAAATAATATGTGGTGTTGCCGTCCTTTAAACGGAAAACGCCCACGTACTCGTTGCGCCACGACAGGCGCACGAACGTCCAAAACATGAATTCCAGCTCGTTGCGACGGTCGCACGGAAAGCTCTCGTAAAGCGGGAGTATCACGCGCGCTTCGTATTCGCCGCTGTCGTTTATCGCGCGCGGCAGGCTTCCGAGTACTTCGCCCAGTCCGCCCGTTCCCGCAAACGGCGCGGCTTCCGAACCGACGAACAGGATTTTCTTTTTGGCTTTCATCTCGGTCTTTACCTGTTTTTCGGGCTTCTTTTCGACCGCGGGCTTATCCGCTTTTACGGGCTTTGCCGTTTCCGCGTTCGGCTTTTCGGCTACGACGGGCGCGGACGTTTCGACCGCGGGCTTGACGGGCTTTTTTGCGACCGTCTTTGTAACGGGCGCAGATTTTTCGGGCATTGCCGCGCTCGACGCTTTCTTCGCCGCGGCAGGCTTTTCCGCCGCGGGCTTTGCAGTTGCGGGCGCGGTAGTTTTTTTCGCCGCTTCTGCGACAGGCTCGGTCGCAGGCTTCTTCGCGACGGGCTTTTTGGTTTTAGTTTCGGTAGGCATGATAACTCCTTTGATATATAACGTTCGTATATATTATATATCAATCATTTAACAAAGTAAATAGTTTTAACAAAAAATAATAAAAAACCGAAAAAACCGCGCTCACCGGCGCGGCAACTTTTCAAAACACGAATAAAAAACAGGAACTACGCCGATCTTTCGGCGCGCTCTTCGACCGCGCCGTCCCGACAGTCCGCTATCTCGGTTTGCGCAGTAAACCCGTCTGCGCCGTCTTTGCACGCCGCGTCCGCCGCGGGAACGGCTTGCTTAAACGCCTTTTTGCTTACAACGTAATATGCGACGAGCATCGCCGCGCCCGTTATTATCCACGACACGGGATAGACGATAACAAGTACCCAAAACTCTTTCCAAACGGCGAACACGGTATAGATCCAAACGAGCCGCAACACGCACGACCCGACAACCGTGAAAATAGCGGGCATGAGCGAATGTCCGAGTCCGCGCAACGCGCCGCCCGCTATCTCGTACAAACACGGCAACATAGAGCCTATAAGCACGCACCACATGCGCATGACGGCAAACTCGATCGCCGCGGGATCGTCGGTATAAATGCGTATAAAAAGCTTTCCGCCGAGCGTGAACGAAACGCTCAACACCGTCGACACTATAAGCGCCGACAGCATAGTGAGCCGAAATATTTTTCTGCACCGACCGTACTCGCCCGCCGCATAGTTCTGCCCGAAAAACGCGACCGTCGCATTGGCGAACCCACTGACGAAATAATAAACGTACATCTCGAAATTGACGGCGTCGCCGCTTCCCGCCATCGCCGCCTCGCCGAATCCGTTTATGCCCTTTTGGATAAACACGTTGGCGAGCGAAAACACCGCGCCCTGCACGCCCGCAGGCAGACCGATCGCGCACATGCGTTTAAGATATTTCAAGTCGAACTTGGACCTGCCGAATCTTATGCGCAACATGTCGTTTTTCATTATGAATATCAAAACCATAACGGCGCACATCACGTTTGCGAAAACTGTCGCCGTCGCCACGCCCGCGACCCCCATGCCGAACGCGCCCACAAACAACAGATTGAGCGCGACGTTTAGCACGCCCGACGCAAACAGCACAATGAGCGGACGCACGGTATCGCCCAAGCTCCTGAGCATCGCCGCGCCGAAATCGTACACCATCAAAAACGGCATGCCTATAAAATAAATGCGCAGGTATTTGACCGCGAGCGGCAAAACGTCGGGCGGCACGTCCATGACTTTGAGTATAGGCTGTGCCACGCCTATCCCCACGCCCAACAACAGCAAGCCGCTGACGGACGCAATTATCACGGCGGTAAAAACCACGCTGTGAACGTCGTCGGTCAAACGCTTGCCTATAAGCTCGGCTATGACCACCGTAACGCCGACGGAGATCCCCGCAAACAGGTTGATCAAAAGATTGACGAGCGCGCCGTTACTGCTTACCGCGGCTTGCGCGTCCGTGCCGTCGAAAAAATAAATGACAGCCATATCGGCGGAAGTGAAAAGTTGCTGGATAATACCGCTCGCGGCGAGCGGCAAAGCGAACAGCAAGATGTTTTTAAGCATCGGACCGTGCAACATATCCATTTGTCTTTTAGCTTTTTTACACACCGACATAGCGTCTCCGATCTCTTTGGACCGCCCGATAAAAAACGCAATATACGTTAAAACGACCGTAAAATATAATATCACACGCCGTCGCAAAAATCAAACGAATATCGGCGCATTTCGACAATTGCCGCGAATATTATATATGCGGAAATATCCCGTCGCGCTTCCGAACTTCGCCGTGATGTTCGAGCCGATAACGTCGCCATAACAATTGACAATATCGCTTTTATGTTGTATAATGCGTATATAAAATCCAAATCCAAGGAGAAAACAATCATGAAAAGATGTGCAGTTTGCGGCGAAATACTCGAAGACGGCGTGGAAGTCTGCCCCGTCTGCGGCGCAAAGAAATTCGAACCCGTGAGCGACGGCAAGTTCGCTTGCGAACACGTTATCGGCGACGGCAAAGTCGACGACAAGGAGATCATGGACGGGCTTCACGCAAACTTCATGGGCGAATGCACCGAAGTGGGCATGTATCTCGCGATGTCGCGCGTTGCCGACCGCGAAGGCTATCCGGAGATCGCGGAAGCGTATAAGCGTTACGCTTTCGAGGAAGCCGAACACGCCGCCAAGTTCGCCGAGCTTTTGGGCGAAGTCGTTACCCCGTCGACCAAGAAGAATCTCGAAATGCGCGCCGCCGCGGAAGCGGGCGCATGCGAAGGCAAGCTCGCCATAGCCAAAAAGGCTAAACAGCTCGGCTTCGACGCCATTCACGACACGGTACACGAAATGGCAAAAGACGAGGCTCGTCACGGCGCTGGCTTTGCGGGACTTCTCAAACGCTACTTCGGCAAATAATCCAAATCAATTCAAAAACAAAACACCCGTTGTTTCGAGCACGTCATTAGCGCGAAACGACGGGTGTTTTTATTTCGATCGCACGGCTAAAAAAATTTATATCGCCATGCCGACGCGATAATATAACACAAACGCCCCGCGGCGCATTACCGCAGGGCGTTCGCTATACAGGCAAACGAATTTCGTTCGCCTTGGGGGGGGGATGACTTTTATGCGAGCCGTTGCGTTTCGGGCTCTGTCGTTTGACCGGAATCGGGCACAACGGGCGCTTGCGGCGCGACCGCCGTCAATGTTTCCGTCGAATACATGCCTATGCCGTGGAAGTTGGATACGCTGTCTTTAAGGAACTTGACGGTTATCGTCGTATCGCCCGCTTCAAGGTCTATGAGCGCGAGCTTGACTTCGATATCGTGGAACCCGCCCTCGCTGTCGTATGCGGTGCAATACGGGAATTTGGGATCGCAAACAACCTTCTTGCTCTCGCCGTTGTGGGTATACGTTATCTCGTACAATCCAGAATACAACGGGAAGAATCCGTCGCCGTAATTGTCGTTGCCGTGATCGATAAAGAACGAAAGCATGGTCGTGACGGCGTTATCGGTATGCACGGTAAACGATATTTCGTCGTTCTTTTTGATGCCTTTGACCCAACCGTCGTGACCGGCTACGGGCTTTACAGTTTCGGGGCAAACCGCGCTCGCGCCGTCGAACATGTAAAAGCTTTCGCCTTCCGCCGTTTCGCTCAGTTCGACAGTCGTCTTGATCTTGATACAGTCGAAATTGACTTTGGGACTGACTTCTATGACATTAAGCCCTTTGTTGAGCGTGACGTTTTCCAAAATGCAATCGGTATACATATGCCACGCCGACGAACTGCTGCCCGCTTGCACTGTAATATCCGACAGGTTTTCCACTGTAACGCCGTTTATCTTTATCAGTCTTACGAGCGTATCGAGCGTGGTCGCCGTCGCGCTGTGCAAGCGCAGATTGACGTTTGTCGCGACTTCTTCCGCCGCATATATCCTGAACGTTACGAGCGAGCCGTCGAATTGTTCGGTTTCGGGATCGTCTTCGACGTCGACCGAACCGACCGCCGCGCCGCCCGACGCGAACGCGCCCGCGGTGAAGTCGGCGGAGCAAGCGTACCGTAAAGCCTTTTCCGCTTCGAACGTAAATGTTTTCTCAGCGGGCGGCTTATCGGGGTCTTCGGGCTTGACGGGATCTTCGGGTCTGACGCCCGTTATCGGCTCCGTCGAATAGAAGCCTATGCCGTGGAAGTTGGATATGCTTTCTTTAAGGAACTTGACGGTAATCGTCGTATCGCCCGCTTCGAGATTTATCATGCCGAGCTTGGCTTCGAGATCGTGGAATCCGCCGTAAGAACAAGCGCCTTTGTGCAAGCAGTACGGGAACTTCAAGTGACTTACGAACGCCGCGGTGTCGTCGTTGTGTTCGAGCGTAAACTCGTACAGCGTCGAGCAGAACGGGAACGCCTGATTGTCCGCAGGTCCGTTGCCGAAGTTGTCGGGACCGTGGTCCATAAAGAACGAGATTATGGCGGTGGTGGCGGTATCGGTATGTACCGTAAACGAAATTTCGTCGTTTTGCATAATGCCGTTCAACCAGCCGTCATGCTTATCGACGGGCTGTACGTTGGACGGACGAAGCGCATAGCCGCCGTCTATCATGTAGAATTTTTCGCTTTCCAATTTTTCGGTAAGCTTGACCGTCGAAGTGAATATCATGCAGTCGAAGTTGGCTATGGGGCTGACTTCTATTATATTCAGTCCTTCGTGCAGTCTTATGTTCTCCACCGTCGCGGTCGTCCAAATGAACCACATCGTGCCGTTGGGCGCGCCCGCGGGAACTTGGATATTTGAAAGATCTACGGGGTCGCCGTTGACCGTCATCAAACCGACGAGCTGGTCGAGCGTTGTTGCCGTACCGCTGCTCAAACGTATTACCGCCGACACCGTAACGTCCGCCGCCGCGTAAACGCGGAACGTGCATAACGAGCCGTCGAACTCTTCGGTATCGGGATCGTCGGGAACGGTGCTGCCTACGTTGGCATTGCCGGACGCGCCGCTCGTCGTGTTGGTTTCCGCCATGCAACGCGACAGCAGTGCGTTTTCGGCTTCGAACACGTATTCCTTGGGCGCGTTGGGATCTTCCTCTTCGTCGCCGAAATCGAGCGAAATATTTTTGAGATTGGTGCCGTCGGACTTGAACTTGAACTCTATATTGTTAAAGCCCTGTTTTACCGACACAGCGCCGATAAACGTCGGCGCGGTGTAGCAGTGCGCCGCCGTGTGCGAGTGGTTGATTGACGGCGTGGCGAACTTGTTTTCGGTTTCGAGCTTGACGCCGTTTACAAGCACGTCCATGTGATTTTTGATAAGACCTTGGATATTGTGGTCGTAATTGAACAACAAGCGCGCTACGCCGTCGGCAGTCGAAGTAAAGTAGAAGGTTATCGACGGCTTGTTGATAGCGACGATGTTACCTACGTCGTTGTGCGCCTTGTACGTCTTTATGCCCTTGCCAAGCGCCGCGTCGACGGCGGCGAAAGTAAACTTGCCGATCTCGTCCGCAGGATCTGCCGCGAAAGCGGGCGTAACGTTTATCGTGTACGTCGCGGTCTTGTCGCCGTACGCGACGGTGACCGTCTTTTCGCCCGGCTCGACCATATCGGACGGCTTGGTGAACTTGACTTTGTCGGACGTTACGAACATTTCGTAACCGTCGTCGAACGTCGCCTGCACTTTGACTCCCGTCGATTTAAACGCTTTACCGCAATAATACTCGGTCTGCGCGTCGGCGGTATCGACGGTGATGCCCGTCAAAGTCGCGGTATTTTCGACCACTTCTATCGTATACTCTTGCGTCTTGCCGCCGTACTTGACGGTGACAGTCTTTTCGCCTATCTCGGTCATATCGGGCGCTTGCACCGTGTAGTCGTCGGCGGTCAGCGTTTCGGTGATGTCGTTGAGATACTTCGCCGTTACGACAAGCCCGTCGGCGTTGAATGCTTCGTCCGATCTGAACTGCTTTTTGACGCACGTCGTGTCCAGCGATATGGCGTCGAGGATCTTATAGTCGAGCGAAATGCCCTTGAAGTTAGAACCGTTGCCGCGCGATTCGAACGTAAGTATGTGATGTCCCTGCGGCAAGTCGAACTGCGCTATACGCGTTTTTTGGAAGCAGTACCATTGCGTGTGCGTATGATTGTTCGCGCCCGCGTTGAGCTTTGCGTCCGTATCGATATCCGCGTCGTCGAGCGTTATCTTAAACATGTCGGAAACGTTCGCGCCGCCCTGCGAAGTGTGATCGTAATCGAGATACAGCTCCGCTATGCCGCCCGACTTGGCGTCTATGCGGAAGGAAATACGATCTCCTTCGACTATACCGCCGATCGAAAGATCGGGGTGTTCGGCGGACGGTCCGAGCGTCGAGCCGATAGCCGCGAGATGCGCGTCGAGCGCGGAAAGCTCGTAATGCTTTTCGCCGCCGACGGGATCGACCGTAAAGTCAGCTTCCCATTCTATGGGCTTTTTGGTGACGGTTATTTTGTAGGATTCGGTCAGCTCGCCGTACTTGACGCGAATGGTCTTTTCGCCTTCCACGTTCATATTGGGCGAGCTTATAGTGCAGTCTTTAAGCTCCACGTTGCCCGTCGAACCGTCGGTGTAATATGCGGTAACGACCAAGCCGTCCGCAGTGAACGTTTCGTCGAGATAAAATACCGTTCTGCACCCGTCGGTGTTCAATTCGATCTTTTCCGCCGTTTTGCCCGACTGACAGCCGACCGCGAACGCGACCAGTACCGACAGCAACGCGGCAAGAACGACGACAAAAGCGAACCTTTGTTTTTTCATGATCTACCCTCCTTGATTTTTTGTTTTACGCCCGCATGAGCGGGCGGAAAATCCATTATTCGGCAAGCTCCGTTCCATCCGCTACGGTCGCATCGCCGGCAGTCGCCGCGATCGGCGCTTCGTCGGGAACTTCCTTTTTGAGTACGAACGACAACACGAACAGCACGACAAACGCGCCTGCGAGTATGCCGAGTATTATTTGCAACGACAACAACAAGGTCTTCCACCACGGCGTGACGCGTATTATGCGCGTAGACGGCGTGATGCCGTTCATGGCGTTGGAATGGATCACCGTGTACATTATCCTGTGACAGCTCTCGCGCATGGCGTTGACTACGACCGCATTGTCGGCATGGTTCTTGATGCCGCCGTCCGGTCCTGCGCCAAGCCACAGGTCGTTGCCCGCGACCACAGCCTCGCCGAACGTGAACATGTAATTATTGCAGAACGCGTCGGTTATAACGTGACCGCCGAAGCCCCATTCGCCGCGCACTATATCGGTAAACAATCCCTTATGGATAGCCGACCACAGTCCGCCTATGCGGTTGAACGCGCTCATAAGTCCGTTGGTGGTATTGAGAACGCAACTCTTTTCGTAAGCCGTCAAATACACTTCGCGGAACGACTGTTCGTTGCCCCAAACGGTGCCGCCGTTGCGGTCGCCTTCTTGATCGTTGAAGCCTATATGCTTGGCGTAAGTTATACAGCCTACGCCCGTAAGCCCCGCGCATTCCGCCGAAAGCATTTCGCCCGACAGATATCCGTCCTCACTGTAATACTCCCAGTTTCTGCCGGCGTACGCGGTGCGGTGCAAGCCCGCGCCGGGCGCGTATATACCGTTGATACCGTAATGCATAAGCTCCGTGCCGAACAGCTTGCCCAGCTTTTGCACCAGCTCGCGGTCGAATGTGGACGCCATCAGACAGGGCGACGGATAATTGACGCCCTGACGCGTCACGCCGAATTTATCGGCGAACAACCGACCGAGTCCCGCAGGACCGTCGCGCGTGACCGTTCCGGGCAGGTTGACGGACGTGATAGCCACGGTGGACATACCGCCCATCGTTATAAGCTCGCACATCTCGTTGAACGTCAATTGGTTAAGGAAGTGCTTCCAAAGCTCGTCGTTGTATTCGACGTCTTTAAGGTTGATCGCCCACAATCTGTCCTGCTTGCTGTTTTCGTCTTTGCCCTCGTTGAGAATATCGAGATATTCGGGATCGACCGTAACGGTGTTCATCTTGGGCATATCGACGGAAATATCGTCCTCTACCTCGCCGCCTTTAACGTAGCTTATCTGTTTGGCTACCGCGTCGGTGAGCGCCATTTTGTAAAGCGAAACGGGATACGTGCCGTCCCAGTCCTTGCGCGAAAGGTATGTGACTTTTTGATCTCCGACGCTTTCCGAAAGATTGATGTCCGCGTCGTCGAACTTGTTGACTATATTCGCGCCCGTCGCCGTCGACTTGGAATATTTGACAAAGTCGTCGGAATTGACGTTGAGCTTATACACAAACTCGGCATTGCCGTTGTAGTCCATTCCGTTCGCCGTGGTCTTGCCCTTGTCGGCGAGAATGTTGTTGAGCGCGTCGTGCGCGTCGCGTCCCACCGCAAAACGGTAGTCGCCCGCTTCGAGTATATAAGTGCCTTTGCCGTATGCGTCGTACGCCTTCATGCGCTCTTTGTCCACCGAAACGGTGAGCGTGGCGGTTTTGCCGCTCTCCACTTTTTCGGGCGTTTTCTCGAATCCCACAAGCTCGACGGACGCCTTTTCTATGCCGTTTTGCTTATCGTATTCGGTATACGGTTTTTGCAAATATACCTGCACCACTTCCTTGGCGGGAAGCGTGCCCGTGTTTTTGACGGTCACGGTAATATCGATCTTATCGCCGTTTTCCTTAGCCGAAAACGCGGAATATTCGAACTTGCCGCTGTCGCCGTAAGTAAGACCGTAACCGAACGGATACGCCACTTCCTCGGCATAGCTCCAACCGCCCTTGCTGTTGTACGTGCCTTTGGTCGACTTGGCGTTGCCCTGTCCGAGTACGGCGTCCTCGTAGCGCGTTTCGTAATAGCGATAGCCGATGTAAATACCTTCCTGCCGCACAACGTAGCTGTCGTCGTCCTCCGAACCCGATTCCAGCTTGGATATTTCGGGATAAGACGAAATGTTGGTAAACTGTTGCGGTACGAAATTGTTCATGGCGGGCGCCGACCAGTTGTCGTAAACAAACGTGTCGGTCAGTCTGCCGCTCGGCGCGTCCGCGCCCGAAAGTATGTTCGCCACCGCTTTGGTAGCCATAGTGCCGCCCATGCCGACAAGCGCCATCGCGTCGATATCGGTGTACGACGAAATAAGATCGAGCTGTATATAGTTAGCCATGTTCAAAAGCAGTATCACCTTTTTGAACGTACCTTGCTTTTTGAGCGCGATCGTTTGCTCGATCAGCTCTTTTTCCTGTGCGGTGAGCTGTAAATAGTTGTTGTTGCGGAACTGTGCGGGCAGTTCGTCATGCGGATCGTTGTAAGGCAATCCGTCGTTTATCACGTTGGTAAGATCGGGATCCCACGGCGCGCCCTCGCCGCCGTCGCGGGTTATGGTGATTATCGCCGTGCCGTACTCGTTGAACGACGATTTGACCTTGTCGTTATACTTGGAAAACGGCATTTCGTTGCAGGTATTGTTCATGGGCGAATTGGATATCTGTCCTTGCCCCGCAACGCGACGGTATCCGCTGTTTGCATACAAGCTCCACAGCTCGGCGTTTACCTTAAACCCCGCGTTGGTCATAGCCGTGCGCAAATTGTCGGCATTGGGACTGTCCACGTGTCCGCTGCCGTAACCGCTGTAAAGCCAGTCCACGGACGAAATGCCCAAAAGACTGACGTTTTTATCGACAGAGCCTTCGCCCATGTCGATGGGCAACGCCTTTTTGCCGTTTACGGTCTTGTTTTCGAGCAACACTATGCCCTCGGTCGCCACGCGCTCGGACACTTCCTTTGCCGCAACGAGCATCGCCGCATCGTCGTACTTGCCGTCCTCCTTGACGTAGTCGGACGCAAAATACGTCGAATCGGTGTCGTCGCCCGCGGAATTATCCTTGACGTAAGTTTTCACATCGAAAAACGCATTGATGAACGGCTCGTAAGTATACGCTATGCTCGACCCGATTATCGCCGCGATCATGAGTAGAATGAAAACCGCCGCCAACACTCCGAAAGTGATTTTGAGTGGTTTTTTAAAAACCGATCGCTTCATATCATTTCTCCTTTTTTCATTCAAGCCCGAAAAGCAAGCCTTGCGCACGACCCACGTTCGGATTTGTCGCTTGAAGTATAAAAAAAATACGCAGCACTTTCAAACCGTACTGCATATTTCGTATAAGCGATTGCATATTTTGTTTTTTCGCCTGCACAAACGGGATAGATCGCCGTGATTTCGATCGAAATGGCGCGACGCTATTTTTCCAAGAAGCAAGGCGTAACATTTATAATGATGAGATCCTTCGCGTTGCTCAGGATGACAAGTAAATTATCCCGTTCGCACTGCTATCCCTATTGTAAAACAAGTATAGCCATTCCCCCCCCCATCATCTCGACCGAAACGAGCGTCAGCGAGTGGAGCGGAGAGATCCGGGCGTAGCCGCACTAATACTTAATCGACCACAATTCCGCATTCCGAATTCCTAATTCCGAATTCTCTTTGCGGCGGATCGCCTTGATTTCTCGACTGCGCTTCGCTCCGCTCGAAATGATGGGTGTGTTGGTTGTGGTTTTTTCATACATGAGTATACTATGTTCTTGTCATTCTGAACAAGCGTAGCGCGGTGAAGAATATCATCAATATTAAATAAGGATGAGATTCTTCGCTTCGCTCAGAATGACAAGTATATTAACACACCCACCCCATCATCTCGACCGAAACGAGCGTCAGCGAGTGGAGCGGAGAGATCCGGGCGTAGCCGCACCAATACTTAATCGACCACAATTCCGAATTCGCTCTCACCCCGCAGAGATCATCATTACGCATTCTCAATCGACCACAATTCCGATCGCTTTCCTAATTCCGAATCCCCCTAACTCCCGCTCGGCGCTATCAACAGTATCTTAACGTTAAAAACCCCGTCCTTGGCGGAAACGGCTATATCCCCGTCGTACTTATCCACTATCATGCGTATGCTTTTCATACCGAACCCGTGGAACGCGGCGTCGCGCTTGGTCGTTCGCGGCAAGCCGTCCTTTCCGAACACGATATCGCCGTCATAGTAATTATGCACGTTGATGGCGAGCATATTGTTTTCGCCGTGAACGGACAGCTCGATTATCTTTTTGCTTTCGTCGGTCAGTTTAAGCACCGCCTCGACGGCGTTGTCGACGAGATTGCCGAACAAACCGTAAATATCGGTCTTATCCATAAAGCCGAGCCTACCGCCGTCCGCCATGCACGTAAAAGTGATCTGTTCGTGTCGGCATTTAAGACTTTTTTCGGTAAGGATAACGTCCAGATCCTCGTTGCCCGTCTTGACCGAGCTGTCGTAGATCGATATAAGCTCCGTAATTTCTTTTATGTACTCGCCGTCGGCGCTTTCCAGTCCGCGCCGTATCTGATATTTCATGTCGTGGCATTTCAGATTGATAAGCTCGATATTTTCTTTGGTGCGCTCGTACTGTTCGCGCTCCTGCAACAGCAGGTGTTCGACGACGGACAAGTCCTTTTTTATCTTTTTCATATCGATAAGACTGAACTGCATATAGAACGTGAAAATACAGCAAAGTATATTGTACACGTACATGAGAATGGTGTACAGCGGGTTATAGTTTTCGGTTATGTTCACAAGAACGGCGTGCAACAGGATATCCGCCAACAGCACCAACCCCGATAACGCCATGAGCGACACGTTGCGTATCTTAAAATCCTTGGTCGCCCACAAGCGTCTGCCGTAAATGCCGAATATGATCGCATACACCGATATGTATATCGCGGTATAGATAAGCGCCCAAAACACGCTTCCCGCGTTGATACTGCCCGCGCCGATCTCGCTGTCGCCGTAAATATTGAATATGCCGTTCTCGTTGCGCGTGTCGAGTATGGACGAGAACAGCACCGACGCCGACGAATAAACCATGCTGTACGCCTGAAACGCCAAATGTCGCGTGGTGTACGCCGCTATGCCGCAAAACAGCACGCTCACCACAGGCTCGTCGAAGCACATGCAAAACGCCGCCACGCTGACCGCGAACAGACACAAAAACATGAACGACGAATACAACGCGTTATACTTGCCCACGGGAAACAAAAACGCCGCGAGCAAACAGATAGCGACCGCCCCGACCGCGCGCCAAACGAACCGCCTGCGCCGCCGCAATTTCATGGCGTAGATAAAAAATGCGATCAACAGCTCAAACATGAATACGAGCTTGTATGCCGATAATGCGGTAAACTTAAACATGACTAATCGCCGTTGATATACAGGTTGAGCGCCCGAACGAACTCCGCGCGCTTGGGTCGGGATATATGCAGTTTTTCGCCGCCGACGTCCACGCTGTCGCCGTCCACTTCGCGGCAATACCGCAGGTTGACGAGATAGCACTGATTACAGCTCACGAACGTGTTACCGAGTTGGGCTTTTACCGATTTGAGCGTACCCGTCGAGCGCAATTCCCTGTCGGTCAAATGCCACACGATATTGTGACCTTGGATCTCCACGTATTTAAGGTCCGCCGTGTTTATGCGTTTCGCGCCCGTCTTGCCGTGTATGCAGACAGTCGCGTCCGTCCTGTTTTTCAGTCGCTCGATTGCGCGCTCGAACTTCATGACGAAGTTTTGCCGGCTGACGGGTTTGACTATAAAACTGAACGCGCCCACGTCATAGCCGCTTACCGCGCACTGCGCCATGTTAGTGACGAATACCAACAGCACGTCCTTATCTATCTCGCGCAACCGCCGCGACGCGTCCATGCCGTTCATGTCCGGCAACTCGATATCCATGAACACGATATCGTAATCGCCGCGGTAGTTTTCCAAAAACTTGACCGCGCCGGAAAAAACAGAAATATTGAACTGCTCGTTTCTGGTCGCGCCGTATTCGTTGATATACCCCGACAAAAGCCGCGCCGCCGCAGGCTCGTCCTCGATGATAGCTATGTTGAACATTTACCCTCCGAAAAAAATACGAGTGTACGCCGCAATGACGACCGCCCGCTCGATGCGTAAAGCATTCGGCGGTCACGATCATAGTATTAGCCGTTGCGCACATTCACAAACATGATCGGTCGGCAATCCCCATTCACTCCCCGCTTACCGTCATTTATAAACATATCCTGCGCAAATAATCGTCAATATGGATTTTATCATACCCCCCCCCGATTGTCAATAGCCGAGCAACATTTTTTCGGCGATTCAGTCGAATTTTTTGCTTTTTTGTAGGCTATCTGCGCACTATCGCAAACGAAAACCGCTCCCGACAATATCGGGAACGGTTTTCTGTATATGGGTGCGCCCGCAAAAAAAACCGCACGCAACACCCGATCAGGGGGATGACTTTATTAACCGACTATGCCGTAACGGTTATCTTGTAAGTCGTCGGCAAACCGTTCCAAACGACGGTGACGGTATGTTCGCCTACGTCGTCCGCGGTAAACGTACGCCCGTCGAAGTCGGTCGTGATATTGTTGGTGATGCGCACGTTGCCCGCCGAACCCAAGCTGCTCGACACTTTGAGTTCGAGCTTGCTCGCATCGAACGTTTCGCCGACGGCGAAAGTCGTTTTATGCTTACTGTTCGGCTCGACCGATATACCGCTCATCTCGTTGTCGAACGCCTTGTACATCGTATACATCTCGAACGATGCGTCCGATTCGCCGATGCCTTCCAACAGCTTGATATTGATACGGCACCCGGTCGTCGTGCCGTAATTGCCCGACGCCGTTATTTGTATGTCGTAAACACCGCTTTCGCCTGCATCGAGTTCGACGTTCGCACCGCCTATGTCGCCGTAATTCTCCCAATACGCTCTGAACTTCAAGGTTTGACCGCTCGTGTTTTTGACGAACAGCTTGATCACTCTCGTCTTGCCTACGTACTGCGGCATACTTGTGTTATAGCCTGCGCCTATACCCTTATCAGGTGTCGGATCGGTGTACGTATCACTGTTTGCCGCAGTACCCGCTTTGAACACGAACCGCGTGGACGGAAGTCCCGTCGCCGCGTCGGTTATGTGTTCCGCCGTTAGCCAGCCGTCTTTGGGATTGGCGGGCGCGGTCGCGTGTATCCAATCGGAGAACTCGGAGTTGATATCGAACCACGTCGTGCATCCGCCGAAGTCCACGGTAATGCGCTTTATGTCGGACGTATAGTCCTGTCCGTCGGTCACGTTGCACGTATAACCGTTGGGTATATTAAGGTTGTAACCGTTGTTCAGACGCGCCGTCACTCTCAGGCTCGAAAGATCGATCTTGTCGCCGTCGACGTAATCGGTCTTATCGAGCTTGGCGGAAATGCCGATCGTGCGGTTGTTGTTTTCGGTCGCTGCGATCCTGCCGTAAAAATCGAGCTCGATCGTTTCGCCCGTTTGCCGCTCGGTGACAAGCTCTATCCAGTGGTCGCACGTGGAGAAAGTACCGTATCCCGTGTCGTCGCCGTATACGAGCGGCATGCGCGTAGTCGAATGCGCCTTCGCCGTTATCGCTACCTGTCCTCTCGGACCGTAGTTTTCCGCCATCCAGGTCAAGTCGATGTCTTTGTCGCCGTTGTTCACGACGTAGATGAACATCAAGCTCTCGCCCTTTGCGGGAGAACTCACGTTGAGATTCATACCGCTGTTTTCCGACGCGCTGTGCGGTTTTTTGATCTGCTCGTTCTCGCTGTCTTCGTCGTCCCAAACGAACCGCGTCGCCACTATACCGTTATCCAGCGTAACATGCTCAAACGTTTCGTCACCGAACGCTCCCCCCTGCGTTTTGTTCGCAGGCGTGAACGGGATCATGTCCTCTTCGTACAAAGCGTAAACGGTATGATCGCGGTCGGGCATAATAAACGCCGAAAGATCGTCGCTCACCGTCAGTCCGTCCAAAAATCCGACGAACGTTTTACCGCCTGCGGTGATCGGCGTTTGCGTTACTTTATCGCCCTCTTTGAGCGTAAGCTCCGATCCGCCGTCGTCGAACGTCGCGCCGACTACTTTCAGCGTGAATCTCGGCTCGACGGGCGCGTCGTACGTAAACTCCTGAGTATACTGTCCGTAACCGACCGACAGCGTGTTTTCGCCGTCCGCGAGCGTCACGTCGTCGAATACTATATCATCCGATCCGAGCGCCGTTTCGTGTCCGCATTCGCATATCGAAACGACCGAAATATCCGACGCGCTCATAGTCCTGCCGCCGTACAGCTTTTTGCCGACTATCTCGACCGTGAGCTTTACGGGCGCATGCTCCGCGCGATCGCTCGCGTATTCGCAGGTGCGGCACTCCGACCAATGCTCGTTGCCGTCGATAAACCATTTTATATCGTGCGGCTTCTTTTCGCTCTTGCCGTCGCAAACGACGCAAGTAAGATAATGCCCCGTGCCGTCGGTAAAGTCGGAAGTTTTGTCGAACCGACAGCTTTCCGTTTGCACGTGCGATCCGTCGTTGGCGCAAACCTTTTTATGCTTGTCGCCTGCGATATGCTCCCACTCGCCGAACGCATGACCGAGCGCTTTCAAACGCACGTTTGCTATCTCGACGACACACTTGTCGTCCGAAAAATACTTGCCGCAGTCCGAGCATTCGTAGTGTTCGATATTCCCGTCCGTTTCGCACGTAGCCGCTTTGCCGTCCATATGCTTGGGCTTGTGTCCCGTGAACGTAACTACCTGTTGCTCGGCGACGAGCGTCCCGCACACCGAACATTTTTCGCCTGCGGTCAGTCCGTTTTCGGTACAGGTCGGCTCGACCGCTTCGCCTACCGCGATCGTTTTATGCCCGCCCGCTTTTACGACGGTATCTTCGAGCGATATCTCGTCATTTCCGTGTTCGTCGGTAAAATACTTACCGCACCCGTCGACATAGCACTTATAGTATTCGATATTGCCGTCGACGGTACACGACGCTTCGGTCGCATCCACCTTGTACAGCGCGTGACTGCCGCAGCCCACGGCTAACGCCGCACCGCACATGACGGCGGTCGCCGCCAAAAGCGTCAAAATTTTCTTTTTCATTTAGATTCCTCCTTATAGAGACGCGTTTATTACGCATTTTCACCTTGCGGCGGATCGCCTTGATTTCTCGGTAGCCGAAGGCTACGCGTAGTTTTTTTGTTACGATAAACGATATCTTACAATTCTGAATATCGTTTGTATTAGTTGTGCTTCTTCACTTGCTCCGCTCGAAATGATGGGGGGGGGTGTTGGTATGGGTTACCTTTCCAATCAAGCATAGCAAAACCGTTTCTCTTACCCCATCATCTCGACCGAAACGAGCGTTAGCGAGTGGAGTGGAGAGATCCGGGCGTAAGCCGCACTAATACTTAATCGACCATCAATTCCGAATTCCGCATTCCGAATTACTTATTCACCCTGCGGCGGATCGCCTTGATTTCTCGGTAGCCGAAGGCTACGCGTAGTTTTTTGTTACGATTAACGATATCTTACAATTCTGAATATCGTTTGTATTAGTTGTGCTTCTTCACTTGCTCCGCTCGAAATGATGGGGGGGGGTGTTGGTATGGGTTACCTTTCCAATCAAGCATAGCAAAACCGTTTCTCTTACCCCATCATCTCGACCGAAACGAGCGTTAGCGAGTGGAGTGGAGAGATCCGGGCGTAAGCCGCACTAATATTAAATGGTTGAGATTCTTCGCTTCGATCAGAATAGCCTGCGGCTGCTGCGTAGGACAAAAGAATAGCTATATCCCTCTCGCCGCGTAGCGGTCATCAATTCCGGTCGCATTCCTAATTCCGAATTTGCCTTATATCGCTCCGCGCTTATCGGGATTGTCGGTCTTGGCGTCGTACGTGATGACGGCGTCGGTGGTTATCTTGACGCAGTCGATCGTCGGACCGCCCGTAGACGAGCCGCGCAGATTGTTTTGGTTGATTTTCATGACGAGCTTGTTTTCGCCCTGCTTGATAGTCGCGTTCGCCGCGAGCTGGTAATCCTTGAACTTCATTTCCGCCATGCTCGCCGAGTTTTGCAAGGACAGACTGCCGTAGTTGATGTTCGCGCCGTTAAGGCTGAACGATACCGCGCTCGGCGTGAGCATTATGTTGCCGAGCTCCGAGCCGAGCCGCACGACGACAGTACCTGTCGACGCCTTGTCGGCGTTGAACACGAATTCCATTTCGCATTCCGATGTATAGGTATAGCCGACGTAATATCCGCCCGACCAGCCCAACGCCTTTTGCGCGTCCGTGCCGTCGCCGAATATCATTTCCACGCCCGACTGATCGCTCGAAAGCCCCGAACCGGTGACGTTTTCGATGTCTATGTATTCGGCTTCGATGGTGTAGGTTTTTACGCCGCCGCTCGGCGTTTCGCCGTCGGGTCCGGGCGGGGGCGTCGCGGTTTCGCCGCACGCCGCAAGCGACGAGCCTATCGCGACGGTCGTGACCGCCGCAAGCATTGCCAAAAGAGTCTTTTTGAGTTTCATGATAATATTCTCCTTGTAAAATTATCGGTTATAGATCGGTTTGTTCGGACTGTTCGGTCGCGCCGTCCGCAGCGCATGCCGCGCCGTCGTTTTCGCTCGCGGCTAAGGCTTTGCATTTTTTGATCTCGCGGATCATAAAGAAGCACAGAACGCCGCAAACGGGCACAAGACTGCACGTAGCCACTATCAGCCACACCACCCATACGGGAATGGAATAGCCCCAAATAATGCCTTCGCCGTTGCCGTTCATGGCGTTGCTGTTAGCCACCGTGTACAGAATGTTTTTGGTGGCGCGGCGCAACACCGTTATGTCCGTCGCGGTGCTTGCCGACGACGGTCCTTTGTCGGGACTGAGATTAAGGTCGCCACCCGCGCGGAGCATTTGGTCGACGTTCATGTAGTCTTTAAGGTTGAAGTCGGTGATGACCATGCCGTTAAAGCCCCACTCGTCGCGCAAAAGCTTAGTCAAAAGATCGTAGCTTCCGCCCGCCCACGTCTTGCCTATCCTGTTGAACGAGCTCATGACGGCGGTCGTTTTGCCGTTTTTGACCGCAAGCTCGAACGGCTTGAAGTACAGCTCGCGCATCGACTGCTCGTTAGCCCAAGTGGCTATGCCGTTGTCGTCGCGGCTCGTTTCCTGCTCGTTGAGCGCAAAGTGCTTCAAGTACGTGTATACGCCCTTGCTCATCGCGCCCTTGATAACGCCCGTCGCCATATTGCCGGACAGCACGGGGTCCTCGCTGTAATACTCGAAGTTACGTCCGCCGAACTGACTGCGGTGGATATTTACCGCGGGCGCATACCACCCGCTGTACGTCCTGCCGTCGCCCGCTTGATCGCCTATAAGGCTCTCGTTCCCGACCGTTTCGCCGAACTTTTGCGCAAGCTCTACGTTGTACGTTGCGGCGAGAATACACTCGCTCGCGTAATAGCATGTGCCGTACACCGCGCCGTCGCCCATAAAGCTCGCAAACCCCATCGGTCCGTCGCTGTCTATGGTGAGCGGCTTGCCGATGTTTTCTATCTGCAACGTGCGGTAATTGCCGACCGACACGAGCGTTTTCATTTGGTCGACGGTCAGTTGGTCCAAAAGCTCGTTCCACAGCCCGTCCTCGTAGTCCTTGCCTATAAGGTCGTAAAGCTTGACCGTCGCGTCCTTATAGGACAGCGTGCTTTTGCTCTGCGTCGGCGCGTTTTCCGCATACCAAGCGTCCTCCGCCTTGTCGCCGTACTTGTAAGTAAAAGCGTTCAAAAACTCGTTGCTTACGTCGCGGTGCAACATGTCGTTCGCGCCTTTAAGGCAGTCGAAGTTCTTGAACGCGTCGGCGCGCGACAGATATTCGGTTATGCCGTCCGACACGTCGTCGAACAGGTTGGCTATCTTGGTTTCGCCGTCGTACTCGTAGCGCGCGCTTTCCGCGAGCGTGAAGTCGAATTCGTCGATGACGTCGTGCGCGTTTTTGCGAACGCTTATCTCGTACGTGCCGCTTTCCAGCTCGTAGCCCTTAAAGCCGTTGCCGTTTTTGTCGGCGTAGTCGTAGCTCGCCATGTCGCGCGCGTCGATCGACAGCGCGTAAGTCTTGCTCTCGCCCGAAGCGAGCATATCCGTCTTGAAAAAGTCGCCCAGCACGACCGCGGGTTTTTCGATGCCGCCCTTTGCGTACGGCGCGGAATAATACAGCTGTACTACGTCCTTGCCCGCGCGGTCGCCCGTATTGGTGACCGTGACTTCGATACTTATCTTGCCGTCCTTATCGAGCGCAAGCTCGTCGGGCGTTTTTACCGAATAGTCGAACGATGTATACGACAAGCCGTAACCGAACGGATACACCACGTTGTCGCCGTACCACTCTTCGCCGCTTCCGTCCTTTGCGTCAAGCTCCTCCGCCATGGTTTCGTACCAGCGGTAGCCTACGTAAATACCTTCGCGGTACTCGACGAAGTACGCGCCGCGCGCCTTGTTTCCCGTATAATAGCGGTTGCCGTCGTTTTCGAGATAGTTGCCGAAATTCTGCCACGACGGGTCGAGCTTGAAATCGCGCGAAAACGTGTCCACGGTGCGCCCCGACGGATTTACATCGCCTTTAAGCACTCTGCCCAGCGCGTTGAGTCCCGACGAACCGGGATGTCCCAACCACAGCGCCGCTTTGATCTTTTGGTTGTACGCATAGTGCGCGGGATCGTCCAAAAATCCGAGTTCCAGCGGCGACGCGCTGTTGACCACGACCACTACCTTGTCGAAGTTGTCGCACGCCTCCTTTAACATCGCCGTTTCGTTGGCGTCGAGCTGTAAGTAATGGTCGTCCATGCTTCTCGCGCCGGGAACGGGCTGCCTGTTTTTGGTATCCCATTTTTTATAGCTCGAACCGTCGTAAAACATGGTGCGCGGCAAGTCGAACCCTTCTCCGCCTTCGCGCGACAAAAACACGATCGCCGCGTCCGAATACGACTTGTAGCTGTTTTTTACCGCGTCGGGATACGGCAGACCGGCTTCGCACACGGGATATCCGGTAAGCTTGGATCCCATCGACACTTCGGGACGGGTGTAGCCCGAAAGCCCCGCATAATAGTCGTGCAATATCGTATTGCAATTGAATCCGCTGTTTTTGAGCGCCGTACAAACGTCGTTCACCGCGCCCTTGACGTCGCCCTTATTGGAGCCGGACCCGCCGAGCACGGCGTTCACCGAGTTCCTGCCGAACACCGTCACGTTCGCGCCGCTCTTTAACGGCAAAGCGTAGCTCTCGTTCTTTAAAAGGATAATGCCTTCCTCGACGACCTGCTCGTTGAAAGCGTTCGCCGCATTTAGCATCTCGTTTTTGTCTTTGTAGTCGGACGTGTAGTATTGATACTGCGACGGATCGCCCTTTTTCAAGTACCGCTGTTCGCCGCCCATGACGGAATTTATCGTGTTGTATAAAAACCCGACCTGAGTAAGCACCATCGTCACGATAAACATAAAAGCCAACAGCGCCGTCAATATCACGAACCAAACTTTGAGTGCCTTGCATTTGTGTGTATTCTTATATTTAGCCATAAGCGCTCCTTATCGAATGCGTAGCGCGATCCGTAATGCATCAAGACTTTTATCCCGCGCACTACGGATCGAACGAACTACGCACGCTATTAACCGTTGTCGTTGTTTTCTTCGTCGCCCGCGGCGTTACCGTCTTCGGGCGTTTTTTCGCTCGCGTCGTCGTGCGTTTCGACGGTCTCCGTCGTAGCCGCGCCCGCGGTCGCCTTTTTCTTTTTGAGATAATTGAGCAGGAACAGTACGCCTACGGCTATCGCCGCCGCGCCCGCTACTCCGCCTACGACGCCGCCGACTATCCCGCCGACGTTGCTCTTGACGGTATCGGGTACGTACACGGGCTTCGGTTCGCCGTTAGCCACGTACAGTTTGACCGTCATTTCGTCGCCGAGCTGACCTTCCGCGCTCGCGACCACCGTAAACACGTACACTCCCGCGATCTCGGGCGTACCCGTTATGCTTCCGTCGGCATTGAGCGTAAGACCCTTGGGCATGACGCTGTCCTCTTTAAGCGAGTACGTTACTTCGCCCGCGCCCTGCGCCGTGTCCACGCTTGCGGTGTATTGCACGCCCTGCTTGCCGTTGGCAAGCTCTATCGGGTTGAACGCCAGCCCCACGCTGAGCGTGAATTCCGCGCTCTGCGTTTGGGCGTAATCGCTTATCGCGTATACGGTAAACGCGTGATCATTGACTACTTCCGTGGGCGTTCCCGTTATCAGACCGCCCGCCGTCATGATAAGTCCCGTAGGCAACGTGCTTTCGGACGAAAGCTCGTATCTGACGGGGTGTTCGGACTGCGTTACAGCAAAAGCCACGCTTTGCACGTACGACACGCCGAACTTAGCGGCGGCAAGCTCGCGCCCCGCGAACTCCACTTTGTTGAACACGGAGAGCGTGAACGATACCGCCACGTCCTTGTATCCGAGCGCGCTCGCCAGCACGGTAAAGCCGTAATCGCTCGCTTCGCGCGTCGGCGTGCCGACTATCTTGCCCGCCGTCGTCAGTTGCAGCCCGTCGGGCAACAAACTGCCGGACGCCAGCGCATAAGTGATCGTTGGGAATATCTCGTCGGGTTCTGCGTCGGGCTTGACTATCTTCGCGCTCGCTATATCGATATTACAGGCTTCGCCTATCGTCGCCGCGCCAAGCTCGGTATCCGTTTCGTAGATTATCGAGCCGTTGGCGTTGATGACCGTGATCGTGAAGTCGCACGACAATGTGTAGTCCGCGTACGTCGCGTCGACCGTGAATCGGAAGTTGTTTACTTCTTCGGTCGGCGAGCCCGTAAGCTTGCCGTCGCGCGTCAGTTCAAGTCCGCTCGGAAGAACGCTGTTTGCGTTGAGCGTATAAACGATGTCCGCGTCGTTACCGTCGGGATAAAGCACTTTGGATATCACCGCCGTAGCTATATTCGCGTTGTACACGCCGCCCATTACCGCCGCCGTGAGCGGGGTGGAAACAAAGCTCTCTATGGGCTTGGGCGTAACAGGCGTCGCGCCCGTGTTCATCGCAAGGCTGTTGACGTGCGCGTAAAGTATGCCCTTTGCCGCGTTGCGGAGCGCGGTGACGGTCGTCGCCGTGCCCACGTTGTAGCGCACGTTTCCGCCGCCGCCCAAGCACAGGTTTCCGCCGCCGCGGATCATGTGATCGATGCTGTCGTGCCACGCGTCCGCCCACGAGTCGGTAACGACGTTGCCCTTAAAGCCCCACTCGTTGCGCAATATCTCGGTGAGCAGTTGATAGTTACAGCCCGCAGGCTCGTATCCGATGCGGTTCAAAGAACTCATCATCGCGCGCGTTTTGCCTACCTTAACGTCCAGCTCGAACGGGCGGATATATATCTCGCGCATGCTCTGCTCGTTGAGCCAGGTCAACAGTCCGCAACGGTTGCTTTCCTGGTCGTTTACGCCGAAGTGCTTGACGTAGCAGAACAGACCTTTTTCCTGCGCGCCGCGTATGACGTACGCGCTCATCATGCCGGCATGGAAGCCGTCCTCACTGTAATATTCGAAGTTACGCCCGGAGAACGGACTGCGGTGGATATTGACCGCAGGCGCGTACCATCCGCCTATCTTGTACCACAGCGCTTCTTCGCCCATCGCTTTGCCCTTCTTTTCGGCAAGCTCCTTGCTGTACGTGGACGAAAGCACCGTTTCCGCACACCAGAACACGTGTTTTCCGCCCGGCGCGCCGACGCTCCACCCTGCGGGACCGTCCGCATTGGTCGTACGCGTTATGCCGAGATTGCTGTCGTTAAGTCCCGACGCGTACCCGCCGTTGCTCGCAAGCGATTGCAATTGATCGACGGTGAGCTGATCCATAAAGTCGTTCCACTTCGGATCTTCGTAATCAACGCCCATAAGCTCGCCGAGTTTTATCGGCGTTTCGAGCTTTTTGCCCTGCGTGGGCATGACCTCGGTGTAATACGGTTGGTCCTTGTCCTTGCTCGCGGGACGGTTATCCCATTCCGAAACGCCTGCCACCACCCAATCGGGCGCAGTCGTGCGCATTTCGGGAACGGGGAAAGTCCCCGTAAAGTTTGCGCGGCTCATGTATTTTTCGCCGTTGTTCGTTATTTCGTACAGGTAATTGCTCACCTTGTCGAAACGGTTTTCTATCGCATAGCCGGTCGTTTCGCTCGTGCCGTAAGTAAAGCCCGTTTTGCCGACGGTCGCGCCCGCCGTTTCCGCGACGGTGTACGTCACCTTGTCTATCTCGTTGTGCGCGTCGCGCATCAATTTGATCTCGTATTCGCCGCCTTCGACTTCGTAGCCCGTAAAGCCGTTTTTATTGGCGTCGTCCCAGTCGTAGGACGCCATGTCGCGCACCGAAAGCGTAATTTCGAGCGTCTCGCTTTCGCCCGACGCCAACAGCTTTGTCTTTTCGTAGCCGCCCAATACGACGTGCGATTTTTCTATGCCGTTAGGCGTATACGGCGCGGTGAAGTATATCTGCGCTACGTCCTTGCCCGCTACGTCGCCGGTGTTGGTCACCTTGACCTTGACCGTTATCTTGCCGTCTGCGGTGAGCGCCGCGCCGCTTGCGGGAACGGTTTCAACTATCTCTTGCGTGAACGTCGTGTACGACAATCCGTGACCGAACGGATATACGACGTGCGCGTCGTACCAGTTATCCCACGAAGTAGTTTCCGTGCCGCAGATCGCGTCGGCGGCTGTCGGCGTATACGCGTCCGCGCCCTCTACGAATCCGCGCGTTTCGTAATAACGGTAGCCGATGTAAATGCCTTCCTTGTAAACGACGTAATTTCCGCGGTATCCGCCGCCGCCGTTTCCGCCTGAGCTGGCGATGTTGGGATATTTATTGCCCTTGTGATCGCCGTCTATCTCGATCATGTTGTTGCCGAAGTTTTGCCACACGGGATCTTTTTTGAAATCGCGCGCCCATGTGTCGACGGTTTTGCCGCTCGGATTGATCTCGCCCTTCAATATCTTGGCGAGCGAAGTCAAGCCGTTTCCGCCGGGATAGCCTATCCACAGTCCAGCCTTGACGTTCTCGTGATAGCCGTAGTGACCGGGATCGTCCAAGAATCCCGTTTCGAACTGCGAACCCGTGTTAAATAACACAACGACCTTGTCGAAGTTTTCGCCGCAGTATTTTATAAGATCGCTCTCGTTTTTGTCGAGCTGTAAGTAGTGATCGTCCATGCTTCTCGCGCCCGGTATTATTTGGGTCGCGTCCGCGCCCCACGAGCCGAACGACGAGCCGTTCCACTTCATGGTACGCGGCAGATCGAACCCTTCGCCCGCTATGCGCGAGATCACGACGATAGCCGCATCGTTATAATTCGCGTACGAGTCTTTAACGTCCTGCGTGTAGCTCGCAAGCGGCGTTTCGCCCGTGATATAGCCGGGAACTACGTTGCCGTTGCCGGGCGCATTTATCCTGCCCGCGCCCGAAAGATCGTTGTTGCCGTAAAAGTTGGTAAGCGCGGGGTTGACCGCAAAGCCTTCGTCTTTAAGCGCCTGCGTAAGCGTTACCACCGAACCGCCGCCGCCCGCGCCCGAACCCGAACCGCTCGTGAGCATGTTGACGGAGTTTTTGCCGAAAACGCTTATTTTTGCGCCCTGTCCGAGCGGCAAAGCGTTGTTCTCGTTTTTGAGCATCGTCACGCCTTCGCCGTATATTTCTTTGTTTACTTCCTCGCCGAAAGCCAAAGCGGCTTCTTTGGACTCGAATTCCGACGTAAAGTAATTGCCGTAAACGGGTTCGCGAACGGTCAGCTCCGCATCGTACGCCGCATCAGCGAACGCGCCGCCGAGCGTACCGACCGAAAGTATCGCCGCCATCGCAGTCGCAACCGCCGCCACCCTTTTGATACGATTTTTATATTTTTTCATTTTTATTCACTCCCTTATTCTTCGTACCCGATGCAGTTGTTGTATACCATCTGTATACAGAAGCTGTTCGCGTCGTAAGTTCCCGTAGCGTCGAGATTTTCCTTGACGATGGAAAAGTAATAGTTTTGTCCCGCGACGCGATCCCATTCGAGCTTAAACATTATCATGTCGCCGATGTTTTCCGAATTAATGTCGACGCTCGCAACCGCGCTTTGCGTGGGATCGGCGGTGGTGCTTACGACGAGTTTGAGCGTTGTAGTAACGCTGACTTCGGGATTGAGCGCAAGGTTGAGATACTTACCGTAAATAACACCCTTGGGATCGCTCTCGTCGAATGCGGGCATGTTCACGATAGGCGCGCTTATGTACGACGGGTTGGCGGGAGTAACGTCGCCGTAGCAACCGCTGTGCGCATAGTTGGCTACGTAAATAGCCCCCACTTTATTAGCGACGCACCGCTCGCGGTCATACTTGCCGCCGACCGTAAACGGATCGCCGTCGGCTTTATACATAAAGTCCTTGCTCGCGTCCTTCAACTTGACGTACTGCGGACCGCCCGACACGGCGAGCAATTTATCGCCCTTAGGATACATGGGCGCGCTACCCAAGACCATATCCAAAATCACCTGCGATTTTGCGTTGTTCTCGCGCACCGCAAAGCCCATCCACGGCTTGTCGATGCCCATGCCTGCGGTAAAGAATACTTTTTTGGTTTCTCCGCCATCTATCTTGACGTGTCCCGACGTGGCGAGTATGCCGTAGTACGAAGCGAAGATCTCCACGGTGACGGCTTCGGCGCTGTTGTTCTTGAATATCGCTTTCATGAACCGCGTGCCGGTGTTTATGGAATTAAGATCGCTGCCTTGTATATTTTCGTTGGTATAACCCGCCGAAGTAGTCGCGCCCGCGCCTATCGTGATACGGTAACCGGAAAGCCCTTCGTACACGGGATCAGGGAAGTCCGCATTAGACACTTTGCCGTCGACTATCTGCGTCGAGCCGGCAACACTGCCTATGCCGCCCGCGGTAAGGACCTTGGACTTCAAATCGCCGAATATAGCCCACACCGTAAACGTTTCGTCGGGCATGTTGAAGCTGTATTCGGGCACGCCCATATCGCCCGCGCGGTTGTCCTGACTGCCGTAGTCCCAACCGACGAATATCTTGCCGTCGGGTTCGGCTATCGCCTGCACGTCGACGGTCGTATCGTACGGGAATGAATATGTAGTGATAGCGTATTCCGCGGTGTCGCCGTCGTTGGTGTAGCCGCCGTCCGCGCCGTCTATATCGCTCTCGCCGTCCGCGAGCGTCACCGTTGCGCCGACGATATTGAGCGTGTAAAGCATGTCTGTGAACTCGGCTTTGATCTCGACGTCGTGGTCGGGCATTTTAAACACATTGCCGTTTATCCAGGTCACCGAATTGGGGAATATCCAGGAAACAAAATCCTTATGTTCGGGGATCTCGGTGGACAGCGTTACGTACTCGCCCGCCGCCGCGCTCGAAACGCTCGCCGTGCCGCCGTTGACCGTTATCGTGTGCGACTGCGGTTTTACCGCGTGATCGTCGCTGACGACAAGCACGACGCGGTGCGATCTATCGCCGACGGTAGCCGAAAGCACCGTTTCGCCCTTGGCAAAAAGCTTGATCGTTCCGTCCGCGGCTATCGTCGCGACCGATTTGTCCGAGCTGTCGTAAACGACCGTACCGTCCGCGCCGTCGTCCTTGGCGACGTCCGTCGTAACGCGGATCGTCCCCGCCGACTTATCCACGGACAGCATGCCGCCGTCTATGTTTTTATCGTTGTACCGCATATTCACCGAGTACACGCGGTACGTCGGAGCAGGCGGTTCGACTATTTGTTCGGGCGGGATATCGGGCGTTACCCACTTTCCGCCGCCGATGTTTTGCGCGCAACCGACAAGCCCCGTCGCCATGCACAGCGACAGAGCAAGCCCCACGATCGGCGCGAGTAGCTTTTTTGTCCTTTTCATCACATTCCTCCGTCGGAAATATTGAAAACCGCCGAATTTTTCGTACGGCATTTTCTTGCTAACTGTATATCACAGCGGCAAAACGTTTTCAATAGCTTTTGCACAGCCTAAAAAAAACGACGCCCAACCTAAAAGTCGGCGCGTCGAATAAAGATAAAAGCCATTCCACTCTCCCCATCATCTCGACCGTAACGAGCGTTAGCGAGTGTAGTGGAGAGATCTAGGCGTAGCCGCATAATAACCTAATTAACAATA
>CAMSYM010000012.1 GCA_947066105.1 uncultured Clostridia bacterium
TTATCGCAGCTTATCACGTCCTTCATCGGCGCCAGATGCCTAGGCATCCATCGTATGCTCTTGGTAGCTTAATCGTCCAATTCCTAATTATAAGAATTTACAAGATATAAACTTTCAAAATTGTACTGGTAATACATATCACCAATTTATTTGATATTTGTATACTCGCTTTAAGTTATATGCAGTTGTCAATGTGCGACACGGGGACGCATAAGGTCAAAAAAAACACAACAAACAACAACTTTGAACTTTCGTCCCTTTATGCGTTATTGCTTATTATGTCCAGAGGTATGGCTTATTCGCGATACTTGGAAGACCCGTGTGCTGTCTTATTCGCGACAGCTTTGTTAGAATACCACACCTAAATATATATGTCAAGCGTTTTTTAAAAGTTTTTTGAAAATTTTTAAAAAATTTTTTATACGCCAAACAAAGCGCGTCGACCGTGCCTTTATATATACCTTATATATTATATATATGCGCGCATATGCGGGAGCAATTATCGTTGCAACCGAAAGGCTACGTTAAATATTTTTTAAAATTTTTTCGAGTTTCGCCAACAAAACGCCTTTCTCGATTGTTGTATATAGCGTAAGGGAAATATCCCGTATAAAAATACCTTTCGGAGGAGAACATCATGAATAAAACGATAAAGACGACCGCATCGGCGGTCACATGCGCGGCGCTCGCCGCTTTCGCCCTATCGGCGTGTTCCGCCCGCCCCGTATCGCCGGACGGCGCGCTGTCGGCAACCGACGCTTACGGCATGGGCGCGGTGTCCGCCGTCAAGCTTTTGGGAAGCGCGGTACCGTCGCAAGCATTCGGCAAACTTGCCGCAATACGCGATTTAAACGCGCCGACCGACGCCGCGCCCGACGAGAAGCCGCCCGAAGAAGAAGTCGATAAATTTCACGAGTATTTTACCGCATTAGACTGCTTTTTGACGGACGACATAGTTACTACTGCCGTGCAAGAGAATACCGACGCAAATTACGCATTCGCAACAAAAATGACTATAAAAGGCGTCGATATGGACGGTAAAACCGTCGAATACGTAATGCATTATACGGAAACGCTCGAAAAGAGCAAAGACTCCGATGAGATCGAAAGAGAATACACGCTTATCGGAACGATGACGCTCGACGGAAAAGACTATGCGCTCAACGGCGAACGCTCGTTTGAACAAGACGACAAAGAAACGGAAAACGAGCTTAAAATACGTGCATACGCAGACCCCGCCGACAAGACTTCGTACATCGAAATGAAACAGGAAACATCGGTCGAACAAGGAGAAAACGAAACCGAATACGTTTATTCGGTAGTGACCGACGGCAAGACCATAGAAAAAACTTCGGTCAAATTTGAAACGGAAACGGAAAACGGCAAGACGGAGGACGAGTTAAAACTCAAATTCGAGCAAGGCGACGCGAAAGGCTCGTATAAGCTATCGCGCGAAACAAAGAACGGCAAAACGCAGATAAAAGTCAAGTACGACGCCAACGGCAAATTCGGCGAATTCCGCATCACGCAAAAGACAAACGAAAACGGAGAAACGATATACGAATACGAGTTCGCCGACAAATCGACAAAAAAGTACAAAAAGCATTGATCGCACGATCGATTGACAAATCTCGACCGCTTTGATAAGATATGTGTATATTATTTTGCACCGATCGGAGGGCGGATTGGATCTCGACAAACTTATAAAACGAACTGTCGACGGCGACAAAGCGGCGTTCGAGGTCATTTATATAAAGACCAAGGACGCCGTTTACTATACCGCCCTATCCGTTCTGCGCGACCGCGGCTTGTCCGAGGACGTCATGCAAACGACGTACTTGAAAGTACTGAAAAATGCGCGGTCGTATACGCCGAACACCAACGTCGTTGCGTGGATAATACGCATTGCGCGAAACGAAGCGCTCAACGTCAAAAAATCACGCGGCCGCGAAAGCTCGGTCGACAGCGACGAGCACGAATATATGTTCGGAACGAGCGCGCCCGACGAATACGGCGTTTTGATTGACATAGCGCGGCGAACTCTGCCCGACGACGAATTTCAAATACTCATGCTCGCGGCGGTGTCGGGATACAAGCGGCGCGAAATAGCGAAAATGCTCGAAATGCCGATCGCAACGGTAACATGGAAATATAACAAAGCTACGCAAACGATGCGGCAAGCGCTTAACGACGGAAAAGGAGGCGCAATATGAAAGACGATATACAAAAAAGATTGCGCGAAGAAGCGCGCACGCATACGCCCGACGTATTCGACGAAGTCATAAACTCCGCCGAACGCGACGGATTGTTCCGCGCCGCACCCGAGCCGCAAAAAACCAAAAGCCGCAGGCGGTCGTATATGCGCATACTTATGCCGATGGCAACGGTAGCGGTTTGCGCGGCGATATTCGTGCCCGTATGGTTGCTAAACCGCCCCATCGACCACCCTATCCCGCAACCGAACATTACCGCAATGTCCGCGACCGACGCATACGGCATAGGCGCGGTATCCGCGGCAAAGCTGTTAAACGCCGCGCTCGACGCATCCGCATATCCCGCGCAAAGCGTTTATCGCGCACGCGCGCTCGACGCTTCGACCGACGGCGAAATAGACGTGACCGAGCGCATGAGCGCGTTCGACAAATATTTCACCGCGCTCGACAGCTTCTTCGGCGACGATATCGTCACGACCAGATCGGAGATCAATAACGACGCCGCCTACCCTTACTACGCGAAATTGACCGTAACGGGGCTCGATTTCGACGGTAACACCGTCGAGTACGTGATGTATTACAACGAAACGCTCGATTCGGACTCCGATCTGCGCCCCGACCGATCCGCGCGACAAGACCGACGCAAAGCCGACAAAAAGAAGTATACGCTTAACGGCGTCATGCTGCTCGACGGCGCCGAATACTTGCTCGAAGGCGAACGCGAAGCCGAATCGGACGACGACGAGACCGAAAACGAATTGCTGATACGCGCATACGCCGACCCCGACGATAAAACGACATACGTACAAATGGAACAGGAGATATCGGTCGAAAGCGACGAACACGAAGTCGAATTTATTTACACCACCGTCATGAACGGCAAGACCGTCGAACAAACATCCGTAGAATTCGAGAAAAAAACGGATGACGACAGCGCCAAAACCGAATTCACGCTCGAATTTTTACAGGGCGACGCCAAAGGCAAATACACCGTCAAGCGCAAGACCGAAAACGGCAAGACCGAAACAAAGGTCAAGTACGAGCTCGACGGAGAAAGCGGCGAGCTGCGCGTCGAGATCAAAGACGGCAAATACGAGTACAAAGCCGACAAAAAATAACTTTCGGTCGGAAATATTAAGCGCAAAAAATTCGGAAAGAGAAAGAAATAATATTTTAAATCGGTAGTAGTCGAGAGCTGTTCCGAGCACAAATTGCTACTGTTTTCTGCATTCTCAATTTTTAATTCACCTTGCGGCGGATCGCCTTGATTTCTCGACTACGCTTTCGCTACGCTCGAAATGATGGGAAGTTGATTGTCGGTTACCATTCCAAACAAGAATAGCCAAACCCATACCCCCCTCTCCATCATCTCGACCGTAGTGCGCGTTAGCGCACGGAGTGGAGAGATCCAGGCGTTAGCCGCATGATAATTTATTGACATCAATTCTTAATTCTGCATTCTTAATTCTTAATTGTCCTTAATTCCGAATCCCGAATCCCGAATTCCGAATTCCGAATTCCGAATTTACCGTTCCGTCGTCGGCGGCAAGCTCGGATCGGGCAAAGTTATGTCGACCGCTTTGCGCTTGCGCTTTATCACCGTTTTTTCGAGCAACGGATCGAGTACGTACAATAACGCGGGCAACGACGTAAGCACGCACGCAATGGATATCAACGTGCCTATGCCGAGCGTCATTCCCATCGACGAGATCAACGGATCGCTTGTTATGAACCCTACCAAGAACGACGCGACCGTCATTATCGTACCAGACGTCATTATCGTAGGGAACGCCGCCGACACTGCACGGATCAAAGCCGTTCGTTTGGGCACGGTCTGCTTATACTGTCTGAAACGGTTAGTCAACAATATGGCGTAGTCTATCGTCGCACCCATTTGGATGGCGCTCGCTATAAGATAGACGAAAAAGAACACGTTGTTTCCTAATACCGCAGGTATGGCGAAGTTCATGAATATCGCGCCCTGTATAACGAGAACAAGCGCTAACGGAATGCCCCACGAGCGGAAAGTGAGCGCGAGTATCAAATAAATAAAGCACACGGTAAGCACCGAGATCAATATGTTATCGTGCAAGAACGAAAAATTAAGATCGTACGCGCTCATGCTCTCGCCCGCGAATATCGCTTCGGGACACATGTTCTTTACGGTCGGCATCAACCGCTCTATCAGCGCGAAGGTCTCGTCGGCTTCGACCGACGCGTTTATGTTAAACACCATGCGCGCGTGATTTTTACCGATAAGCTGTTCCCTGCCGAACGAGAACAGCCGCTCGTACTCGCTCAACGCATCGCCCGCAAGCCCCGTATCGAATACGAATCGCAGGATATCGGCGGCGGGCGCTCTGTACGCGGCGGGATCGACTATCGTTTCGCCGCGGCTTTGCGCATACATCGAAAACACGGCGAGCGACGCGAACGCGCCCGTTCCGGTAGCGTCGTTGAACTCTATACAGTTGATGCTATCCGTCACGTAATACGTTTTATCTGGATCGGAGCGCGACGGCAAGCCCAATCCCGCCCAACCGAGCGCGGACGTTACGAGCGGCTCGTTTTGCACCGTCGCGAGTATGGCGCGCTGTGTTTGCGCGTCGACGGTATCGGGTACGAGTATCACAAACGCATTGCTCGCGCCGAAAACGCTTTCCGCTTCCGCTTTCGCCGACATGGTCGCCGTCGGGCGCGAAGTGTCTATGGAATTTTGGCTGTAACAGTACGCGACCGTTTGGCTAAGCCCCGCGCCCAAGCCGAAAAACACCGCGAACACCGCGATAAACGCATAGCGCGCTTTAAGCACGCCCTTGCCCAAAAACATCACTTTCGGCACGAAATTGCGGTGACGCGATCTGTCCATCCATTTAGACAGCATGAGCAATATCCCCGGCATCAACAGGAACACGGTCAACAGCGAGCATATTATGCTTTTTGCAAGCACCATGCCGAGATCGAACCCCAAGCCGAGTTGCATGAACATGAGAGCGACAAGCCCCGATACCGTGGTTAGCGAGCTTGACGCGATCTCCGGGATCGCTTTCGACAAAGCGTTTATGAGCGCGGTCTGCGCGTCGCCCGGTCTTTTGTCCTTTTCTTCGGTGAACCTATGACATAATATTATGGCATAGTCTATCGCCAGCGCAAGCTGTAAAATTATACACACGGTATTCGATACGAACGAAATTTTGCCGAGCCAATAGTTAGTTCCCATATTCAGTATCGCCGCGACGACGAAGACTATCGGGAACGCTATCACTTCGGCAAAGCTTTTTGACGTAAACAGCAATACGCCGAGTATGACCGCCGCCGCTACGGCTATGATTATCACCATTTCGTTGGCGAGCGTTTGCGCATAGTTATTGACAAGCGGAGCAGGCACGGTATAATCGTACCCGCCGTCGTTCAATATCCCGACCACGTCGTTATACGCCGCAACTGCCGACTCGCTCTTGCTCCCGCCCGCGAAAAACATATTGTACAGCGCATGACCGTCTTTGTAATTGCTCACGCTCGATGCGTCGAACGTAAAGCCCGATACGCCGTCTACCGCCGAAATTTTATCCGCGAGCGCCTGCGCGCCGTCTACCGTTATGTTTTTCACGAAAAACGTCGCCGAGCCGTAGGTCGCGAACTCGTCGTTCATTATCATTATCGCTTGCGCCGTATCGGTATCGCTCGGCAAATACCGTGTTATGTCGTACTCGACTTCGATCTTTGTCGCACCGAAGATGCCGTACGCGACGAGCGCGGCAAAAATTATAAAAAAAAGCAGACGCTTTTTTACTATGAATTCGGCGATCTTTCGCATGTATGTATTTTACTCCGCCGCGCGGAAAAAATCAAGCGAATGACCGCGCCGACGCATACTTTCAGGATCGTTCACGAAAACTACTTACAAAATACAAATCAAGGAATACCGTATGGATATACGAAAAATCGCCGTCATCGGTTGCGGCATGGTGGGAAGCTCCACCGCGTTCGCGCTCATGGAAAGCGGACTGTTCACCGATATTTTGCTGATAGACAAAAACCGCGACCGCGCCGTCGGCGAAGCCATGGATCTGAGCCATTGCCTGCCGTTCACCCGCCCCGCCGAGATCCGCGCGGGCGATTATTGCGATCTTTCGGACTACGGGATAATAGTCATCACCGCGGGCGTGCCGCAAAAACAAGGCGAAACGCGGTTGGACTGCATACACAACAACGTCAATGTTTTCCGCTCGATAGTTCCGCAGATAATAAAATACAACACCGACGCGTTCTTGCTCGTGGTCACCAACCCCGTCGACGTGATGACTTACGTTACGTACAAGCTGTCGGGCTTGCCGCAGAACAAAGTGTTCGGGAGCGGTACGGTGCTCGATTCGGCGCGGCTCAAATTTCTCGTCGGCAAACGGCTCAACGTCGACCCGCGAAGCGTGCATGCGTTCGTTATCGGCGAACACGGCGACAGCGAGCTGGCGGTATGGTCGAGCGCGAACGTGAGCGGCATACCGCTCGACGAATACTGCGCGCACTGCGGCTACAAAAGCCATAAAGAAAACCGCAAAAAACTCGCCGACGAAGTTAAAAATTCGGCGTACGAAATAATCGAACGAAAGGGCGCGACATATTACGGAATAGCCGCCGCCACCACTCGGATATGCGAAAGCATAGTGCGCGACGAGCATTCCATAATGCCGGTAAGCACGCTCGTGAACGGACGCTACGGGCTTAACGATATTTATATTTCCGTGCCGTCGCTGATAGGTTCGGGCGGCGTGGAAGATATTATGGACATAAAACTGTCCGACGAAGAACGCGCCGCCCTGCTTTCTTCCGCGACTACACTCAAAGCCGCCTTGCGCGATATAGGGTTTTAATCGATAAAAAAACGACGCGAACGACATAAGTCGCTCGCGTCAGGTATTCAGTCACCGCCGAAAAAAATTATTTATACGGCTAAACTCTAACGCTCTACTTCCGTTTATAAAAACTTTCGATGCTTGTTAAAGTACCCGTCATCAAACGTAGATGTATACACCGACGCGCCGCAATACCTTTTTGACGACAATAATCATATTTTTGCCGTACATGCAATATTATAGGCTAATAAATTAGACTTGTCAAGCTGTTAGGCTAATTTTCTAGTAATATATATCATGATTATGGAAATATTCACGGAAAGGCTAAATATTTTATTACGGGAAAGCCGAACGTCTATGTATAAACTTGCAAAAGAGATTGCAGTTAACAAGCAAACCGTAATATTTTGGTGCAACGGCGCAAGCGAGCCGACAATATCGCACCTTAAAAAGATAGCTGAATATTTTGATGTTTCCGCTGATTATTTGATAGGTTTGGAAAACGCCGACGGGTCAAAACATTGATCAATTACGAAATCTTAATTAAGAGCTATTAATTCTTATTTATAATACTTATTTCCGCAAACAAAAACCCGCCCTATGCTTTATACGCCAAGGCGGGTTTTACGATACAAGATCATTCGTCGGTTACAGCCCCAATTCTTTTATCCAGGCTTTAAGATCGTCAACGGTGACGTCGCCGTTTAAAAGCTTGCCGTCCTTCCACTTTGTCTGCGGCGAGCACAAAGGTTTGAGCACCGCTTCGGCTTTATACATATCGCTACCGCCGCTCGTCGCGAACGGTATCACGGTCTTACCCGAAAAGTCGTAGCTTGCCAAAAACCCGTTGACGATAGTGGGCGCGAGATACCACCAAATGGGGAAACCTATAAACACAGTATCGTAGTCCTGCATGTTGTCCACCTTGTCGGCTATTTCGGGGCGTTCGAGCGTGCGCATTTCGACGGACGAGCGACTGTTTACGTTCTTCCAGTCGAGATCGGCTTCGGTGTACGGCACTACGGGCTTGATCGCGAACGTATCCGCACCCGCAGCTTTTGCCAATTGCTTAGCTATCATAGCAGTGTCCCCGCCGACCGAAAAATAAGCTACCAATGCTTTTTTATCCATGTTTTTTCTCCTTTCCGTGTTTTGCTTATTATACCACGCATTGCTTTTTTGCGCAAGCGAATAATACGTCGTTACGCCTTTGTTTCCGCCAAAAACCGAACGAACGAATTTTTGTTTTCGATAGCGGTAGTCGTCGGTCTGCCGAGATCGGCGCGAGAGCCTATCGCGCACTCGACTTCGATAAAGGTAAGCGTGTTTTCGTTTTTCGCAAGGTCCAGCTCGGCTTCCAACGCATCGTAGGTCGCGACTTTTACCGCCTTACCGTATCCGCAAGCAAGCGCGACAGCCGTATAGTCCACGGTGTTCGAAACCGTCGGCATGCCGCCCACCGTTTCGTGCGCGCCGTTGTTTATCAAGATATGTACCAGGTTTTTGGGCTTGTTTGCGCCTATAACAGCCATTGCGCCCATATGCATGAGCGCCGCGCCGTCGCCGTCGATACACCAAATTTTACGGTCGGGCTTGTTTACGGCGATACCGAGCGCGATCGACGAGCTGTGCCCCATAGATCCGACCGTCAAAAAATCATACTTATGTTCCTGCCCGTTCGCTTCGCGTATCTCGAATAGCTCCCGCGACGCCTTGCCCGTAGTCGACACTATCGGGTCGTCGCCGCTTACTTTTACTATACGGCGGATCGCTTCTTCCCTGCTCATCGCCGCATCGTTCTTGTATTTAACGCTTTCTTTGTATTCGAGCGCATTCTTTTTCACGACGAACGCCACCTGCTTTCCGCGTGCCAATAACGCGTCGAATTCCCGCATTTTTTGTTCGAGCATTTTTTCGGTAGTTGCGCCGTCTATCACGTATGCGGCTATATCCATATCTTCGAGCAAGCGCAACGTCACTTGACCTTGGTATATATGTTGCGGTTCGTCATGCACGTTCGGTTCGCCGCGCCACCCTATAACGAACACGCACGGCATGGCATACACTTTGTCGTTGAGCAACGACGCAACGGGATTTATGATATTGCCCTCGCCGCTGTTTTGCAAATACACGAGCGGAGTTTTGCCGGTAGCCAAGTGGTAGCCTGCGGCGATCGCCACACAGTTCCCTTCGTTCGCGGCTATCAAATGCCGCTTGGGATCTATGCCGTAGGTTTTCATCAAATGATCGCACAACGGCTTTAATTGCGAATCGGGTACGCCGCAAAAAAATTCCGCGCCTATTATGTCTGTAAAGCTTTTTACGTTCATTGCTTTCTCCGTATTACAATTCTTCTATCAAAGAAATAATATCTTTTATGGGCATGAGCCGCGAATCGACTTCGTGCGCACGGTGATACTTTAATATATCTTTCGCCGTTTGTTCCATTGCGGGATATGCGCTACGCGTCAGCTGGTTGGCGTAAATAACTATGTTCACGCCGTGCTCGGACAGTTCTTTTTCGGTGACGGTGTTGAACGACGACGGCACGACGACGATAGGCGTGGTTTTATCGGACTTGCGGAACGCATCGCAAAACTCCAAAATTTCCGACGGGTCTTTTTTACGGCTGTGTATCATGATACCGTCCGCGCCCGCCTTGACGTATGCGAACGCTCTGTCGAGCGCGTCGCGCATTCCGCGTTCGAGGATCAAGCTTTCTATGCGCGCTATTATCATGAAATCGTCGGTGAGCTGAACGTTCTTTCCTGCGGTTATCTTTTCGCAAAAATGCTCGATGCTGTCCTGCGTTTGCTCGACGTCCACGCCGAAAAGCGAATTCTTTTTAAGCCCCGTTTTATCCTCGATTATCACCGCGGAAACGCCCATACGCTCCAACGACCTAACCGTATATACGAAGTGTTCCGTCAACCCGCCCGTATCGCCGTCGAAAATTATGGGCTTGGTAGTCACTTCCATTACGTCGTCTATCGTTCTGAACCGCGAAGTCATATCCACAAGCTCGATATCGGGCTTTCCTTTTGCGGTGGAATCGCACAGAGAACTGATCCACATAGCGTCGAACTGGCTAAACTCGCCGTCGTGTTCCACTATCGTCTTTTCGGCGATAAGCCCTGTCAACCCGCTGTGTACTTCGATAGTTTTCACTATCGGACAAAGCGTCAACAACTGTTTCAAACGTTTTCTGCGATATTCGGGCATCGACAATTTTTCTTTTATTCTCGCGTCCGTACGCTTAACGTTTTCGTTATATGTATACGGAACGTCGATTATTTTCCCGCCGTAAGCGCTCAACAGCTTTTGAACGTTGTCGCGGATCGCTTTCATTGGACCATTCAACCAGTTATCGCCGTGTATAACGTAATCGGGCTTTATCTCGGCGATCGCCTTGTCGTACATAATTTCGTCCTGTACGATGACTGCTTTTACGCCGTCGAGCTTTTTGACCATATCTATACGTTCTCGGAACGATACGACGGGAAATCTGTTGAAGCGTATCATCGCCTCGTCTGTCAATACCCCGACGTACACATCGCCGTACTTCCGCGCCTCGCCGATAATATTCAAATGCCCTTCGTGAATCACGTCGGTGCAAAAACAAGTGTAAACCTTTTTCATGTCAGTTCTCCTTATGCTTTTCTATGATTTGTTTGATGATGAACTCCGCTGTTTCGCTTATCTTGTCGAACGGCACGCATTTGACGAGATCGACGCCGAACGCGCGCTTCACCTTATCGAGCAACTCGTCGGTGTAATACAGCGTGCCGTTTTCTATCTTTTCTACGCCGTCGAGATAAATAGACTGTCTGTTTTTTTCGCGCATCGCGTCCAGCGTAAATTTATCTTCGCAGATATTCGCCGCGATCTCTTTGCCCGTACCGTCGATAATAACGGGATACCCGCCGATCTCGCCGAAAACGCCGGGGCAATGCAGTTTGACGCGCTTACCGTCGCGCACTGCTCCGAGTATGCCTTTTATTATCTCGAAGTTGCTCGACGCGTTCATCATATTGCGTTTTGCGTCGGTGGGCATTGCTATCTTGCACGCCGCAAAAACTTTATCCATATCCGCATTCAACGGCTTGCCGCCGTATTCCAATGCGATGAGTTGTTCTACGTTCTCGGTCTGCCCTTCCTTACTGATGACCACGTCGTGGAAATGCGCCGTCGCATACGTAACGTCGATATTCCAAAAATCTTTTATGCCGCACTGCTCCGCCGCCGCAAGCTTGATGCGCGGTATAAGATGATTGACGTTGCCGCTGCCGAAATCGGGATAAAGCTTGCCTGCCGATTTGAGCCACGGTATGACCGCGTCCGAATACGACGTGTTTATCACCAACGCTTTGCAGTCCGCTTTTTCGCAAGCCTCCATTATATTTTTGACGTAGCGAATGGAAAGCGGCGTCCATATCCCGTAGGCGCGAATATTTTTCCAGGAAATACTACCGTATTTCAAACCCGAATATGCGCGGCTGCTGTTGACTATAATGTCGGGCTCGTTCTCTTTAAAACACTTTGCCAAACAGTCTGTGTCGTTAAGATCAACGCCCGATACGATATTTATATCCGTGCGGTTTTGCCCGCGGATCGCCGACGCTATCTTCACTATATTGACGTCGGAAAGCATTTTTTCCGCATTGCGCCCGACGACTGTTATCGACATGCGTTCGTCGCCGACGGACATCAAATAGTCGAGCAAGTAATTACCCACACTGCCCAAGCCGACGATCATGATCTTGACTTTTTTATCGACGAGCCGAGTACGTAAAGCGTTCAGTTTTTGTTCGATGATATTCATGATTCCTCCGTGATTTTATCGAAATCTTCAACCGTATTGCAGTTGATCCAAGTATCCAATTTGACGAGCGAATAATCTGTTTTACTGCGTTTGCCGAAATATTTTTGGATAAACACGAGATTGGTCCCGCGCCATGACTTTTCGTCTATATCCGAGAAACAGGTTTCGATCTTATCGGCGTTTGCGAATTTCCATATCTGTCCGGAATTGTATACCGACAAGAACGGCTCGCGAATTTCCAAACAGTTATGCGCCGTATCGTAAATATAATGCACCGTGTTTTCCGCGTCGTAATAGAAAACGACCGATTTTTTCGCATCTATGTTTTCGCCGTTATATGTTATAACGTCGCCGCAGGCATTGACCGCACGGTCGAACGATCGCGCGTCGACATGCAGATCGCCCTCGGCAAAGACAACTTCGTCGAATGAATTTTTCACGGCGTATTGCAAGCCGATATACAGGCTGTACCCGGACGCATAATCGGCGTAATGCTCGTTCTTCAACAATACTATTTTGTCGGAGATATCGGCAAGCTCGGTTTTGACGGCTTTTTCCAGCTCGTCGAACATATAGCCGCCCACAATTATATATTTGTCGAACGTCGCGGCTTTGCGTATCAAACGGCTGAGCAAGCACTCCGAAAATTTATTTCGGTAATACAAGCACTTCAAGCATTCCCGACCGAGCGATCTGCCGAATCTGGACGACGTACCCGCTACGGTTATCAACAGCGCTTTCATTTAAATCTCTCCACGCACATTTCGATACCCTTTTCAAGCGTTACGCGCGGCTTCCAGCCCGTGCGCGTAACGAGCTTTTCCGTACTCAGCAACCGCCTTTCGGGATCGGACTCGCGGTACCCGTCGAACACTATTTCGGGATCTTTTATGCCTAACTTATCGGCGCACAGTTTAACGAGATCGACAATGGTTATCTCCTCGTCGGTACCCACGTTGTACACACTGCCGTCGAGCGCGGACGGCGTATCGATCAAAGCTTTTACCGCGGCGCAACTGTCGTAATTATGTAAAAACGTGCGACGGTTCTTTTTGGAATTTTCCAAAAGTTCGACGCGCCCGTCCTTTTTCAGCGACGTGAGTATGTGCGGGATTATGTGCTTGGGATACAATTCGTTTTTGCTATACACGTTGGCGAACCGTATCGAACAGCCCGATATTTTGCCTTCGTTGACGGCGTCGCGCATAAAAAATTCCGTCATCAATTTACCGACCGCATAACTGGTGCGCTGGCTGTGTTCCGCGTTCGCAAGAGTTAAAAAAGAATCTTCGCGCACCCCCCCCCGCGTCCAAGAATCCATCGAATAAACTTCCGACGTGGAGCAGTTGATATATGTATCCGCTTTAAGCTCTATCGCCATATCCAAAAACGACTTCATGCTTTCCACATTGGTGCGGAAAGTCCGATTCACATGATAGAAATGCTCGGTGTGAACGACCGCCGCACAGTTAACGAACACAAATCTCGAATATCCGCGCACGACATCTTTTTCGAGCTTCGCTTTGAGCGACGCCATGTTGTCCGCATTGTCGATATCGTATTCGAAAAACTCGAACGACTCGTTGCCGAGCAGATCCCGCACCGTATCTATCGACGACGCGAAAAAATTATCGAACCCGACGACCTTGTGTCCCGCCGCCGTAAGCTGTCGCGCCAATTCGTTGCCCGTCATTCCCGCAACGCCGCTGATGACATACAGATCCATTATATACCGTCCTCCAATCTTGTTTTATAAAATTCGTCCACTTGCCCGCAGTACAGCGCCTGTTCTCCCGCTATATCGTAAGCAACTTTATGGAATGTCAGTTCTTCCGTATCGGTATCGAGTACGGCGAACTGCGCCTTATTGTTATGGTTTCTCGGCTGCCCTACCGAGCCGGGATTGATAAACACCGTCTTTTTTTTGTTGCGCATGCGCTTATCGTCCGCATCGAAATACCGCTCGAAAAAATGCGGCAAATGCGAATGCCCCGAAAACACGTAATCATATTCGGAGTAATCGGAAAGATCGATATCGCTCGGCGATATACTTTTCCAAAAAACGTCTTTTAGACTGCCGTGTACCGCCAAACATTTTTTACCGCTTACCGAAAACTCGCAAACGCCCGCCGCCGTCATGCCGGTCTTTATATACGCCGTTGTATCCGCCGTCAACACGCTACGCGTATAACGCGCGCTGTCGCGCCCGCGCTCGGACGAAAACCGTTCGTAATCGGCGTTTATTATAGCGCGTTCGTGATTGCCGTAAATATTGCATAACACGGGAAACGGCAAACTTTTTACGGCGCTTACCGTTTCGTTGGATCGCATGCCGTAATCTATCAGGTCGCCCAATATGGCGCAACCGTCGATCTCGCATTCCGCGGCTTTTTTCAATATTGCATTCAACGCGTTTAAATTGCCGTGGATATCCGATATTATCAACACTCTCACTTTTCGATCTCTCCGTTATCCGAAATGTAAGCTTCGTATTTATGGTGTGAAACACGCTCGTTTTCCGGCGGCAACTGCATATAGTCGCCGTATATCGATCTGAGCGTTTGGTCGTAAGCTTCGGGAATTTTGTAAGATCTGTCGCCGAACCGGCATGATACCGTATTTTCGTACTTGGATCTTTCGCATGTAAAATACGTAAAGCTTCCTGCGAAATCGCTCACGTAGCCCGTTTCCGTTCCGCTGTACTTTTTGGCGTTTTTAACTATTCGTTTAAGAAAGTAATCGCGCGGGAACATTTTTGCGAAACAGCTTAACAACGCCACGGCGATCCGTCTCAATATTCCGCCGCGCGCTTTGCCGCGGTGCTTTCTCGCAGTTTCCAAAATACTCAGCCTGTCGCGTCTTTTTTGCATGCGCGCGACCTGCTTTTTGTCGACAGGCGCGTTATCGTACGGAAATACGTCTATATTGACGGAAAGCTTTACGGCGCAACGCTCCTTACTCGGCTCGTACAAAACAGTCGTCGTGTCCAGTACTTTTCCGTACGGGAATCCAAACGACTTATCGAGTTCGTAACTGTTGAATTTATAACGCGAGTTTTCCGCGTTGAACGTTCGCATGAATTTATCGTAGTCTTTACGCAACATGGATATATCGATGTCGTCGTCCCACGGGATATAATCGTTATGCCGAACCGCGCCGATAAGCGTGCCGAAATCGAGCCAATAACCTATGTCGTTCGCATCGCAAAACTCGGTCACGGCTTTCAGAATATCTATCTGCAACTCGCGTAATTTTTTATCGTCTATTTGTTCCATAGCCATAGCTTTTCTCCTATAAAACCGCCGCGCCGCACATTTCGTCGATTTGAGCTTGATCGTATTCGAGATATGTCTTGTAAGAACGATCGGTATCGAACAAGCATTTGCCGTGCATGCTGCCCGAACTCACATCGTCCGGCAGTTTCATATAGTCGCCGAACTCGTGCCGCAAAACGTCGTCCCAATGCGACGGAACGGCTATCTTCATATCCATAAAATCCATATGCTCCACATCGTCGAACCACTCCGATCGCCATACTTCTTTTTCGTATCCCGGAGCGGCGGAGATCAACGCCACCGTGTCGGTCGCTTTACCGCCCGTCGCGCCTGCGGACAACTCGTTTATCTTTTCAATGGTTTTCTCTACGGAACGAAACATGAAATATAAACCGGATACTGTCTTTTTGATCGCATATTTTACGATACTGCGCGATCCCGAATATATCTTCATCGAGCATAATTTTTGCATACGCGCGATCTTGCGCGCGATCTTATCGCGCTTGCGCTTATCGTCGGGTACGTGATCGTACGGAAAGATATCTATGAATATACCTGCGTTACGCCCTTTCAGAACCTCTTGGAATTCGCCCGAACGAATGCACGCCGTGTTGTTATTGCGTATTTGAGCATGCCCGCAAGGATAGCGTTTTTCCGTTTTGTTGCACTGCAAAAAATAATCGGGCGGCAATTCGCTTTGCGCTACCGACAGAAATTTTTCGTAATCCGCGCGCGGCATCATAAGATCTATATCGTCGTCCCACGGGATAAATCCGCCGTGCCGTACCGCGCCGATAAGCGTACCGCCCGCCGCCACGTATTTAAGCCCGTGCTTTTCGCACAGCTCGACAAACAGCTTCACCATTTCGACTTCCGTTTTCCAAACGGCTCTCCGTTTGTCGCTCACGATAAAATCATCTGCGGACACTCTGTTTTCGGCATGACCGCCGTTTGCTTTTTTAAACATTTTATCAAACGCTCGCTTTATAAAATTCAATACGAACCTGTCTTTAAACACAATCAGCAAAATCGCGTATAACGCCATGCCCGTAAACACTTCCGCCAGCAAATACCATATGTTGCTCGGCAAGTATCGTTGCATTACGAATACGACCGCGAACATGATCGCCGACGCCGCAAAATATTTATAACCGTTTTTTACGAATCGCTTGGGCGAAAAAAACTTGCGCGCAAATATAACGTAAAGAACGGTAATAAACAATTCGGCGCAAACGGACGCGATCGCCGCGCCGTACGACTTCCAAAAATATATCAGCGGAAGATTCAACAATAAATTGACTACCGCGCCTATTATCAAAAAAATATTGCTTATTTTCTGCTTGTCGAACGGCGTGTAATAATGCGTGCCCAAAAGATTGCTTATTGCGATCACTATTATCAACGGCGATAAAATATAAATGAGCGTCACGCACTTTTCATAACCGTCGCCGAGATAAACGGGAACTAACGTCGGCGCTACCGCGACCATTCCGAACATTATGGGGAACGCCAACAAAAACGCCAAATTGGACGATTTGTCGGTCAACGCGTCTATTTTATCGAATTCGCCGCGAGCGTAATAATAGGAAATCCGCGAGCGCATTATAACGAACAATGTAGTTATTAGCGTCAACGGAAGCTTTATAAGTTTGTCCGCTTGCTCGTAATATCCGTTTTCGAAATCCGATTTGGTGATCAACCCTATCATCGTTTTGTCGAGTACCGTATAAATTTGCACAGCTACCGTAGGTATAAAGTATACCATGCATTTTTTAAGGTGAACGAACGGATTGAATTTGCGCGCAAACTTACCGCGCATGTATTTGGCTACGAACGGAGCGCTGAGTACGAACGGTAAAACAGTATTGCCCGCCGACAACAATGCGGCTGTGTTCAAGTCGGATTTTGTTTTGACCAAAACAAATATCAAAGCCACATATATCGCTCGCGTAAAAATATTGACTGCCGCAAGTATAGCGAAGTTTTCCACGCCTTGGTAGAACCAAGTAAAGTCGAATACGACGGCAATTATAGATAACGAAAATATCGCATACAAAACGTTATTCTCGGTATTGAACGAGCTTACAAAACAAAAATAATACACGACAAGGCTTGCCGCAGTCAAAATAAAGCGCAATACGAATATTTCCCAGAATATTTGCTTTACGTACGCTTTATCGTCACGCTCGATAGCGATGAGCCTTTGCCCGTAGGTTTCTATACCAAGATTGGCGAACAGTATAAAATACGACGAGATCGACATCACGTAACTTATGATGCCGTTGCCGTCGGGTTCGAGAATTCTTGCGAGATACGGCGTGATCGCGATTGGAATAATGACCGCGACAAGCTTATTGAGCAAGCTGTAAATATAGTTTACTTTTATGCTCGCCTGCTTTTTCGACGCAGGTTTTTCTTGCGAATTTTCGACTGCTTCTATGTGATTTTCTCTGCCGTTTTCCATCAACCGCGTTTGAACAGTTTTTTTATCTTGCGAAACAAGCTCTTGAATTTATTTTTGATAGGACATACATGCATGCCGTATATCGGAGCGTAATAACACTTTAATTTTTTCTTGTACAACCACACGTTGAACAAACGTTCGGATAAAAATCCGAATACGCGCCTTTCGTAATCGTCGTAATCGGATATATCCATTATTTTTTCCGCTTGGAACAATACGGAAAACAACCACTCGCAATATTCGTCCGCAAGCTTCTTAGACATTACGAACATATTGCAAACGGTTTCGCTTTTTTGCGCCATAGCGGGATCGACCGCATTTTTATAATCGGGCATTTGCCTTATGATATCCAAACATACGTCCATGTCCGACTTAAAATGTTTTTTTGCATAATTGCCGTATATACTCGGCACGGCGCGATTGCGCTTGGGCAAAACAACGTCGTACTCGGTCAAGATCTCGGCAATGCGCTTTTCCGATAACGGCTTGGACGCAAACAAATTTTTCTCGCAAAAAAATCTGCGGTAGTGTTCGAGTCCGACACGATCTTCGTCTTTGACGTTTTTCCATATCCAATACAATGCGGTAAGCTCGCAATAATTGGCGTTCTTTTCCGCAATGTTATCGCCTGCGTTGTCATAATATTCGACGTTTGCGATATTACGGTCATTACCGACGCCTATCAACGTGCGGTCGGGCGGTATATCCGATACTTCCTTATGCGTAACAACAAACAACTTCATATCGAAATCAATTATTTACAACATATATCTTGCGCAAACGACGCTTACCGCGCAATAAATTAAACACAACTAACGGCATGCCTACATAATACAGCATATCCCTTCCTATCTGCACCATATCGCTTCTTACGCTGATAACAAAATAGAACATAAAATAATATATTATGAACTGCACGACATAATTGCCGCTTTGCAATGCTTGGTCTTGACGCCTTATCAATCGAGAAAACAACCCGCCCAAAACGAACAAAAATATATACGACCCTATCTCGCCGAAATTCCAATACGCTTCCGCCCACAGCGATGAACCCAAACCGAAATTCGCATACAACGGCGAAAACACTACTTCGGTGCTTATGCCTGTCGGATGAACGCTCCAAAAACCCAAATTCGGTATCCAACCCAAAAATATTTTGTACAGCGACGCGCCGTAACAATAATCGACGACGGTCGGACATTTGGAATAAACAAGCGTGTTAAACACCTGCGTTATTCCCGCCTCGTACAGAACTCGACTGAATATATTATTTTCGGAAAAGCTTTCGAAAATATATACTATATAATCGCCTATCGAATTCAATTTGACTTGTCTTACAGTAGAAACTACGGAAAATAAAAGTCCTATAAACAATACGCCCAATATAAAAAACACAATGTGTTTAAACTTGATTTTTTTATGATTATCGAAAAAGATGACGACCAACAACGCCATATATTTAAATACGTCGAACCGCGAACCGCCGGCTATTTGCATAACCATATACATCAGCAAAACGACCCATAAAACAGTCTTATAAAATTTACGTTTTTCGCATATCAACAACAGTATAACGCCGGCGTCGAAAAAGCCCGAAATCAAAGTAAATATTTTATCCAACCCCGTTACTTCGTATTTGGAATTGGCATAAATATCGCTTTTTAAAATAATAACGTCTTTAATGACCAAATAAAAAGTAGGGATTATCGATATCGCGATCAACAACCAACCCAAACAGCGCAACGATCTCGGCGTATCGGAAGACTGCAAATGCGACCGTGCTTTGACAACGCCGTCATTATACAACAACGTATATCCCAAAGCCATAGCGACCATGGCTTTCATTACGTACAAGGACGCGCGGAATATAACCGCAGAATCGAAATAACCGTTACTTATGTTCAAAATACCGGTGTACCCTATTTTCATATTTAAGCACACCGTAACGGACTGCCCGAACGAAAACATCGATGCGAGCAATAAAAACACGACGAAATAATTTATGCGGCGCAACAGCAACATCAATAAAACGAACAGACTTACCGTAACCGATATCGCCAACCATCCGACACATATCAATGTTTGTTCTATGTTATGAACAGACGGGTTGTAAAATAAAGACACCGCGATAAGAACGATGATCAACAGTACTTCCATACCGGCGACGATCGTTTTTCTATTACGCACGTCAACCGACCGCGTATTTATCAAAACGTTATTTTTCGTTGCGGAAATCAAGCCTTTCTCCATACGAATCTGTCAACGATATTCGTATAAGACTGAATTATCTTGACTACTTTGTCGGACACGTTCTCGTCGGTATAATCGGGTACGGGAATACCTATATGCCCGTTATCGTTCATTTCCACCGCGACGGCGACCGCTTGCAACAGCGACCGCGCGTCTATTCCCGCAAGCACGAAGCAAGCTTTATCGAGCGCTTCGGGACGTTCGGTCGACGTGCGTATGCACACTGCGGGGAACGGCTTGCCGACCGACGTATAAAACGAACTTTCCTCCGGCAACGTGCCGCTATCCGATACTACTGCGTACGCGTTGATCTGCAAATTGTTGTAGTCGCAAAAACCGAGCGGCTCGTGCATGATGACTCGCTTATCCAAAACGAACCCGCTCGCGGCGAGTCGTTTTTTACTGCGCGGATGACACGAATACAATACCGGCATATCGTATTTTTCCGCGAGCTCGTTGACTGCGGTAAACAGCGACGTGAAATTTTTGTCGGTATCGATGTTCTCTTCTCTGTGCGCGGAAAGCAAAATATATTTCTTCGCTTTAAGCCCGAGCTTTTTCAAAATGTCCGACGCGTTTATCTTATCGATGTTCGCCCGCAACACCTCCGCCATCGGCGAACCCGTGACGTAAGTGCGTTCCTTGGGCAAACCGCACTCCGCCAAATACCGCCGCGCATGCTCCGAATACGCCATATTGACGTCGGAAATTATATCCACTATCCGCCTGTTTGTTTCTTCGGGCAAACACTCGTCCTTGCAACGGTTGCCCGCTTCCATATGGAAAATAGGCACGTGCAAGCGTTTTGCGGCGATCGCCGATAGACAACTGTTGGTGTCGCCCAATATCAACAATGCGTCGGGCTTGACGGCATTCATAAGCTTATAAGCGCAATTTATTATATTCCCCACGGTCGAACCCAGATCGTCGCCTACCGCGTTCATATACACTTCCGGCTCTTTTATGCCGAGCTCGTCGAAGAATATGCCGTTCAGATTATAGTCGTAATTCTGCCCCGTGTGCGCCAAGATGCAATCGAAATATTTGCGGCATTTATCGATGACAGCCGACAGTCTTATTATTTCGGGGCGCGTACCCACGATGATCAATACTTTGAGCCTGCCGTCGTTACGGAACGCTATATCGGCGTAATCGGTCTTAACTGTCATGTTTTACTCCACCTTTTCGAAAAACGTGTCGGGTCTATCGCAGTCGAATACTTCGTTCGCCCACATAAGCGTGACTAAGTCGTCGGTATCCGAAAGATTGATTATGCTGTGAGTATATCCCGGCAACATATGCACCGCTTCGAGTCGGTCGCCGCTCACTTCGAAATCCCATACTTCGTCAGTGCCGATCTTGCGTTCGCGAATAAGCGCACGCCCCGACACCACTATAAAAAGCTCCCACTTGGAATTGTGCCAATGCTGTCCCTTCGTCACGCTCGGTTTGGAAACGTTTACGGAAAACTGACCGCAGTGCGGAGTTTTGAGTATTTCCGTAAAACTGCCGCGCGGATCGACGTTGGACCTTAACGGAACGGCGACTTTGTTTTTGGGCAAATACGAAAGATACGTCGAATACAGTTTTTTCCCAAACGAATCCGATCTCAGTTCGGGCATCATGAGCGTATTGGGTTGCTCGTGAAATTCGTTAAGCATACGCACGATCTCGCCGAGCGTGACTCGGTATGTTTTATCGACAAAACAATATTTACCGCGCGCGCTCGCGATCGCTTTACAGTCGACGTAGTCGCAATGCGACGCTTTATTTTCCAAAAGATCGAGCATCGCTATGACCAGATCGTCGATATACAACAATTCGAGTTCGGTATTTTCGTCATTGACTGTGATCGGAAGCCCGTTGGCTATGTTGTTGCAAAACGTGGCTATCGCGCTGTTGTAATCGGGCTTACACCATTTTCCGAACAAATTGGGAAACCGATATACAAAAACGTCGACGCCGTTTTTTTCGCCGTATTCGAAAAACAGCTCTTCGCCCGCAAGCTTGCTTTTACCGTATTCGCTGTTTGCGTACCGTCCCGCAAGCGTAGCCTGCACGGACGACGACAGCATGACGGGGCTTTTGTTCCCGTGCTTTTCGAGCGTAGTCAAAAGCCGCGACGCAAACCCGAAATTGCCCTGCATAAATTCGGCGTCGGTCTTGGGTCTGTTGACGCCCGCGAGATTAAAAACGAAATCGGCGGTCTTGCAATATTCGTCCAACGACTCTTCGGCGCTGTCTATATCGTAGCAATATACGTCGTCCACTTTAAGTTCGGGACGAGTGCGATCCTTGCCGTCTTTTATATTTTTCAACGCCGCTACGAGATTTCGACCGACGAACCCGCACGAGCCTGTAACGAGAATTTTCATCTGCTTACCTTTGCAAGCTCGCCTTTTATATAATCAAGCTCCAAAAGCTTTTCCTTTACCTGCGCTACATCGAGCAGATCCGTATTATTGGAATTGAACTCGCTGAAATGGTTGCGCTCCGTATCGCCGTTTTTAAAATACTTATCGTAATTAAGCCCGCGCTTGTCGCACGGCACGCGATAAAAATCGCCCATATCGACGGCGTGCGCGCACTCCTCGTTTGTGAGCAACGTTTCATACATCTTTTCGCCGTGTCTTATCCCTATGATCTTTATATTGTTCTTATCGCCGCCAAACAGCTCGCATACGGCTTCCGCCTGGGTGCGTATAGTGCATGCGGGCGCTTTTTGCACCAATATATCGCCGCTCGTACCGTGCTCGAACGCAAACAGCACTAGATCGACAGCTTCGTCGAGCGACATGATAAACCGAGTCATTTCGGGTTCGGTTATCGTTATAGGCTGACCGTTGCGTATTTGCTCTATCCAAAGCGGTATCACGCTGCCACGCGAACACATGACGTTGCCGTACCGCGTGCAACATATCTTGGTCTTATCGGGCGACACGGTGCGCGACTTGGCGACTATCACCTTTTCCATCATGGCTTTGCTCGTACCCATGGCGTTTACCGGATAAGCCGCCTTATCGGTAGAAAGACAAATGACCGATCTTACTCCTTCGTCGATCGCCGCTGAAAGCACGTTTTCAGTGCCCAACACGTTGGTTTTTACCGCTTCGACGGGAAAGAATTCGCAAGACGGAACTTGCTTTAACGCCGCGGCGTGAAAAATAAAATCCACGCCGTGCATTGCGTTTTTTACGGACGCTATGTCGCGAACGTCGCCTATATAAAATTTGATTTTGTCGGCGACGTCGGGCATTTTCGCTTGAAATTCATGACGCATGTCGTCCTGTTTCTTTTCGTCGCGCGAAAATACGCGTATCTCGCCGACGTCCGATTTCAAAAACCTGTTTAAAACGGCGTTACCGAAAGATCCCGTTCCGCCCGTTATCATTAGCGTTTTGTCTTTGAATAAACTCATTGCCTTGCTCCTTGGAATATACTTTCGTAGAGCGCGATATATTCGCGCCATTTATCGTTTGCGTCAAATCGTTTTGCACGCGCCACGCAAGCGTTTTGCGAAAACGGCTTTTCCCGTCTTATTCGTTCGATACGCGCCGTCAAACCGTCCGTATCGTTTTTCGCCACGACCGCGCCGCAAGAATCGTCCGCTATTTCGGGACTGCCGCCCGTATCGAACGTTACGACGGGCGTACCGCACGCCAAGGCTTCTATATTTACCGTCGGGAAGTTTTCCTGCCGAGTCGGATTGACGAACACATCCGCGGCGGAATATATCGCCGCCAATTCTCGCGCGTTCTGCGTTTTGCAAACGGAAATAATATTTTTCGGCAAGCTTTGCGCAAGCGCTTCGTTCGCGCCGACGATAACTATTCGATAATCGTCGCCGAGACGCTCCGCAAGCGCCTTGAACACGTCCAGCCCCTTGCGCTCGTCCCATTCGTACGCAACGCCCAACACCGCAAACTTCCCGTCACAGCCGTGCGCTTTTCGGAACTCGCTCTCGGTCGGACGGAACACGTCGAGGTCTATGCCGTTATTTATCACTCTCGTATCATATCCGCGCAAAAACGATCGCTCGACCAAATCGGCAAGCCACTGCGACGGCGTGACGAGCGTCATGTTTTCTACGCCGCCGAACCACGCGCGTTTGGCGTTGTACATGTATTTTGAACTGTCCTTAAAGCTTTTGGGATACGCGTGCTTTTGCGGGCAACGCTCGCAACCGCTCTGCCATTTCTCGCAACCGACCATATCGAAATACGCGCAATGTCCCGTAAACGCGAAACAGTCGTGCAACGTCCACACGACGGGAACTGCGCGCGATTTTATATAGTCGAACAGCATCGGGATGTTTACGTAATAACCGTGTATGTTATGCAGGTGCAGTATATCGGGCGCATAGCCGTCGAGCCAATCGATAAACCGCTTGGTAGCGGCTTTGGAATACGTTCCCGTTTTGCCGAACAACCGCGAGCCGAGCGCATGCTTTTTCACTTCGAGATCGGTCGTTATGCGATACGATATATCGGAATATTCGGCAGGCGCGGCGGACCGACCGTAAGCGATCTTACACTCGTGTCCGACTCTCTTTGCCGCTTCGGCAAGCCCGACGCATATCCTGCCGGTACTGCCTACGCCGCACACCGAATTGATTTGCACGATCTTCATTTATCAACGTCCGACATTATACGGTCGTATATTTTGCCGACCGTAAAATTTTCGTTCAGGTACCGCCATGCTCGTTCGCCCATCGCGACGGTATCGGCAACGCATGCGGCGTTCACCTTATCCGCAAACCCGCCTACGTCATCGCTGATACAGCGCCAGCCGAACCCTCCGTTTTCGATGTCGACGCCGACATCGGTATTTCTGTCAGTGCATGCGATAACGGGTATACGCGCCTGCATATACGACAGCAATCGCGACGGATAGTTGGGTACGGTAAAATCGACGTCGAGAAAAATAAGCCCGACGTCGCAGCTTGCAAGCATCAGATCGAAGCTTTCGCGCGGCAGTCGCTTTAACAGCTTGACGTTGTTCGGCGCGCGGTATTCGATAAACTGTTCGAGCAAATGAAATTCCGTGCCGTCGCCGACTATAAAAAAATACGCGTTTTCGTTATCCGCCAATGCTTTAAGACACTTGATTATAAACGGTACGCTCTGCGGCTTGCCGAGATTGCCGCCGTATACGAATATCTTTTTGTCGAGCGGCAGACCGTATTCCTTGCGCAGTGCGGCGCGGTCGGACAAAGCCGCCGCAACGTCGACAGGCTCGATCGCATTGGGACAAACCGTCGCTTTGCCCTGCTCCGAACCCGCATTGCGCGAAAGCACGAACCGCCTGTTCGCCGCGCTCATACACCCGATAAAATCCGCAACGGCATACGCTCGCTTTTCCTTTCTTTTAAAATATTTATACGCCAAACCCGTCACGCCGCTTTTGCGCATCATTTTCATATCCAAAGCGTTTTGCGGAAAAATATCTTTCAACAAAAAATACGCGACGGCATTATCGCGCTTTTTAAAATATTCCATCGTCTTGACATAGGATAAATTCGACGACATGTTTATTATCAGATCGAATTTGACGCCGTCGGCGAATTTTTTTACCGCTTTTACGGTCTTGTTTTCCAGCGTCAATAAATTTATTACTTTTTTTATCTTGCCCGTTTTTTGTATTTGTCCGTTTTGAACTTTTATAACGTTGACGCCGTTACCGTCCGTAAAATCTTCCGTCACGCCTTTCGTCGGAGTTACCGCGTATACCTCGTGTCCCTGCCGTGCAAATTCGCGCACCAAATCGGCATATATATATCCGCTGTCGCTGTCGTTTATTTCGTATATCGACAAAAACAGGATCTTCACTTGCTTCTCTCCACGCTCTCCCGCAAACCGTATTTACGATACTCTTGCTTATATTCGCTCAGAGCCATATCGTAAGTCAAGTTGCCGAAAGCTTTATTCGCAAGCCCCGTAAACAGTCCGAGAAATTTGACAGCCCAACCGAAGCCCTTTACAAGCCGAAGCTTCTTGCCGTATGCGGCGGATATCAGCTTAACCAACTCGCTCGTTTCGGAATACTCGCCGTTCTGCGGAAAAAACGTTCCGCACTCGCCGTTATTTATCATCAACCGCACGAACTCGGAAAGATTGTCTATATAAAGCATCGAACGTTGATTTTTTACGTACGGGAATATTTTCATTTTAAGTGCAAGCTTGACGAGCGTTTGATAATTTCCCTTGCAATCTTTTCCGTATATCATAGGCGGACGCAATATGCAAACCTTGAATTCGTCTGTCGACTCGTTTTCCAAGCCTATCTCCGCTTGCAGCTTGCTGTCGCCGTAACAATTCGCCGGCGACGGCGGAGTGTTCGCGGTTATATGCTTAGCTTTGCCTATTTTGCTGCTTTCGCCGTATACTATCGCCGAACTCATGAATATAAATTGCTTTACGCCGTCTGTCTTGGCTTTTTTCGCCGTTTCCAACGTCAATTCGGTATTGACCGCACGGTATGTCCGTTCTTTTTCGGCGGAAATCTTGCCGCTATCAGAATGCGCTATCCCCGCCACGTGAAATACGCTGTCGTATCCGCAAAAGCTTTTTTCGCGCCACGACCCGTCGCGCATGTCGACGGTATGGAACTCAAACTCGCCCGGATAGTTTTCGGTCAAGTATTTTTCGACAGACATCCCTATATAGCTGTTCGCGCCCGTGATTAGTACTTTTTTCATTTTTCGCTATCTATTTCCGCACGGTCATATTCTTCCGCACGGTCGTCTTCGAGCGGAGCGTCGACGGCAATGTCGCACTCGACCGACGTTCCGTCGCCGTCGCTATCCGACGGTCGACATTTATTAAGCTCGCCCGTTCCGCCTTCCACAACTCCGTCATGCCGAAGCACGGAAAGAAACGTGCCGAAAAAGCAACGGCAATCGAATAAAAAACCCATGCGCTCGACATACTCGCCGTCGAGCGCGGCTTTGACGGGTATCTCCAACTCGTCGCGACCGTTTATCTGCGCCCAACCCGTCAACCCCGGTTTGATATCGTTAGCGCCGTATTTATCGCGTTCCGCAATAAGATCGTCTTGATTCCACAGCGCCGGGCGCGGTCCTATAACAGCCATCTGCCCGACAAATATGTTAAAGATCTGCGGCAACTCGTCGAGCGAAGTTTTACGCAAAAAACCGCCTACTTTCGTTATCCACTTGGTAGGATCGGACAACTCGTGGGTCGGCGCGTCGTGCGGTGTGTCTATCCGCATGGTACGAAATTTAAGAATATTAAACAGCTTTTTATTTTTGCCGACGCGTTTTTGCTTGAAAAACACGGGACCGCGACTGTCGCATTTTATCGCTACGGCGATAAACAGCATCGGCACGGCAAGCAACAGTATTCCGACCGACGAAAGCAACAACGCGATTATTCTTTTGAAAAAATGTTTATACAATAGTATTGACCGATGGCAGTAATTTCGGTAAGCTACGCCCATCGCGATTTAAAATCGCAATTTTTATCAGACGTATATCCGCCGCCTTCACGCCGAGAAACATTCCTACGAGCGTTTTGAACGGTTTGTTGATCCGCGACATAGCATAGCTTGTCCGTAAATTGCCCGAAACTTTTTTCGGGCATACATTTACAAATCTCATTATACAGTATTATTCAAAGAAAATCAATAAAAACAACGCTATCTTTGTCACATGATAAAATTTTTACCGTATGGCGAAAACCTATCGGATGGGCGCAACGGCGTCCTTTAATAGTTTAGCCAAGTAGCGAATATTTAACCGTTTAATGATCGCTGTAAACTATCAGCTTGTCGTGTTCGGTAAGCGCGACGGGGATCTTGCTTTGATTGCCCGAAAACAGCGTCATTCCCCCGCCCTTTTTGACGTAGCCGAGTACGATAGTGTGATCGCGTTCTTCGGGCGGAACGGCGTCGCCCGACGTAGCGTCGTATACCGCGCGGATCAGTTCCGCGGCGGTGCACGGCGCCGGAACTTCGTCGAAATATCTGCTCACTTTTTTAACGTAGATCTCTTTGCTTTCGTAAGCAGCGGCGTTTTCGCCGTCGTAAGTAAGGATATCGTTGTAAAAATTATACAGCGTGTCCTTATCGCCGAGCTGAGTTATCATCTTGCTGATGTAACGGTTGCTTATTACGACGTTGTTGACGCTGTAACTCTTTACAATATCGTAATGCTTGGGATTGATGATCTCTACGATGACGTCGATCCGACCGTCGTCAAAGTCGGGATCGGCGGCTTTCTTTTTGAGTATGATGTCGCTTACGTATATAAGATTGGCTATCGCCGCCGAATCGATCTCGTCGTTCAACACCGCGTCGTCGGAAAGTATAAGCACGCTCGTATCCGTTTCGTTAGCATCGATAAAGCGTTCTATCGTGTCGCAAACGACTTCCCGATCGAATATATCCGCTTCCACAGTTTTGCTCACGTACGGATACGCCTTGTAATGATCCATTTTTTCGAGATGCGCTTTATCGTCGATGACCATGATGTTCATTATTTCTTTACCGCTCCCGTCGTTCCATTCGTCGCGGAAGCTGTCAAAGCCGTCCATTATATCCTTGATCTTGCTGTTATGTCCGAGTATGACCACGTTCTTTTGTTCCAGCCAATAATTCTTATTGATCTTGACAGTGTAGCCCGTATCCGCAACGTCGGTCAAACGCGCGTCGTCCTTTTGCGATTCCGCCGAATAATAAGCGTATGTCTTGTCGCGATCGCGCAATACCGACAGCGGGATCGAATGCAAATGCGTATCGAGATATTTACGCGTGAACTCGCGCTCGTCCGTCGTGTCGCTCGGCTTGGAATAAAAAGTCGCGCCCTTGTTGGAAAACAACTCCTTGTATGCCAGATTAAGTTCGGGCATGAGCGAAAACTGCGACAAAAGCCTGCCCAGTATCTTATTGACGCCGATGGGTATTATATTGCACTTCCCGTCCACTTGCTTTTGCGCGATTATCTTATTTATGAGTTCGAGCGTCCACTCGTCCTCCGTTTCGACTACTATCTTTTGATCGTCGTCGCTCGTTTCTTTGGACGTAATGTCTGCGACCTGCACGAGCGATTTGACGCTTTGCGGATTGCCCTTTTCGAGATCTGCCGCACGATTGTTATACTCGTACTTGCACAACGTGTTGTTTATATCATTGCCGAGAATAATTATCGACTTGGCGTGTTCGAGCGAAATATCGTGCAACTGCATCGTCGAAAACGTATCGCCTTCGCGCACCAATACGGTGATACAGCTCTTGAACCGATGCCGAACGCCGTACGCCCAACGCGCAAAGCCTTTGAACTCGCGCGCCTTTTCTCGCGTTTCGGCGCGTTCTTTCGCAACGGTGTCGGCTATGCGTTCGGCTATCTCACGCTCGACCGCGTCTTTACCGTTAGGCACAAGCACGACCACCGTCTGCTTGCCGTCGGTATACAGCAGATCGTTTACTATTTCCGACGCGCGCGAGTTCCAATTAAGTATGACGGTATGTCCCGACAGAATGAGTCTGTGCGAGCCGGTGTTGGCATTCTCGATATAACTCGATATGTAATTAGTCAAGTAACCGATAACCGCGCCGGTAAACAGTATCATGCCCAAAACGATGACCGCCAAGCACACGATAACAAGCGCAACGCCCGCACTGCCGATATCGGATACTACGTAATCTATGCATCCCGCATCGAGTATCATCGTAACGGTATAATACACCGCACGCCAAAACCCCATATCCTCCGTTCCCGTAAGCGACAACGCCTTTATGACCGCTGCGGAAATGAAAATAAACGCAACGTTCAACAGCAGTATCACCAAAATAACGACCCGCCCCGGACGCTTGGACAACAACACACTGAATTTTTCCCGTAACTTAAACATATGACTCTTCCTTTATGCTGTTTGTGATATACACAACACTGAAATTTTATCACAGCTCGCGCCGAATTGCAATAGTTATGCGGAAGATCTTTTACATCGACCGATAAATCCGCCGCCATCATACACGGCTACGCCCCGACTCGTTATAAAAAGTTTTTTCCAAACGGCTACAAACGGTTGACAATAATATCTATTTTTGATATTATTAATTACGGTCTTTGGGGATTTAGCTCAGTTGGTAGAGCATCTGCTTTGCAAGCAGAGGGTCAGCGGTTCGAGTCCGCTAATCTCCACCACTCGCGATGATCGGTGTATCGTTAAACCCCCGTCACTAACTTGATATTGTATAGGAATGTAGCTCGGCTGTCGGGCAACGCGATGATCGGTGTATCGTTAAACCCCCGTCACTAACTTAATATTGTATAGGAATGTAGCTCAGTTGTCGGGCAACGCGATGATCGGTGTATCGTTAAATCCCCGACTTAAATATTATCATATTATAGGAATGTAGCTCAGCAGGTTAGAGCACCACCCTGATAAGGTGGGGGTCGGTGGTTCGAGTCCACTCATTCCTACCAAGCATAACGACCCGTTCGGGTCGTTTTTGTTTGGTAGGAATGAGTGACTGACCATGCGGTGCGGAGCAAAGCAAAAATAGAACGGAAAGGCGATTTCACCGCATGGTTCGCTAGGCGCTTGCGTCGACCGGCATGACAATGAGCGACTCTCTTGATATACGGATATTTCGGTACAAGATGAAAAGACGTAGCGCAAAGCCCGCCGCGAATCCGCGGCAGTCCACTCATTGAAAGATTATTCGTTTTAGGTTTGGCATGCCCTACCAAGCATAACGACCCGTTCGGGTCGTTTTTGCTTGGTAGGAATGAGTGGCAAGACCATGCGGTGCGGAGCAAAGCAAAAATAGAACGGAAAAGCGATTTCACCGCATGGTTCGCTAGGCGCTTGCGCCGACCTGCATGACAATGAGCGACTCTCTTGATATACGGATATTTCGGTACAAGATGAAAAGACGTAGCGCAAAGCCCGCCGCGAATCCGCGGCAGTCCACTCATTGAAAGATTATTCGTTTTAGGTTTGGCATGCCCTACCAAGCATAACGACCCGTTCGGGTCGTTTTTGCTTGGTAGGAATGAGTGGCAAGACCATGCGGTGCGGAGCAAAGCAAAAATAGAACGGAAAAGCGATTTCACCGCATGGTTCGCTAGGCGCTTGCGCCGACCTGCATGACAATGAGCGACTCTCTTGATATACGGATATTTCGGTACAAGATGAAAAGACGTAGCGCAAAGCCCGCCGCGAATCCGCGGCAGTCCACTCATTGAAAGATTATTCGTTTTAGGTTAGGTATGCTCTACCAAGCATAACGACCCATTCGGGTCGTTTTTGTTTGATAGGAATGAGCGACCGACAATGCGGCGCGGAAAAAAGCATTATTAAAAGTAACGGTTTTTAACCGCACTGTTCGCCATGCTATAACCACAAGCACTCATAATAAAACACGGCGCACGCACCGTAAAAAATATCCCCTATCCTATTTGAAAGACTTAGGCTCGTCGATTATGCCCAAGAAATAATCGGCGGAAATACCGCATTCCAAAGCCATGCGTTTCAAAATGTCGTAGCTCGGTTTCGCTTTGCCGCTCAACCATTCGCTTACTTGACTTTGCTTAACGCCGATGCTGTTTGCAAACTCGGTTTGCGTCATAGCGCGCTCCGATAAGTATTCCTTTAATATATCACCGAACGTCATTTCCATAAAAGTATTATATAGAATATTCTATTAATATGCTTGACATATAGAATATTCTATACTATAATATAAGCGTGCTTTCGGCTCTTGTTCTCGCGACAGTGCGACAGCCGTAAAGAAAATATCCATACGCATCTATCGCGGACCGACGCGACCGATGCAGGCAAAAAGCCGCCGCGCGCGGTTTTTTGTTTGCCGAATTACCGATCGATATACGGCGATAGACATAGACTGTGAACGAAATACATTTTCGACATTAGTCAAAACCATTGTAATTGTTTACCGAATAGTGTATAATCAATACATGGAACAAAACAGTTTTATCGTTATCGATGCAAATTCGCTCGTGAACCGCGCGTTTTACGCGATGTCGGGCATGACGACGTCGCGCGGCGAGCCTGTCGGCGCACTGTACGGGTTTACGACGATGCTTATCAAGCTGCTCGAACATTACCGCCCCGCATATATAGCGGCGGCATTCGACGTGCATGCGCCCACGTTTCGGCACAAGCTGACGCCCAAATACAAAGCGACGCGCAAGCCTATGCCGGACGATCTCGCGGCGCAAATGCAACCGCTCAAAGACGTGCTTACGGCGATGAACATCAAAACGTTCGAGCTGGAAGGCTACGAAGCCGACGACATAATAGGCACTATCGCCCGTCGGACCGACGTATTCACCTACATTTTGACGGGCGACCGCGACAGTTTACAGCTGGTAAACGACCGCACGCACGCGCTCCTTACCAAAAAAGGAATAACGGACATACTCGACGTATCGCCCGAATCGGTTCCGGACGTGTTCGGCGTACCCGTCGAATACGTGGTCGACTTTAAAGCGCTTGCGGGCGATTCTTCGGACAATATACCGGGCGTGGCGGGGATAGGCGACAAATCCGCCGTCGAGCTTATAACAAAATACGGCGCGCTCGACGATATTTATGCGGCGCTCGACGAAATAACGGGCGCACGCAAGACCAAGCTCGAAGCGGGCAAAGCCGACGCGTATCTGTCGTACGAGCTTGCCAAAATAAACACCGACGTTCCCATCGCATTCGCTCTCGACGAGTGCAAATGCGAATTCCCTTTCCGCGCCGAAGTGCGCGAAGTTTTTAAGCGGCTCGAATTCAAATCGTTGCTGTCGCGCGCCGAGCTTTTCGCCGAACAGCCGTCCGCGCCGAAAACGCCCGACGCCGCGAGCGTGCGCAAAGTAGAGCTTGCATCGCTCGACGAGCTTTATTCCGCGATCTCAGCCGCGCCCGACGGCGAAAACATTGCCGTCATGCTTAAACCCGACGGAATGCATTTTGCGTTCGACGGAACGACCGATTATTTCGCGCCCATCGCCGACAATATAATGAGCATATTTTCGCTTTCGGACTGCGTGACCGCGCTGTCGCCGATGTTTTACCGTCGGGCTGTCACATTCGAGCTTAAATCGCTGTTGCACGCCGTAGCTCCGCATGCCATGCCCGACGCCGACGACATCGCGCTGATGGCGTATCTGCTCGAATACAGGCTGTCGCCGACGACCGCCGCCGAGCTTTTCGCACTGCGCGACGAATGCGAAAAGGAGCTCGAAGCGCGCGGCATGACAAAGCTGTACCGCGATATCGAGCTTCCGCTGTTGCACATACTTTTCGAAATGGAAAAAACGGGGTTTGCCGTAGACCGCGACAGGCTGGACGAAATTGACGCAAAGCTCTCCGAGTTAGAACAGCACAACGTCAAGCGCATAAGCGAACTGAGCGGAGTGAACATCAATCTCAACTCGCCCAAACAGCTCGCCAAACTGCTGTTCGAAGACATGGGCATACCCTATCCCGACAAAACGGCGAAAACATATTCCACCAAAGCCGAAATTTTGCAAAAGCTGTCGGGCGAGTACGAAATAGTCGACGAGTTGCTCAAATACCGTTTCAATTCCAAACTGAAATCCACGTTTATCGACGGTCTGCGCAAAACGCTCAGGCACGACGGTACGGTGCATACGTCGTTCAATCAAATGGCTACCACGACGGGCAGGCTGTCGTCCACCGATCCCAATCTGCAAAATATCCCCACGCGCACGGACGAAGGCAAGCTATTGCGTTCGATGTTCGTGGCGCGCAAAGGAAACATGCTCGTCGACGCCGATTACAGTCAGATAGAGCTCAAACTGTTGGCGCACTTTTCGGGCGATCCCAAAATGGTGGAAGCGTTCCGTTCGGGCAACGATATCCACGCCGCGACCGCCGCGGAAGTTTTCGGCGTTGCGCCCGAAGAAGTCACTTCGCAAATGCGACGCGACGCGAAAGCCGTCAACTTCGGCATAGTATACGGCATAAGCAATTACGGACTGAGCCAAAACATCCACATAGCGCCCAAAAAAGCGGACGAATATATAAAACGGTATTTCGAGCGTTATCCCGCCGTCAAAGCGTATCTCGACGGACTTATAGAAAGCGCAAAAAATTGCGGCTACGCCGTCACTATGTTCGGCAGACGGCGCAATATACCCGAACTAAATTCGTCCAAGTTCATGGAGCGCAAGTTCGGCGAGCGCGTGGCTATGAACACCCCGCTCCAAGGCTCGGCGGCGGACATAATCAAGATCGCCATGGTGCGCGTGCGCGCGCGGCTCGAAGGCTTTAAATCCAAGCTGATCATGCAGGTACACGACGAGCTTATAGTGGACGCTTCGCCCGACGAAGTCGATCGAGTGGTCGACATCGTCAAGACCGAAATGGAAAACGCCGTGTCGCTTTCCGTTCCGCTCAACGTGGACGTGGCGGTCGGCAAAAACTGGATGGAATGCAAATAATGATCGGAATTTGAATAACCGATATTATCGCTATCATCAATTATTGGAAAAAGTCATATGGGTAAATCTCCCGACGGCAGATCGCCGAAAATAATAGGTATTACGGGCGGCATCGGCAGCGGAAAGACGGTCGCGACCGACACGTTGAAAGACGCTTGCCGTTGCGTTATAGACGCGGACGAAATATCGCGCGCTATGTTTGCGCGCGGCACGGACGGCGAGCGTTCGCTGTGTTCGGCTTTTCCGCAAGCGGCAACCGACGGCGCGCTCGACCGCGCCGAACTGCGCAGGACGATCGCGCACGATAAGGCGGCGCGCATAAAACTCAACGAGCTGACCCACCCCGTTATTACAGCCGCGATAAAGGATACGATAGCCGAAAGCGCGGAAAGCACGATCATACTTTCCGCCCCGTTGCTGTTTGAAAGCGGACTGGACGCACTATGCGACAAGATAATATGCGTATCCTGTCCGCTCGATAAACAAATCGAACGGATCGTGCGTCGCGACGGCGTAGACGAGCCGACAGCCCGCGCGATGACAGCCGCGCAAATGTCGGACGACGAGCGTCGGAACAGATCGGACGTGATAATAAACTCCGATATTCCGCTCGACGAATTCAAAAAACGCGTGATCGAAGCAGTGCGCCAAACGGAAAAGAACATATGAAAACCCGCGACCGACACGGCACACATAAATTACGTTTACAAAATCGACGGTCGAAACGATCGAAGATTTACGCTCGCGAAATAATTTTGATTTGCATGTATAATCCGCGTAAAACCGCACAATATAATATTGTAAAGCAAATCGTTTGATTTTTAACGAAGAACTTTACAAAATATTTATCGCTTTTATGCGAAAAGAAAATTCCTTGACTTTATTCTTTATGTGTATCGTTAAGGTTTTTTCTTTGCGTGATTTTATTGCTTATAGATATCCCCGTCGGTGCATTTTATCGCCGAAATCGGTTTACCCTTATACCGGGGCGGTATCTTGATATACGTTTCTGTCGCTTCGCCTATGCCGAAGTCGTATATTTTCCGCAAATAAAAATACCCGTGACGGGCATTTTTATTACTTTTCCGTTTTTGATTCGGCTTGCGCCTTTAACAGCTCGCGGATCTCCGCGAGTATTTGCTCGGTGGTTTCGGGTTTGTTCGCTTCCGCATCGGCGGCGGCTTTTGCTTCCGCTTCCGCCTTGCGCTCATCCAAAAGCTTGCGCATTTGCTTGGGTTTAAGCCCTTTCTCCTTCATTTCGGCTTTTTCTTCGACGGTAAACTGATAGCTTTTTAACGTCTTGCCGCCGTCGCGTATAGCGTTTATAGCCTTGATTATCAAGAACAGTATGAACGCCGTGAGCAAAAAGTTGATGACAGCCATTATGAACGCGCCCCAATCGATATACACCGACTTGGATAGATCGATGAGCGCGGGATCCGCCGTGACAACGCCGTTGGCGTCCTTTGCAACGAGCATGGTTATAAGCCCGTTAAGATCGCCCATCGGTATCGTATTGATGAGCGGTTTGAAAATGTTATTGACAAGCGCGTTAACGATAGCCGTAAACGCCGCGCCGATGATCATGCCTACCGCAAGATCGATAACGTTGCCGCGGGTTATAAACTTTTTAAACTCGGAAAAAAACTTTTTCATAACGGTTCTCCCATCAAAATAATGCGACAGCCGACCGCATGCGGTAACGATCGCCCGCGAAGATCACTTTTTTATTTTATCGAGTTCGTCGTTGAGTCTGCGCAGGTTTTCGCGCTCCAAATCGATAAGACCCGAAAACGTCTTGAAATATTCCACGTCTTCCGCGCTCGGCGTTTCGTGATTGACGAGCGCTTCGATAAACGCAGACATCGACCTTATGCGCTTTTGTTCCAAGCTGTCGATCTCCGCCTCGCTTTCCCTGATCGCTTTTTCCAATTCGCTTTTTCTTGACATACGACTTTCTCCGTTCGATTGAATTTATGCAACTCGCACAGCTTGTTTATAGTATCACATTTTGTGCGATTTGTAAAGAATTTTTGCACGTAAAATCCGCATAAGCGATATCAGTCTATCGCGCGTATCCCCGCCACCGTGACGGCGTGATCGGCGCGCACCTGCTCCAACAACGGCGTGAACGCGTCGTCGTATTCGGTCTTGCCGCGCAAAGCTTCCGTCATTGCGCTCGCCGACTTATACAACCGCGTGAGCGATAGATTCAAGCATACGCCCTTTAAAGTATGCGCCGCGCGGAACGCCTCTTCTATGTTTTCGGCGTCGAGCATTTCGCACAATAAGTCGAAGCTCTTGTCGTCGGCGACTTTGAGCAAAAATTTTTTAATGCGCTCGTCCGTGCGCAGGCGCGACGTAACGTCGTCGTAATCGCCGCCTATCTGTTCGTAACACTGTTTTACATCCATAATGATCTTGCCTTCCTTTATTCGTTATTTGTATCCGCTCGCTATTTATCGGCGATCTCGGAATAGAATCTGTATGCGTTTTTGCCGCCGTTCTTGACTGCGTACGCCGCCAGATCCGCCATATGGAAAAGCTCGTCGTACGTGCCGCGATAGTTTTCCGCCAGTGCGATCCCCATGCTCAGACTTACGTCGAACTCGCCCAGCGGCTTAGTAAGACACTCGAATATACGTTTTATCTGCTGTTCGAGTCCCGATTGATATTCCATGAATATTATGAACTCGTCGCCGCCCATGCGCGCGCAAATATCCGAAGAACGTGTGTTGGACTTCATCCTGTCGGCTATCGCTTTCAAAAGCTCGTTGCCGAACAGATGTCCGTACACGTCGTTCGCCTTTTTAAGATTGTCGAGATCGAAAAACACCAGCGCGTACCGCTTGTTCCCCGCGTCGGCGAGAAGCTTGGTTATCCTGCGCTTGGCGGCGTGATGATTAAAAAGCCCCGTCGCCGCGTCGTGATCGGCGAGCTGTTCGAGCTGTTGCATTTCCTGCGTTTCGTCGTCCACGTCGACTACCTTGCCGAGCGCGCCCTCGAAAACGGGACGCTCCTCGTCGCTGCTCCACAGCGTTTGCACTATCACCTTGTTCCAACGCTTTGCGCCGCGGATATTGAGCAGGTATTTTTCTTCGACGATCGGGTTTTCGGGCGTGGTCTGATACATCTTTGTAACAAACCTGTCGAAATCGCCTTCGCCGAATATTTCGGTTGCCAGCGCGCTCTCCGCGGGGTTGAGTATCTTTTGCGGCATGCCCAAAAAATCCGCGCCCCATTCCGAAAGCTCTACCATCTCCGGCGACGACACGTATTCGAACAACACTTCGTGCGAAAGACTGGCGTAAAACCTGTTTTTCATGCGCTCGTGTTCCAACAGGCGTATCGTTCTGTCGGATACGCTCGAACCCGATTTTTTAAGCACGTTTTCCACGTTCTCGCGAATGCTTTCCATATCGCGCGCGGGCGACGACACGGTAAGCTCGGCTTTGAGCTTTTCGTGTATATCCTTTAAGCACTGCAACACGATCGGATTGAACGCGCCGCATTCGCCGTTAAGGATCATTTCCACCGCTTTCTCGTGCGGGAGAGCGGGCTTGTATACGCGCTGACTGGTGAGCGCGTCGTAAACGTCGGCAAGCGCGACGACCTGCGCGGAAATGGGAATGGCGTCGCCTTTGAGTCCGTCGGGATACCCGCTTCCGTCGTAACGCTCGTGATGCCAACGACATATCTCGCACGCCACCTTGATGAGCGCCACGTTATGATGGTACGGTATAGCCTTCAACAGCTTTTCGCCTTCCGCCGAATGCTGTTTCATTGTTTCGAACTCTTCCTTGGTCAATCTGCCCGGCTTGTTGAGTATGCTTTCCGGCACGGACATCTTGCCTATATCGTGCAAAGCCGACGCATTGCAGATAGTGCTTATGTCCGATTGCGACAGCGCATACTTGTCGGAAATGGCGACCAAATGTTTGAGTATCATTTCTGTGAAAGTGCTGACGTGCAATATGTGCAAGCCGCTTTCGCCGTTACGGAACTCGACTATGTGCGACAATATCTGTATCATCAGTCTGTTGTCGCGCTCGTGTTCGTATACCTGCGTCGACAGCATATCGGATATTTCTTTTTGTTTGAGCGCGAGCATAAAGTTACTGCTGACGCGGTGCATGACGGTGCGCTCGTCGAACGGACGGCTTATATAATCGACCGCGCCCAGATCGTACGCTCTGTCGATATACGCCGAGCCGGTTTCCGCCGATATCATTATGACGGGCATGGTCTTTATCCAACCCTTTTTGTTCATCATGGCGAGCACTTCGAACCCGTCCATTTGAGGCATGACTATATCCAAAAGCACGAGCGAAATTTCCAACTCGTGTTCTTGCAGGTATGCGCAAGCTTCCAAACCGTTTTCGGCTTCTGCGATGTCGAAGTTGGCTTCGAGCATATCGGAAAGCAACGAACGGTTAAGCTCCGAATCGTCGACTATGAGTATCTTTCCGCGCTTAGTCGATTTTTTGGTTTTGCTCATTTCTCTCCTTTACCGCCTTCTCTGAGCTTGGCAATTATTTGTTTGAGTTTATCCATATCTATGGGCTTGGCAAGGTGCGCGTTCATGCCTGCGTCGAGCGCGGCTTTCACGTCGTCGTCGAATGCGTTTGCCGTCATGGCTATGATAGGTATGGATTTGGCGTTTTTATGCTTGCAGGCGCGTATCGCGCGCGTAGCGTCGTAGCCGTTCATGACGGGCATTTGCACGTCCATGAATATCATATCGTATTGACCGGGCTTGGAGCTTTGGAACTTTTCGAGCGCGATCTGACCGTTTTCGGCGATCTCGCATCGAACGTTCTCTATTTCCAACAGTTCGAGCAATATTTCGGCGTTGATCTCGTTGTCCTCGGCGGCGAGAACTTTAAGTCCGGATATGGACACGTTTTCGTTTTGCGGCTCGATGTCCGCGTCCACGCCGTCGCTCTTTATCTTCATCACGGCGCGGCGGAAGTTGGATACGAAGAACGGTTTGGACAGGAACATGTCTATGCCCGCCGAGCGCGCTTCCTTTTCGATGTCTTCGAAACTGTACGACGTAAGCACCATTATGGGCAGATCTCTGCCCACCTTTTCGCGAATGCGCCGCGCGGTTTCCAGTCCGTCCATACCGGGCATCTTCCAGTCCAGCAACACGATATGGAAATCGTTTTTATCCTTGACGGCTTTACTGACGGCTTTTACGGCTTCCGCACCGGTGAGCGTATACTCGACGTCGACGCCCGTATCCGCCATAAGCTCTTTTATATCCATGCACACGTCTTCCTCGTCGTCTACCACGAGAACGCGCGTCACATTGTGATGTTTCCAAAAATCTTCGTCGTCGGGAATATTTTCCGCTATCGCGAGTTCGAGCTCTACGGTGAACGTGCTTCCCTTGCCCGGCGCGCTGTCGACCTCGATCACGCCGCCCATAAGGTCGACAATGTTCTTGGTTATAGCCATGCCCAGCCCCGTGCCTTGCACCTTGCTCGACGCGGAATTGTCCTCGCGGCTGAACGGCTCGAATATGGTCTTGACGTATTCTTCGCTCATGCCTATGCCGTTGTCGGTGACGGTAAACGCCAAATGCACGTGGTTGTGAACCGATTGCTTCATCGTTTCCACTTTGAGTTCTATCGCGCCGCCGTCCTGCGTGTACTTGACCGCGTTGGACAGTATATTGAGCATTACCTGATTGAGCCGCAGTTTGTCGCCCAAAACGAATTCGGGCAGTTTGCCTTTGGTATGCACGTCGAACGTTTGTTTTTTGGCGTTGGTCTGCGACACCATCATTGCGTACAGCTCTTCGATGAATTCGGGCAGACTGAACTCCTCCATGTTGAGCGACGTCTTGCCGCTCTCGATCTTGCTCATGTCGAGTATGTCGTTTATAAGGCTCAACAAGTGTTGACCGGAATACGTTATCTTTTTGGTATAGTCGCGCACGCGGTCGGGGCTGTCGGCGTCCTTGGCGAGCAACGTAGCATAGCCTATTATCGCGTTCATCGGCGTGCGGATGTCGTGCGACATATTGGACAGGAAGTTGCTCTTGGCTTTATTTGCGTTTTTGGCTATCTGCAACGCTTCTTCGAGATTGGCGCGCAGTTTTCTGTCGTTGGTGCGGTCGGAGAACATCAGTATGAACATGTCCTTTCCGCCTATATCCGAACGGCACAACGACATTCTGTAAAAGTATTCGGTTTTGTTTTCGACGTTACGAAGACACACGTCCGTTTCCCACGTTTCGCCGACGGGCAAAGCTTTCAAGCCTTCGGTCGTGTATTGCTTGACGCCGCCAGTCGCCGCGGACGCTATCGTGCGGACGTCGTCGCGCACCGCGTCCGGCTCCAAACCGAGCACCTGCTTGATATTCATGCTTACGAAATCCGATTTGAACGTATCCGGCGAGAACATCGCGAACATATCGTTGGAATTTATCGTGAGCGTGTTGAGCAGGTTTTCGCGCACGCGCACTTCGAGCATTTTTTGCTGATAACGCTGTTTGCTCGTCAATATGAATATCCAAACGACTGCCGCCGCTATCAACAAGAATACCGCGCCCATGACTACTATGGTAGTTGTGCGGAATTTGCTCATGCTCGCATTTACTTCGCTGCTCGGCACTACGCCCAAAATCATCCACTCGCCGAACCCGACGGGCATATACGAAAAATAATTTTCTTCGCCGTGAATGTTGAGAAGCAACGTGTCGGTACCCTGTTGCGGCTGACCGTCTTCCACGGGATTATCGTCGTCCCAGTCGAGCTTCATCTGCTCTAATTGTTTATCCGATATATCGATGCTTTCATGCTCCAAATGCTCGAAAACATTGATTACGATATGATCGCTGTTTTTATCGGTCTGCAAAAGCACGGTGCCGTCGGGCAACGCTACATAAAACTGCGCCTTGCCGTTAAACGCCTGCGTCGCAAGCAGGTTGAGCATGTCGTCGGTATTGAAACTGAGTCCGATAGCAGAATATTCCTTGCCTTTATATGTTTTGACGTCGGTGCGGACCGCCAAAAACATAAAGCGTCCTATATTATCGTCGTCGTTTTCGCGCACGCCCACGACACCGCCCTTATCCGCATCCAAAAGGTCGTGCAAACTGCGCCGTATGCGGAAAGTAGACGGTCGACCGTCCACGCCCGTGCATTCCACAATGTTGAGATACTCCGAATCGTCGTCGGGATCGGCGGACTTACGCTCGCCGTTGATGAAATAAAAGTTGGTAAAGCCCCAGGCTTCCCGCTGATTTTCCAAAAACGTTTCGAGTTCGACCTGCCGCTTGGCGGCGTCGTCGCTATCCGTGCCGTTTATTATATCGACCGAATTATTTATGTATTTACGCCAACTGCGCATGAGCTTTCGGTCGTTTTCTATCGCCTGCGAAAACGTTTCGTTTACCTGACCGTATATCTCGGTCAAATGTTGCGCGCTCTCGTTGAATATATGATCGGACGCGAAAGCGCCGTAAAGCACCGCCGTCACTATGACGGCGATCGCGCATATAACTATGATCAATGCGTATCTGATCTTTAACCTAAGCATCGATAGCTCCTTTACGCTCTGCGTAACGTATATCGCTTATATTATATCACACATCTCCGGCTTAATCAAGAATACAAAGACAAGTTTTTGCGCAATACGACAAAAAACCCGCCGTTCGCATCACACGAACGACGGGTCAATATTATGCGCCGCAATTATTTTTTATTCCGCCGCGCGCCAATACACCAACGAATCTATCTCGGCGCCGTTTGCGGTACAAACGATCTTAACTGTGTGCTTACCCTGCGTAAGCTCCTGCGATATAAACGCGGGGTCGTATTTGCCCTTGCCGTCAAGCGGAATGCTCTCGCGCTTTTCTCCGTCGATATAAACGTCGAACGCCGCCGATTGCGACATGACTGCAAAACGGTTGCCTACGAATTCAAACGTCGCAGTAGCGCCCTTTTTACCGACATATACGTGTCCGAAATAAGACCGGACGGAACTCACAGACCAATTGCTTTTATACGCGATCGATCTATCGTCCGGAGATATAAGTTTACCGCCGAGAATCTCCACCGTTTTATTCAATACTATCTCGGTGATTATCAAATATCCGCCCGAAGATTTGCTCACGGTAAGCCGATAATACCTAAACGATTTTTCGTCGAAATCAACGGTAACGGTGCTTCCTTTATTGGCAACGTCGCTAAACTCGCCGACCATAAAAAAGTCGGTCCCGTTGTCGCTCCCCGCAAGCACGAACGAGCGCGCCACCTGCAAATCGCCCCTGTTTTGACTGTACAAAACCATTCTGTTGACGGGCTTGCTTTCGCCCATATCGACGACAACCTCGAACGGATTGGCTTCCGAAACGCCGCCGCGCGTATGGATATAGGTGTTTAAATCGCCGTCGATCAGATTTTCGAGCTTGTCGCGTTCCGCACTCCAAGGCGTGTATTTGCTCGATACGATCGTTTGTCTTTCATTGGCTTTTTGATTATTTATATAGCTGTACGAATATTCGCGAGTGTAAAAATAATCGGTAACGAACTCATCGGTGGGATATTCGTACGTCGAACGATACGCGCTGGCATAGCTTACCGAAACGGTTTCCTCGCCGCCGCCGACAAGATTGCCGTCTTCGTCGATGATCCCCGGCGGCGGCACGAATTTGCCCCAGCCCAAGCCTATAAAGCTCGCTCTTACGCCTTGCTGCCCGGTAAGCATGACCGCTTTGAAATGCACCCAATCGTCCGCCGAAAGGTTGAGATCTTTATATGTCCCCGCAAGATTGGGAAATCCCGAACTGCCCGCCGTTTGCACATACGTCGCCGCCAGCTCGTAATTCTGCCCGTCGAGCGAAATGTACAGCGCGCAGTCCCAGCGTCCGCGCAACGCTATACGGTATTTCGCCGTTTCGTCGACGTGTATCTTTCCTTTAAGCTCGACAACGGCATTTACAGGCACGTCGTCGCCGTCTTTGTTGGTGTACCAAATATCGGTATTGCTGTTTTGCACCTTATTGACGTTATCGCTTTCGACCTTGTCGGTATAGCCGGCGTACCCCGAATCGAACGCCGCGACCGCGCTTGTCGGTCTTGCGCCCGCCGCATAGGTATATGTCGTGCGTTCGAGCATGTTTTTATTCTTTTCGTGAGTCTGTTCGAATTCGAGTATCAAGTCGACGTCCTGCACCTCAAACGCGCCGTCGTCCTTTACGATCTCCAAAGTCACGTAGAACTTGCCCGACTTCATGCTGTTCGCGTCGGGCGTGTAGGTATAAACGTCTCCGCCCTTATGCTCGACGGTCCCGTGAGTCGGTTGCGTCACGTTTTTGACGCGCACGGTAAATCCGTCGGGGATAACTATGCTTCCGCTTTCGTACATATCGTTGGGCGCGACGTACTTGCCGAGATCGAAATCGAACGGCTTGCCGTACTCGATAACAAACGGTTGCGCCGTATTTATCTCGCGTCGCTCGTCGTCGTACATAAAGCTTCTGCCCGTTTGATATACGGACGACACAGGCACGAACATCGGATAATCGGACAACGCTTCGTCCACGGGATCGATAGGAACGGTCCCCCACGTCATTCCGTCGATTATGGACAGGAAATACGACATGTTATGGTGAACGTTATTGCCCCAGTTTATAAAGTACTGCGAATTGCCGCCGCGACTTGCCATAAACGCGTCTTGTCCGAAGTTGTGCAACAGCGTTGCGTATACGGCAAGACCGCTCGTGGAATTTATGCTGCCTTTATTGACGCGCGACAGCGCCCATGCGGGACTTGTATAGCTGTTCCAGCCCGAAAGCCCCGCTCCGCCGTAGTTGTCTATGTCGCGCGCGGCGGATATTTTTGTAAACAGACTGTACGATACGAGCGTCAACGCGTTATTGGTCGTTTCGCCGTCCGCACCCGTACCCACTCTGCCGTACGCGCTTTGGAAGTTGTGATTATACTCGTGCATATTTCCCCACGCGCCCGACCGCTCGAACGACTTTGCGTTTAACGAAGAACTCATCCAGCCCATTGGGCAGTTGACCGAACGCCGACCGGGGAACGCGACCGCCGCGCCCGCCGCAACGAACGATTCGTACAGGAAAACTACGCCTTGATTGTAATTATGAGTGGAAATGAGCGAGATCTTATCCCACAAAACAGCCGCGTCGTAAAGCTCGTCGTAGCCGAAATTCTTAGCGTACGTCGCAGGTCCCGAATGCAACACGCCGTTATCCCACACTTCGAGATCGAAGTACGGCGCGGTCGACTTTGCGTTTTCGGCAAACTCTTCGGGAGTGGTGTAGCCGAGAATAAAGTGCGAATACCGCACGCCGCCCGAAATAGTCACCGAAAAGGTGACGCGCTCGTCGCGCACGTATATCGGACCGCCGACAAACGAACCTATGTATCCCGTGTACATGCCGTCGCTACCCTTGGTAGCGGTGGTTTCGTCTATAACGATAGTATTCAAGATCACTGGTAAGCGGTTCATTTGGTTTTTTGCCGTCCAAATGTTATTCGCCTGACCGTTGTAAAGCGCTTGACCGATATGAAAAACTATGCCGCCCGTGGCTTTCATATCTTCCTCGCTTATCTGCACCTTTATAACTTCGCCAGCGGGCGCGTACAGACCGGTCACGTCGTAATAGCTCGTGTACGAGCGAGGCATGAACGTGAGTTTTTTGATAATGCCAGGCTCGTCGTCCGCCACGTCGCCCAAATACAGCCCGACCGACGCGCTGTGCTTGTACAGCTTGCGCGGCTCGCCATTCGCGTCCAATGCGGGATTGCCGTTCGCATCGTACAAAGTACCGTCCGCGCCGATGCTCTTGTATCCGCCGCCACCGCCCGCGTTAGCCGTGTTTACGGTGGCAAGGCTGTTTGCTTCGGCTATGAGCGCGTCGCGCGCCGCCACCTGTTCCGCGCCGTTACCCAACACTCCGTTCAACGTATAGCCGAACTTGGGATAACCGCTTGCCAGCCCGCCGTCGTGAACTTCCGTGGGTATCTCGCGCGGCGCAGTACCCAAATACTCGCCCGACACGCCTACCTTCGTCGTGGTGGAATACTTGTTTACAAACACGTCGCCGCTCACGCCGGGACCGCAACGCGACACCGATACCGCAATGATTATTATCATCGCGATAAACAGCGCGAGCGCAACGCTCGAAATTATTATCACCTTTTTGCGGTTGGCGGGATCGACGATCTTTTGCATCACGCCGCTTTTAGCCGCTTTGTTCTTTTTGGCTTTTTCTATGACGCCGCGCGTAGAGCCGAGCTTTTCCTTGGGTCGCTTGGTCTTTTTGCTCGCCACGTACGCCGCCGCTTTGCCCGTCGACGCTTTCGCGCTCCGCGTTGCGGTCGGCTTCGTTTCCGCCGTACTCCTTTCGGGTACGGTCTCCACGAGCGTCGCTCTGCTCGTCGCAGAACGCGCGGGCGTTGCGGGTTTTTCCGTTTTTGCCGCTTGCGTCGCCGCAGTCGATCTTGCCGCGCTCGTCGCAGGACGCGCGGGCGTTGCGGGTTTTTCCGTTTTTGCCGCTTGCGTCGCCGCAGTCGATCTTGCCGCGCTCGTCGCAGAACGCGCGGGCGTTGCGGGTTTTTCCGTTTTTGCCACTTGCGTCGCCGCAGTCGATCTTGCCGCGCTCGTCGCAGAACGCGCGGGCGTTGCGACTTTTTCCGTTTTTGCCGCTTGCGTCGTCGCAGTCGATCTTGCCGCGCTTGCTGTCGGACGAGCCGTCGACGATTTAGTCGTCCCCGTCGCGCTACGCGCGGGCACGGTCGGTTTTGCCGTGGACTTTACGCCGGAAGACTTCGGAACGTTGTTCTTATCAGCCACGATATATCTCCTTTCCTGTCATGGATAGTATATAGTTTAACATAAATTTCACGATTTGCAAACTTTTTTACGGTAAATATTTATATTCGGTCGCCTGCGTTTATGTTAAATTCGACACGCAAAAGACCGACGCGCGCCGTTTGGCATGCGTCGGTCTTTGTCGAAAACGAGATCGCGATCGATTTGAATATTTCACATATCTTCCTTATTTTCGTCGTTTTCGTCCGTTCGCTCTCCGTCGTCGGTTTGACCGACGTTCGCAGACGGCGTAACGATGCCGAATACTACGAGCGCCGAGCAGACGGCGTTTACCGCCGCGCTCGCGGCCTGATCGCCCATTTCAACGCCGAACGCGCCGAGCATGAGAAACACCGCCCCGACTATACCCGCCCAAAAACTCGGACTTTTTATTCTTTCGCGCAATTTCATGTTATTCGCCTCCTTACTCGCCGTACTTGTCGTACAGCCGTTTATAGTAATAGTCCGAAAGATGCTCGCGGTAATACGAATGGTTGCGTATCTCTATGCGCGCCGCGTCTGGCGACATCGAGCCGAGAAATCCGTCCATCTGCGCGTACACCGCTCTGTACAGCTTATCGCGAGCTTCGGACGAAAGCTTGTCCGACGATTTGGCGACGCGTTCGCGAGCGAGCGCGTCGGACAGCAGATCGCTCTCTGTCTTTGCGCGATCGGCATCCATCTTCGCCTGCTCGACGCGGATCTTATTGTTGTATTCGGCAACGTCGTTTACCTTTTGCGCGCGTTCGGCTTTAAGCTCGCTCAGCCTGCCGTTTAGCTTTACCGCGTAACTGAGATTGAAGTCGTTGAGCGCGGCGCGCAATTTGTCGTCGACGGCGGCTATATCGGCGTCGAGTTCGGACAGCTTTTTGCCGTACGTTCGGGCGACGTCGGCATTCTTGCGCAGATATTCGCTTTCCAGCTCGCCCCTGTTGACAGCCGCGACCGACGAACGCGCAAGCCCGCGCTTGACGGCGTCGGCGTCGGTCGCGCGAACGGCGGTCTCATATCTTTCGCCGAGCGCGGAAAGCTCCGCATCGCGTCCGTCGATATACGCGTCGCGCTTTGCGGTCATCGCGTCGGCGTCCGCTTTGCTCCGATCGCGCAAAGCCTGTTCGCCGCGCGTCTTGTAGTCTTGCAGTTCGCCGAGCGCGGACTGTTCCAGCTCGGCATCGCTCGGCGGGAGATATTGCTTTTCTTCGAGCTTTACGGACGGCAACCGCGGTACGGCTATATTGCCGTCCGACGTTTCCAGCCGTTCAATTTGCTCTTTGAGCTTATCTCTCTCGTCGTTCACATCGTTCGCTTTGCTCATGTTCGTACTTCTCCTTTAACAATTCGTATCTGTACAGATCGTATTCGCGCACCGCCGCCCGACCGCAACCGTCGGCGCTCGGCGCGGGTCGAGCTATGCACTGCGTCAAGCCGTAGCGCCCGCGCATTTTTTGCTCACGCTTTTATCCGCGCCGACGACGGCTTTTTTTACCGCGGCTGTCTCGGCGACCAGCCTGTCCGCGCTTTCTACAAGCTCCGCCGTGTCCGACTTGATGTCGGACGTGTCCGCTTTTACCGCAGTCACGATCTCCAACCGTTCGGACAGAGCGCGGATAGTCTGAGTATACTTGGCTTCGCGACTGCGGCTGTCGCGCAATTGATAAAACAGCAATGTGCAAAACAGCACCGCCCACAGCCCGTTCGCCACGATAAGCGATATAATTTCTTCCATTCGTATCCCCCTTTTTTCAGTCAATACAGCAACAGCGCTTTTGCGGCGGCGCGCGTGCCGTCCAAAGCGAGTTCGCCGTCGCCGACGGGCAGCACGGCTATTATCGGCGACGCGCCGTCGGCTATTTTGTCGCCGCGAAAATACAGTCCGCACGGCTCGCCGTCGAACGCGATCAACGCCGCGCCGACGTGCTTTACCGACACCGTGCCGAACGACGTTACGCCGTTTTCCGTATTGCCCGCGACCACATACGTTCGAGCGTTTACTCGCGCTCGCAAAGCCGCTATTTCGGCGGCGTTGTTTTCCGCCATACACAAAGCGGCAACGGTTTTGTCCATAAGCTAATACCCCGAATACACGACGGTAGGCGGCTTTATGTCGCACTCCGCCGCCGAAGTTTCAAGCGCAAGCGAGAACCGTTTGGCGTTGAAGTTGACCCGCACGCGCCTGTCGCCGCGCTTGACCGCTATGCGCTTTTGCTTTTTTTCGCAGTCGAGAACGACCGTGCAATCGACGTCGCTTTTTATGTACAGCTCTCGCACCGATTTCGTAACGTCGGGCGCGCCAAAGTCGCCGCACGCGCCGCGCCAACGCTTTTCGAGAGGAATCTCGAATCGCTTGCCGCACCGAGTTATTACGCCGCCCCTGCCGCCGTCGCAACACACGAGCATGTCCGCGCCGTTATAGGTGCATGCGTTCATAAAGGTTATGTCCGTACCGCGCGTCACCGAGTACTCGCCCGTCGCGCCGTCCACCGTCAACAGCCCGTTTACGCTGTGTTCGCCGTTCTCGCAACCGATATTTTTTCCGTCGCGAAAATTCATCGCGCACGCCAGATAATACTTTCCGTCGAAATACGCGCACGAACAGCCGTCGCGCGGCGCGATAAGCCCGTCCAAGTTTTCGAGCGCGCGCGTACACTCGTAGCCGTCGAACTTATACAGCCCGTCCGACGCCAAAAACATGATGTACGAGCCGCACGTCGCTATGCTCGACGGAAAGATCCGCCCCGCCGTCACAAACAGATGCGTCACCGAAAACTCGCGCTGATCGCCGTACGCCGTCACGCGGCTGATGCCATGATCGCGGAATATGTACAGATAATTGCCGAACGACACCACCTTGTTCAGTTCTCCGCGCTCGTCCAAAAGCTCTATGAACCCGCCGCCGTCCGCGCCTATGTCGAAATCGGTCGGGTCGAGATCGTCCGAAAAGAATACTTTGGTCGGCTGATCGGCGCTCGTGACGAACAGCCGCTCGTAGTGCAACGCCATTGACGTTATGGTAGGGCTTTGACACTCTTTAAGCACCGTGCCGTTCCAGGTGCAAAGCTTGCGCCCCGCGCACGAAACGAGCAATACGTCCTTGGAATCCAGCCTGTAATTCAACGCCTGCATGGGCGGATACTTGGTTCCGGATATGTACAAACACATTTGCTTGATCGGGTCGTAATACTTCAACAGCCCGTTGGCGCATTGATATACGTACTGATCGAGATACTCGCCGCGCTCTTCCGAATAATACCTGTACATGTAATAACGCGTCGCGTCGGCGGGTACGAACTCATGCTCGGCAATGCCGTAGCCTTCGCGCAACGCGCCGCTCGTTCCGTCGAAGTTGTAGCACTCCGCCGCAGTCGAAAACCCGATCACGCTCTCGTCGCGCTTAACGTCGGTCGCGCCGAATGCGCCGACGCGCTTCCTGTACCGCGCCGAACGCGGTATCTTCATTACGCTCATTTTCTCCCCCCATCGGCTACATCCAAACGCGCTTTCGCAAGCTCGCACGGCGCATGAGCCTACGCTTTTCCGCTTCGGCGTTGTACCGCTGATCCCACACCGACGCTTCGTCGGCGCGACCGGTCACAAGACAGTAATTGCGTGCGGCGAGATAGCACAGTATATCCGCGTCCGCGCCCAATCCTAACTTGATTTCGTCGTCGACGGTCGATTCGGGCGGCGCGACGGTATGCTCGACCTTGTACTCGCCGTCGCCGCCGACAGCTATCCCATTCGCCGCGAGCCGAAAACGCACCGCGCGCCCGTTGCGGTACACGCCGCGCACGACCGACGGCAACGCGTCAAAAGCGTCGAACGGGATCACGCCGTCCTTCGCCTGCAATGTCGCGCTCCGCACGAACGGCATGTCCGCGCCCAGCTCGCGCACGGCAAGGTCGACGCACTTTACGAGCGTGCGCACGTCGGGGTCTGCGACGTCGCCGCCCGTTTCCAGTATACCTTGGATATCGTCCGCCTGCAATATCGCCGCCGCGGACGTAGCTATTTCTCTTACCGTCATACTATTTCTCCCGCCGATGCTTCTCGGCAAAACGCCCGTCCGGACAGTTACGCGATAACGCGAATCGGGTCCGGACAGACTATAATCGCGCGTCACGCATTGCAAAGCTTTTCCGCCGCGGCGGCGCGCATACGCTTTTCGAGCAACGCGTTTTCGCGTTCGACCTGTGCAATAAGCTCGCGCGCACGCTCCGCACGCGTGCGGCGAACATGCCGCACCGTGCGTTCGTCGAGCGTGTCGTAAGGCAGTACCAAGCACAGCGTCCTCGGCGCGTCCTTGGCGTTATGCACTTCCAGCTTGCCCGTCTTGTAATTCAAAAAGACGAAATACCCGTCATCGATGCTTTTGAGTCGACCGCACACGCCGAGCATATCGTCGTCAATAACTCTGCCCGTCAACGCGTTATCCCCGTGAGCTTGGCTTGACCGTTGGGTTTTTGGCATATAAGATCGCAATACTTGACGAGCGTCGCCGTGTATGTCGGCTTGCCTTGGTTTTGCCGCAGGATCTTGCCGTTTTCCGTTTCCAAAAACCGCCAGTCGCAAAGCTGATGGAGCTTGAACGCTTTGGTGTTCAACAGGTACATACAGCCGGACGGAACGAACCTGTCGTACACGAGCGGAAGTCCGTTGTACGACACGGTCTTAAACCCGCCCTCTATCTCCATCATGTCGATATTGCGCTTGTACGACGACATGTAGTCGATAAACGAATACTTGGCTTCCTGCGAACACGCTATGAAATCCACCGTCGAACCGGCGTCGTTTTCCAGCGCGTCTATCGCCTGCTGAATGATTATCTCGTCGAGCGCGCCGTCGACGTTGTGCGTATACGAATTCAAAAACGGGTGCGCGGTTTTTTGCACGCCGTAAATGCTGTCGCCGCCGAACAGCGCGCCTATGCCCGTTATCTCCTTGTCCTTGGAGCCTTGAACGTACAGCTTATCGCCCGCCGCGACAGCGACGCCAGAACCGTCGAACATTATCTTTTTCGCCGCGCGGTCTACGTAGCCTATGCGCGCCGTTCCCTTTTTCGCGCCCGCCGCGCCGTACACGTCGACCGCCAAGCCCTCGATGAGATTGCGCGTATCGTCGCACGCGACCGCGCTATCGGCGGTGTCGACGACGGTAGTCAAAAGCCCCGAACCGTCGCCGTAGAGCATTCTGCCGAGATTGAATTTGGACGCGTTCAACAGCCCTTCGAGTTCGGCGTTGAGAAGATCGGTAAACGCGCCCCTGCCGTCCGCCGACGCGCGTATCGCCTTATCGGATATCTCGATCTGACCGTACAGGTTTTTGAGCGTCGATACGAACTGTAAATAATTATTGCCGTACGCGGCGGGAAGCTCGCCGTCCTCGTCGCCCGCGCCGATACCGCCGTTTATACCGAACCGCGCCGCGGTGCGTATCTCCTTGCCCCAAACGTCGTTGCTCGTCTGTTCGATCTTGGCGAGCAACGGGTTTACCTTTGTGTTCAACAGCTCGGTCACCGTTCCGAGATAGACCGATTTGAGCGCGTTTTCCGCATTTTGCAATGTTACCATGTGTTTTCTCCTTTTTATTGTTATTTAAGCAGATCGTCGGCAAGCCGCTTCGCGTCCGAAAGAGTCTTGGGTCGCGCGACGGGCGTTATGACAGCCGCGCCCGACGGCGATAAAAACCCCGTTCTCGCGCCGAGCAACTTCTTTTTGTAGCGCGCTATGCAAGCGTTCATAACTTCGGGAATAGCCGATAATATTTCCGCATATTCGTCCGCATGCCGCAATATGTCGTCGGGAACGGCAAGCTCACACGGCGCGTCGCAACGCTCGGATCCGCGCTCGACCGACGCCTGCACGGCATCGTTTTGCGCCTTGTCGTCGTCCGTAGCGCTCAGCGCGCCGCTCCGCTCGGTCGCCGCATTCCGCGCCGTGTCCGCCTGCGCGCGCAAGTCGTCAAGCTCCGCTTGTAACCGTTTCAACGATTGGCATCGCTTGGTGAACTCGCTTTGGAGCGCGTTATAGGCAGACAACAGCTCGTCCGCAGTCTTAAACTTTCCCGTAGCTTGGCAACTTTCGGTATTGTCGTTATTCATGTTCTCTTTTCTCCGTCGGGATTTGTTCCGCAGGCGCGCCGCCGTCCGTCACAGACATATCGAGCGCGCGTGCGAGCTTGTGTTCTTTTATATGCGCTTTGAGCCTTTCGGACTTTTTGCCGGACGGGCATTCGGTCAACAGGTATTTGGTATGCACGTCTATATGCACGCCGTGGTCGTCGAACTCGTTGACCGCATACCTGTCTTTAAGGTTTTCGGTCTCGGCGCGAGTAACGTGTACGGACGTAAGCCCTATATCGCCGTCCCAGCCGCCGTAGCCGAGCGCGTCCATGAACCTGCGCTTCGCCGCGTCGGGCATTTTGCCGCTCTCGTCGAACAGCAAGCCCATTTTATACAGCTCGAACATCATGTTCTGCCGCATGGCTGGCGTGGACAACAGCTCGTTATCCGTCGCGAACACCACGTCGTCGCTCGAAATGTCGGACGCCGACCAGCGCATAAGCTCCACATGCCCGTTTTGCCCTACGATGCGGCTGAGCCGCGAGTCCGAGCCGAACTGCTTGTACAGCCGCAATATATGCCGCGCTATGTCGCGCGCGGCGGTGCGCACGTACTCGGCGGAAAGCGACAGGCGCGTGTCGTCCTGCTCGATCAAAAGCTGTAACGCCGTGCCGCTCATGTTGGCGGCTATCGCTTCCGACGAGCGCATGATCTCGCTCACCCCGCTTATCTGCCGAAACTCGTTCAACAGCCGCGCTTCTTCCGCGTCGAAGCTGCTCGGCACCGCGCCCATATCCACCATTCGCGGCGGCGTCGCGCCCTGACGGTACACCAATATCTTGCCGGGCGAAATGCCTTCCTGTTCGAGATTGTCTATATCGACCGACCCGTCCTCGACAGCCATCACGCCCATAGCCAGCCTGTTCATAAACTCGTGCTTGCGGTTTTTCACGGCGTTGTACGCGCGCTGAACGGGTATAGACCGCTCTACCGTCGACGTGCCGAAAAAGCAACCCGCATTGATGACCGACACCTGTTTTATGAACGGTATATCGCGCCTGCCGTCCGCGCCGTTGACATACGGCAACTGACCGTAATGCAACAGCACGCCGTTGGCTACCACCGCAAGCTCGCCGTCCGGCTTGTCCGCATCGGGCGCGGTGTACCGCTCTATAAGCACCGCGCTGTTTTCCGCGCCGCGCACCGACAGCTTGTTGAGCGTGTCCGCCGCAGTCAGTCCGCCGCCCACCGCCGCCGCGCTCACGCCTATAACGTCGCTCGATTCGGGCTCTACGGTCTTGCCGTAAATGCGCTTTATCTCGTCGACGGCAACGGCGCGCGCACGTATCACCGACCGACAGTCGCGCATTTCCTGCGCGAACACGTTATCTGGATATATCTCGAACGGCGATACGACCGAAGCGGTAACGTCGCCCTCGAACATACCGTCGTCCAACCGCATGCCCGACTTTTCGTCCCATCCGATATGATAAAAGCAAGTGCCGCATATCTCCGACCACATAGTACCCGTCGTCAACAGCGAATCGACGCCAAGCTTGTCGCACGCGCTGTTAAGTATCTTGGTCGACGTTTTTGCGGTCTTGACGTCGGAATCGTCCGACGAGAACGGGCGCACGGTAAGCGTCGGGCGCACGGTGTTGAGTTTGGCTTGGCGCGTTTCCACAAGCGACGAAATATGATTGAACACTTCGCGTTCCTGCCAATAGTAATCGCGTTCCACGTCGGCTATCTCGCCCGTGGGGATAGCCGTGCAATACTGATTGCCCATGTAGAAATTCATGTTCAACCGCCATTGCGTTTCAAACGGACGCCGAGCTTCTGCGCGCGCCGCAAAATCGCGCTTTACCGACGCGATAACGTCTTCGCGGTATTGCTCGGTCATTGCTTACCGCCTTTGTCGATCTTGCGCCGCGCGGTTTCCACCGATCTCGGCACGACCGTTTTACCTATCGCCGAATACAGCTCGCCCAAGCATTTGTCGCACGCGTAAATATGCCCGCGTATGCCCGCGCGGTCGAACTTCACCGCGCGCGTAGCCTTGTTTTTGCAAACGCCGAGTTCGCACCTGACGTTGTGTTTGCATTCGATTATCTCCATGATACCTCCTATGAGTGATTTAATACGAGATTGAAAATGCGGAATTCGGAATTCGGAATTTCGGTCAATTGAGTAGTGTGCAGCGCGGGATATGGCATCAACGCTCTTTTGTCATCCTGAGCAACGCGAAGGATCTCGACCTTATTTAATTAAGGATGAGATTCTTCACTGCGCTTCGCTTGTTCAGAATGACAAAGAATAAGGTGGATTCTTCCGCTTGTTCGGAATAAGGTTGCGCCTTGCTGCGTAGGACAAAAAAACAGCGTTTTTCGCCTATCATTACGCATTCTAAATTACCCCTAATTCTTAATTTTGCATTCTTAATTCTTAATTGACAATCAATTCCGAATTCCTAATTATATAATTATTTTTTCTTCTTTTCCAGCTCGCGCATGAGCCTTACGCGCTCGGCTTCGAGCTGTTCGTCGGTCAGATCGGACACGTCGCCGCTGTCGAACACCATTTTAGCCGCAGTCATATCCGGCGGCACGTCCTTTACGGTCACCCGCCGCTTGACAAGTTCGAGCGCGCCGTCCACCACCGCGTACTCTTCCACGACTTCCTGCGCCGCATAGCCGCAAGCGCGCTTATATACGGCGTCGAGAATATCGTCGCGCGATCTCATTACCCCCCCCCCGTTCGTATCGTCATCGGCGCATGTTTCTGCGCCCGTTCCTGCGGATGAGCCGTTCCTTATCGAGTTGTATCTCGCTTTTCACTGTTTCGTGTTTGGGCGGCGACAGACGGCTCATCAAAAAGTATCTGACGGCGTCAAGCCCGTGATCGTCGGCTTTGACGGGTCTGTCGCCGTCGCCCCAGCGGTAGCTTTTGAATTCGCGGATAAGGTTAACGCATGTATCGAAAATAAACAGGCGCGGCTTACCGTCCGTCATAAGATACTGCTTGACGCGGTTTATGCCGCTGAACAGGTCTTTATTGACGCGCGTATCGACAAGTATCCCGTTGTCGCAAAACAGCTCGGCGACCGACCGCTCGGCGTTGAGCGTGTGTTGCGACGCGGCGCTGTCTATAAGCGCTTCCACGCGCCCCTGTCTGTCCGTGCGCCAGCCGAGCGCGGCATTTTTGCGCTTGATCGCGTCGGCGTGATACGCGACCGATCGCCCCGCGCAAAACCATTCCGCGGCGACGTACACATTGCCGTCGTAGTCCACGGCAAACCAGTAACACGCAAGCGGATTATTAAGCCCCGGATCTATCGCCAACCGCTCCTGCCACTCCCGCGGCACTTCGAACGGCGGAATAACGTGAACCCGCTCGTCAAACTCGGTATATACCGCGCCCTTCGCGTCGGCAAACCGACCGTAACGCCGAATCTCTCGCTCACCGTCCGTCATAGCCGCCGACACGCGCGCCACTTCGTCGGGGTCGAGATACGGATTGTCCGACCATTCCATAAAGATATGCCACACTTCGGGATCGTCGTTACAGTTCAAATAAATGCGTTTATACACGAACGTCAGTCCGAGCAACGGCGTCATTGTGCCGTACAGCAATCCCTTTTTATCTACGACGCGCATGGCGCACTCGTCGTATATGTCTTCGGGCGGTTCTTCGTCGAACCACACGTAATCGAGCGACGCGCCCGCAAACTTATCCCTGCCCGCTTCGCACGTTTTAAACCCGATCGTGCTGATCGTGCCGAACACGTTTTTTACGGCTATGTAATCTATAACGCCGCCCGACGGATTTTGCGCCTTGCCGCTTTCCATAACGATATCCGCTATCCAATCGGGATTCAAATACCGCAATATCTTTTTCTGCGCAACGTCGCGCTGAACGCGCCGCGAAAGCGACACGACCCACCCGTCGGTGCGCTTATTCTCGCGGTACGGATGAATGCCGCGCGCGAGCCAAACCGTCTCCGCCGCACCGCATTCCGTCTTGCCCGTGCGGTTGCCGCCGAACACCCAGCGGTTTCGCTTTTGCGAACGGTGAAATTCCATTTGCTTGGCATGCACCTTGTCGGTGTTGTACCGCGCAAGCGCGTTATTGTCCGACCTGCGCTTTTGCTCGCGCTCTATCCTTAATATCTTTTCTACCGTTTCTCTCAAAACTCCACCGTTGAATTTTTAAATAGCAGCCCCATCATCTCGACCGAAGTGCGCTTGCGCACGTAGCGACAAGATCTATGCGTATTCGCACTACCGCTCTTCTTGTCATTCTGAACAAGCGAAGCGCAGTGAAGAATCTCTACCTTATTATTTATATAGTTGAGATCCTTCGCTTCGCTCAGGATGACAAGAAAAGCATAGTGTATCGCATAACGCACACCCCATCATCTCGACCGAAACGAGCAAAGCGAGTGGAGTGGAGAGATCTAGGCATCAGCCGCATAAATATAAATCGACCTTAATTCCTAATTCCGAATTACTTATTCACCATGCGGCGGCTCGCCTTGATTTCTCGACTGCGCTTCGCTCCGCTCGAAATGATGGGTGTGTTAGTTATAGATTACATTTCTAATAAAGTATAGCAAAGCCGTTCCACTCTCCCCATCATCTCGATTACATGAGAAGCAAAGCCGCTCCAACCACCCCATCATCTCGACCGAAGTGTTCTTGCGCACGTAGCGGAGAGATCTGGGCGTCAGCCGCACAAATATTAAATCAACTATAATTCCGCATTCCGAATTCATAATTCCGAATTCTCTCGCCCCGCAGGGGTCATTCATTCGCATTCCCAACCTACATACTTCACACTAAAAAGACAAAACGCGTCGTAATTCGTATCGCGCAATGCAGTAAAATATACCAAGCATGACTGCACTGTACTCGGTAATGACGGCGCTGACGTTCTTTTTCATGCCGGCGCAAACCACTTTGTACACTGCGGAACTCGACGCGATAGTCGAACTGCCCGCGGGTTATTTTCTGTTGCAAAATTCGCAGATATCGCCCGACGGATATATTTCCGTGACGTACGACGATATAAGCGGTTTTGTAAAAGCGACCGACGTACAAGCGGTAGACTACACTCCCGTGACCAAGTACGAAACCACGGTAAAGTTCAAATGCGACAACGACGGTCAACCCGTCAACCTGCGCGCCGCGCCGCACCGCTCCGCGGAGATCGCGGCGGTCCTGTCCCCGACAGACGTCGGACACAGCTACGGCAGTATCGTCGGCGACGCGCTGATCGCGGGTGCAGGCGACAAATGGTATTACGTTTCTTCGGGCGGCGTGCGCGGATACTGCTATTCGGCACACGTATCGGTCGAAGCCACTCCGCCCAACATAATCGAAAAAGAACCCGATCCCGAACCGTCCGACCCGACGATCACCGAGCCGACGCCGGACAACGAGCCTAAAACCATGTCCAACGTGACAGCCGTCATATTTATAGTCGCACTGTGTATACCCGTGCCGTTCATCATGTTCTATCTGTTTAAAAAACCGAAAAACACCGACCGCGACGACACAGACGGTCGCCTTTGATACTTTTCGATCAAGCGCCGCTCACCGCTCCCAAAAAGCAGTCGCTCGCTACGAGCGCCGCGGTTTTTCGCTTGCCGCATTTTTTGAGCAGTTTAAACAAATATCCGAACTCGCTCTCGCACCGCGCTATCGAATAACCGCATGAACCGAGTTGCGCCGCCGCACGCTTGTACAGCCCGCAGTCCATTCCCGCAAATACGCAGGAACGCAAAACGCCGAACTTTTCGCCAAGCCCCCGCTCTATAAAGCCGTACAAAACTTTAAGGTTACACAGATCGATCCTGCGATTATCGAGCGCGATCAGCTTTTCCACCACTCGCTCTGCGGGCGATACCACATCCGCTATCACCGATTCCTGCTCCCGTTCGATCTTGTCCTGCAACCCGTATATCAACGGTTCGATAAGTATTATGCTCTCTATTATCCTTTTTTCGCTACGCATTCCGCCACTCCCGCGTCGTATTTTCATGCGCAGTCTATCACCGATTTACTGACAACAGTGTGTCAATATATATAGCACTTTGAAAAATAATAAACTAAATTAAAACGCCGCCCGAAAGCGACGTCAAATAACATTCAATTACAACAAATTACCGCAAAAACAGACGCAAGCTTATTGCGCGGCGCTCTCGTCGGCTTTATCCGAAACGGGCGTTCCCGCAGACTCGCCGTCGTCGACGACAACCGGCGGGAGCGAAAAAACCTTTTCTATAAAGCCGTTGATACAACCGAGATATCCGTCGGGATCGGTCACATACGAAAGCGCATGCCCGGCATCGGGAAACATCTTAAATGTTTTATCCGCAGAACCGCACGCGTCGTAAAGTTTTTGTCCGCATTCGGGCGTGACAACTTTATCGTTGCCGCCGTGAATAAACAATGCGGGAACGGTCATACTCGCGGCAAGCGGCGTTATATCGGCATCGTGCAGGGAGTAATTATGCACCAACCGCATACCTATATCCAACACGAACTTCATGGGCTTTACGGGTAGCTTGGCGTTTTTGATCGAACGATCGCACTGCTCGCTTTGCGAAGAAAACCCGCAATCGTCGACGACGCACTTTACCTGTCGCGGCGGATTCATGCCCGCCGCCGCAACGACGGTAGCTCCGCCCATCGACGTGCCGACAAACGCGATCTCCACCGACTGCCCGTACGCGCCGATAACGGCGTCCGTCCAACGCAACAGGTCGAACCTGTCAAGCCACGCCATGCCCACGCGACCTTCCGAAACGCCGTGTCCGCGCATGTACGGCAACAGCACGTCGAACCCGCGGTCGTAAAACAGCTTGGCTTGCACCTGCATGGAACGCGGCGTTACGCCGTAGCCGTGACAGATTATCGCCACACGATTTGACCGCTCGGCGTTTTTTATCAACAGCGAACCGAGCTTTATCCCGTCGAACGCGGTTATAGTCATGCTTTCGGTATTTGCCTTGACGGTATCGAACCATGCGACGTCGCACCCGAACCGATCGACGCCTTCGCCGCTTTTAACGCCGATATCGTCGGCAAAGCTCTTTCGCCTGCCGAAAACGGAATGCACGGTAGCCAACGCGACCGTCAACAATAATACCGCCGATAAAACGATAACGCCCGCTACGACCGCCAACGCGATAAACAAGCCCTGCATACGCACCTCATAAAAACATATTTCCAGTACATTATATCATACGCAAGATCCAAAGTCAATAAACGACCGCGCGCAATTTTTCGCATTGTCCGCACAACGACCGCGATCGACGTTATTCGTTTTTGCATACCGAACTGTTGATATGAATAATAACAAAAAATCGACGTTCTTCGTTTTATCGAAAAAGCGCCGACTTCTTGATTTGGCGTTCCCGGCGCGACTTGAACGCGCGACCTTCCGCTTAGGAGGCGGACGCTCTATCCAACTGAGCTACGAGAACACTTATACAAAAACAATACCCGCCGACAACAATATGCCAGCGGATATTATTATACTATCGATCGCGCGACAGGTCAAGCAAAACGACAGACATTGCCGCACTTTTACTACTATATCACGTCACGGTGAGCGTACCCTTTATCACTTTAAACCTGTAATTCCCACTGACGTCGTTACCGTCGGCGTCGACGACCGTCGCGGACAAAACGTTATTGCTCTCTTCGCCTATATCCACTATCGACCCGCTCAACGTCACCGTCAACACATGCCCGTCGACAAGCGAGCCGAGCGTGATCTCGTAGCTGTCGCAAGTGAGCGGCTCGCCGTCGAACGCCTTTTCGTCCGAACCCGCCGTAATTATCAGCTCGCGCGGCGTCACGGTAAGCCCGCCGTCCACAAACACTACGGTATAGTTTTCGGTAATGTCATCGCCGTCGACGGAAGTCACAACGCATGCGCCGAGCTCGTCGAATATCATCGTAAGATCGGTCGCTTTCACCGAACCCGCGTCGGTGATGCCGTCGTACAACGACATATCCACCGTCACATTCGCCACGCCGTCGGGCAAAAAGTCCCACCAATAACCGTAAACCCCGTAGAACAGCTCGTCGAATTTGAGCGGCGTGCCGTCGTACGCGCGCTTATATGACGGCGCATGCAACAATATCTGCGTCTTTGTGATCATTATTTTTCCCGGTGAATATACGATCTCGAAATCATCGGTAACGTCGACACCCGTCGCGTCGAACAAAGTAAACGCCGTGATGACCGATTCGGTAACGCCGTAATTTATCCTGCTCCCGCTCACGACGGCGGTATACGTAAAGCCCTGTTCGATAAGCAAGGCAAGCATCGCTACGTCGGGCGATGCGTCCTCTACCGTTTGATCGGCAAACACTTCGTTACCGTCATACTCGCGAACGACGTCCACAGGCTTTATGGAAATTCTCGCCTTGGAAGTTTCGCCGTCGCCGTTGCCGCCCGACCCGTCATCGCCGCCGCCTACGATATCCCCGCCGGTAACTTCGACATATACCCAGCCCACGCCGTCGATATACACTTCCACCCACGCGTGCAGGCTCGTACTCATAACGTCCACCCACTCGCCCGCCTTGGCGTCGCCGAGCGCGCCGACGGTATACCGCGCAGGTATGCCGAGCGCTCTGTACAGCAACGTCGCAGACGTGGCGTAATGCCTGCACACGCCCGCTTTGTAATCGCGCAAAAACGCGACCGCCACGTCGCCCGACGCGTCGAGCGCGGTATCGTATCCGATATCGTATTTTGCGGCGGTGCGTACGTACCGCGCCACCTTGGATATAACGGCGGGATCGTCATTTTTGAACCGTTGCGCAGTTATTACTTCGTTCATAAACTCGGCTGTCGACTGCGGCACCGACAGATACGTATCGTAAACGTACCTACGGTACGCCGTCTCCACCGACCTGTATATATCGAGATCTGTCCCGACGAGCGTCGCGCCGTTATCCGACGAATAATCGTACAAATATTGACGTACCGAATACTTGCTCGATCCCGCTTCGTATATTACGTCGCCGGTAAACTTGTGTCCCGACCTTATATCCGTAAAATACGGCAACACGGTCATGTAGCTCAGAGTATCTATTTCCGTAACGAACTCGGTCATGCCCGACTTTTGCATGACTATGCTCGCAAGATAATTGACGCTGTAATTGCTCCCGTCGTAATTGACGGTCTGACCGCCGTAATCGTTGCCGATGCCCCAATCCGTAGTTCCGTTGTATTCTCCGCCGCTGTACGCGCGCAAGTACAACGACGCGGTACGTTCGGACTTGATACGCATAACGGCATACGGCTCGTCGGGATCGATCGGCGGATCGGGTTCGACGTCGCCCACGACCGAAAGCACGCCGCGCTCCTGCAAGATAAGATAATTGCCCGTCAAATCGACGTCGCCTTGCATGACGGCGAACAAAAGCACGTTCATGATCTTGCCTACGTCGCGTATCTTGGTGTAATCGATCACCGACAGCTTGTGACCGTCCACAAGCGTCCCATCCGTCAACTCATAGCCGAAATCGAAATGGACTATGCCGTCGTATTCCCATTCGTGCGACGCCGTCGTCACTACGAGCTGTCGCGGCGTAATGTTGAGAGTGCCGTACGACGCTTCCGAAATAATATAATTTACCGTAACGTCGTCGCCGTCGCCGTCTACTATTTTGACGATCTCCACAACGTTTTTTTCTCCGCTGTCCGCCACATCGGTTATGCTCGACGGACTGCCCCAGACTATTTCGTGTCCGTCGGCAAGCCCGTCGTTATTTTCGCCCGTTTCCGCAACGCGCGCTCCGCCGCCCACGAGCGGAGCGCCGTCGTACACCTTGCTCAGATCGTCGGTAACGATCACGAGCTTTCTCGTGTACACCTTCAACAACCCGCTTTGTCGGTAAAAGTCATAGTTAGCCGTAACGTCTTTTCCCGCCGCATCGTACACCGTCACGGTCGAAATTTTGTTAAAGATCTCGCCGACTTCGGTCAACGTACTTTCCGCCGAGAACTCGACGACCAAGCTATGTCCGTCGACAAGCGGATACCCGTAGCCGGATATTCTATACTCATGACAAACGAGCGGCTCGCCGTCGTAAAGCTTGGACGCGTCGTTCGCGACCAGCGAGAGCAGGCGTTTATAAACGATCAAAGTCCCGTAATCATACGAAATATCGTAATTATCGGTTATCTCGACCGAATTGTCCGAATCGTGATATATCCGTACCGTAAAAGTATTGTCGCATGTCCCGACGTCGGTTATCGACGCCCAATTATCGCCCACGTACTTATGCGCGGTCCTCAACGTGCCGTCGTCGTTGCGCAAAAACACATGTCCCTCGTCGGGAAGCGGCTGACCGTTTAGGAACCGCGTTTTCACACCGAACCGACAGAGCGATTTTTCCGTTCCGTCATACATCCAAGAGTTTTGATATTCTTCGTTATCGTCCGACGTACCGTAAGAAACAAATACGATCGGACGCTTGGTGATTTCCAGCTTCGCCTCGGCATTGCCGACGGCGATCTCGTAATTACGCGAAACGTCGTCGCCGTCGCAATACACCTTATATCCGACGAGCTTCGATCGGTAAACTCCTACGTTGACGCCCGCCCCGTCGAACTGCGGCTCGCCCGTTTGCCCATCTGCGAGCGTGCCGACCGAAATCACCGTATCGCAATATTTTTCGAACCCCGAATACACGCGCGTCGTATCGCCCGCCGCCACGGCTATGCTGCGGCGCTCTATCGTCAATGTACCGAACGTAAATATCAACTCGTAATTATCGTTGGGAAACATCTTATCGCCGACCGTCGTTTGATCGCCGTTCGCATTTCTCACTGAGCAATCGGTAAAAACGTTTTCGCACCCGACAACGTTGCCTTCGTCGTCCAACATAACGTCGCGCACAGTCGGATATTTATATTCGTACAGCACGTGTCCGAGCACAAAGCCTTCGTTATCGCCGTTGCCCGTCAAATAGTACGACGTATTGTTATGATCTTTACCGTCGTACTCCCACGTCGCGGAAGCGGTGGTAATGCGCACCGTGCGCTTGGTCACGCTCCAAGTGCCGTATACGTACGAAATTTCGTAATCATGCGTCAAGTCGAGTGAGCCGTCCGCTTTTTTGACAGATATTTGCAAACGGTTTTCGACTGCGCCTACGTTTATAAGCGGCGCAGTGCCGTTGCCGAGCATGCTCGCCGCATGCCCGTCGACAAGCTTTCCTAAGGTTATATCGAAGCCATTATTCGATTTGGGCATGCCGTCGTACACCCAAGTATCGGTCGCCGTAGTAACGGTTATAGGCAACGGTTTGACCGTCAGCTTTCCGAATATGTACGAAACGGCGTAATTGGTCTGAGCCGTTCCCGCGACCGCAAGCGTCAGTTCGTTGTCGTAGCTCTGCACCGACATGTCGTCGCCGCGCTTAACGTCGACTACTTCCGTATGCCCGACGATTTTGAGCGAATGTCCGTCGAGCATGCCCAGCGAAACGACGGGCTCTTTGATATCGGGCAAAATGTCGAACTTATCGCAAAAATGCGTGTTACCGTCGTACGTCCATTCGGCGGTACCCGTCATTACGGCAACGGGACGCGCCGATACGGTGCGTTGCGCTTTAACGCATTCTATATCGTAAAACCGCGTAACGTCGTTATCGTCGACGTCGCGCACGACTACGCGTTCGAGATCGATCTCGACGTCTACGCTTCCCACGTCGACTATATTATAATCGCGGTACGGCGTAACGACGGTATGCCCGTCGAGCAGTCCGCCCGTTTCTTTTCCGTCGACGATCTTTCCGCAATGCTCGGCTTTTCCGTCCAGCTCGCTCGCAAAACGCTCGCCGTCGTAGATCTTGCTATCCGACATCGCTTTGAGCGTCAAATATCTTTTGAATATTTTCAGCTCGCCGAATACGACCGTAACGTCGTAATCATACGTAACGTCGGCATCGGCGCGCATTACGGTCACCGTAACGACGTTTGGCGTTCCCGCGATGCCGCCGTCGTCGTCGAAAAGCGCTTTATCGATCGAAGAGACGCTCTCGCCGACCAAGCTTTCGCCGTCCGCAAGCGTGCCGACGGTCACCGACAGCCCGTTGTCGGAATGCTCCGAACCGTCGTACATCCAATCGTGCGACGCGGTAGTTACCGTTATCTCGCGCGGCACGACAGTGAGCGCACCGTAAACGTATTCTATCTCGTAATTTTCGGTATAGTCTTGTCGCGCCCCTTTTATTTCCACGACAATCACGTTTTCGACGCTTTGCGGCGTGCCGTCGTCGCCGCGCGTTACGTTTACCACACGCGTGTACGACTCGATCGAAAACGCCTGCCGATCGACCGCATCATTGCCAGCGTCGACAAGTCCCGTATTTTCGGTATCGTCGTACGGCACGACCGATATGTCGGTCGCGCTGTGTTCCTTGCCGTCGTACGTCCATTCGACCGACGGCGTTTTTATCCTGACCTTGCGCTTTTGCACGGTCAGCTTGCCGTATTCCCAAACAAGCTCGTAATTCTTTGACTCGTCGGTAACGCCGTCGGCGGCAATGACATTGCCGTCAAGCACGTTATCGACCGAACCCGCATTCGTGATCGAAGTCGCGCGCTCTATTTTAAGCTCGTGACCGTCGACGAGCGTTCCGTCCAAAACGTAGCCGCGGTTTTCGAGCGGTCGGTTGTCGTAGATCTTTTCGCCGTTCGCGGTCTTTACTCCGACGGTACGCTTTTGCACGGTCAACAGTCCGGGATCGACGACTATCGAATAATTATATGTAACGTCGTCGCCGGCGGCGTTGCGCACTTCGAACAGTATTTTGTTATCGACTTCGCCCGCATCGACTATGGACTGCGTCAACACCGTTTCCAACCTGTCCGAACCGACGAGCGAATAGTTTTCGGCTATCTCGTACTCCGCGCACGTAAACGGCGTGCCGTCGTAAACATGCGAGCCGTCCTTTGTTCTGACAAGCACTTCGCGCTTTTGCACTGTCAGCTTGCCCACCTTTTGCGTTATCTTGTAATTGGCTGTAACGTCGATGCCGTCGCCGTTGAGAATACTGCGAGTAACATTGACTATCGGCGTGTTTTCCGTTTCGCCGACGTCCGTCTGCGACCTGTCGAACACGGTTACCAAGCCGTCGCCGTCCGCAAACGAGCCGCCCGTAAGCTCCCACGCGCTCGACGTGAGCGGTTTACCGTCGTATTCGCCCGTCACGCTCGGCACGGTTATCTCGATCTCGCGCGGCATGAACGAAATCTCGCCGAACTCGGTGCGGAACTCGTACGAATCGGTAACGTCGTTCCCGTCGACGTCGAACGCCCGCACATTATCGAGATCGGCGCGCACGAGCGTGGACGTTTTTGAAACGTCGGCATACTCGAATTTCGTCACGGTAAACATGTCGCCGTAAACAAGCTCCGCCGAATGTTCGGGCAATTCGCCGAATACGACGCTGTCCGCTATCGCAATGTCCACGGGCTTGGGAACGATGGTAAACTCGTAGACCTTGCCGAAGCTTTTTGCGCCGCCCGTGCGTTCGGACACCGCGCGCACGTAATACGAGCCTGCGCGCAACGGCTTTTCGGTAGTCCACTCGTTACTGCCGACCGTGCAAAACTCGTAAGTCACGTCGCCGAGAAACGCGCCGGCGCGGTACTCGAAATCACAGCCGTATTCTATCTGCGCGGGGCAACCGACACTGTCATAGACCAAGCCGCGCGTACCCAACAACACCGCTATGACGGCAAGTATCGTCGCAACGGTCGCTATTATCGCTATTTTATATTTGCGCACCGCGGCGAGGAATGCCGCAAGCCTTGTTATTTTGCGCGAATATTCGGAGTACAGCATCACGCACCTCCTTGCGCGGGCGGATTGCCTGGCAACACGGTAAGCGTGCCGCCGACGCTCGCGACCTTATAGTTGGAAGTCACGTCGGCTCCGTCGGTATTTGTTATAAATATGTCCGACACGACGTTTTCCGATCTGCCCACGCCGATCTGCTCGCCCGAAATAACGACCGTTAGCGTATCGCCGTCCGCAAGCCCGTCGCCGCCGTCTATAATATACTCGTCGCAAACGAGCGGCTTGCCGCCAAGCGCGTTGACGTATCCGACGGCAGACCCCGCAACGATCGTAAGCGTGCGCACCGTAACGGTAAGAGAACCGAACGCGCGGTTGATCTTGTACATATAAGTAACGTCGTCGCCGTTGCGATCGACTATGCTCATTTCGTAAGTATTGGAACTGCGCCCGACAGACGTGCGCCGCCCCGTAGGCGTTATCTCGCCGACGGAATGCCCGTCGAGCAACGCGCCTACGCACTCCAAGCCGTCGCCGTCGTCTGTTAGCGGCGTGCCGTCGTACGTCTTTTGCAAAGACCGCGTGCGCACCGTTATTTCCTGCATGTAAATATGCAGCTTGCCCGTCGACAGCTCGATCGAAAAATCGTTCGTCACATCGTTACCGCTCGCGTCGAACAGCTTAAAAGTTTCGATCCTGCTCGTCCCTATGCCCAAGCCCACTTGCTTGCCGACGACGGTAAACTCATAGCGGTAACCTCGGCTCACGAGCGCGGTCAGCCCTTGTATATCGTCGCGCTCGTAAACGAGCGACATGTTTTCGTTGCCGTCGTAGCGCACATACACGTCGAACGGCTTGACGGCAAGCTTGTCGGGGCTGTCGGGATTGCCGATGCCGCTCGACGACGAATCGCCGTTGCCGTCGAATCCCGCGCCGCCGCCGGTAACTTCCACATACACCCAGCCCGCTCCGTCGATATAAACTTCCGTCCAGGCGTGCGCCTTTTTGTTAGTAACGTCCACCCATTCGTTTCTTCTCGCCGATTCGGTATAACCGCATGTGTACCGAGCGGGAATGCCGAGCGTGCGGAAAATAAGCGTCGCCGCCGTCGCGTAATGCTGACATATCCCTTCCTTGTACTTATCCAAAAACGCGACCGCAACGTCGTTCTCGCCGTCGAGCGCGCGATCGTATTCCGCATTGTACTTCGCGCAACCGCGAACATAGCGTGCAACCGCCGACACGGCTTGCGCAACGTCAAGCCCGTCGAACCCTTGCTCGGCGACTATCCCGCGCATGTACTCGCGCGTGCTGTCGGGTATGCTCGTATAATGCTCGTAAACGTGATCGCGGTACGCCGATTCATACGCCGCAAGCTCGCCGAGATCGACTCCCGCAAGCTTCGCGCCGCCGTCGGCTATATAGTCGTAACGATAATAATACGCCGAATACTCGCCGTCGTTATCGGTGTTAGCCACGTCGCTGCTTTGCACGGCGTACGCAAGCTCGGTCGTACTCAAATAGTACGGCAGATAATACTGCGAAACCTTGATCGGTCGCACTTCCAGCCTGCCTTGCGCAACGCCCGCCGAACCGAGCGCCGCGCCCGTCAAATAATTGGCGGAATACCTGACTGTCCCGCCGCGCACGCTCTGACGGTCTATCGTAACGCCGTAGCGTTCCGCCTGTCCCCAGCGATCGAATTCGTAATCGCCGTAGCTCATCTGCCTTAAATACACACTGCCGTCTATATCCGAACGAATGCGCATAACGGTCACCGGTTCGCCCTGACCGGACCCGGTGTTACCGCCCGAAATATTACCGCTGTCGTCGACGTCGCCCGATCCGTCGCCCGATCCGCCTCCGCCGTTGCCGCCCGTGCCGCCGTTTTCGTCCAATATCGCTAGCTTGCCTTCCTGCACGCGTATATCGTAATTACGCGTAACGTCATTGCCGCCGCTCGTTATCTTCACTTCGGCGACGGTGTTATCGGTTATCCCCACAAACGTTATCGTACCCGATATCATGACCGTAAGGTCCTGACCTTCGGCTACCTGCGTCGCGGATACTATATCGTACTCGTTGCAAACGAGCGGCGTGCCGTCGTATTTTTTTCCCGCAGTCCCCGACCGTATCGTCAGCGGTCGCGGCGCGACGGTCAGCGTTCCCAAGCGAAATTCGACGCCCACGCCGTCTGCGGGCGCGCCGTCCTTGGTGATCGCGACGAACACCGCCGTATTGTCGACAACGCCCACGTCGGTTATCGATCCTATAACGCTCGCGGTTATGGAATACTCGCCGACCGCGACCGTGCGTCCCGACTGATACCAGGTATCGTTGGCGAGCGTACTGTCGTTTACTACGCGCCACGCGTCGCATACGAGCGGCGTGCCGTCGTATACTTTATAGGCGGGACACGTTTCCACCACTATGACAACGGGCGTCACCGTGAGCGTCCCGAATGCGAATACGGCTTCGTACATATCGGTGACGTTCGAGCCGTCAGCCGCCGTTACGACGCACGTAGCGACGTTATCCGAACTGCCTATGTCCTTTTGCTCGCCCAAAACAGTCACGGAAAGCGTATGACCTTGGGCAAGCCTGCCGCTCGTAAGCGTCCACTTTTCCGCGGTGAGCGGCGTGCCGTCGTAAACCTTTTCGGCAGACTCGGTGACGATATTCAACATCTCGCCGTGTACGTACAAAGTGCCGAACAAATACTCTATGTCGTAATTGTACGACACGTCGCGCTCGCCGTCGGTGACTGTCGCCGCAAACGTATTGTCGGTCTTGCCCGCCGCAGTCAACGAGCCGTTGACGTGATATTCCAACTCATGCCCGTCCACCAACGAGCCGTCCAACACGGCGCAGCTCCGCGCAGTGAGCGGTTCGCCGTCGTATGTTTTTTCGGCGCTCGCCGACGCGACTACTATCTTGCGCGGCGTGACCGCGAGCCTGCCGAACTTGTATTTTATACCGTAGCTGTCGGTCACGTCGTAACCGTTCTCGTCATGCACGGTAGCCGAAAATACGTTGTCGCTCTCGCCCACTTCCGTGCGCGCGCCCGTCACCGTCACAGTCAAAACATGTCCGTCTTTCAGCTCGCCGCTCTCCAATTGCCACCCGTCGTCCGTCAGGCTCACGCCGTTGTACTCGGCAGTGCGCGACGCCGAACTCAATACCAAACGCACAGGCTCGGCGGATATAACGCCCGTCGCTATAAGAATAAAGTACACCGCGAGCAACGCGATTATGCCTATCGTTATCGCGCCGATAACGTATATCGATCTTGACTTTTTGATATTGCCGTTCACGGCGACCTCCCGTAAGTTTAAGTAAAAGATAATAGTGAATAGTGAAAAGTTAAGAGTTATTGTTTATCCGAGTAAATGTGTACGAACTTTATTCATTCCGAATTCTTAATTGACCATAATTCCGCTTTCCGAATTCTTTCTCA
>CAMSYM010000013.1 GCA_947066105.1 uncultured Clostridia bacterium
AGTGACCAATCGGGTATGAACCGAGTACTCTAGCCAGCTGAGCTATGCCGCCACACAGTATTAATAATTATATCAAAGTTTATCGCGTTTGGCAAGGATTTTACACCGATATTTTTTATTTACAACGCAATTTTTAGAGCATACGATATAATGCGAAAATCAAGCAAGCTCCTGCGCAAGCCGCACGGCGGCGGCGACCGCCGTAGTAACGGAATCGGTGACTTTTAGGTCGAGTATGTCGTTGGGCGCCCACTGCTCGCCCGCCAAGCTGTCCGCAGTTATAAAAAACGTATAGAACTGCTTGCCGCGAAAATCGGCTACCGCCTGCAATGCCGAGCATTCCATATCGACGGCTATACAACCGTTATTTTTCATCACGTCCGCACGCGCGCGAGTTTCCCTGTAAAACCCGTCGGTCGTCCACGTGCCGCCTGTCATGGTCGACACGCCGCTTTTTTCAAGCGAGCTTTTTACCGTTTCCGCATTCTTTACAGCTATGTATTCGGCTTTCGGCAAATAATGATAGCTCGTGCCTTCGTCGCGGAACGCTTTATTCGGCACGATAAACGTTTGCGGCGGCGTATCGACGATCGCGCCGCATATCCCGAACGCGATCAAATGCTTTATCCCACTCGCAAACATCTCCTCCGCATATGCGGCGGCGGCGGGCGCGCCTATCGTACTTTTGTATACCGCAATGCGCTTGCCGTCGCGCTCGAACATATAAACTTCAACGTCCGCGCAACCCTTTAACACACACGTCGGCTTTGCGCCCGTGCGCTTTATAAGCTCGTCGAAAATATGCGCGCTGAACGCGGTGATCGCAACGTCCGCGCCTATATCGCCGCCTATCGGGTCTATCAAGCCTTTTTCGTTTATAAACTCTATCATGATATCATTCGTCAGGCACGACGCTAAAACCGCGAGCCTATTCTTCGTCCTTTTTGTCCACTACTATCTTTACTTCGGCGACGCGCTTTTGAGTGGAGCGCGTGACGGTGATATGCATATTGCCGTAATCGAACCCTTCGCCCGCGACGGGGATCTTTTCCATTTGCTCGGTGACCCAACCGCCGACCGACGCCGATTCGAACTCTTCCTTTACGTCGACTTCCATATAGTCGAACACGTCCAACAGCGGCGCGTTGCCCTTGACGATAAACACGCCGTCGCCCGCCGACTTGACGAATTCCTCTACTTCGTCATGCTCGTCGTATATCTCGCCGACAAGCTCTTCCAAAATATCCTCCATGGTGATGATACCGCTCGTGCCGCCGTATTCGTCGACGACTATCGCCATGTGGATCTTGCTTTTTTGCATCATGCGGAGCGCCGCGGAGATCTTCATGTTTTCGGACAGACACACGGTGTTCTGAACGCACGATTTAAAGTTATCCGCGCCGTCGAGCGTAGCTATCAAAAAGTCTTTTTCGTGAACAATGCCTGTCACCGTATCTATCGTGCCGCTGTAAACGGGCATGCGCGAAAATCCGTTCTCGCGAAACTTGGCGGCGACCGACTCCATGCTCTCGTCTTCCGAAATTGCGACTACTCCGACGCGGTGGACCATGATGTCGCCCACGTCGAGATCCTCGAACTCGATAGCCGAGCGGATAAGCTCGGACTCGTGTTCGTCTATACCGCCCTCGCTGTGAGCGGTTTCCACATACGTCAAAAGCTCGTCCTCGGTTATGCCGGGGGCTTTTTTAAACTTGAAAATTTTGAGCAACAGTTTTTTCCACTGCGAGAATATCCACGTAAGCGGAAAAAATATTATTTCCAAAAACCAAAGTATGCCGCTGAACGCTCGCGCAAATCCGTCGGGGTGTTCCTTTGCTATCGTCTTGGGCGTTATCTCGCCGAATATCAACACGGCAAGCGTCATGACCACCGTAGACACGGTGACTGCCGTCGAACTGTCCGCAATGACGGAAACGAAAAACACCGTCGCAAGCGACGACCCCACTATATTGACTATATTGTTGCCGATAAGCACCGTTGTCAACAGCTTATCGTAATTATCTATCATTTTGCCGACGCGCTTAGCCCACTTAACGCCGTTCGCTTCGAGCGTGTGCAACCGCACTCGGTTGACGCTCGTAAACGCGGTTTCCGCAGACGAAAAGAACGCCGAAAGAAAAACCGAAAGGATCAATACTATCAACAACCCCACTTGCGTCGGGGTCATAATGCTTGCGCTTATCAAACCTAAACTACTATATGGGTCCATGAGGGACGATTATTATTCTCCTATTTGTTATATTGGATATTTTGTATTGTAACACAACCGCGACCGATTGTCAAGAATTTTTATCGCGCGTTTTCGCCCGCCGCGATCGCGGATAAAATTATATATTACTCGGCGCGCGTAAATGTGACAACAGTCCGCGGCGCATCGCGCCGCGGACTGTTGCTTCAAAATTCTCATCCGTTCGATCCGTCAAGATAGTCAATGCTTGATCTTACTGTATTTTCGCCCCCCCCCCGATTTTTACGGGTTTGCACATATCCAACTCGAACCAGAACGTGCTTCCTTCGCCGACCGTCGACAGCACGCCGAATGCCGCCGAATGCGCGGTCAAAACGGTCTTGCATATGGACAGACCCAATCCCGTGCCTACGGCTGTGCGTTGCGCATGCTCGGTGCGGTAATATCTGTCCCAAACGGAGTCGAGCTCGTCGGGAGCAATGCCCTTGCCGTGATCGGTTATCTCCACGCGAGCTTTGCCGTCGACGTGCGCCAACTTGATTATTACCGTGTTATCGTCGCCGCAGTAGTTACACGCATTGCTTATCAGATTGTAAAAAACCTGTTCGATGCGCTGTTTGTCGCAATCGACGAATATGTCCTTTTCGATATCGGCAACGATCTTTATGCCGTCGCGCTTTTTGAGCGCGTCGAACTGCTTGACCACCGTTTTGGCAACGTCCGAAATATCGCACCGTGCGAAATCAAAATCAATTACTCCCGCCTGCAACCGCGAGTAATTGAGAATATCGTTTACGAGCACCGTCAGCCTGTCCGCTTCCGACATTACCGCTTCCGCGGTGCGCTTGCGCTTTTTCTCGTCGAGCGGCATGTCGCGCAACATCTCGGCGTTGGCGCGGATAATGGTGAGCGGCGTTCTGATGTCGTGCGATACGTTGGCTATTATGTCGCGCTGCAGCTTTTCGGAACGCGCCGCAGTATCCTTGGCGTCGTTGAGCGCGTTGGCAAGTATCTCGTATTCCCTGTAACCGTAGCCCTCGAACTTAACGTCGTAATCGCCCGCCGCCAAGCGTTTGGCTTTTTCGGTAAAATCGGTCATGCCTTTCGTTTGATACCGCGACGCGAAATATGCGCAAACGCAAGCCAGTACAAGCACTATCACCGTACATACGACGAGTAGGATCAATATCCTGTTGGTTTGATAATTAAACACGTTGTACGGCTTTAACACGAGCAGACCGAGCCTTGCCCGACCGTCGTCGTATTCGACGTCATGTATGCTCGCGTAGCAAACGAACGAACCGTAGCTCGTTTTTATGTTGCTCACCCTGTCGCGAACGGAAAAGACGTAGCGCAAATTCAGCTCGCCGAGAATGTTTTCGAACAGCTCGTTATCGTCGCCTTCGACCGCGCTGTTGCCTATCGCGTCCACCGTCATGACTATTCGCAACTGCCCTTGGTCGTCTACTTCGAACACCACCGCCGCGATCGAGTTGGCGCGCGCGATCTCGGACAAACGCATGCGGTACAGCAACAGCATGCTTTTATCGTCCGCGCGCTTGGGGAAAGCTTCCGCCGCGGCGTTCCCGACCTGACGCACGTCGTCGCGCATGAGCGTGTTGTAAAATCCCAGCAATCCGAAAACCAGCATTATCCAAAGCATCGCCAAAATTATCGCGCCGAACACGCAAAAATCGAACATCGTCCGCGCCGTTATGGTAGGGATCAACCGTCCGCGCTTTTTGGGCTTGCGTTCGGTCGCGCCGTCGGCGACGGCATCGGCATCGGTATCGGGAGTTTTTCCGTTCTCGTTCATATCCGAATTATACCAAAAACATCGCGCGCTTGTCAATCTTTGACCGCACGGCGAGCGCACTTTATGCGCGAGCGATACGGAGCAGACTGTCCGCGCGTTTTAAATTTTTTTCCGCAAATAACAAAGGACGTCGTAAGACGCCCTTTGCGATATACCGTTATTTTTTGTTTTTACCGTTTTTTCCGCGCGCACCCGCACTGCCGGAACGCGTGCTTTGCGAGCGAGATCCGCCGACCGTCGCCGTCGCATTCTTTTTGCGCAGGATAAGGAACGCCGCAACTCCGCCGCCTATGAGAAGAATGACGAGCGGGACGACTATCCCCACTATCAAGCCGACGTTGCTCTTATTCGGTGCGGGCGCAGGCGCGGACGGTTCCGCATGCGCGACCGCTTCGAACAAATCGTCCTTGCTCACCACTATCTTGTGGCGCACAAGCTCGATACCGTTCTCGGCGTTATACGCCTTTACGCGTTCGGAAATGAACGACACTTCGAGCACGTTGGTAACGGGATTGGGATTGTTGCCGATCTTATATCCCGTAAGTTCGTCGTAGCCGAGCGTAAGCACGCCGTCGACTATCTTGCTCTTTACGTCTTTGCCGTTGAGCAACACGCTGTCGTAATCGTAGCCCGCGTCCTTGACAATATTGAACGTTACGCTCTGACCTTGCTCGACCTTGCGTATTTCGGCGTTTTCCACTTTGCCGCCGACGCCGTCCACCGTAGCGTAAACGCTTTTGCCCGCATTCGCTTTATCGGACTTGACCGCACATATCATGAACGGGCTGAAACTTTTTACCGTCGCGATTATACCGTACTCGGTAACGACGCAAGGCACCGTTTCGACGGTATCGATAGTGCCGTCGGCTTTACGAGTATAGTGATAGACCGTGAACGTGACGCCCGCATCATCGGGACCGTAGCCTTCGGGGAAGCCGAAACCGACCTGCATGTAACTGCCCTTGGGAACTTTTTGGACAACGCCGCACACATGAAGATCTATTTGATAGGTAGCGCTTTTGAGAATATCGTCCGAAGTCAAGCCCGTGCCGCTGTTTTGATCGACAGCCGCATCGCGCATGGCGTCGCTTTCGGCTTTGTTCGGCTCGTTGACGACGAGCATCAACTGACTGCGCTGGTCGCCGACGATGGGTTTGCCGTTTTTGTCCTTGAAATCGCTGAGCGATTCGTCGCTCGCGCTTACGAACTGCGGCTCGCCGAACACCTGCATGTACAATCTGCCGTCGTTGAACACCTTGGGGCAGATGACCTGCTTTCTCTTAAACGAAATATAGCCGCCCGCTTCGGGAATCTTATTGCTGTCTTTGCCGACAAGATTGGTCGGAGTAAAGTTGTACTCGTCGCAGTTGTGCGCATAATCCTTGGGCGGATCGAATGTAAAGCTCAGCTTATTGTCCGCGCTGTGCCACTTCAAGTCGGTCACGGTATTCTCGATTAGATTACCGTTTTTATTCATTACCGCAAGCTCGATCTTGTAATCGTCGCCCGCTTCGGTGCCGTCCGGCGCAACAAGCTTTTCGTCGTAAGTAAGCTCGACCTTTACCGGATCGAAGGACTTCATATAGCCCGTTTCGTTGGGAACCGTTTTTATAACGTGCGGCGCGGTCACGTATTCGCCGTAAGCGTCGTTGCCGTATATCGTGCTGGTAACCGAGATATGGCTGTCCGACATCTTGCTCGGATCGTAGAAAATATCCATATCGGGCGCATAGTCGATAATGCCGAACTGAACATGCGACAGACCGGAGTTCACTTCGATCGGCGAGTAGCCGTCTACGCTCTTGTCCTTGTAATTGGAGTTATCCAACCAACCGGCAATGCTCACCCAAGCGCTCCACTCGCCCGTCTTTCCTATCAAGGCGTGGTATGCGAGATATTTGCCGCTGTTTTTCAGTTCCACAGCGTCCTTGCCTTCGTAGCCTACGCCGAGCAAAAGATATGTCGTTTCGGTATTGCCCGATGAATAGCTGTTATACCCGAGCGTAAACTCGCCCAAGCTTCCGCTGTCCTTGATGTTAAAGCCGTTGACGTCCTCGTTAACGCCGTAACCGAGCGGACGCAACGTAGGATATTCAAGCTCGAATCCCGACGTGGAAATGACGCCGTCCGCAAAATGATTTTCGGAAAGGAAATCGTCGCCGACGAGCGTATACTTATCGATATTGCCGGCGCCGTCGTTATAGGTAACGTCCACGCCGTACCACAAACCGTCTATGTTGACGGCGTTCCACATATGCGCTTCCATGCCCGCTTTTTCGCCGCTCGGCGCAGTACCCGAATACGCGCTGCCTTGAATAAGCACGCACGGTATATCGAGCGCGTCCATAACTACCTTGAATGCGCGAGCATACCCGCCGCACATCGCCTCGCCGTCGACGAGCGCGCCGTACGCCGTATTGACGTTACCGTTGTAGTCTACGCCGTTCTGCGCGTTTTGGCGCGCGCCGTAGCTGTATTCCGTATGCTCCGCTATGTATTTATTTGCCTTTCTTACCTTGTCGGCAACGCTTTCGCTGCCGTTTTCGGCATACGCCTTGGCTTCCGCGACCGCCTTATCGAACTTGCCGATCGCCGTAGCCACTTCCGCCGCCGAATCGAACGTATGGTCGACGTAATAATTATCCGCACGCCCCGTGCCTATCGTCGCATACGTCGCACCGTTCTTGGAGCCCGCGCTGACATACATTTTGTAAACGTCCACATAAAACAATTCGGGATGATCCATATAGAACGCATCGCGCGCCGCGCCGAACGCCACGGGAAGTTTGGGCGAGCCCTTGTCTATGTACTCGGACAACTGCGCTTCGGTAAGCACGCTTGTCAAGTCGTACTCGAACTTGCCGTCGTTGAACTTACCGTTATTCGCCATATCCTCGAACACGCCGTAAAACTTTTGCGCAAGGTCGCTGTTTTTAAGCTCGTCGCGAAAATAAGTCCGTCCGATATTTGCGGACTGTTCGTCCGCCGTCGTAAATCTCCCTTTCGAGCATACCGCCGTCATTGCGAACGCCGCGATAAACAACGTCACAACAAAGATAACGATCGCCCGCAAAGAGGTCGCATGTTTGGTATAAGTTTTCATATAGCCTCCGAAAGATTTGATATAAAGATTATATGCGAACCGCAATGATTTGTCAATTATTTTGCATGCGTATTATCCAAACGCCGCAAATGTGAAAAAATCTAACAAAGTTGTAAGCATGAACGCGCGCACTTCGTTTTATTGACTTGCGCGCGACGTTTGCATTATAATTTATACGGGAGAGAATATCATGTACAAAATACTCATAGCGGAAGACGATCCGACCATACGCGAAGAACTCGCGGCATTGCTCGCGGCAAACGGTTACCGCGCCGTCGACGCGCCGCCGTGCGACCTTGCGCTGTTGGACGTTAATCTTCCCGACGAAAACGGATTTGAACGCTGTCGCAAACTGCGCAAGCAACACGACGTACCCGTTATATTTTTGACCGCGCGCGACTCCGACGAGGACGAATTGATAGGGTTCGGCGTGGGCGCGGACGACTATATACGCAAGCCGTACAATTCGTCGGTGCTTTTGATGCGCATCGACCGCCTGCTCAAACGCCGAGCGCGCACTGCGATCGAACGGCGCGGGCTTACGCTCGATCTTACGGCGATGACCGCCCGCTACGGCGAACGCGCGACGGAGCTTACCAAAAACGAAACGCGCATACTGTATTGCCTTATGCAAAACGAACTGTGCGCCAAGGAGAGCATTTTGGACGAACTGTGGAACAACAGTATGTATCTCGACGAAAACACGCTGTACGTTAATATAAACCGTTTGCGCGACAAGCTGAAAGGCATAGGCGCGACAGACTTTATACGCACCGTGCGCGGCGTGGGGTACAGACTGTGAACCTGCGCGAATATTTGGCGGCAAAAGCCGTATCGTTCTGCATTATCATCGGCGCCGCGATCGTTTGGGGCGTATTCGCGTACATGTGCGGCGCAAACGCCTTTTTGCTGTGGGGAAGCGAAGGATTTTTCATCGTTATCGCCTTGTCGTATCACATTATAGGGTTTGCCGTTTCGCACGGGCGTTTGACAAAACTGCGACGGACGGCGGACGAGCTCAACGAAAAATATTTGCTCGGCGAACTGTTGCCTCCGCCCGCCGACGCGGTAGAACACGAATACTTCGAGATAATGCGCTCGGTGTCGCGCGCCGCGATCGGCGAGGTTGAACGTGCCGAGCGCGATAAAAACGATTATTGCGACAGCGTGGAAAAGTGGATACACGAAATAAAGACCCCGCTCACCGCCTGCTCGCTCATTTGCGCCAACGGCGCCGACCCGCAAAAGATCATGCGCGAACTTCGCAAAGCGGACAATCTTACCGACACCATCTTGCAATACGCGCGACTGCGCAGTACCGAAAACGCGACGACGATATCGGCTATCGACGTCTGCGACACCGTCGACGACGCAGTAAAAAGCCAACGCGAATTGTTGATAGCCGCAAACATAAGCGTTACGGTCGACGGCGGAGCGACGGTATTCACCGACGGAAAAGCGCTGTGCTTCATCGTAAAACAACTGCTCATAAACTGCGCCAAATATTGCGCCGGCTGTCACATAACGATAACGGCGGAGTCGGACACGCTCGTATTTAAAGACGACGGAGTAGGCATAGCGTCGTACGACCTGCCGCGCATAACGGAGCGCGGCTTTACGGGGCGCAACGGCAAAACGGCAAGCACGGGCATGGGACTGTATATCGTTTCGGAACTGTGTAAAAAGCTTTCCGTCGAGCTCGACATAAGCTCGGAGCTCGGCGCGGGAACGACGTTCGTCTTTACATTCGCAAGCGGTGCGACGACCGATAAGCCGACGTTACAAAACCGTTAGAGTGCGGTAAACTCGCGTTATTGGATATTGCGTCGTATCGCGGTATCATAATAGCGCAAGGAGAAATCGATCATGAAAGAACTTTTAAGCGTACGCAATGTGACCAAACATTACAACGGCGGAAGCGTAGTAACGAAAGCGCTCGACGGCATATCCTTTTCGATCGGCAAAGGCGAATTCGTCGCCGTCATGGGCGCGTCGGGCTCAGGCAAAAGCACTCTGCTCAACGTGATAGCGACGATAGACCGCGTCGGCGCGGGCGAAATACTGATAGACGGCGTCAACGTGTGCGACATGGACGAGAACGCGCTTTCTGCGTTCCGCCGCGACAAACTCGGATTCGTGTTTCAAGACTATAACCTGCTCGACACTCTGACGATCGAAGAAAACATCGTATTGCCGCTCAACTTAAAGCGCGAGCCGCTCGATAAAACGCGCGACGCATTGCAACGCGTCGCCGCCCAACTCGATATAGCCGATCAACTGAACAAGTTTCCGCACGAGCTTTCGGGCGGACAGCGTCAACGCGCGGCGTGCGCTCGCGCGCTTATCACTTCGCCGTCGTTGATACTCGCCGACGAACCGACGGGCGCATTGGACAGCCGCAACTCCAAACTGCTCATGAAAACATTCGACATGATGAACAGCGCGTTCGGCTCGACGATACTCACCGTCACTCACGATGCGTCTGTGGGCAGTTATGCCGCGCGCGTATTGTTTTTAAAGGACGGCAAGGTGTTCGGCGAATGCGTGCGCGGCGATCGATCGCGCCGCGAAATGTATGCCGAGATCCTTTCCGTGACCGCTTCGCTCGGAGGGGACGTAGATGTTTACTAAACTCGCCGCGCGAAACGTAAAACGCCAGATAGGCAATTATTTGATATATTACATCACCGTGTCGCTCACCGTCGCGCTCATGTTTGCGGTGAACAACGCGATATTCGAAAAACAACTGCTCGCCCGCGCCGCGAGCATAGACGAATTGCGCACCGCGCTCATAACCGTTACCGTCTTTATCTCGGCGGTAGTCGCGTTCGTGCTCGGCTACGCCACGTCGTTCATGCTGAAACTGCGCAAGCGCGAGTTCGGCATGTATCTTACGCTCGGCATGACGCGCCGCAACGTGCTCGGCGTGTTCCTGTTGGAATCGCTTATACTTTGCGCGGTGTCGCTCGCCACGGGGCTCGTTTTGGGCTTGGCGTTCTATCAAGGCATAATGGCGATAGTCACCAACATCATGGACGTGAGATACAGCTTTGCCGCCTACTCGTTGCAAGGGCTGTTATTGACCGTCGGCTTGGTCGCGGGAGTGTTTGCGCTGTCCGCCGTAACGTCGGCATTGTATCTTCGACGCGTAAGCATAAACTCGCTGTTGCACGACGCGCAAAAATCGGAAAGAACGGTAAAACATCCCGTGCCGTGGGCTGTCCTTGCCGTCGCGACGCTCGCCGCGATCATAACTTGCTGTATCGTGATCGGCAACGAAATCATCACATCGGCGCAAAACAATAACGGATCGCTCGCCATGCTCAACATTTGCGTGATAACGCTTATTATCTCGATAGTCCTTTTTCACGTCGGTCTGTGTAAAAGCATGTTCGGCTTGCTGTTGCGCTCGGAGCGGTTCAAAAACAACGGCACGAACACATTCACATTGCGCAAGCTGTCAAGCAAACTGAGCGCCAACGCCGTTATGGCGGGCATTCTCGCACTTTTGATGACGTTTGCCGTGGCGGGCGCCAACGCTTCGTTTTTGATGCAAACCGCCAACAACGCCGCGCTCGACCGCAGCTACCCGTTCGACGTATTCGGCGAGATCCCATATGATTCGGACTCGCCCGTCGACATGACGACAGCGCATAACGCGATCGCCGAGTTTTCGACGATAACGCGCGAAGCCGATTACACGATATACACGTCCGGCAAAGACTACCTGCACGGCTTTACTAAATGGCACGGCGAAAATTATTCGGAACTGTACGACGAATTTATTACGGAAAGCGAATTCAATGCTTTGTTCGGTATGCTCGGCTATCCGCAATTAAAGCTCGGCGGCGGATTTGCTATCGTTCCGCACTCTGCATATGCGAAAAACGTAGAAGCGTGCGATTTTTCCGCCGCGCAACTGCGCGTCGGCGAACGCACGTTCGATTTCAAAGGTTTTGCAAACGCGCCGTTAACTACTTTACGCTTCTTTTTGGCAGTCGTACCCGATGCGGCGATCGACGGACTGACGGCATGTGCCGACGGCTGGGCGTGTATGCTCGACGGCGATAAATTCGACGCGCAAGGCTTGCACGACAAGCTGACTTACGAATATACCAACGGGCATTTGCAATATATGCGGTGCGACTTCGGGATCAAGCAATACCACAAAATACAATCGGACGCCGAAAGCGCCGTATTTATAGTGACGGCGCTGTACGTCGCACTCGTGTTCGTTTTTATGGCAATGGCTATGCTCGCGCTGAAAACACTGTCGGATATGGCGGACGACCGCAAGCATTACGACACGCTGTTCCGTTTGGGCGCAAGCAAGCGCGACATGACGCGCACGCTGTTCCGCCAAACATTCGCGTTTTTCTTTATTCCGTTCGCATTGCCTATACTGTTCGGCATACCCACCGCCGCGATTTGTTATGCTCTGATGCAGACGACGGGCTTTGCGGCCATCGCATTAAAAACGATAAACATAGCGTTCGGCGTAGCGGCTGTCATTACCGCGGTTTACGCCCTGTACTTCGCGGCGACATACCTGACGGCAAAACGCAACGTTATACGAAGAGTTTGATGTAAAATCAAACGCATATCCAACATTTATATAATAATATATTTAAAAAATGCGTCTCCGAGTTTACGAAAAACTCTTAAAGACGCATTTGATTTTAGCGATATTTCTCAATCTATGATATTTTCGCTTTTAAACAACGGACTGTCAAAGAACTCGGTCAGATCCATTCCGAAACCTTGCGCTATGTCATACACCACAGATAATGCGGTAGAACGATTTTTGCAGTGCCGTATCTCGCTTATCATCGAATTAGTCGCGCCGCTCTCCATCGCCAACTTATACTGCGTCATGTTTTTCTGCGTCAACAGCTCTTCGATACGTGCCGCAAGGGCTTCGGACAATGTCATTGAGTTGTTGTCATATTTCGTCATCACTAAATAAATTATACATCTCAATGAAAATTTATTATTTCGCTATTACGAAATATAGCGCATTATATATTGGAGCAGTGTTCACTTATTCTTATATTTCAAAAATTTATACAAAATCAATGAGGAGATATAACCATATGAAATCTATTGCACAAAGGTTAATCAAACATTCGGAAGCGTTCTTTTCGGAGTGTATCGAAAATCCGTCGGATGAAGAAATCGAATATAACAACGAACTTTTGGAATTGGATAATGCATTCATGGAAATGCTTGAAAACATGCCCAAACAACAAGCTCTTGAAATATTGAGCTTGGTTGAAGAGCAAGACCATCGAATTAAAATGCTACAACGCGCCGAATTCGAATACACAAAAGGTTATAGCGACAGTTATATACAAAGAGCTTTTTTTGAAGACACGGGTTGGTATTATCCGGATCCGACATATAAAGAGAAAAAAATAAAAGACCGAATATAAAGCATCGCATTACATATTATCATCGTTATATAATCCCCCCCCCACACGGCATAGCCGCTCGACAATTATGGGCGGAATGCCCGCGGAACGCGCGGGCGGGCTTTGCGCTCGATATTCTTTGCTCGTATCATATACGCATTAAACCGATACACTGTACTCGTTTTAGTATTCGTCGGCGCAAGCGCCTAGCGAACCGTGCGCTGTGAATGCACTATCGCATTTATCACGCTTTACTCCACAGCGCACGGCGAGCCGCCGCAGTAGCTTAAAACCCCCATACGGCATAGCCGTATGGGGGTTTGGAGCTACTGGGCGGACTCGAACCGCCGACCTGCTGATTACGAATCAGCTGCTCTACCAACTGAGCCACAGTAGCATCATCTTATTCGCTTTGACCGTTACGACGCGTTCAACGACGAGCCGCAAAAGCGCAACATTTGCATGCGAGTTAAATTATATCACACCGCGCGCGAATTTGCAAACGTTTGAACGGATTTTTTCCGAAATCGATCTATGTATTTACAGCGACGTACGACGATCGAGCGCCTGCGACAGCGTGACCGAATCGGCGTATTCCAATTCCGAACCCATGGATATGCCCTGCGCGATCCTTGTCACCTTTATTCCCAACGGTTTGATGAGCCGCGCGAGATACACCGCCGTCGCTTCGCCTTCCACGTCGGGGTTGGTCGCAACGATGACTTCTTCCACGCCGTCCAATCTCGTCATTAGCGATTTTATGTTCAAGTCGTCGGGCGTACGGTTATTCATGGGAGACAGCGTGCCGTGAAGCACGTGATAAACGCCGTCGAACGCGCCTGTTTTTTCTATCGCCGTTACGTCCTTCGGATAAGCGACCACGCATAAATGCTTGTTCCGTCTGTTCATGCACAGATCGCAAATATCGCCGTCGGTATAATTTCCGCACACGGAACACAGCCTGACGCTGTTTTTAACGTCCCTGAGCGCGTCGCAAAACGCCTCGACGTCCTGTTCGGACATATCTATGACCGCATGCGCATAGCGCAACGCGGTCTTTCTGCCGACACCGGGCAGCATCGAAAACCTGCTCGCGAGTACGGCTATGCTTTTAATCTCTTTCATTAAACGCCGAGCTGGGAAAGCGGGCTGTTTTGCACGAGCTCTTCCGCCTGAGCGTAAGCCTCGTTAGCCGCCGCGGTGATAAGGTCTTCGAGCATTTCCACGTCGTCGGGGTCGACGACTTCCGGCTTGATCTCGACCGAAATAAAACGTTTACTGCCCGATATGGTAACGGACACCGCGCCGCCGCCCGCCGTGCCGGTAACGCGCGCGTTTTCAAGCTCTTCCTTTGCCTGCGCCATTTGCGCTTGCAATTTTTGAGCCTGTTGCATCATTTGTTGCATGTTCATGCCGCCACCGCCGCCCGCGCGACCGTATCCGCCGAATCTTGCCATGATATTCTCCTTACGCGCCCCAAAGATCGGAAAACGCTTTTTCGTACAATTCCGTTTGAGTGTTGTAGTTGTACGTAAGAACGTTGTCTTCCCACGTTTTATATGCCGCGCTCTCGCGCGCCGTGCGTATGGGCTTTTCCAAAATATCGTAATGGGTTTCGAGCTTGCCGGGCGTAGTATAGTCGTACAATCCGACTGCGCCGGGGCGAACTACCGAAGCCAAGTACATGATGTGAACACCGTAATCGGTAATGACAGGCTCGTAATAAACCTGTCCGACTTCGATGTTTTCGCGCATATACCGCGCCGCGTCCGCAAACTCCTGCATATAGGTCTCTTGCTCGCCCGCGTCGTTACGGTACTTGACGACGTAACCCTTATTATTACCGAACATACCGGGATCGGTGTTATACAGGTAAACAAGATCGTCGAAAGCAACGTCCGCGCTCGCGACGTTCGATTGCAACGGGAGCATTACCGAGCGTATATGCGACATCACCTGCTCGACCGACATAGGACGCGACTTATCGTCCTCGCCGTTTTCGTGCGGATAGCAAACTATCGCGTCGGCGAGCCGCGCTCTGTACTCGTTGATAAGCTTTTCCTGCTCTTTTTCCTGCAAGCTCGTAACTTCCGTGCTCGCTTTATAGGCTTTGAGCGCTTCGGTCTGTTCGTCGGAGAACGGGAGCAGGACATGCTTTACGTAAAAATAATTATCGTTGGGATGATACAGCACGGTCGTGGTCGAACTGCTCGACATATCGGTATTGTATGCGGCTATGTCGGAACTATAAAGACTGCGTTGCTCGTTGAGCTGAGAAGTAAATCTGTCCGCGACCTCGCCCGCCGATACCGTTATACCGTCGGTCAAATAGCTTTGTAACGCCGTTATTTTCTGCGAGCGTTCGAGCGATTCGCCAGTAACGAAATACATCAAATGCCCGAACTCGCTCTCGTCGGAAACGGGATACGTGCCGATGACGGGATATATCTCTTCTATGCCCATGGTGTCGATACGCTTGTTGATCGCCTTGATCTCGGCGTCGAACTTTTCGCGTTGCTCCTTGGTGATACGGAAATCGTCTTTTACGCGGCTTTCGATGAGCGAAATGAACCGACGCATCGCTTCGCGTTCGAGCGAGCGCTGTTCGCTGTCGCCGTTATAGCCGGGATAGCGCGATTTGCTGGGTTCCCATATCTCTTCGTCCCAAACGTTTTCGTTGTCGCCCGCGTCATCGTCGTCGGTGACTTCGGGTTTAACGGGATACGTCGTTTCGGCGTCGACGCTCGTATTCTCGTCGTCGGGAGTTATCTGTTCTTCGTCGCGTTCGGCGAGTATGGTGTTCTTTAAGGAAGTAAGCGTGTTATCGATAACGCCGTAAATATTCTTTTTAATGGTGTTTTGTTCTTTCCTGCCCCATTCGACCTTGCCGCAAGCTATGAGCGCGTCCACTTCGTTGGTAACAAGCTCGACGTTTACGAGCATATCAACCGCGTAACGGTACAAGCCTTCGACGTCCGAACCGAACGTTTGCGAAAGGTTGCTCGCGTTATTGTTAACGTAATCGATAAGATCGCGCTTGTAAATGGTCTTTTCGGGCGTGACGTACGGATCGGCCAATACCGTTTCGCCGTTCTCGTTTTTTATGCTGTTCGTTATCGTATACGACTTGACGTAAGCGACTTTTTGCCGCATGTCGCGCTCGGTGTCGTGAGTGATGAACGAGCAACCGCACAGCAAGCCTGCCGCCAGCACGAAAGTCAATATTCCTGTTACAATGCGTTTAAACATTTATTACACCTATACCGATTAAAACTTGTCCTATAATTATACTAAACAACGGACTAAAAATCAAACGTTTTCCATATGTTTTTGCCATTTATTTACTTTTTATTCGCACCGACGCGATAATACGCGTTTTTACGGTAACGCCCCGTCGACGCGCTTGACACGGGCATGCGGTTTTTGTTATACTCGTATCATCGCCATACGGCGCGAACACGCAGGATAATATTATGGAACTCATACCGAACAGCACCGATCTGACGGGATTGGATTGTCATACGCACAGCGTATTTTCGCCCGATTCCGACCAAACGCCCGAAGCGCTCGTAAAAAGCGCGCGAGCGCGCGGTTTGCGCGGCTTTATCGTAACCGACCATATCGACGTCGACAGATGGGGCGAAGAAATCGATCTCGTCGATTACTTCAATACGTGGGAGCGCGTGCGACGCGCCAATCCCGACCTTAAAATATATATCGGGCTGGAAGCGGGCTTCGAGCTTGACACATACAAACGCACGTATAAGCTTATAAAAGACTTCCCGTTCGAGTATCTTATAACGAGCGTGCATTACGTGCCGGGCGCGTGGTACGCGCAATACGACGGCGGGCGTGAAAAAACATACCGCAAATATATAAACGCCGTACTCGATTCGCTCGACGCGCCGTGGGGATTCAACACCGTCGGACACTTCGGCTTTTTCGAACGCTATGCGCCCTATCCGCAATCCGACTGGGTCATGGACTACGAAACGTTTGCGCCGCTAATGGACGAAGTGATCAAAAAAGCGCTCGACCGCGGCGTGCTTTTCGAAGAAAACACCAAGGGCGGCGACGTGTTCCGTTTGCCGCGCGCCGACTTTTTACGTGCGTACAAAACGGCGGGCGGGACTCGTCCCGTACTCGGTTCGGACGCGCACTCGCCCGATGCGGTCGCGCACCGCTTCGACGAAGCCGCGGCTTTTCTCGACGGCATATTCGGTAAAACTCCGTAAAACGGTAAACGGCAGTCGCAAGCTCTCGCTCAACGACTGCCGTTTGATTTTATTCGTTTATTGCGCTTTGTGCTTGCATGCGATCGTCATGCCGAGCAGTACGCATTCGCCGACGAACGCCGCGCCGCCCAGCGCGAACCCGAGATACATCACGTACGCCGGGAATCCGACGAGAAGTATGCACCCCGCTATCGCTATCGCGGCGGCTATAAAGTTAAGCCAATGCTTTTTGCACAGGAACGCCGCGAGCGCAAGCGCGCTTATTATAAGGCTCGGCACGGCTATCGTGTACCACAGCTCCGAATACCCGCGTATAAAACACAGTATAAATTCGCCCCAGCACGCAACGAGCAATGCGACCGACACGCCGAGCGAAATATATTTTTTTACGTCGCGCATTTCCGTCACCTTCCGAAAAACCGTAACATCGAGTCGTAGAACGCGACCCGCCACGAGCGCGCCGAATGATAGCCGAACGCTATTTCCACATATTCGGTATTGTCCGCCGTAAACTTATCGTGCTTCAACAGCTCGTCGTACATTTTCTTATGCCCGTTGTACGCGAAATCGTAAATGCCGTCGGCGTTGAACATATAGTTGAGCTTAAAGTCCTTGAACGCGTCGGAATCGAGCGCGGTCGTTATCGTATCGCTGTCGACCGACGCCGAATAGCAACCGAAATAGCTGATATAGTCGAAGTTTTCCGCCATGCCCCCCGTATACGTTATTCGGCAACCGTTGGACAACCCCGCCATCGCTCGGTGATCGCGCGACGCGGTAAGCCCGTCCTGCGTAACGTCCGTCGCGTACGTGCTGTACGCGCTTTCCACGACGGGTATTATGTCGTAACGAAGCTCCCTTCCGAAGTTATCCGACGAATATTGCTTGACCGTAGACACGTCTTTTATGCTTTTCATGTCGTCGTCGCCGTATAATCCGTAACTGTAAAAGCTCGGCGTGACGACTATGACGGGCTTTATATCGCCGTAGGCAATGAGATTATCCAAAACGTTCTTTACCCCGACGGTGTACAGCCACGTATTTTTATGGTCGACCGTCTGCGGATCGGTGCCGTGCAACAAATACATTATATCGTATTGCGCTTCTGCATCGTAGCCTTCGGGAAGATATACATTTAGCGTCTTTTGTTCGGTGTTGTCGGTGCCGAGCGCATAGTCGTGCGCGGTATACGTCAGTTCGACGATCTCGCCGCCGTCCGCGCGCGCCGCGCGGTATTTATCCGGCACTTCCCACGCCGTGATATTCGCTTTGCCGTCGCCGTTGCCGCAGGCGAGCAAACACAACGGAAAAACCGAAATCGCAAGTGCGGTCATATCGGATATTAATTTTTTGAATCTCATTTCGATCTGACTCCGTCGGTATTAGGCGCGATCACGACTCAACGATATCGCGCATGTCTATTATATCACATACGATCGCACAACGCAAAGTTTTAGCATTCGGCGATCTATGCGTTTACCCGTTAGAGCAAGGCAAACATTCCGGTCCGCCTTGCTCATTCGGGTAAATGATATTTACCGCTTGGCGTATACTACTTTGGTTATGCACGCCGATATGCCCATTACAAGCATTGCTACTAACCCTATCACGATCGACGCAAGCGCGTTTCGGCAAACCCCGATCATGTACGGCTCGTTGATATGAAGCTCCGAACCCCAAGTGAGCGCCATTTCGTATACGGAAGCTTTTGCCGCATATACGACCGTCAAGCACAGGAAAACACATACGAGCACAACGCACGCGTCTACCGCGATCCCGAGTATTTTTTTGACCGTGCCGTCCGCGGCAAACATGGGTATCAATATGACCGCCAACGACAGGATTATCGTCGTTATGCCGAAGCCTATTACGTACGGAAGCGACGCAAACTGCATTTCGAAGTAACCGTAGCAACCGTTATAAGCGACTGTGAACAAAACCATTGCGACCGTCGCCAATATGCATGTTGCCGCCGCACCGATGGTAGTTACGTTTATTTTAATCTTCATTTTCGACCTCCGCGGAATCGTTTTCTTTTTTCTTCAAAAGTATGCTTACCGTGATATACCCCGCAGCACCGAGCGCCGTGAGCGTTGCCGTTACGGTGATCGCCGCCGTCAAAACATTATCGTACCACGTTCTGAAAAATACGAGTTTGGAGTTTTTGGCATATCCGTTTGTGACGTTGGAATTAAGGAAGATGTATATCGCGCGGTGTACGGCATCTTGTATCGCCTGTTGCATATCCATGTCTTCGGCAAGCCCTTCCTCTGTAAACTCGCCCCAGCCGTTGATACCGCCCGTGATGTTATTTGTCGAGCTGGCGGTAAGCATGCCGTCCGTTCCCGCTATAAGACTGTCGCGGGGATTCATATAATACGCGCTCACCATATCGGTAACGCAGAATCCGTTGAAATCCCATTCTTCGCGCAGTATACCTGTGATAAGCCCCTTATGCGCGCTCGTAAACGTAGCGCCGGCACGGTTGTAAGCAGTCATTACGGCAAGCGCGGTCTTGTTTTCGATAGCCAATTGGAAAGCGCGCAGTTCGCATTCTCTCGCACGTTGCTCGCTCATGAACGGCGCCAAGCCTTTTCGGTTGGCTTCCGTATCGTTGAACGCATAATGTTTAAGGCAGGTTATAAGACCGTTGCGTTGCGCTTCGGCGGCAAAATCGTTCGCCATATGCGCAAGATGAACGGGATCTTCCGAATAGTACTCGTGATTACGCGCGTTGTACGGAGTACGATGGATATTAACGCCGGGTCCCCAAACTTCCGCTACTCCCGCCCAAAGCGCTATCATGGACAGCACTTCGCCGGATTTTTCCGCCATTTCATGACTGAACGTCGCACCGATCACGGGCATCGTGGGTAGCGGACGCATTTCGATACTGCCGTACGGATCGTCGTCGGGGCAATCGTATTCTTTGTTCGCCGTATTCCAATCGGTTTTTAACGCGCCCCTTTCTCCGTCGTAGCCTACCGGACCGTCCGTCGTTTTAAATGCGGGCGACTGAATGGACGGTATCGCGTCCCAATCCTGTCCGCCGCACTGCGTAACGCACTGTATAGCTTCTTTTAACGTGACCTGTTCGACAAGCGCCATTATGCGCGGATCGTTATATTCTATCCATTCGCCTTTTTCGGGCTTCATTCCCGCAAACGTGTATTCGGTGTCCGCTCCCCATACGACTTTTTTGCCGTCGTTGTCCGTTTTATGCACTTCGTACAAAGCGCATCGCAATCCCGCGTTCATTGCATCGGTATAATTCAAGCCCGTATACGTTTTGGGCCATGTGGTCTGCCAATTCGAACGCGAAAGTTCGGTAATTTCCTCTTCGAAGTTGGAAAGCTCCATATCTTGCAGTTGATTTTCTATAACTTCGCCGCTCGCCGAATATAGCATTTCGACCTTTTCCAAATTATGTTTTGATGCTTTTGAACTCACGCCCGCATAGTCCATACCGTCGGCTGTACTTTTGCCCTTGGCGGCAAGCACATTGTTCAATGCGTCGTGCGCCCCGTTGCCGACCGCAAACACGTATTCGCCCGCGTCCAAGACGTACGCGCCTTTCGTGTTGTGGTGCGCGTAGTTTTTATCGTACGACGCAAAGTATTGGAAGTCCGCCGTTATAGTCAGCTTTTTCGCATCGCCGGGATTCAACACGCCTGTTTTGTCGTAACCTATGAGTTGTATAGCCGATTTTTCCAATCCGTTTTCGGTATACGGCGTATTTACATAAAGCTGAACGACGTGCTTGCCTGCGGTATCGCCCGTATTGGTGACCGTAACTTCCGCAGTTACCGTTTTGTCGGAATCGTTTATTTTAATGCTGTTGATGCTTTCCGTAAACGTGGTATACGACAGTCCGTATCCGAAAGACGCCACCACTTCGTCGGCATAGTTCCACTTTGTTGCGGACGCTTTCGCCGTGTCTTGATTGGGCGCTTTATGCGCTACGGACGCATTTCCGCGACCCGTAACGCAATCGTAATAGCGGGATTCGTAATAGCGATACCCGATATAGATCCCTTCCGCTTCGGGCATATACCATGCGCTCATTTCGCTGTTAGTAACCGTTTTGTCGTTTAGATCCGCATTGGCAAAAGTAAAAATGCCGTAATTTTGATTTGCGGCGGACACGCTCGATCTTGCGGCATATGTATCGACCATGCGTCCCGACGGATTTACCGTGCCGTCGAGTACTTGCGCTACCGCTACCCAGCCGTATGTACCGGGCAGCCCCGCCCAAAGCACCGAGTCCGCTTCATACTCGCCGTTTTCCTCGAAAAGCTCGGGTATATCCATTGCCGAATCGGAATTGACTATCACTACCACGTTATCGTAATTCTTTTTGGCAAATTTGATGGTTTCCATTTCTTTTACGGCAAGACCGAGTACGTCGTGATCTGCATCGAATTGACCGTCCACCGCCTTACCTGCGTCGCCCGGTAAGTAATACGCGTTCTCTCCGCCCTGTCTCGACAAAACGATGATCGCGGTCCCGCCTTTTGTTTTATCGCCGATACCGACGTCTTGCGGCGACGATTCGTTAAGAGTAAATCGACCGTTTTTCAAACTCGAAAGATTGGTCGTTTGCGACACGCCGCCGCCCCAAGGATTGGCTGTTTCGGTATAGCCGTAACCGGGCGCTTTTTCGTAAGCCGCTTTTGCCGTTGCGTCGATCTTCATGCCTTGATCGGTCAAAGCTTTTTCAAACGATATTTTTTCGCTTACTACGGGCATCGATCCCATAGTCCCGCCGTGGAAAACGTTGTACGCCGCCGTACCTAAAAGAGTGACTTCGCTGTTTTTTGCGAGCGGTAAAGACTTGTTTTTGTTTTTCATCAAAACGATGCCTTCGCTCGCGATCTCTATCGCCGCCGCTTTTTGATAATCGTACATGCCTTTTGTAGTGGTAAGATCGTAACCGGTCTCTTGCTTGCTCTTTACACGGAAGTTATACAGATCGACGTTCGGGTCGACGTCTTCCGTTACTATGCCCGAACTTTGCGTGCCGAGCTGAGCGTCGATCCATGAACGATATGTACCGACTACGGACGCAGTGCCCACCGATACGGCAAGCAGACCCGCGCATATGCCGGTCACGCCGCGAACGATGTTTTTTGTCCTTTTTGTGACTTTCATTTAAGCCTCCTTATTCTTTGGGATCATTCCCGATTAGCTTAAACTCAGTGTAACATTATTACCCGCAAAATTTTTTCCGTGACAAAAATTGCGCTCATCTTGGCAAAAACTGTAACGTACACAGCCGTACGGCGACCGCGCGATACGACCGCGGCGAATAGCTCTATCGCGCTATCGGCATAACGATATCGAGCATGAACCTATCGTCGCGCACCGTCACCGTCATATTGCCGCCGTATTTTTGCGCAATAAAGCGAATGCTTTTAAGCCCGAACCCGTGATTGATCTTATCCGATTTCGTGGTCGTCGGCAAGCCGTCGTCCATATCGTAAACGACTGCGCAATAGTTTTCCACGTGTATGCTCAAAAGCGCGGCGCGACGGTGTACGCGCAACACTATGAACCGTTTGCTTTCGTCGACCGTTTTTTCGTGTTCTATCGCATTGTCGAGCGCATTGCCGAAAAGCGACACGACGTCGCTCTTATGCATAAAGTCGAGCGCCTTACCGTCCACCGACACCGACAGATCTATGCCGTACTTATTGCACAAATACGATTTTTCGGTAAGGGTAACGTCCAACGCTTTGTTGCCCGTGTTTGCCGTTTGTTCGTACTTTTCCACTGCCGAACGTATCTCGTCCAGACTCTCGCGCTCGTCGCCGAGCGTATCCAGCCCCGCGATGAAATGTTTGAGATCGTGCGCTTTCATGTTGATAATGTTGACCGAACGCTTATATGCGTCGTACATCTTGCTCTCGCCCGCCAGCACGCTTTCGAGTTTTAGATTTTCGTCGTGTCTGTTCTTGTATATCACCAGTCCGAACTGAACGACGAGCGCGAGAAAATCGCACAGAATAAGCGGCGGCGCGGTGACCCACACCTTGTCCAGTTCGTACGCCTGCAAAAGGAATTGCATCAAATAACAAAATACGGCGGACGCGATCGCGATGGCAAAAATACCGCCGCTCGCAAGGCTTATCTTTTCTCGGGTTATTATTTTGCGCACAATCAGCATATATCCCGCCGCATACACGGCAATCATCACGCCTACCGAAATAAAAAACCAGCCTATGTCGTTAATATTCTCCGCAAACGGCAGATATATCAAAAGCTCAATGTTGTGCGCCAAGTTTTGCAATAACTGCGCTCCGATACAGCAAAACAAAATGTCCGTGAACTTATTGTCGAAACAAAACGCGCACAGACCTAACGACAGCATGAAAATTATGAACGATGTAAACCCGACCACCACTTTCAACATAAGGTTGGTCAGTATCACGGAAATAAGCGCATATACGACGATACCTATCGCCGCACGCCAAGCAAACCCTTTTCGCCGTGTGAATACGGGAAAGAACAACAATTCGGCTATCAGTATTTGCGGTATGTACCCGTGAGCGACGCTTATATAAAAAAGTTCGGCGAAACTCACGAGCTATACCCTCTCCCCGAGATACGCAGCGAGCTTGTCCAAAAACGCCGAACGGTAAACTCGGCTCAACGGCAAAGTTTCTCCGCCTATCGTGACTCCGTTGTTATCGTAACCGTCGACGAACGCAAGATTGACTAACAGCGAACGGTTTATCGCTACAAAACCGTTATTCTCGAAAAATGCTTTGATCTCGTCGAGCGACGCGCGCATTTTACGATCTCCGCCCGTCGTGTGAAAAAACAGATAATGCTTGACGCTTTCTATATATCGGATATCGTCGACGGGCATTTTGCGCACGCCGCCGGCACAGCTTATGACAAACGATTTGGGCGCTTTGCTCTCTATATGCGCGACGGCGCGGGCGAATTTTATATTAAACAATTCTTGTTCGATCGGTTTGACCAAAAAATCGAACGCATTGACGTCGTACCCGTTTACCGCATACTGCGCGAGCGTGGTTATAAACATCAAGCACACCCGACCGTCCACCGCGCGCAACCGCTTTGCGGCTTCCATGCCGTTCATATGCGGCATGGCTATATCCATGAGTACAAGATCGAACCCACCGTCATAGTCGCTTATAAATTCCATACCGTCGGCAAACGACGTTATTTCGAACACGCGTTTTGTTTTCGCGCCGTACTCGGCTATATAGTTGCGAAACGTATCGTCCCACTTTTTTTCGTCTTCGACAACGGCTATTTTGATCATACGTCGCACACATCCCGATCAAGCTTTTTGATAATTGTACACGAAAATACGTATTTTGTCAATGATATCCGATTTTTCGATACGCAAAAACCGCGTGTTACGCGCCGCTTTGCATACGGACCGAAAATTATTTCGCAACGCGTAGTCTCTCCGAATATTGCATCCAAAAATAATCGGTACACATCGCGCCGTACTTGATGGACGGAACGTAGATCAAAACATCGCGGTTTGCGCCGCTAAAAAGATCGCCGCCCACGCTCGGCAAGCCGTCGTTCGCTCCCAGCTTCACCGATAAATAAACAGTTTTTAAGTTGGCGCAATCCGCAAAGATACCGTCGTCGAGCGCCGTTATATTATCGCCTATTTCTATCGTATGCGCCGAACTCCCGCCGAACGCGCCGCGCTTTATTTTATAAACTTTTTTGCCGTTATACGAGCGCGGAACGCGCAAAACGTCCTTATCCTTTGCTTCGGGTTTGACCGCGACTATCGCCCAACCGCCGATGTCATCTTCGTATTCGTACAGATCGGAATCCGTATCGTCGCCGACAGTTTCGTCATCGTCATGCTCCGCGCCCGACGGCGGCAATATCTCTATATCGGTCACGGAATCGTCGCCGAGCAAATGTTTAAGATCGCCTATCAATATCTTGGTATTGTAAGGAACGCCGCTATTATTCAAATGATAATTGCTGTCGTAAAAATACCCTTCCGACATGATATGATCCTCTATGTTCCCAATGATCTCGCATTCCATCTTTTCGCGTAACTTTTCGTATACTTCTAAACGTTTTTCGTACACGCTGTCCGCCGTCAACGCCGCACCGTTCATGGGCGGGAAAGAGAAACAAAACCGTGCGCCGACTTTGCGAACGCTCGCCGCATAATCGTTAACGAATTCGATAAACTCGCCGTCTATCATATCGATATTTATATCTATCATATTCGCAGGCAAATACAGATCGGGCATTATATTGTACGGTCTGTCATAGACGTTGTCGCCGTATTCGTTGAACGCGGCGCGCGAATACGCGTTTGTCGGGTCGGGAACGCCGTTTTTGTTCAATGATTTTTTAGCGGTGATATAATCGGGCAATTCGCAAAACAGTCCCGCCCATTCCGAAACGGGAATCTGCCATATCATGCTTCTGTTCGCTTCCAAGACCTGCACGGTTATTTCCGAATTGGTATACATCGAATACGCCTGCTTATCCATTTCGGGGGCGAACACCACTATATCGCCTTTGCTTATGCCCGACCGCGTAAGATCGAGCGTCGTTTTACTGCCCAGCGCGGCGTATAATCCCATATTGACAACAGGCATACCCAGTTCTCGTTCAATAACCGCACTGTCTATGCCGAACGCCATGCTCGACCCGCCTACAAGCACTATTTTTTCTCCGTCGGTGTCATGGAGTATCTTATATTTATCCGCCATCGCCGCCAGATACGTGCGTCCGTATACGTCGGGGATATTCGCGGCATACAAAGACACGCCGACTATCGGAACGACAAAAACAATTATCAAACATATCACGGTCAAAATAATTTTTTTCATTTCGCACCTAAAATTGAAAATAAATAAAACTGTTGCCGAAGCCCGTTTGCGACGCCAAATATACCCAAACCACCGCGACCAACACCGTCAATAACGTGTATGCGAATATGCCGTACTCGCCCTGCCCGACATATGCAACTCGGCAATAGCGCACACCCTCCAAACGATCGATACGTTTGGATACCGAATACAACAAAAATATGCCCGTCAAACCGAACAGGAACGCAGTGCCGCCGATCTTCATGGATTCGAACGTACTCTCGATATATGTAAAACTCAACGTCCAATCGGTGAACAAAGCTTTCAGCAGTATTCCGCATTCGATTATGCTGTTCGCTCTGAAAAATATCCATGCAAAACATACCAGCATAAAGGTTATCGCTTTTTGCCAAACGGGCAACATTGCCGAATCTTCGAGCTTGATCTTTTGACGCAGACGCTTGCGCGGATCGGACGTTATATTGCCGATAATTTGATAAAACCCGTGCAACGCGCCCCAAATAACGAACGTCCAATCGGCGCCGTGCCAAAGCCCGCTCAGCACAAACGTTATAAACAGATTAAACAAATGCCGCGGCTTTGCGCATCTGTTTCCGCCGAGCGGAATGTACACGTAATCACGGAACCATGTCGACAAAGAAATATGCCACCGTCCCCAAAATTCTTTTATGCTCCGTGCCGAATACGGATTATCGAAATTTTTCATCAGATCGAAGCCGAGCATTTTCGCCACGCCTATCGCAATATTGGTATAACCGTCGAAATCGCATAATATCTGCACGGCGAACAACACGGTCGCAAGCGCCACCCCCAAACCGCTCGCATTGGCGGGGTCGTTATAAACCGCATTGACGGCAATACCTATCGTGTCGGCGATAACTATCTTTTTGAAAAAGCCGACTACCGTAAATTTCAAACCGATGCGCAAATTTTCGGAATTGAATTTGCGTTCGGTCTTTAATTGCGGCAAAAGATTTTCGGGGCGCTCGATAGGTCCCGCCACCAGTTGCGGAAAAAACGAAACGAACAACGCATAATATCCGAAATGCCGTTCCGCTTTGATCTTGCATTTGTACACGTCTATCACGTAAGACAATGTTTGAAAAGTATAAAACGATATACCGACGGGCAATAAAACGTTCAACCCGAAATCGCTCATGGGTATACCGAAGCTTCTTATCAACGCGCTTATGCTCGACGACAAAAAATTAAAGTACTTAAAGAAAAACAAAACAAGCAAACTGCTTGCTACCGCAATTATCATAGCGGTCGTTTTTATCGCCTTTTTATCGGTTTTTTCGATTATCAATCCTGCCGCATACGATATCACGGTAGTACCGAGTATCAAAAACACCAAGTACGCATCCCACGACATGTAAAAATAATAGCTTGCGATCAAAAGCGCTATCCAACGAAATCTATGCGGAACAACGTAGAACAAGATCGCTACAACGGGAAAAAATATCAAAAACGCAACGGAGTTAAACAGCAAGGGTTTTATCCTCCCGTTTATCGATGATAAAAACCGCCGCCGACAAAACGGCTATGCCGAGCGCCGTATCGAACAAACTCGACCCGCCCATCAACATCAGTGTTACGTACGACGCCGTACACAGCGTAGCAAGCACAAGCCATACGAAATCACAGCGGCATTTATAATACCGCATCAAATACGCGCCGCCGAAAGCGGCGAGCAAAAACAATACAGCCGTATAATTGACGTTCATATCATATCACCCCTTGCGCGACCGCATCGCTCAACAGTTCCGTAAATCTTTTCGTATATACTTTCGTACCTTCGGTGGACGGATGATTTATCCAGTCCGAAAAACAGTGATACGGCATAGCCGCATCGTCGATCGATCCGAGCACGGGAAATTCCAGCAGGCTTTTAAGTTCGGCTTGAAAGGTCGTTCTGAGTTCGACGTTTGCCGTATCGTCGTAAGCTTTATATCTGTATACGGGCGGAAAAATAAAACAAACGCGCACGCCGTTATCCATATGTTTTTGCGCCCATTCGTTGATAACGGGTACGCCCGATAAAAACGTCATGCTCGGATACAGCGTGGAAATATTCTCGCCGAGCGCGCCTTCTTCGGCGTTCGGACGGTAATACGTATAATCGCCGTGTTCGTTCATCATGTATCGGTTAGGCGACGATATAAAACTTCTGTTATTATCCAAGTCGTCGGCACGCGTCGCAAAATAATCGGGCAAGACCGATAAAATATCGTTCCTGAATCCCGTTTCCGCAAGGTCGAACTCTTCGTACACGTCGTAATTGCTTTCAAAATGCCTGAGCCTTCCCGGTTGCTCCGAATTGACTAATTGCATGCCGCGGTCCGTCAACCATAAATGCTCGTAATTTTCCAACGCCAATACCAATATGTCGCCCGGATTCAAATAGTCGTTTACCAGATCCATCAACAATCCCAAGCCGTAACGCGCATGCACGCCCATATGGATAACGTCGTAATTTTTAAAATACTCGTCTTCGTAAAACATTTCGGAACACATTCCCTTAGCCAACGAGCATCCCGATAAAGTGACTATTTTGTTTCTTTTACTCGTTTTGACGAGCATTTGTTTATCGACCAAATTCGTTTCGAGTATTCTGTCGTATATTCGTTTCCCCGCCGAATTGATATGTAACTTATTTATATCGGTACCAGACAATGCCGACGCACTCAGCTCGCGCAGGCTATCATATAAATAGATCTCGCTCATGTTCGGCATATTCGCGAACGCGAGATCGCCGATCCTTTCTATATTGGTGTTGGTGACTACGGACGAAACGTTTTTAACGCCTTTCAATGCTCCGTCGGCAACGGCAAACACCTTTTTATCTCGATACGTATCGGGTAAAACTATCTCGGTGATATCTTCCCGATCGTTTACGTACGCGCTTATCGCATAACCCGTTTCGCCTTTATGATCGGTATATTCCGCAAACTCGAAATCATCCGTCGGCGTATGTTTTTTGAATTGCGCATACATGACGGTATCATCGGAAGGCATCGCTATCATTGCGCCGAGTGCGTGCCGCTCGCCGCTCCCGTCCGCCGCCGTATTCCACGATTCCAGAGTGTAGTCGTCATACCGCCACATATCCAAACCGTTTTTCAAATAAACAAACTCGCCCGCTTGCGCGTAGTCGGCGCAAATCGCGGATTGCGCTACCTGCGCGCCGTTTAGATCGTATAAAAGCAAATTGAACTCGTCGCCCACGAACTTCGCGGTTATTGCCGAATCGCCGCAAACTTTATACTCGTATTTATACGTATCGTAAACGTAATTACCGTCGATCTCGATATATATCAGTCTATACTCGGCATCGGCTATACACTCGACGCTCAAAGTATCGCCGTAACGAACGATATTGCTTTCACTGTCGGTAATTATTTCTCCGAACTCCGGCTCATCGACGGTCACTACGCACTCCCGCCCCAAGCAAACGGCTTTCATCGAAATAAACTCGTCGTATTCGTCGACGACCGTTACCGACCCGTTAGGCGCTCGGTCGAAATCGTAAGCCGCTCCGTTGATATACAGCTCTTCGATAACGTAATTTTCATACGGCGTAAAACAAAACTCGGCGAGCTGTCCGTAAACAGCGCACCCCCCCCCGATCGAACGAACTTCCACCGTGCCGTTTTCCATATACGCGATATCGTCCGTCTTTCTCGCTTTAAGATCGACCGTGACCGAAAACGCCACGTTATCCACGATCAACTTGCCGTCCGAGAATCGCCCTGCGCTTGATTTGACGAACTCGTAGCCGCTGTCTATCTTCACGTCGAATTCCGCAGTCTCGCCCGGAAGCACGCGCACTATGCTTTCGCTGTTCACGGTATACCCTTCGCCCGACGGAAGCATGACCGTATAATAAGCGTCTTTTTCATAGCCGCCGCATCCCGTCAACACAGCCGCAACGGCGAGCAAAACAAGAAAAGTGGAAATCGATAAAATATACCTTATTTTTCGCAATTCTTTACTCCTATCCGAATATTCGACATAACAGAACATATTGATTTTACATTAAACCACAAAAGATGTCAAACACAATAAAGGATAAATATCGATTTCGCGCACGCAAAAAGGCGCTTACCGCGCCTATATATTATTCCGTATCGTCCGCACCGTCTTGCGGCGACGGATCCGACGCGTTGTCGCGTTCGCCGTCGGGCTTGTCCGCGTTTTCGTTCGCTTGCGTTATCTCATAGCCGAATATATCGTATTCCGGCTTCGCGCCGTCTGCAACGTTTTGCGGCGACGCGTCCGAGCCGACCGGCGGCTTTTTACGCTCGCCTATGCTCGGCAAGCGCTTGAACACCACGTCGGACATCGCCGAAAAAATAAAGTCGAGCGGCAACAACACCGCCGTAGCCGCCACCGCGAACACGACATATCCGCCGATCTTGCTCGCCCATGCGACGATGTCGAGTCCCGTCGTACCGACGCTTGCCACATTGACCGCTATCGCGTATACCGCGCCGAACGTAACGTTAAAGAACACCGTCGCCGCGACGACGCGCGCTATACCCGTTTTGACCTTGAAATACGTCAGTCTGCGCATAAAATAAGCGATCACGCCGTACGGCGCGAACATGACGACGAACAACAGCCATTTGACCGACAGCCCCGTCATCAAAAACATGAGTCCCGCCGCCGCGAGCGCGCACAGTATGCCGTACGCAAGCCCGCTCCGCCTGCATGCCGAAAATATGCAAAATGCCGCTAAATATAACGGCATGAAGCTTAACGGTAAGTATGCGGTCATTACGCACATTATGACGGCAAGCGCGGTACAAACCGCGGCTGTCGTTAGCTTGGCTGTGGACTGTTTCAAATATACGCCCTTTGGATACCGGGACCGCACGCGCGTAGCAACGTCCGTTTCGATCACCGATACCGAATTTTATTTAACAACAACGCATCGCACTGCACAAACAGTCCGTAAGGCAATAGGCGCAACAACAGGTCGACAGGCAATTAGCCATATCGGGCTGTTGCTGTTGCGGCTCGTCGTAACGCGGCTGACCGTAGCCGCCGCCGTTGTTGACCGTATTCCCGCCGAACGCGCCGCCTTGATTTTGCTGTTGCGCGCCGCCCGCAGCCGCGCCGCTTATCGTCAAATTCAATTTATCGAGCGACGAGCGGTACTTCGCGTTGTCGGGGTCTTCGCGCAACGCCATTTCGAGCTGAGTCTTGGACTCGGTCAACCATTCGCGCTTATAAAACACTATGGCTTGCATATAATGCCACTCGCCGTTTCTGTCCTGAATGCCGTCGAGCATGCTCTGAGCTTCGTTATACTTGTTTTGCCTTATAAGCTCGTCTATCTTGCCGTAATCGCCGTCGAATTCCGCCGACGCAGCGCTACGCTCGATGTCGGCGTTGACAAGCACCCACGCTTCTTCCAATTCTTGAAGCTTGCGCGCGCCTTCGTTGCCTTCCTCGCCCGACTTGAACCGCTGTTCGCCGTAAAGCGCGTGCAGTTCCTTATATCTCGATTTGAGCAGTTCGGGATCGGACGTTCTGTCCAGTCCCAAAACCGAATATGGATCTTTCATCGTTAAATCTCCGTTTGATGTATTCGCGCCGTCGGCGACGCCGATCTATAAGCGCGGATTTTTGAGTTTTCCGGTCGAACCGAGCAACTCGTCCGTCTTGCTTTTCATGCCGTCGAACACTATGTTCTTCAACAGGCTGTAACTTTGCGTAAAACGCAATCCGCCGAAGCATTGCGCCGCCCTGCCGCATATGCCGCGCAAGCAAAACTCTATATCGTCGCGATGCGCGTCTATAAACCGCTTGCGCCCCGTAAATCCGCCGAACGTGGCAAGAAACGGGTTGTACCGCTTGCTCTTGAAATCGTCCGCTATGTCGTCGAGCGCGTCGACGAGATAAACGAACTTTCCTATATTATAACACAAGCCTTTGAGATTGTCATCCGTTTGACCACCCACGATAAGTTCGGGCAGATCGCGCATCAAGCTCGCAAACGGGTCCGCCGCGCGGTCAAGCCCTTTCGTATCGGCTTTTTCGCAGTCCGCTTGCTCGCGTTCCGCCGTTTCGAGCCGCGCCCAGATTTCGGGGCATAGCGCTTTGGCTTGCTTGCACGGCTTTTCGAGCATACGCCGCACCGCTCTGTACTTTATACCGTCGCCGTCTCTGACTCCGTCGTCCGCCTTTTGGTAGCTCAACATTATATTGGCGGCGGCGAGCCGAGCGAGCAACGGGTTTTGTTGGAGTATCGCCTTTTTCTTGGGATTGAGTATGCAACCGTGTTCTTCTATGACTATGTCCGCTTGCACGTAATCGTGCAACAGCGCGGACAAAAACGCAAAGTCGTAATTAGTCGTGAATCGCGGCAACTGCCCGTAGCGCCTGCCCGTTTCGCAACACATGCCGCAGTAAAACGCTCGGTACAGCACGAAGTCGCTCGCGCGGAGCTTGGACTTGTCGGGAACGATATAGCCGTACATTACAACCGCACGAATCCGATTTTTTTATAGACCTTTTCGAGCGTGCGGTAAGCAAGTCGCGCCGCCTTTTCCGCACCCGCTTGCATGAGCCGCAACAGCTCGCCGTCGTCGCGCCGAAGCGCTTCGTACTTTTCGCGGACGGGACGCAACGTTTCGACAGCCGCTTCGCCGACGCGTTGCTTGAACGTCGCGTAATCGGACGACGCGAACTCGTTTTGCGCCTGCTCCAAGGTCGCACCGCTCGCCGCGGCGTAAATAGTAAGGAGATTGGTTATGCCGGGCTTATCGTCCGCCGCTTTGATCTCGCGCCCGCTGTCGGTGACCGCGCGCTTGAACTTGCGCATTATGTCGTCCGGCTTATCGAGTATGAATACCGAACCGTCGTTCGCGCCGTCGCTCTTGCCCATTTTCGCCGTCGGATCGGACAGCGAGTAGATCCTCGCTCCGAACTTAGGCACTCGACCTTCGGGCACCGTGAACGTCGGACTGAACTTATTGTTAAAGCGGTTGGCGATGGTGCGGCACAGCTCGACGTGTTGCATTTGATCGTCGCCGACAGGCACTATGTCCGCTTGATACAACAATATATCCGCCGCCATCAGTACGGGATAATCGAACAGCCCGACGTTTATGTTTTCTGGCGCTTTCTTGCTTTTGTCCTTAAACTGCGTCATACGGCTCGCTTCGCCGAACATCGTGTAGTTGTTGAGAAGCCACGACAGCTCCGCGTGCGCAGGCACGTGCGACTGCAAAAACAAAACGTTGTCTGCGGGATCGATACCAACCGCGACCAACAGCGCGAACAGGCGTTTGCTGTTTTCGCGCAGTTCTTTTGGTTCTATGGCGACCGTGATCGCATGAAGATCGGCTACCGCGAACAGACAGTCGAACTCCTCGTGCATTTTGCCCCAGTACTTCATTGCGCCGAGATAATTGCCGAGCGTGGGGTTGCCCGTCGGTTTTATCGCCGAAAACACGCGCTTGCGTTTTTCCGTATTTTGTTGTGACGTTTGGTTTTCCATGATTATTATGCCTTATTTTTTACGCGGATATTACTGCGCGCCGTATCGGTCGGCTATGAACTTGACAATACCGTCGACGTCCAGCGTTTTATCGAATCTTATCTCCGCGTCGAACACTTCGGTAAGACTTTCGGGAATATCCATGGCGGTAAGCTCTTCGAGCCGGGCGAGCGTGCGCTCGGTCGCTTCGCCGTCCGTTCGTTCGCCGAGCGCCGCAAGCACCGCGGGCGCGAATTTATACGGATTGGCGGTGGAAACTATGACCGTGGGGCGAACAAGCTCGCGCCGCTCGCACACGGCGAAAGCCGCCGCGGTATGCGTGTCTATAAGATAGCCGTATTCGTCGAACATATCGGCGATCGCGTCGAAAATATCGTCGTCCGTCGCGTAATCGGCGGCAAAGACCTCGCGTATTTTTTCTATTTCGCTCTGCGTTACCGAATACCTGCCCGTTTCTTTAAGGCTTTGCATGCGCTCCGCCGTAAGCGTGGCGTTGCGTCCGCTCGTTTCAAAGACGAGCCGTTCGAGATTGCTTGAAATAAGTATGTCCATAGACGGACTTTCCGTCTTGAAGAACTCGCGGTTTATATCGTACTCGCCGGTCGTTATAAAATCGGTAAGCACGTTGTTGGCGTTGGACGCGCAAACGAGTTTGTTGATAGGCACGCCCATTTCCAAAGCGTACTTCCCCGCAAGGATATTGCCGAAGTTTCCCGTCGGTACGACGAAATCTATTTTTTCGCCCGCGGTTATCTCGCCCGCGTTGACCAGATCGCAGTATGCCGAAAAATAGTACGCTATCTGCGGCACGAGCCGACCTATATTGATAGAATTGGCGGACGACAAGCATATATTATTCTCGGCGAGCGCCGACTTTAAACCGTTGTCGGCAAAAGCCGATTTGACCGCGGTCTGCGCGTCGTCGAAGTTGCCGTTTATCCCAACCGCGCAAACGTTGCCGCCGCGCTGAGTTTGCATAGCGAGCTTTTGCACGCGGCTCACCCCGTCTGTGGGATAGAACACGCAAACCTGCGTACCGTTTACGTCCTTAAAGCCTTCGAGCGCCGCCTTGCCCGTATCGCCGCTCGTCGCCACGAGTATCAAAGTATTGCGCCCGTCGCCCTTGTGCGCCTTTGCTTTTACCAAGAGCCGCGGCAATACCGATAACGCCATGTCTTTGAACGCGCACGTCTTGCCGTGCCACAGTTCGAGCAAAAACAAACCGTCGTCCGCTTTGACTACCGGCGCGGGATCGCCGTCAAACGTTGCGTACGCCTGCTTTGCCACGCCGCCGACGTCGAAGTCGAAAAACGCGCGCAGTACTTTATCGACGCGTCCCGCATAATCGAGTTCGAGCATGTCGGTATATTTGAGCTTGGGCAACTCCTGCGGCACGAACAAGCCGCCGTCTGCGGATATCCCGTCGATAACGGCTGTCGCGCCGTCCGCAAGGACGGACGCGTCGCGAGTGGACGTATACTTCATGTCAGTCCTTTATGTACTTTTCGAGAAAGTTGGGAACTTTGTCGGCAGACACGGTGGCGGTAAAATCGACGTTGCCGAACTTTTCCATAGTGTCGAATATAGGTTTGAGCGCGCTCGGCTCGACAGCGAGAAGTCTGCTCAATCCGTCGATGAACACCGCTTGGATATCGAAGTTGGTGGCGAGCATGCCCTTTAAAAACCCCGCCAGCTCGTAAGTATTGCGTACTCCGAAATCGGCTACGTTTATGAATTTGACGTTGGCATTCACGCCCAAGGACTCGTTGTTGTCGGTGATAAATATCACTTGACCGCTCGCCTTTTCAACGGTAACGTTAGCCGCGTCCATGATGCGTTGGGTCTTGCCCGTGCCTTTTGCGCCGTAGATAACGGAAATCATATTGTTTTCTCCTTATGGAAGTATTTTTTTAATTCGGAATTCGAAATGCGGAATTCGGAATTGACAGTCGATCAAGAATTAATAATGCAGAATGAAAAGTGTTTGTCGTTTTTCAAATATATCGCCCCGTTCGGGGTCATAAATTTCGAATTCATCTTGACGGCGGAGATCCGCGTCGGACAAGAAAAGCGCGGCTTTGCCTTTCGTAATTATGCAACGTGCGATCAATCATGGAGTTGAGCCAAAAAGCTCCCCATCGCATCCAACCCGCGCTCGATATCCTTTTCGGACGCGGCGTACGACATGCGGATATATTCGGGCGCGCCGAAGCTTTCGCACGGGATAACGGCTACCTGCACCTGCTCCAATAACAGCGACGCGAAGTCGAACGCCGAATCGATGCGCTGTCCTTCTATGCGCTTGCCGATATAGTCTTTGATATTGACCATGATATAGAACGCGCCCTTTGGCTCGATGTATCGCATACCCAGACGGTGCAAGCGCAACATCATGAGCGCCCTGCGCGCGTCGAACGTTGCGCGCATATCTTCCAAGAACGCATCGCCGTGATATTTATCGGAAAGCGCCACGCACGACGCGTACTGAGCAATGGTATTGGCGTTGCTCGTGCTGTGGCTCTGCATGCTCGACATTGCGGACGCTATCTGCTCGTCCGCCGCCGCATACCCGACGCGCCACCCCGTCATGGAATATGTTTTGGACATGCCGTTTATGACTATGGTGCGTTCTTTGAGAATATCCGAATACGCCGCTATCGAATGGTGACGGCGTTCGTAGGTAAGCTTTTCGTAGATCTCGTCGGACACTACGAATATCTCGTATTTTTCGATAGCCGCGCCCAGCGCGTTAAGCTCGCTGCGCGTATACACAGCGCCCGTAGGGTTGTTGGGGTTGTTGAGAATGAGCGCCTTGGTCTTTTTTGTAATGGCGCTTTCAAACTCCGCAGGCGTCAGTTTAAAGCTGTTTTCGGGCTTGGTCTCCACGAACACGGGTACGCCGCCCGCCATTTTGACAATTTCGGGATAACTGAGCCAGTACGGCGACGGTATTATTACTTCGTCGCCGGGATCGAGTATAGCCATGAACGCATTGAACAGCGAATGCTTTGCGCCGTTAGACACGACAATATTGGCTTTGTCGTAATCGAGCGCGTTGTCGTTTTTCAGTTTTTGACATATCGCGTTGCGAAGTTCCACCGTACCCGCCGCCGGCGTGTACTTGGTAAGTCCCAGATCGAGCGCTTTCCTGCCCGCGTCGAGTATATAATCGGGCGTGTTGAAATCGGGTTCGCCCGCCGCGAACGACACCACGCGCATCCCGTCCGCTTTCATCTTTTTCGCACGCGCGGTTATTTCCAGCGTGAGCGACGGCGATATTTGTTTTGCTCTTTTTGCTATTTCCAAAGCAGTTCTCCGTTGCGGCATATCGCCGCGTCTTTCGTATATCGGTATTATACACCATAATATACAAAAAAGCAAGCCCTATCGCAAAATAGCTTCCGCTTGCTTTTTTCTTCCGTTATATCAATCGCAATACGAATTGCGCTCGACGGTCGCGACTTCTATATCGCGCAGTATGCTTTCGGCATGCGCAAGATCGCGGTCGCGTCCCTTGGTGAGCGCTATTTTGAGATCGCCCGCCAGCGCGAATATTTTTTTGTCGCATTGCATGCCCGACGCGGACGCGCTCGGCGTCATGTACTTGACAGTATCGTGAACGCGCGCAACCTTTTGTTCGAGCTCGGAATCGTCCTCGGCAAGCTCCCTGCAAACGGCGAGCATGCGCTCGTTGTCCTCAATGCGCTCGCGGCTTTCCGCAAGCAAATCCTTTTTATCGGGTTTTGAAAAACAAAATGCCATGTCTTTTCTCCTTTACTTGATCTTTTTGCCGCATTCCGAACAATACTTGGCGGCGGGGCTTACCTTCGCGCCGCACTCCGAGCAATATTTATCGGAAAGCGACAGCCCGCATTCGGGACAAAACTTCGCGCCCGACGGCACGGCGGTATCGCACGACGGACAGGTCGACGCGGCGGTATCGAGTTCGTCGCGCTTGCGCTCCACAGCCATTATGTCCGACTCGGATATTATCGCGCCGTTTATCACGAACGAGCAAAGCTCCAAACCGTATTCCGCGACGAACAGCTCGCTTATCTTGCGCTTTAAGCGTTCGGAAACGAGTTGCTTGTTCATTGCGAAATCGGTATAGCATAAATGCCCGTCGGTCATCGTTTGCGCGACGACAGGCTCTATCGCGCTCGTCAGTCGCGTCAGTATGCGTTTTTTGAGTTTATCGACGTTATACTCGCTGTCCGCGCCGACAAGTTCGAGATAGAATTTTTTGGGCGTGGCTACGCGGAATTCGAGTTCGCCGTTAAGTCCGACGCGAATATGCACGCCCGTTATAGGATCGCGCGTGGCGAACGGCGTGGGCGTTCCCCAAAGCATGGGGAGCTTTGCGGTCTTGGAAATGAACACAAAATCGACGGACGCGCAATCGCTGTCTTTTTTGAGCCGTAAAAACCCGCTTTCGGTATCGAAAATATCGTGCCGTCCCGCGCCGAGCGCCTCGGACACCATGCCGTCCTTAATCAACAGCACGGTATGCGTTTCGGGTACTATGACCTGCGCGGCGGCATGTAGCTTATCTGCGCTTTCGCGCACGAACAAGTCCGCGTTACTGCCGGTGAATTTGACTATTTCTGCCATTGTATACCTCCGTATGGTTCTGTGACGACGCCCGCGTTATTTGCGGTATTGTTTTTTGTATTGCGAAAGCTTTATGCTTTCGAGCGTGATGCACGCTATGCCGACTATGATGACCAAAGTCAATATTCCGTACGATGCGCCCCGCACAAACGGCGTGCCTATCGCCAATACCGTAAGCACGCTCAGCACGAGATTTATATACGTCAAGACGATTATCCCGCGCGATTTGACCGTCAGTATGAACGCGTCGTTTATCAATCGGAACACCGCGCTCGCCGTAACGAGCGATATAAGCAAGTACGACGCGCCGTCGTAAGCGTCGTCGAGCGTCGTCAAGGCGACTATCGCAAGCACGTACGAAAGCACTGCGCACACTGATATGAGTACGCGCGACGTTATTTTCATCGCCTTTTCTTTGGTTTCCGCTCTTTTGAGCTCGCGTTCGCGCCTGGTCTTTTCCGCATCGTCGCGTTCGCGTTTTTCGGCGCGGTTGCGGTCGAGCTTTGCTACTATCGCGTCGTACTTCGCGCTCTGTTCTTCCGTAGCGAGCGACTGCGCGAGCATGAAGTATTCGTTGGTGGAAATATCCACCGTCGAATATTCGAGCTGTGCTTCGGACAGATTGAACGTCGAAAGCATTTTTCTGAAATACAACAGCGACGAATAATAATTATACGTTTCGGGCGGCAGTATGCCCTTGTTGTCGACGAGATAGTCGACGAGCTTGCCGTCGTTCGCGCGCTTCTTACTGCGCTCCTGCAAAAAATACTTCGCGTTGTCGGAAACCGTTTCGCGCGCTCGGGCGTACATGCTCGCTTGCGCGGGCGACGCGTACTTGACTGCGTTTTTATACTCGGCTTCGCGCGTTATGTCCTCCACGCACACGAGATGGGTCTGACCGTACTTGCTCCACAGTTTGAGCCAAAAATATCTGCTCGCTATATCGGGGAAGCGCGTGAATATTATGCTGTTCTCGTCAGCAAACGACTCCGCGCACCGCGCGAGCGCCGCCTTCATGCCGTCGTAGTTTTCCGCATCGAACATGCGTTGCGCATCGTCGAGCGCGGCTGACACCGCTTTGACCGAAAAGTTTTGAAAAGCCTGAGTCACTCGGTCGAGCCGCGCCGCGAACGTCGGCTCGTCGTCCGAAAAGCGCACGACGTTTTTGTAATATCTGTGCGCGGTGAAATCTATCTCGCTCGCGATCAGCGCGCGGTCGTCGGGCTTGCGGTATTCGCACAGCATCATCAACCACCACGCCTGCGCGCATTCGGGATCCATATCGAGAACTTCGTCCAAAAGATCGCGAGCGCGGTCGTAATTTTGCGACTGCACTTCTATTTCGGCGCGGCGCAGCTTCGCCGCATACGCCGATACCGCCGCGGGCGCGACAGCCGCCACGCCGCCGCCTATTATGCGCTCCAAGCGTTCGAGCCGCTCCTGCTCGCGCGTACGGCGTTCTTCGGCAAGCACACGTTCTTTTTCGCGCGCGGCGAGCCGCTTTTCTTCAAGCTCCGCCTTTTCGCGCTCGTCGCGGGCGAGTATGCCCTTTACGTCTATTACGAGCTGTTCGAGATGCGCGTACGGATCGTCGGACGCGTCCAGCCACTGCACGGCGGACAACGCGCGGTCGAACGCGCCGTCGTACGGCGTGTCGTCTATACGGTAGCTGTAAAGCGCCTTGCCCGCAAGCACGGCGGCTTTAAGCTCCATTTCGCAGTCTTCCGAATATATCGACTTAAAGCTCGAAACCAAAAGGAACAAGCGACTGTTTTCCACGCCTTTCAGTATGTCGCGCTCGTAGTTTTGCGACCCCGCGAGAATGTTGCGCGGCGCTATCCAACACCGCAAACCGCGCTCTTCCAGCCGCGTGCATATCGCGTCGGCTATATCCTGATCGGGTTCGGCGGTGCGGTGACATATAAACACGTCGCGGTCGGTGACCTTGGTGTACCGCAATTTTTGTATGTACGACTTGACGTTACGATCGAGCATTTCGTCGAACGACGAATGCGTTTGCGGATACGCCCGCGTTATGAACGCCTTGATCGCGTCCGCATATTTAGGCTCGACGGTCGATATGAGCGACGCGGTCACTTCCTTGCGCTCGTCGGGCGTAACGCCGTCGAACGGCTCGTCGCTCAAAAATTTGACGAACGCAACGTCGTTACCCATAAATCTTTCGGCAAGCGCGAGATAATATTTGGCGCAAAAATCGTCGGGCAACACCGAAAGTATCTTCTGCGCGAAAAGCTTGACGCCGCCGTAATCGCGCGCCTTATTGCTGTCCTGTTGCAAACGCAGTTGCTTGGCGAGATACTCGCGCCAAGCGCGTATATCCTGCGTATGATCGAGCGTCACCTTGGAAAAAGCGGACGCTCGCGCGACGCTGAACGTACTCCCGCACGCCTCGCATTTAAAAAACTCGTCCGAATCGCTCGGTATGATCGCGGTACTGCCGCAGTTTGTGCATCTTACTTGTTCCATAGCGGATATCTGTATGCGCGCGCATCCGCGCCGCAATACCTATGCTTATACATTATATCACGCGCAATATTAATAAACAATGTTACATTGATTAAAATTTCATTAAAATTATTTCGCTCGCTCCGACATATTACGGTTAGCGCATCAAATCGAACTCCTTCACGATCGGAAATTTGCGCGTCTATCGCATTCGGCGCAAAAAGCGACGGCAGTTGCCGTCGCTTTCGTTAAATGTGAAATAGTTGTATTTACCGAGATCATTCGTTTCACCAGATTACGGGCGTTTGTCCGTCGACGTCGTAATGCCAGTAATTTCCGCCGCTTTCGGGTATGTCGTTTTTCGTTTCCGCATAGTAGTATATGCTTGTCTTTTTTGCACCTGCACTTGACAATTTTTTATCTTCCCATTGCTGTTTCGTACCGGCATAATACAAGTGCGTCATCCCATTGCATCTGTAAAACGCATTATAGCCTATTTCCGTCACGCCGCTCGGTATTATTACATTATTCAAATTTACACATTCTGTAAAAACGCCGTTACCTATAATTTTCACACTATTCGGAATATTTACATTTGTAAGACTATTACAAAGTCCGAACAACCCCGTTGGCAGTATTTCCAAATCACTCGGCAATCGCACGTTTTTCAAATATTCGCAACCCGCAAATAGACTCATGCTGTTGCCGATATCGACTTCGTCGGGTATAACTATAGATATCAGTTCCGAATGATTGAAAGCGCCGCCTGCCATGTGCTTTATTTCGCTCGGAATCCGTTCTATGACTCCGCCGTTCGGCAATTCACCTTTATAAACCAAAAGCCAATCGTTTATCATGACATATCCGTCAGGCTTACTGTTAAGCCATGCCGTACCCTCTACGATACTTAATCCGATATAATCTATTTTACTCGGAAATTCTATGTCAATTAGCGCCGTACAATTTTTAAAAACGCCGTTCTCTAATCGTTTTACACCTTCGGGGATAACTATTTTAGTAAGTGCGGTACATCTCAAAAACGCATAGCCTCCCAATTCTTTTAATCCTTTCGGCAACTCGATATCTACAAGACTTTTGCATGAACCAAAAGCAAAATCTTCTATAACTTCGACTGTTTGCGGTATTTCTATTTTAGTCAAAGATTCACAGCCGTTGAACATGCTCGATAAGTACGTTAACTGTGACGGCAACTTTACTTTTTTTAAACTTATATCTTTTTGAAACGCATCTATTCCTATGACCGCTACCGTTTCGGGGATATCGATCTCTGTCAATGCCGTACAAACAGCAAATGCGTACTTACCTATTTCTTCCAATGTATGCGGCAGAATAAACTCCGTAGTTTTATCGTTACGTTTATCGGGATTGTTCAGCACCCTTAAATCAAACGCCCCATCGGCTATCTTCTTTACAGGCAAACCGTTGTACTCGTCGGGTATAACCACACGTCCCGTCAGATCCGCTTTGCCACGCGATACTTCGTATCCGCTCCCGTCCGCTAACAACGTATACGCCAAATTCTCCGTCGGAACTATCGGCTCCGTCGGCGTAACGGTATATGTATACGTTGCCCATAACGAATCGTCGTATCTTATTCCGTCCCCTATCGCCATTACTTCTATCTTGTATGTATCGGGTCCGCTCAACTCGGACAGATCAAACGCACATTCGTTGGTTTCGTATTCCTTGCCCGCCGCATATACCGTATATCCGTTCGCATTTTCCACAGCGTCCCATTCGAGCGTACTGCCTTGTACACGCAGGTTTGTCGGCGCGTCAAGCCGCTCGCTCGGCGTATTTCCGCACGCTACGCATATCATGCTTAACGCTATTACGATCGTTACTATTATTGCTCTGACTCTTTTCATGCACGCTTCCTTTTTGTAGTTATCAATATAGGTTTGCAAGCTCGTACAAATATCCGATAAATAAATCTACCAATATTTCTTCCTCTATATTTTCTAATTGATCGTCGTACATACTTTCAAGTTCGTCGGATGTGATTATTTCCAAACCGTCGTCGCCCGTTTCTATCGGATCTACTTCCCAAATAAATACAGGCATCCTTGCAATCGGGAATTTTTGTTCATTAGTTTCATCATCTAATATATCATTTAAATCGCCCAAATTATCCTGCAAACTACACAACAACGAATAAAAATCAAGCTCCAACCGCCACTGTCCCATGCCGTATAGAAAAGTTATATTGAACGGTATTGTATTGCCGAATTGCTGATAATCCGAGAAAATATACTCAACGTATTGCGGATATTCAGCGACCGAATAGAGCATATCTATATATAAATTACTTCTTTCTGCGCCGTCTACGTTTACCAATATATGTATGTTCTTTCCATTAAAATACTGCGCTATTTCTTCATCTAAGTATATATTCAACTCTTCACGGTAACGTTCGTTGTAATATTCGTCGTTCCCTTGCCATATGTCGTTTAACATAGTCGGGTAGCGTTCGATTATCTCTTGCCACATTTCTATATAAGGTTCTATATCGGTATCGCCGTTGAAATAATCTAATTCATACCCGCAGTTTGCCATAACGTATTCGCCGTAAACCTGCCATAACCGACTGTACAAAGTATATTCGTACTCGTAGCCGCCATATGCGGAACAGCCGTGGCGCATATTCAAAAGCAACGCGCGCAAATAGGACGAATATTTATATCTTTCGGCAATATCGAAATTTCGGTATGCGCCTATCATTCTGCCGTCAAGCAACAGCGTGGTTTCGTCATAAACTACGCCTTGGTCGTCCGCCATAGCTTTTACGCTGTTTTGGATAAATTTATAATGTTTGTCGGTATTGCAACGCATTGTTATATCCGCTTCCACACCGTCGAGCATGTCCACGTACGGACTGATAAACATGATCTTACAACCCTGTGCGCGCAAGCATGCGAATAAAACACGCAATACTTCCGAGTCTGGTATCATGGCTTTAAGCTCCACTATTACTATCGGTATATTGTAAGTGTTTACAAAGCCCCAAAAATATCCCGTATAGATCATGTATTTGAGTTCTTCGACAGTCATAAACGGCTTAACGTCAAAAACCGTATTATACCCGCTTAAATACGCATGATCCTTAAACGTCGGCGTGCTGTCACTGAAATAGTATATAGTCTCGTACTCCGCAATATAATCGGGCGAAAGCGCTTCCGCATCGCGCGGTCTTTGAACGTCCCCGCCTACAGCAATCGCACCCGTCACAAACAACACAAATACCGTTATTGCGACGGTCAGTCTGTTCTTAATGTTTTGCATTTTGGTCTCCTTTGATGATTTTCGATATTATATTGTATAAATTAAGAATAATTATAAACCATTAACAATATTATGTCAACCGTATTCATATACATTATCACGGTAAAATTTATATCATAAAAATATCTTTGCGGTATTTTGCAGTATTTTGAAGTAATATAAGTTCGCCTGTAAACAATGTAAAAAGAGTACGGTTTTATGTAAAAAACCGTACTCTTTAAAATATTCTCATATTAAATGTGCCGAATATCAAGCTTCTATCTTGCCGACATGATCGAGATTTTCGAGTATAGGTTCCCAAGATATGCCCGTATCGGTGACTATTTTTACGCAGTCTATCGCGGGCGCGCCCGTAGAATGCGTGTACGAATTGATGGTGTTTTCACGCACGATCAGTTTTAACGTGTTTTTACCCTTTACGATCTCCGCCTTTTGCGTGACCACCTTATCGGCGAATTTCGGCGCGTCGTCGGACGAGCCCTGCACGAGAAGCCCGGTATACGTTATCTCCTTATCGTTGAGTACGATACCGAAGTTTTGCGGCGTGAAAGTGGTGTCGCCCCATTGCGACAGCATACGCACGTACAGCGCCGCCGTACCCGCACGCTCGGCGGTGAATTCGAATTCGAGCGTACAGTCGGTCATATGGATATTGTGTATAAAATATCCGTTGCTCACGCCGTCGGCGTCCGACTGCATGATAAGGTCGTAGCCGCTCGCGCTGCCCGATTGCGCGCCGCCTATCTTGCCCGCTACGGGCGTGTATTCGGCTTCGAGCACGTACTGCTTCATGCCTTCGCCCACGACTATGTCGCCGTCGTCGGGCGTTTGCGGCGCGTTGCCGCAGGCGCACAGCGCGAGCGGCAGAGCACAGGTCGCGGCGAGCGCCGCTACAAGTAATTTTTTGTGTTTCATGATATATCTCCTTGAATGTTATTTTCGTTTAAGTTATCGTCGAGCAACGCTTCCGACGGTTTTTTACGGTCGGGATCGTACGGCAAAAAAGCGAACACGCCTATCGCCGCCGTGCCCAAGCCGAACGCGATACAAACCACTATAACCCATATCTCCCAAACGGGTATGGCGTAGCCCCACACAACGCCAGCGCCGCGTCCGTTCATGGCGTTGCTGTTGGCGACGGTGTACAGTATGTTTTTAGCCGCGCGGCGCACCGCCGCAAGCCCCGTCGCCGTCGACACCTTTTTGGGCGCCTTGTCGCCTATGAGATTAAGGTCGCCGCCCGCGCGTATCATTTGGTCGGCGTCCATATACGCGTTGACGTTGAAGTCGGTTATCACCGTGCCGCAAAACTCCCACTCGTCGCGCAACAGCTCGGTGAGCAAACGGTAGTCGCCGCCCGCCCACACCGTGCCGATGCGGTTGAAGCTGCTCATGACCGCCGTCGCCTTGCCCGTTTGCACGCACATTTCGAACGGCTTGAAGTACGTTTCGCGCATAGCCTGCTCGTTAGCCCAGGTCAACAGCCCGTTGCAGGTGTCGCGGTCGGTCTCCTGATCGTTGAGCGCAAAGTGCTTCATAAATGTATACACGCCCTTTTCGCTCGCGCCCGTCACCACCTGCGCCGCCATCAAGCCCGAAAGACACGCGTCCTCGCTGTAATACTCGAAGTTGCGCCCCGCAAACTGATTACGGTGCAGATTCATCGCGGGCGCGTACCAACCGCTGTACGGTGTGCCGTCGCCCTTTTCGTCGCCGACGAGCCCTTCGTTGCCCACCATTACACCGAAGTCGTGCGCGAGCGTCTTGTTACGCGTCGCCGCGAGCACGCACTCGCTCGCATAGTAGCACGTTTTGTAAATGCTGTCCGAGCCCATGAACAGCGCAAACCCCATAGGTCCGTCCGCGTCGATGGTGAGCGGCTTATCTATATTCTCGATGTACGCCGAGTGGAAGTTGCCCGACCGCACGAGATCGACGAGCTGAGTCGCCGTCAATTGGTTTAGAAGTTCGTCCCACTTGTGGTCGTCGTAGTCCAGCCCGAACATGTCGTACAGCTTGAGCGTCGTCTCCTTTTCTGACAGAACGCGCGAGCTCTGCGTCGGCGCGGTATCGGTATACCACGGCTTATCCGCGCCGTCGTCTGGTATTGCGAGCGCATCCGTGATAAACTTTTCGTCGACCGTGCGGTAAGAAAGCTGTCCCGCGCCCTTGAGCCCGTCGAAATTTTTAAAGTTTTCCGCGCGCGACAGGTATTCGGTCACATGCGAGCTTACGTCGTCGAACAGATTTTTGACTTGCTTGCCGCCCTTGGTCGTTTCGTACGAATATCCGCCGCTCGGCACGGTATAGGTGAATTTGGGCGTGCTTGCGTCCGCCCAGCAATGCGCGTCGCCGCCGATATATATCGTGTACTCGCCGCCGTCGAGCTCATAGCCCTTAAATCCGTTTTTATTTGCGTCGTCATAGTCGTAGCTTGCCATATCGCGCACGTTTATTTCGAGCGTGACAGATCCTTTGCCCGTCCTTTTGGCAAGCAACTCCGTCTTGGCGAAGTCGCCGAGCGCGACGTGCGCTTTTTCGATGCCGCCGTCGGTATACGGCGCGGAATAGTACAGGCTTACGCTTTCCTTGCCGTCGTACTCGCCCATGTTGGAAACGTCCACCGTAAACGACAGCTTGCCGTCCTTGGCGAGCGTCGACCCGCTCGGCGTTTGCGCCGTCACGGCATGCTCGAACTTCGTATACGACAGCCCGTGCCCGAACGGATACACCACATTGTTGCCGTACCAATCGCCGCCCGCGGTATGCCCGCGCGTTTCGTAATAGCGGTAGCCGAAGTAAATGCCTTCGCGGTATTCGACGAACGCGAGCTTGCGCAGCTTTACGCCGTCACCGTCCTTGGTATAATAACGGTTGCCGTCGGCGGTCAAATAGTTGCCGAAGTTGTACCACGTAGGATCGAGCTTGAAGTCGCGGGCGTACGTATCGACGAGCCGACCGCTCGGGTCGACGCTGCCGGCAAGTATCCTGCCCAGCGCGTTGAGCCCGCTCGCGCCCGGCGTGCCTATCCACAACGCTGCTTTGATTTTGGCGTTATATGCGTAGTGCGCGGGATCGTCCAAGAATCCGAGTTCCAGCGGCGATGCGGAATTTAACACGACTATCACCTTGTCGAAGTTGGCGCACGCCTCTTTGAGCATTTCCGTTTCGTTTTTATCGAGTTGCAGGTAATGATCGTCGCCGAAACGCGCGCCCGTCACCGTTTTGTCGGCATTGGCAAAGTCGGTATATTTACTGCCCGTCCAGCGCATGGTGCGCGGCAGATCGAACCCTTCGCCGCCTATACGCGAGACGACCACTATCGCCGCGTCGGAATATCCCTTATAGCTGTTTTTTACCGCGTCCGAATACGGAAGCGGCGCTTCGCCGGTGGGAAACCCGCTGAGCGTGACGCCCATATCGGGCGACGCCGGTCTGCCCGAACCCGACGCGTTGCCGCTCAAATACTCGCGCATTACGGGATTGGTCTTGAACAACCCGTCCTTTTCGAGCGCGACCGAAAGATCGGTCTTGGCGTTTCCGGACGAGCCCGCGTTGGAACCCGTGCCGCCGAGCACGACGTCGACGGAGTTCTTGCCGAACACAGTCACATTGCGCTCGTTTTCGGCGAGCGGCAGTATGCCGTCGTCGTTTTTCAAAAGTACGAACCCTTCCTCGCAGATATCCTCGTTGAGCGCGTTCGCCGCGGCGTAAACGTCGTCCTTGTTGTCGTAATCGGCGGTAAAGCGCATGTATTTATCGGGATCGCCGCTTTTAAGGACGCGCCGCTCGCCGCCCATCACCGAATTGACGGTGTTGTAAACGAGCATGTTTTGCGTAAGCACGAGCGCCGCGACAAACACAAACACGAACAACACCGCAAACACTATGAACCACGGCAACGGTATCCTGCGTTTTTTCTTATATTCTTTCATTGTCGGGTAAAATTCTCCTCGCTGTCGATTTTTTCGCACGGGCGATGCGTTATCGCGCCGCCCGTGCATGCTTTACGGCATTGCCGCTATCTACTTTTCGCCCTGCGAAGCGCCGTCATCCGCCTGTTCCGCGCCGACAGTCTGCTTTTTCTTTTTGCGCATCGATACGAGTACAAGCGCGAGCGCCGCGCCGCCAAACGCCAGACCTATTGCGCCTAACACAATACCTATCGCTCCCATCGTAGCGCCGCTGTCTGCACCGCCTTTTATCACGGTAGTGAGCCCGCCGCCGTTATCCACGAACATTGTGAGCGTTATATCGTCGGTGAGTTCGCCGTCCGACGCGCGCACAGTAAAGGTGTACGCGCCCGACGCTTCGGGCTTGCCCGACAGCGTGCCGTCGCTTGAAAGCTTTATACCGGACGGCAACGACCCGCTTATTATCTCGTAGCTAATGTCGAATGAGCCTTGCGCGGTACCCACGGAACCCAGATACGCTTCGCCCACCTTGCCATAAGGAAGTTCCGTCGTGCTGTCGAATCTGAGATCGACGTTGAGCGTGAACTCCGCTTCGACGGGATCCGCATACAGATTGGACGCAACGACGGTGAACGTTTTGGATACGGCTTCGGCGGGGATTCCCGCTATCATGCCGTTTTCGGTAAGTTTAAGCCCTTTGGGAAGCTCGCTACCGTCTTTGAGCGCGTATTTGACTTCCCCGCCGCACACCGCATCGGCGACGCTCGCTACATAAGTCTTGCCGTACACACCGTTTTGCAAAGTCTTGCCCGCATATGACAAAGCGTGCAAAACCGTTATAGTAAACGTGCAATCTACGTCGCGATACCCGATCGCGCTTGCAATAACGGTAAAAGCATAATCGCGACACTCTTTTGTGGGAACGCCGGTTATATATCCGTTATCGTTCAATACAAGTCCTTCGGGAAGGACCGAACCGTTTGCGAGCGTGTAAGCGATAGGCGGAAAATTGGCAACTTCGTCGGGCGTAGCGTAAGGATCGTAAATGCTTGCTTTCGCAACGCTCGCATTGAGCGCCGAACCTATAATGGCGTTAAGCTCCGTTTCGTGCGTGTTGTATACTATTACTCCACCCGCTCCCGTTACCGTTATGGTGAACGTTCGACTCACCGTTTCATTGCCTAAGGTCGCGACTATCACGATCGACAAACGCGATTCCGTTTTGGGTTTTCCACTTATAGTTCCATCGGGCGAAAGAGTAAGCCCGCGCGGCAACATAGATCCTTCCGCCACGAAAAACGTAACGTCGGAAATATTCACGTCGGGATAATACATTGTATTGAGTTCCAAGCAGTCCGCAATGGATTCGTTGTATTCCACATCCACCATTGCGACAGAAAGCGTCTTAGATTTAAAGTTGCGCATTTTTTTGGGCACGGTCGGAGTTTCGCCCGCGTTTAACGCCATGCTGTTGGCATGCGTATAAAGTATATCGTGCGCGCAATTACGCAAACAGTTGACCGTGGTCGCGCTGTCCTTGGAGCCGTGAAGAGTGCCGTAACCGAGCGCAAGACTGCCGCCCGCGCGTATCATGATATCGGCGTTAGACCACGAAGCGAACGTGTCGGTAACAACGTTGCCCCTAAAACCCCATTCGTCGCGAAGCACATTGGTGAGCAGCTCGTACGAGCCACCCGCCCAGCGCGGACCGAAGCGATTGAGCGAGCTCATTATGCCCATCGTTTCGCCGACTTTTACGCACAGCTCGAACGGCTTGAAGTACACTTCGCGCATTGTCTGCTCGTCCGCCCAAGTTATAAGTCCGCAACGGTTGGTCTCCTGACTGTTGACGGCAAAGTGCTTTACGTAGCACCACATACCTTTTTCCTGCGCGCCTAAAACTATTTGCGCCGACTGCATGCCCGCAAGCACGCCGTCTTCGGAGAAGTATTCTCCCACGCGTCCGCCGAACGGACTGCGGTGGATATTGACTGCGGGAGCATACCATCCCGGCACGCGCGTGCTCGCGTCGCCCGAACCCCAAAGCGACATATTTCCGAGCAACAAGCCTCTGCGATACGCTAATTCCGTGTTAAACGTCGCCGCTGTAACAATATCGTTGGGCAAATAGACATTAGTTTCCGCCCCCGGAATTAAAACACACACGGGCGCATCTTCGTTATAAACTTCGGTAATGCCCAGTTCGGGTACGTTTATGCCCGATTTATACGCGCCGCGAAGCGCTATCTCGGTGAGTTGAGCAACAGTCAATTGATCGAGAAATTCGTCCCACTTCGGATCTTCGTAATCCAGTCCGAACAGCTCTTGCAGCTTTATGGGCGTGTCGTATTTTACGCCTGTTTTGGGCATTACGTCGTTGTACCACGGATCGGTCGGTTTATCTTCGGGATATACCGTGCCGAACGGCGCTTCCGCAACGTCGTTGTACTCCTTTAATCCGTCTATTATCCACTGCTCGGCAGTCAGTCTGTACGACAGCGTGGGATACGTGCCAGCCCAATCGGCGCGCGTCATATATTTGTCTTTTTCGTCATTTTGGTCGTCTTCGGGATAACGATCCTCGTGCAAAAGCTGTTCGCTCATCTTATCGAAGCGGTTTTCGACTTTGGTACCGTTGGTCTCGAACTCGTACTTGACGCCGCTCGCAAGCTCGTACTGCTTTGTAATTACGTTTTGCTCCGCCCAACAGTGAGCGTTTTTGCCGATGTAAATATTGTACTTGCCCGCATCAAGCTCGTAGCCTTTAAATCCGTTTTTATTGGCGTCGTTATAGTCGTAACTCGCCATGTCGCGCACGGCAAATTCCAGCACGACCGTTTCGCTCTGTTGCGGTTCGAGCAATTCGGTCTTGGCGTAAGCGCCCAGCTTGACATGAGCTTTTTCTATACCGCCCATTATATACGGCGCATTGTAATAAAGCTGTACCACGTCCTTGCCGGCAACGTCTCCCGTGTTTTTTACGGTCACCTTTGCCGTTATTTTGCCGTCGGTATCGAGCGTTTCGTTTATTTCATCCAGCGTCCACTCAAACGACGTGTACGACAACCCGTAGCCGAACGGATACACGACGTGCGCATCGTACCAGTTATCCCACGTTTTGCCGTCGAGCGCGTCCTGCTTGGCTTTATCCGCCGCATTTGTCTTGCTGTAATAATGTATCGCCTCGTTCGCACCATGGGCAAAGCGCGGTAAAACGTCCGTTTCCGTACCCGTCCACTGCGTATCAAGCCCTTCGGTATAGCCGCGCGTTTCCCAGTAGCGATAGCCAGAATATATGCCTTCCTTGTAATACACGTAGTTGCTGTAATATCCGCCGCCGCCGTTGCCGCCCGTGCCGCGCATGTTTTCGTTTGCGTACTGATTGCCTTTTGCGTATACCGTAGAACCGTTTTTCTCGTAATCTTCCATAAAGTTGTTGCCGAGATTGTTCCAAGTGGGATCGGCTTTATAATCGCGAGCATACGTATCGGGAAGTCGTGCGCTCGGATTGGCTTCGCCGATAAGAATATCGGCAACGCCCAGCCATGCGTCGGCATTGGAAAGATTAGTCCACAATGCCCCGACTATTTTATCGCTGTACGCGTAGTGATCGGGATCGTCCAAAAAACCGCACTCCATCGGCGCGGGAGAATTGAGTATCACTATGACCTTATCGAAATGCTCGGCGCAGTATTTTAGCGTCGCGGTTTCGTATGCATCCAACTGTAACTGATGATCGTCGTATGCTCGCGCGCCCGTCACCGGTTGCATTTCATCTTCGCCGAAAATCTTGTAGCTACCGTCCACCTGCCCCATAGTGCGCGGAATATCGAATCCTTCGCCGCTCGTACGGTAAAACGTTACAATAGCCGCATCATTGTATTCTGCTATGGAATCGGTCGGATCGCTGAATTTGGTTATATCGGCTTCGCCCGTAGGCAATCCGCTTACCACCACGCCGTTGCCGGGATGTCCGGGAGCGCCGATGCCGGAAACCGAACCCGCATAAAACTGTTGCAATACGGGATTGATCTTGAACCCCGCATTTTTAAGCCCCATTGCCACGCCGCCGCCGGGCACATTTTTACCGAACAGCGAAATGTTCTTTTCTGTGATAAAAGGTAAAGCTTTGCCCCCCATAGGCATTTCGGCGTTTTTGAGAAGCACCGTTCCTTCAACAGCGATTTCTCTATTGAATTTTTTGCCTGCCTCCAACACATCGGAACGCGTGTCATAATCCGAAAGGAAGTAGTTGCCGCCTATTATCTCGTGTTCTGCCGCTCTGGCGGGGACGTGAGCGATCGCGGGCGTGAGCGACATCGTTACGGCGGCAAACGCCGATAATATCATACCGCCGTAAAGCGATTTTTTAACTGTTTTTTTGATATTCATTATGCATTCACCCCCGTATTTTTAGGCTCCGTAAAATCTCCGTCAAAACCGATCCCGTTATTGTACGTCATAATAATACTGTAATTGTTTGCATAGTACGGCGCAACAACTTCGGGCTTTGTTTTATCGGGCGTAGAATACCCGTTCATCATAAAGAACAGTTGATATACTTCCTTTTCTCCGTCGATCGGTTTTGAACGCGGCACGCGAAGCGCGATAAGCTCCGTTTGACCGTGGTTACTTACCGTGCAGTCCGCAAAAGCCACGCCATCGTTGAATTGGAAGTTACCGTCGGTATCGAATTCGGGTTCGTTGTTTGCTCCGCCATCCACGCATTTATACGGCACGCCGAAGTCCTTTTTCAGTGCGAACGTGTATGTGTATGAATGATCGGACCCCGCTTGATTGACCAAACGAATATAAACGGTCATGTACGGATCTTCGGGATCGTATTCGGGAAGATTATCGAATTCACACGAAAATACGAAAACGCCCGACGGTCTGTAATGCTCATAATTTGCCGCATATATCCAACTACCGTTAAGACGACCGTCCGAATCATGTCCTTTTATCGACGGACCGGAGCTACTTGCGTCTCCGTATTGCGCCCAGAACTGATTGCCGACAAAAGTGGGAAACACCGTTCCCGCAACGGTACCGAGAGTCTTATCGCCTTTCGGATAAGCGTCGGCGCAACCTACCGCTATATCGAGCGGTATATCGTTACCGCTACCGACATATTCACGCACAGAAAAGCCCCACCAAGGATTTCCCGAAAAGCCCAAAATCGCCACAAAAGTTTTTGTGATCACTTGTCCCGCCGGCACCGTTACCCAGCCCGAAGTAGCGATATTGGTCAAATACGATGCATATAGCTCCACCGTTACGGGTCTATCGCCGCGATTGCGGAATATGGCGCGTATCGCTTGCGACGGATGATCTACCGTATTTAATACCGATCCGCATATACATTCGTTATATCCATCCATTTTGCCGGTATTGCCGGGGATTTTGAACGTATAACCCGAAAAGCCTTCAAACACGGGGTCGGCGTTAGATAATGTGCCGTCGATAGGCGTTGTCTGCCATATATTTATTTTTTCGGCATTCAACAATTTTTTGGTGGTAATATCCGAATAGTTCGCCCAATATGTAGTCGTTTCGTCGGGCATACCGAATCCGGTCACTTTCATTTCGGCATCGATCCTGTTGTTTACGGTATTTTGATCCCAACCGACGAACATTCTGTTAGACGACGGTTTGACCGCACTGAAAGTAAGCGGCGTATTATACGCGTATTTGTATTCGGTTATAGCCGTTTCGTCGGATGCCGAGCCGTCGTAACCCGTGACTACGCCTTGTTGTACAGACGCAGAACCGTCGGATGTAACTTTGCCGCCTACAAGACGCAGAGTATACAAAGTATCTTTAAATGCCGCCTTTATCGTAACGTCGCCCGCCGGCATTTTAAACATATTACCGTTTACCCAAGTAACGGGCGTTTGACTATCGGTAAATATCCATTCGGAAAAATCCTTATGTTCGGGACGCACCGCCGTAAGCGTGACTATATCTCCGACCGTAGCCGTAGTAACGTTAGCCCTGCCGTCAACGACGGTCACCGTGTATTTACCGTGTACCCCGCTTTCTACGGAAAGCAAGATCTTACTCGATTCCGAACCGTATTTTGCGGTGATGACCGTATCGCCCGCATCGCAAAGCGTTACTTTACCGTCGTTTTCCACTGTCGCAACGCTCTTGTTCGAGCTGTCGAAAGTAAGCTTGCCCTGCGCACCGTCGTCTTTCTTGACGACGGCGTCGAGTTCGATAGAGCCGAACGACAGATCGACCGACAGCATTCCGTCCACCGTTTTATCATTGTAAGTTATCGCTACCGAATGCACCTTGGGCGTGCTTTCGGGCGGCGTCAACGACGGCAACGGCGTTTCCACCGTTCGGTCGGGCGCGGCGCAGCCCGTTAAAAATGCCGCCGCAAAGCACAACGCCGTCGCTATGACCGCGACCAGCGCCCGTGCCTTCGACGGTAACTTTGTCCTGTTCATCATACTTCCTCCGAAATGAGATTACGCAAGTCTTTTGCGTTACCGTCAGTCTATCATTTATTTTGTTTATTTCAATCAAAGCGGCACCAACTTGAAATATTGCAACATATACTTATTTGCCCGACATCGCAAATCGGAGAAGAGCGCCGTGTCGCAATTTATCGATCTGCCGATTTAGGCGGGGCGATCTGCGGAAACAATATATTCATGGTAAACAGATCTTTATCGGTGTTCACCGCAAGATCGCCGTCATAGCGGTCGCATACGTATTTAATGCTCTTTACGCCGTAGCCGTGAAAGCGCTGATCGCCCTTGGTGACCGGCAATCCGTGCTCGAAAATTATCGGTTCGGCAAAATGATTGCTCTCGCGAATGACCAGCATTTCGCCCACCGCCTTTATATTGAGCATGATGGTGCGCTTATCCTCGTCGACTGATTTTACAGCTTCAATTGCGTTGTCGAGCATGTTGCCGAACAGCGTGTATATATCTTCCTTGGTCATGAATCCCAGTCTTTTGCCGTCAGCCATTATGTTGATGATAATGCCGTTTTTGTTGCACAACAGGCTTTTTTCGGTAAGTATCACGTCGAGCGCGTCGTTGCCCGTTTTGACCGAAGAATCGTAAATGCTAATCTGTTTTTCTATCTCTTTGAGTTCTTTATCGCTCACCGTCTTGCCGTCGCCCAGCGCACGGACCTGATGTTTAAGGTCGTGGCACTTCATGTTGATGAGCTCGATGTTCTCCCTGCTCATCTCGTACTGCTTGCTTGCCTGACGCCACATTTGCTCCACGCGGTCGAGCGTGTTTTCCAGCTTCTTGCGCACAGACACTTCAAACTGCAAAAATACCGACAAAAAGCAACACAAAATATTATACACGCCTATAACTATCCTGAGCGACTTCGCGCCCGCGATATCGGTCTTGACGACCACAGCGTTGAGCACGATATCTATTATAAGCACCGATACGGCGAGTACGAATATAAACGTCGATCTCAGCTTTACCGGCTCGCGCGAGCGCAGTTTGGTGGAAAACAGCATGTAAAACACAAAATACACGGGCGCATACGACGCGACGTACATCACCGCCACGAACAGATCGGGAAATATCCCCGCGAACTCGCCCGTGCCGTAAAACCCGCTCGACGCGGGATATTCGAATACGACCAAGATTATGTTATACAGCTCATACGCCAGGTGTTGCGTGGTATAACCCGCTATACAGCAAAACGCGACGGTAAGCAAACTCTCGTCGAACAACATTTTGTGCATGACGAGCGTCACCAAAAATATGCACAAAAACATGACCGATATGTAAAACGGATTATCGGATAAAACGGGGATCAGCCACGCGACCAAAAAGCACGCGCCGACGGCAAACGGCATGCCTATCCAAAAATACTTGCGCCTGCGAAAGCGAAACACATACATCGATTCCGCGAGCAACAGCTCCAACACGAATTGAAACGATTTGTAAAACTCGAACTGCGTCATAGATGTTCTTCGAGATAGCAATTGAGCGTGCGCACGAATTCCTTTTTGCGCGGATGACTGACGCTAAGCTCGTCGTATTCGGTCGCGCCGCGACGCTTGGCAATGTGCAAGATGTGGTCGGCTATGCCGAGCACGAACCGAAGATTGACCAAGCACGATTTATTGCACTGCGCAAACTCGTTTTCGGTGAACAACGCATATTCGTCTTTAAGCGCGCCGCGTTTTTCGTAATCGCCGTAGACGGTGTGGTAAATTATGCTGTGCTTTATCACTTCGACGTAGCGTATCTCCTCCACGGCTATATACCGCGCCGCACCGTTATCGTAGACAGTAACGCGCGGCACGTCCTTTTTTCCGTGCTTTCTCAATACGCGGTCGAGCTTTATTTCCAGATTGCCGTACTTTATCGGCTTGACTATAAAATCGTCGGCGTCCACTTCGTAGCCGCGTATAGCGTACTGCGCCATGTTAGTCACGAATATGAGCGCGACATCACCGTCCATCTTGCGCAGGTTGCGCGCGGCGTCCATGCCGTTGAGATCGGGCATATCTATATCCAAAAACACGATGTCGTAATTGGGCTTGTACCGCGCCAAAAATTTTACGGGACTGTTAAAGCAGATCGTACTGCAATCTATGCCGTGCCCGACGCAGTACCGCTCGACGTAGCTTTTTAACGTTTCCACAGCATCTTGTTCGTCGTCGACGATCGCAACGTTAAGCATCACCACTCCTTTGAACGCTTTGTTTCAAATTAAAGCATACCACAATCCGACTCGAATTGCAATACCTAATACGAATTTTGTCACCAACTTACGATTTTAAAACACCAACTTATCAAATTTATGCTCACTTTACAAATCGATTTTAATATACTCCGCTATTTATCCGCTATTTAAAAACCCTTGACTTTATATAAACATGGTTATATAATATATGTTATATAGCAGTATTAATTAAGGAACATACATACTATGCCCAAACAACGAATCACAAAGGAAATGATTTTAGACGTCGCGTTTAAACTGGCAAGAGAAAAAGGCGGCGAACACGTCGTACTCAAAAACATAGCCGCCGAGATCGGATGTTCGGTACAACCGATATACAGTTACTACGACAATATGGAGACTTTGAAAGAGACGGTATTCGGCGCGGCGATGCAATTCTACAACCGATTTATATATTCTCGCGTCGACGCGGACGGCATATTGGAAAGCATGGCAAGAGCCAACGTAGCTTTTGCGAAATACGAAACAAATCTTTTTAAGTTACTGTTTTTGCAAAAGCTGAACGGACTGAACAGCTTCGACGATATTTACGAGTGGATGGGAGACAAGCAAGCCGCAACGCAGCTCGCGGAAAAACTGTCGCTCACGGAGAACGAGATCAAAGAAATTTATATCATGCTGATAGTTTTTACTCACGGAGTGGCGACTATGATCGCAACGGGCGGCGCAAACATATCGGACGAAGAAAGCGCTTCCGTACTCGAAAAAGCTTATCGAGCGTTTGTAAAAGCGCAAACATAAATACAAGAATTTAAAAACTTTATTTTATAGGAGCAAAAATGAATACGCAAACCATTTTGAAATACCTTTCGGAGCTTTCCGCAAACAACGATCGCGAATGGTATCATGCGCACAAGGATGATTACAGGTCCGCTAACGAGCAATTCGAACAGCTTATACAGGCGCTTATTTACGGCATAGGCGAATTCGATGACGGCGTTTTGCACAACGTACCCAAAGAGCTTACTTTCAAGCTTGTGCGCGACACAAGATTCAGTCACGACAAATCGCCGTACAATCCGTCGTTCAGAGCGCATATTTCGTCGAAAGGCAAGCTCCCCGTCCCTGTCGGCTACTATATAATGATAAAGCCGAACGGCGGCTCGTTTTTAGGCGGGGGTCTGTTTGCGGACATGTTTGCAAACGCCACCGCAATGGTTCGCGACTATATATCCGCACATCCCGACGAGTGGAGCGAAATCATAAACGCCGCCGAGTTCAAAAAATACTTTGACGTAAAAGGCACGGCATTGAAAAACGTTCCCGCAGGCTACGACAAAAACGCTCCGCAGTCCGAATATTTGAAATTCAAGTCTTGGTACGTCGAGTATTTCTTGACCGACGAAGAGATCGGCGACAGCGAGAAGTTTATGCAAAACGCCTTAGTCGTGTTTAAAGCGATGAAACCCTTTAACGATTATCTGAACGCCGCTATGAAGGATTTTAAAATGCCGACGAGATGATCGCTTTCCGATCGTATCGTTGCACGTCGCCGTCCGCATTATAAAAAGCGATCCGAAGCTCGAACAAACTTTGGACCGCTTTTCCGTATAAAACAAAATTTATTTGCTTTGCAGTATTTCAATCGCCGTCTATTTCGCACCAATACGTATATGCGCGTCCCGCTTTAAGTCCGAGCTTTTTTTGCAATGCAAGGCTGGCGACGTTTTCGATATGCACGTCGCAAACGGGCGTTCGACCGAACGTCATTACGTAGTTTATCATAAACCGTTCGAGCGCCGATCCAAGTCCGCGCCGCCTGTATCCGTCAAACACTTCGAGCATGCCCATGTTTCCGTCGCCGTGCCGTCCCATAAACCCCGCGAGCTTACCGCCGACTATCGCGCCGAACACGCCTTTTTCGCGCATGAGTTTTTGTATCGTTTGCATATCGTACGTTTCGCCGGGATTGTTGTAAACGTCGAGTATCGCTTGCGCAAGCGATGAGCCGAGCCGCTTTATCTCCACGCCGCTCGGCAGATCGAGCGACGGCGGCATGCTTTCGGTATATGCAAACGTGACGCATGCGCCGCAATCGAATCCAAGCCTTTGCGGCGTATCCGACGGCGCGTTCATGATACACACTTTACCTATCAATCCGTACTTATTCGCATATTCGCCGTAATCGTTTATATCGGCAAACACGCACTTGCGCCAACCGTTGACTTCCGCCGCGGCTACGCGTTCGTCGTGAACGAGCCACTGCCCGTTTTCGTATTCGACCGCATCCGCAAGCGCGGCGCGCTCCACGATAAATTCGTCGTTTTCGAGCAATTTCATGGTACTTGTATTTTACACTCACGCCGCACGCTTTGTCAACCGTTTGCGTGACCGCTAAAATACGACAAGCAAAAAGCACGGTAAAGCCGTGCTTTTAAACCTGTGTTATTTCGACCGCCCGCCATCACTTGCGCGCGCCCGACATCGCCTTTAACAGCTTGCTGAGCGCCTCGTTGAGTCTGCGCTGACGCTCCGGCGTCTTGTTTTCGGGCTTGGCGCGTTCCTTTTGTAAAAGCGACGCGACCTCGCGCATTGTTTCGCGCGACGCGCCTTCGCGCTCGATCTTGTCTATACGCGCTATAACGTCGTCTACGGACGCGCTGTCGGCAGTAGCCGTTTGCGCGAACGCCTGTTGTTGCGGTTGAGCCTGTTGCGGCGGCGGGGTTTGACGCGCTTGCGCCTGAGCCTGTTGCGCGCGCATTTGCGCCAACGCTTCTTCGCGCGCGCGGCGACGCTGTTCTTCCTCGCTTTCCTGCGGCGTCGGTTCGATTATCGGTTGGGCGTAAGCCTGTTGGGGTTCCGCATAAGCCTGAGCCTGTTGCGGCTCGGCATATACTTGTTCCTGTTGCGGTTCATACGTTTGAACGGATTCGGCATAGGCTTGTTGCGGCTCCGCATACGCCTGCTGAGGCTCCGCATAAGTCTGAGCCTGTTGCGGCTCGACAGACGAGTATGCGGGCGCCGAATCGCTCGACGTTCTTTGCTCGCCGTCAAGCACGGGGATGAACTTGCCGTACGTTTTGACCGCGCCCGAATATGCGAGCTTGCCTACTATACCGCCTATGACCGTCAAAAGCCCGCCCAGCGCGAGCACCGTGAACGGCGCTATATACACGTTGGCGGTCACCGATGCCATTGCGTCTATCGCCGCTTCGAGATCGCCTTCGCCGCCCGACGGCACGGATACCTTTGCGAGCGGCATCACGAAAAACGCCATAAGCGCGCAAATAACGGTAGCCATAAACGTGACAAGCCACACCTTGGAAATGAACGAGCGTTTATACGGCTCGTCTACGCACAGCTGTTTGGTAACGAGCATGGACGGCTTTATATTGCCCATGCGCGCGTTTTTATACTGCGCCTTTACGGGCGCGGGCAACTGCTTCATTGCGACGAGCGCGACTTCGGGCTTGGCGGTAGCGCGTTTCATGATCGCTTTGATCTTGTTGAACATGCCCGTCGTCAAGCCGACGATAAGCGTTACGGCAAAAGCCAAAACGACTATACCGAGCATAACGTACAACCAAATATCGCCCGACAGGCTCAACTGATTGCCGAATAATTCTCTGAGCGTTTTCAGCATTACTATCTCCTTTTGCGAAATTATACAATTAAGCTATTATAGTTTAGCATAATCGAAAGAAAAAATCTATACTTTTCGATAAAGTTTTTCGATTTATTTAAGGTTATTTTATGACAATGCGAGATTTTTGGCGATATTCGGTACGGAACGGACCGATAAGCGAGCCAAAACTCAACATTCGACGTCTACGGCTATAAGCTCGCCCGTCGCGAAAGAATACAAAAACGTCTTTCGCACCCTGTACTTGCCGCCCGTCGCCTTTTCGACGGCGCGAGCGTATAAACGCAACTGCATTTTATATCCGTCGTTGGCAAGCTTTTTCGGATCGCCCGTTTTATAATCGACTATCGCCGCATTACCGCGTCCGTCGACCATCAAAAGGTCGAGAACGCCCTGCACGAGCACGCTTCCCTTTGCGTCGATGCCTATTTCACCGGCGGGCATATCCACAATAAAATACCTTTCCTTGAAACAACGCACGTCGCCTTCGAACATGCCGTCCGATTTCAGTTTGTGCAAAACTCCCGCCGCATATGATATTTTACGAACGTCGACAAGCTCTATATTTTTGCATTTGCCTACCAATGCGTCGACGTCGGGGCAGTCGAAGTCGATCAACTCCATTGCGCGGTGATACGCCGTGCCGCGCAACCGCGCGTCGACGCCGCTTTCTTCGTCGCGGATCATAACGCGCGCCGCGCCCGTATAATCGTCGTTGTCGGCGAGCGCATACTCGCGCGCGATCGCCGTAACGCACGCCTTAACCGGAATATCCTTGCGCTCGGCGTTTTCTTCGGCGCAACGCTCGCGGACCGCGTTCTCGATAGCCTTTGCGTCGTCCCGTCCCGTCTTTGTCGGCGTTATGTCGCCGCCGCGGTTTCCGATAGAACGCGCGTATTCCCGAGCGTCGGCAGTTATCTCGTCGAGCGCATGATCGGGCGATACTCCCGCCGCGCCGCACCGTGCGAAGTCGAGCGGACACTTGGCTTTTTCGGGTGAAAGCACTTCGGCGTTACGCGATTTGTTTTTGCCGCATACGATAAGCTTCTTTTTGGCGCGCGTGAGCGCGACGTAAAACAGACGCAACTCTTCCTGTTTGAGCTTGTCGGGCGCAACGGCGTTTTGCGCCGCCCAGCTCGCCGTTTTCAAAAGCGTTCGCGTTTGCGGGTCGGGAACTTTTACCGCCACTCCGCCGTCGGGCACAAGCACGCGCGCCGACATATCCGTCGTATTGAACTCGCGCGCCGTGTCCGCCACTATCACGAAATCGTATTCAAGCCCCTTGGACGAATGCACCGTCGTTATATTGACCGCATCGCTCCCGCCGTCGAGCGCGAGATCGAAGTCCGCCGAGTCGTAATAATTCAAAAACGTATGGATATCGCATCGACGCTCGGTCGCATATTCGATAAGCGCTTCCGCCGCGCGAGCGTCGCCGCCCGTTTCGTACACATGCTGAAAATAATCGACGCGCGACGTGATATAACCGAGCGTGTCGCCGCAATCGTGAGTTTTCGCATACGCCGCTATCTCGTCGCGCAACGCGAAAAATCTGTCGAGCTTTTTTCTGTACTCGCCGTTGTAAGCATCCGCGCGTTGCCAAAAGGCATACGACTTGCCGTCGTCGGGCAGTATTCCGCAAGCCGCACACGCCGCGCCGCCCGCCACCGCCAGCTCGGCGAGCTGTTCGTCTGAAAACATTCCCATAGACGAGCGCAACGCCGTATACAGCGCAACGTCGTCGAACCTGTTGTCTACGCAACGCAACAGATCGGTAAGCGCGACCGCCGACGCATAGCTTTTGACAGACGACTTGCGCCCGAAGTTATAGCGTATACCGCGCTTATCGAACTCGCGGGCAAGCTCCGAGCAAAACGCGGCGTTAGCCGAGCGCATGAGTACGGCGATCTCGCCGAGCTCGGGCGGGAGCTTTTGCTTTTTGCCCTGCGCTTTGGCGAGCATGTTCTCGTATTCGGTTTTGAGCGTGACAAAGCGTATCCAGCGCTCGATCGCGTCCGCTATAAACGCCGCTTCGGGATCGGGCGAACGTTCGCAAGTCGACGCGGCGATCACCGAATATCCGCCGTCGCACCGCACGGGTACACGTTCGGGAAGATCGACTGTAACGAGTTCGGCGCGAGCACCCGTCGGGAGCGCGGTCGCCGTATCGGGCGCGCCGCAAACCAGCCTGTCTTTGTTTAAATAGTCCGCCCCGCCGAAATCTTCGGTCATGGTTTTATCGAAAATTTTGTTGACAAAATCGACGACAGCGCGCGACGAGCGGAAATTATCGGTAAGCGGAACGTGTACGAACCGTCTGCAACCCTTATATTTTGCGCCCGATCTTTCGTAATCGCGCACTGCGTCTATCGGTATCGCGTTTTTTATCTCTTTGATAAAGTGTTCGGGACTGCACCGTCGAAACCCGTAAATGGACTGTTTGACGTCGCCGACGACGAACATCTCCGCGCCCGCGTCGCGGAATTTTTCGGCAAACTCGAACTGCAACGGATTGACGTCTTGGAATTCGTCGATGAAAACATGATCGATCGATCGGCGTATTTCGTTCATGCACGCGCGATCGCTCAAAACGCGGTACGCGCCGTGTTCGAGATCGGAATAACCGATCTTGTTACGGCTCTTTTTCCCCGCATCGAACTTTTCGAGCGCGGCGCGAGCGACCGCGAGCAATGCGTCGACGTACGGCTTTCCGTCGATATCCTTGACCCCGTCGTATTCCGCTTTCAGCTCGCGCAGTTTTTTGCAATCGGCTTTGAGCGCTTTGAACCGCTCGTTGAGCGTATCCGTATGATCGCCGCGTTCCGAATGCGACGTAGCCGTCGGTTTATCGATAACGCCGTCCGCATAGTCGGCGAATTCGTCGATCGCTACGGCGTGCTTGACCATGCCCGCCGCGACAAGATCGTTTTTGAGCAAAGCTATACGCTCGGTCAACTGCGCCCGCTTTGCCGCGACTATTCCGTCGAGAACGCCGAATTTATCCGAGTCGGGCGCAGAATCGGCAAGATATTTATGCGGCGCGGCGTTTGACAGCGCGAACTCGACGATATCGGTCACCGCGGACACGACGTTTTCCGCGCTCCTACGCGTCGACAGCATATCGTACACCGCCGCAAAATAACGGTCGCCGCTTTTAAGCGCGTCCGCCACCGCCGCTTCCGCGGCGTCGCGTTCGATAAGCGATATCTCTCCGTCTTCGCACAGCGTCGCCGACGGATCGATGCCCGCCGCACCGTAATACTTGCGAACGAGCTTTTGACAATAGCCGTGGAGCGTGCCTATATTGCACACGGACAAAGCGTCCGTCGCGTCGCATATGCTCGCATACACTACGGCGTTTTTGCCTTCGCTCGCGCGTTTCAGCTCGGACAGCTTTTCGGACAGCTTGACGCGCATATCCGCCGCCGCCGCGCGGGTAAAGGTAACTATAAGCATTTTATCGAGCCGCGCGCCATGCAACAGCTTGTTGATTATACGCGCTATCATGACGGTGGTCTTGCCGCTGCCCGCGCCCGCCGAAACTATCATGTTCCCGTCGCGAACAGCCGCTTCCGTCTGATTGGGCGTAAAACGGTCGCCCACGCCCCACTCGCGCATATCGGTAGCTCCGAAATTATTCATCGCAGTCCCCCGTTTGCACGTCGCCGAGATCGAGATCGACGTCGGCGCTCCGTTCGGGTATCCCGTCGCCGCACACGCCGTGGAACGCGCAACGCGAGCATGCGCCGTCTATCGGCGAGCGCGTTATATTTCCGTCCGCCATCTCGTCGACCGCGATCGACGCATTGCGCTTGCACCGCTCGATCAAAGCATCGAACGCGGCGCTCGGCAAGCCCGCTTTATACTGCTCGTTGAACGATAATTCGCCCGTCTTTGCGTCGCGCTTCAATTTGACCGACAATACAGTCGACGGTCGCAACTCGGCAAGCGCGCCGTCGTACTTTACGACGGTGTCCGTATCGCGCACAAAACAACCGTCCAACGGCTTGGATCGGTTATCGTAACGCGGCGCGAGCTTGGCATAGAAAAAACCGGTCACGTCGCTCGCGCCCGTCGCATACGCGTAAAGCGGCAACTGCATATCGGTGCCGAGCAAACATGAGCCGAGCTTAAACTCGGTCGCGCCCGTTTTGTAGTCGATAATGCGAAGCTTGCCGTCGCACTCGTCTATTCGATCTATAACGCCTACAAACTCGGTCTTATGCGAATCGCCGAGCGTCAAGCCGTCGAACGCACGCTCGGTGTACAGCGGCGTATAATCGCCCGCTTCGAGCACGCGCACGTTTACTTTGGCAAACTCTTCGGCGTCGTCCAAAAGCCGTTCGTATGCGTACGGTTCGGGTTCGATCCCCTTTTTTGCCAATATATCGTCCACAGATCTTTTAACGCGCTCGCGCGAGCAATCGTAAGATCGATCGTCTATAAACTCCTTCATGAATTCGTGAACGACCGTGCCGAAATCGGGCGCGCCGAGCGCGCCGCTTCGCCGCTCTTTAACGCCGACGGCGTCGCGCAAAAACCGCTTATACGGACACGAAAACCAGTCGGACAGCTCGCTGACCGATACGTGCCTGCGCGGGCGCATTTTTATTACGGGCGCGAATGCCGCCGCGCTCGCGCTGTCGCCCGCCGCCGCGCGCAACGCTTGCGAATACTTGGTAGCGCCGCGCGCCGCAAGCTCGCGCGCCGCCGATCGCGTACACGCATACCGCGCTATGTATCGAGCGTCGTCGGTGTTGGCGAGAACTACGTCGCGCTCGGCGCAATCCAATCGGTCGATACGCTCGGCAAGCTCGGCAATAAACGCCGACGGACGCATGCGCCCCGCAGTTATATACGAACAAAACACTTCGTCGGCATTGTTGACGACGGCTTTAAGCTCGATGCGTTCGCGCCGGTTTTGCTCGCGTACCGTAGGAGAAATTTCGACGGGCGCGCATACGGCGTTGACCGCGCACAGCTCGTCGTCGCCGAGCAAACCGCAATCGGACGTCGCGGCGGGCAAGACCCCTTCGTTAAAGTCGGCGACTAACAGCATTCCACACCGCGTCATGCGAAGGTTTTGCGGCACGGTCACGGTCACTCTGTCGGCGTAACGCGGCAAAGATTTGATCTCCACGGCATGCGCCGCAGAGAAAAACGCTTTTGCGTCGGCATGGAAATCGCCCGTGCCGTAACGTTCGAGAAGCTCGACGAGTTCGAGTATCGGCTTGACGGTATCGGTTTGATCGCCGTAAAGTTCGGCATGCAGATCTTCGAACCCGCCCTGCTCGACGACGTTTTTGACTGCCGCGCAAAAATCGCCGCGCATATACCCGACGAGCGTACGCGCCCGCTCGACGGCGCGCACCGCACCGTCGCCGTCGGGCTTGAAATCTCTGTTTAAAAACCGCTTGCGCCGCGACAGATATTTTTGCAGTTCCTGCGCGTCGAAGTCGTCGCAACGCGAAAACGGATTTTTGCACAGCGCGAGCAAGACTTCACCGTCCACCGCGCGCCCGTCGTCCGCCGCGCTTTTAAGCTTGTAAATGTTATCGAGCGCGACGAGCGGCGGAGTGCATTCGAGCGGAGTGCGTTCGTCGTGGTAAAACGCTATGCCGTACTCGCGCAGTATTCGCGCAAGCGCGCGCGGTTCGGGACAAACGACAAATACGTCGCCCAACTTCCCGCCGCGGTGCGCGTGATCGCGTATGCGCACCGCGATCTCTTTATACTGAGTAACGCGGTCGGGCGCGGAAAACACCATCATATGCCCGCGGCGCGCCGTCGGCGGCAAAACGTCGCAATACTCGAACGACGCGGCGTGCTTTTCGAGCGCGGCAAAAACGCGACGGTTCAGTTCAGTGGTCTTGCAATCGAGCGAATACCCTACGGCGTAGACGTGCGCGCGCTTTATCAACTCGCTCGTCGGTATAGCCTTTACAAGCTCAGTCAATCGGTCGGACGGATCGGCAAACTCGTTTTTCAATCGGATATACTTTTCGCGTATGCGCGCAAGGTCTGCGAGCTTGGCGCCCGTCGCGCCTACCGTTTCGCCGTTAATCAATACGGAATACAGCTCGGCAGGTTCTGCGCCCGACGACCGCAATTGTTGCATCGCGTCGTATGCGTCGCGCGCAAATCCGTTATACTGCGCGGCGTGTCCGTAATATTCGAGCTTGTCCTCGACCGCCGCAACGGCGCGCGCGGTAAGCATGACTCCGCCTTCGCGCGACAAAACTTTATCGTTGGGCGCGATACGCCGCGCCAACCGCGAAAGCGTCAACACCTCGCAGTCGAGCGCGCCGCCGCCCGAAAACAACGCGCGTTCGGCGCTTTGAGTATAGCGGTCGGGCGTGAGAACTATATGGTATTCGTCCGGCTCGAACTCGCGCGTTTTCAATTTTCGCGCGAGCGCGTCGAGCGCCGACGGATAACTGTCGAATTTCCCGTCTTTGGTTTGCATGACTTTATTATATAGTAAACCGCGCCGAAAATCAAGCGGTAGTCGACAAACATTTGCCAAACACGCCGCGATGTGCTAAAATACAATCATGAACAAAAATGTGAAAACAAATCTTTGCGTCGCGCTTTGCGCCGTCACCGCTTTGTCGGCTTGCGCATGCTCGACAGCCCAGCCCGAATCGACGTTCGACAGTCCGCGACCGTGGCAGGACGATATTAAAGTCGCGCTCGACGGCTCGTACGAAAAGCTCGACTATGCGGTAGCAGTATACGACACTACGGGCGGAGCGACAGACGATAAACGCGTCAAGATCGCCGACGGAAAAATGACTTTCGCTTTGAGCGAACCCGTTTCGGGCGATTTCACAACGCTCGAAATGAGTTTTTCGGTGACTTATGCCGCCGACGCGCCCGCGCCCGACGCCGGTCTTACGGATACGATAGTCAGTCGCGTGCTGTTCAGCACGAACAGCCTTGCGGCTAAGGAAATGCAAAAAACGGTCACGCTCGCCGACCGCGACGGCGTGCAAAATTTATCGTACGAGCTTACAGCCGATTACTTCGGCACGCACGAAGCGACGTTTCGGTATATCGCAAGCGACGAAGCCGCGCGCACGCTCGCTTTAAAGGAAGACACCTGCCACGACAACGAAATGCTGTTCTTTCTCGCCCGCGCGCAAACGCTCGCGCCCGAAGGCACTACGATGTTCCGCACAGTCAATATTTTCGATTCGTTCTATAACGGCAAGCTGACGGAATACACCATGCTCGCCACCAACTCCGCAGAACTCGTGTCTTTGGATATAGGCGATTGGGTCAAGGATTTCGGGATAGAAGCCGTGACCGACGAACAATCGGGCGAAACGACCTATCCCGTACCGTGCTATAACACGAGCGTGGGCATAAACGCCGAACGGCACGGTCCGCCGTACGTGGTGAACTATGCGGAAAAACCGTTCGTGCGCGGCGAAAAATCTCACGCCAAACTGCCGATACGCATAGGGTACAGTCAGTACGAAAACAGCCGCGCGTTTCGTTACACCGAATACACGCTCACCGCGTGTTCGTTTGACCGCGCTAAATGAAAGGCGCTGTCGTGATAAACGCGTATGCGGACGGCGTGACGCGTCAAGCACGGCGCATATGCGACGAGCTGAACGCGCTCGGCGAGAACGTTCGCATAATGCGCAACGATGATTTTATCGCGCATATCGAAAAAGGCAAAACGTCGACTGCGCGCGACATGGATTTTTGCGTATATCTCGATAAAGACAAGTATATAGCGCGCATGCTCGAAAGATCGGGCGTGCGGCTTTTTAACAGCGCGCAAGCGATAGAATATTGCGACGACAAAATGACAACGCACATCATGCTCGCCGATAACGGCGTGCCTATGCCCGACACGTTATCCGGCTTGTTATGCTACGACGCGAATATACCGCTGAACGAAAACGCCGTGGATCGCGCGGCGGAAATACTCGGCTACCCCGTTGTAGTCAAGCTGTCGTACGGATCGATGGGCAAAGGCGTGTTCAAAGCCGACGACCGCGCCGAACTGATGAAGATCGCCGAAACCGTAAAGCCGTATCCGCACCTGTTTCAAAAATATATACGAAGCTCGCACGGCACGGACATGCGAGTCATCGTCGTAGGCGGCAAAGTACTCGGCGGGATAATACGCCGATCGGACGGCGATTTCCGCTCCAATATAGGACTGGGCGGCACTGCCGAAAAGACCGAAGTCCCCGACGATATCGCCGACACGGCCTTGCGCGTTGCCGAGCTTCTCGGACTCGACTACTGCGGCATGGACTTTTTGCTCGGCGATACCCCGCTGTTGTGCGAAGTCAATTCCAATGCGTTTTTCGACGCGTTCGAGCAAGCCACCGATATAAACGTAGCCAAAGCATATGCGGAACATATCGTAAATTCGCAACTTTAAACAAAATTTTTTCGACCGTTATCTATCGTTATACATACCATACATTTAACGTATATCGCAAACATTAATCAAATACGCTTCTTACATTGACGACTTAATACAAACAAATTGCTTAACAAGCACGTTTACGACCGTTCCGATATGCACTGCCGCACGAATGCTTTAACGCAATATAGCAAAGCCGAATAGCGCGGACAACTGTCGAACTGCATCAAAATCTATTTAGATCCAAGCACAAAAAAACGACCTTCGCATGAAGATCGTTCTTTTTGTTTAGTGTCAACAGCTTATGAAAAGCTTTTATTTGATGATCTCAGTGATAACGCCCGAACCGACCGTTCTGCCGCCTTCGCGGATAGCGAAACGCAAGCCTTTTTCTGCGGCGATCGGGTGGATAAGCGTAACGGTCATCGTTACGTTATCGCCCGGCGTGACCATTTCGACGCCCTTCGGCAACTCGACCAAACCGGTAACGTCGGTCGTGCGGAAGTAGAACTGCGGACGGTAGCCGTTGAAGAACGGAGTGTGGCGACCGCCTTCTTCCTTCTTCAAAACGTACACCTCGGCTTTGAATTCGGTGTGCGGGGTAATCGAACCGGGTTTGGCGATAACCTGTCCGCGCTCGATGTCTTTACGGTCTACGCCACGGAGAAGTATGCCCGCGTTGTCGCCGCTCTGAGCGAAGTCGAGCGATTTGCGGAACATTTCGATACCGGTAACGACCGAGCTCTTCGTCGCTTTGATACCGACGATCTCGACGGGATCGCCGACTTTGATGGTGCCGCGCTCGACACGACCGGTAGCAACGGTGCCGCGACCGGTGATCGTGAAGATGTCCTCGACAGGCATAAGGAAGGGCTTATCCACGTCGCGTTCGGGCGTCGGGATATAAGCGTCGACCGCCGCCATAAGCTCCATAATGCAGTTGCAAGCGGGATCGTCGGCTTTGCCGTTCTGCGCCGCTTCGAGCGCTTTGAGCGCCGAGCCGCGGATAACGGGCGCGCCGTCGCCGTCGAAGCCGTACTTGGAAAGAAGTTCGCGAACTTCCAT
>CAMSYM010000014.1 GCA_947066105.1 uncultured Clostridia bacterium
CAAGCAAGCAAGCAAGCAAGCAAGCAAGCAAGCAAGCAAGCAAGCAAGCAAGCATAGTATTGCCTTATTTTCCGAGAGCGGTGTGTTCTCGGCTTTTGACCGTGTTTTGATAACGTCGTTTTTGCGGTGACGAGTACCGCACTACGGCGTTTTTTGCGTTTTCGTAATTGCATAAAGGTAAAACCTATGGTCCGTTTTATATTTTGCAAGTTAATATTGGGATCGAAATTGGCGTTGTATACTCGCGAGGTTGCTCGCGGCGCCGGTCGCTATTTGCGCGCACATAAAAACATAGCGGAGGCGACGACATGAAAGATTGGTTTAAGGTATTCGGATCGAGTTTCTTTTCGGATAAAAACGCCGAAAAAGCGGCGCAATACGGGTTCGCGTCCGTGGTGTTGGCTATACTGTTGTCGTTTGCATTTTTCTTGTTCGGTTTTATGGCGGCGGATGTCGTGCCGTTTTCGACGCATTACGAAAATGCCGCAGGGTATAAAGAATTTGTTCGCAATGCGTTTTCGGATGACGGACTAAATATCGAAATATCGGGAAATAAAGCGCTTTGCGACAAAAAGGTAAACACCTATACCGATGAAACAGACAACGAAAAGTATTCGATCGGCGGATACGATCTTATAATAGATACGCGCGATTCGGACTTGCTTACGGAATGCTATCAAGTTGCGGTCAAAGACGGTGATGAGATCGATTATGCCGAGTATATAAAGCTTTCGAGTAAAGAAAAAGAAAAATATACCGTTAAGACGATATACACCGATAAAGAATTGGAATTGACTCCCGAAAAAACCGTCGAACACGAAAGTTATTTGGATAGAATTTCGACAGAAGGCAGCGATCCGTTTAATTCCGAAGCGGCTGCGGCGTATAAAGCGCTTAAAGAAAAAGATTTGTCGCAGGAAGACTATCGAAAAGAAGTATATTATCTTTACGTCGAATATTACTTTACGAATATAGAATCGGTATTGATGAGCGCCAAAGCGCCCGTTCTATGCGATTATTATTATCTCGACTATGTGTTGAACGGCAAAGAAAATTACCTTTATTTTTTCGACGATATTTGTATCGGTTCGTTCAAAACGGATAATAACATACCGTCGTCGTTCGTCGGATATTACAAAGGCTGCGCAAACGGCAAGATCACCGTCGATTCGGCGGGGAATATCATCAAAGACGTATTTTACGGTTCGGTCGGTTATTCCGTGTCGTCTTATTTTACGAGCGCCATACAAATGGCGCCGGGATATATACTCATTCCCGTATTGATCGGTTTGATCTTGTTTTTGGTTTGCAAAGCGTCGAAAAAACGGTTCGGGCAAAGGTTTTCGGATTGCTACAAAATCGTTAATTCTTTCGTATGGATAACGGCGTTGTTGACCGGACTTTTGACTTTCGTTTTGGCGTTTTTTGTGTTTGCACGCAAGTTGTATCTGTTTATGCCGCTTGTTTTCGCCGTTATTCTTATCGTCAGGACTGCGGTGTTCTACATTACGCGGAACATCGAGGAAAGAGACTTTTCGGAGCAGTCCGAACAGACCGACACGCAGGAGAGCGTACTATGAAAAAAATATATATCGGCGCGGCGTACTATCCCGAGCTGTGGGATATAAGCGAAATAGACAAAGACATAGAGCGGTGCAAGGAACTCGGCATAAACGTGTTGCGCATCGGCGAGTTCGCTTGGTCCGCCGTCGAGCCGAACGAAGGCGAATTCGATTTCGAGCTGTTTGAAAGCGTTGTGGATAAACTGTACGAAAACGGGATTTATACCGTGATGTGCACGCCATCGGCAACGCCGCCGCGTTGGCTTATGTACAAATATCCCGAAACGCGGATAGTAAAACCGGATCTTGTTCGCTCGGAAGTTTCGTCGCGCTGTCATGCGTGTAAGACTTCGCCCGTCATGCGCGAAAAAAACCGCATCATCGTGACGGAGCTTGCAAAAGCGTTCGGCGATCGTAAAGGCGTTATCGGTTGGCAGATAGACAACGAAATTTATCCGTACAACGAAGGGTGTTATTGCGACAACTGCAAAGCGGCGTTTCGATCATATCTCAAAGACAAATTCGCGGATATACAAAAGCTCAACAAAGCGTGGGGCATGGCGCGTTGGTCGCTCGATTACAACTCTTTCGACGAGATCGCGCCGCCGTATCCCGACGAGTGGCGGCACCCGTCGCTTCGCAAAGCGTGGTGGAATTTTCAATGCCGTCAAATAAAAACGTATGTGGACGAACAAGCGGATATTTTGCACAAGTACGGTTGCAAAAACGTCGGCACGGACATGATGATCCATAATTATTTGAGTTATTACGACGTCAACGAAAAGCTCGATACGGTACAGTTCAACCATTACAATCCCGCGAGCGAGTTGGCTGACACGGCGTTTTCCTACGACTTTTTGCGATGTGTCAAAGATAAGCCGTTCTGGGTGACCGAAACGCAGGTCGGTTGGAACGGAAGCGAGTACGCCGACAGCGGATATCGCCCCGCCGGAAATTGCTACGTCAATACATGGTTGCCCATCGCGCGCGGCGGAGAGATGAATCTGTATTGGCTGTTCCGCGCTCAAAAAAGCGGGCACGAGATCGGTCACGGTGCGCTGTTCAATACCGCAGGCAGAGCGTACCGCATTACCGAGGAAGTAAAACGCGCGAGCGCGGACTTAGTAAAATGCGAAAAGTTTTTGATCGAAAGCGCGGTCGAAAGCAAGATCGCATTGCACTATTCGTCCACGGCGGAAAACGATCTAAGCGTTGCGCCTATCGTGAAAGATCTCGATTATCGCAGTACGGTCGTAAAGAATTATCACCGAGCATTCCGTCATTATAATATCGACGTAATAGACACCGCGCACGGTCTTAACGGTTACGACGTACTGCTTTCGCCGTTTTTGGCGACGGTGGACGAAAACGGGCTTAAAGAGCGCGTTACGGAGTGGGTTAAAAACGGCGGTACGTGGATAGCGGGTCCCATGACCGACATTATGGACGAAAACGTATGCCGTTACGTAAACGCGCCGCACTCGTTTTTGGAAGAACTTGCGGGCGTGTACGTCAAGTATCAAATGCCGCTCGATAACGACGTGTTCAAGGCAAAGTGGACGAACGGCGGCGACTGCACGGTCGGCAAATATTACGACGCTTTCGAATGTTCGGAAAGTACGAAAAGCCTTGCGCGCTACACGGACGGCGAGTTCGCGCCGCTGTCCGTAATTGCCGAAAGAAAGCTCGGTAAAGGCAGAGTGATACTCGTCGGAAGCGTGATATCCGATACGGACATACTGCGGCTTGTAAACAAACGACCTATCGCCGAAGCGAGCGAAAACGTTATCTTGACCGAGCGTACGGGAAAAGAAAACGGAATTATCGCGACGGAAACGGAAAACAAAAAAGGCTACATATCGCTCGACGGAAATTATACCGATTTGATAACCGGCAGAACGCTTTCGGGAAAGATCGAAATTGAGCCGTACGAAGTTTTGGTGCTAAAAAAATGAAAATCAACGAACTTACGATAGAACAAAAGCTTCGGCTCATATGCGGCAAAGATTGCTGGAACACCTGCGACTTCGACGGAAAGATACCGAGCGTAAAGACGACGGACGCGAGCATGGGTATACGCATGCCCGTAGATCCCGAAAAGTGGACCGACGGCGACAAGCCGTCCGTCGCGTACCCGTCCCTGCAAATGTTGTGCAATACCTGGGATACCGATATGGCAAGGACGTATGCCGAGTGCGTGGCTGACGACTGTTTGGACGCGGGCGCGGACGTCGTGTTGGGACCCGGCGTCAACATAAAGCGCGATCCGCTGTGCGGGCGCAGTTTCGAGTATCTGTCCGAAGATCCTTTTCTTGCTGGCGTAATGGCGCGCGAGTACGTTAAAGGCATGCAGAGCGAAGGTGCGGGCGCGTGCGTCAAGCATTTTTGTTGCAACAACGCCGAACTCAACAGATTTCAACAGTCGAGCGACGTCGATGAGCGTACGTTACGCGAAATATATTACAAACCGTTCGAGATAGCGTTGCAAGCGAAGCCCGTGAGCGTGATGTCGAGCTATAACCGCATAAACGGCGTGTACGGCTCTGAGTACAAAAAGGGTTACGACGTGTTGCGTAACGAATACGGATTCGACGGGCTTATAATGTCGGACTGGGACGCTGTGCGCGACAGAACGAGCGCGGCAAAAGCTGGCTTGGATCTCGAAATGCCGTATAGCGAAAATAATTACGAAAAGCTCGTACAAGACTATAACGACGGAAAGATAACCGAAAAGGAGATCGACGTTTTAGCCGAGCGCGTTTTGGATGTTGTCGAACGTTGTAAGCAAATGCAGAAAGGCAAAAAGCGCAAGCATACGTTAGCCGAGCGCATAGCGTTCACTCAAACGGTCGAACGGGAAGGGATAGTGTTGTTAAAGAACAACGGCGTGCTACCGCTCGAAAAAGGTCAAAGCCTTTCGATGTGCGGTTGGTTCGCCCGTCCGTGCGCTTACAACCGCAAACGTCCCGAACTCGTGTGCGGCGGCGGTTCGGGCAAGGTCGAGCGTTTGACACCCATGTTCGATATGCTCGAAATAATGAAAAGAGAACACGGCAGCGACATAGCGTATGAACCCGCGTTCTCCGATGACGGCGTGGACGGCGCGTTTATGAACGCGGGCAAAGCCGTGGAAAACGCCGCGGTGAGCGACGTCAATATAGTGTTCGCGGGTACGGGTGCGTATAAGGAGAGCGAGGGCGGCGACAGACCGACGATGAATAACGGTATCGCGCAGACAAGGACCATACTCGATACGGCAAGCGTCAATCCGAATACGGTGGTAGTGTTGTTCGCGGGCGCGCCTATCGACATGAGCGAGTGGATAGACAAGGTAGCGGCGGTGGTTTACGCAGGATTCCCCGGAGAAAACGGCGGCGATGCGATAGCCGACGTGCTTACGGGCAAAGTCAACCCGTGCGGCAAGCTGTCCGAAACGTTCCCCGTGCGGTACGAAGATTCGCCCGCGGCAAAAAGCCGCAACGACAGCAAGGTCACACGGTACGAAGAAGGTTTGCTCGTCGGGTACAGATACTTCGACACATGCGGTATATTGCCGCAGTTCCCGTTCGGACACGGGTTGAGTTATGCGAAATTCGAGTATGCCGACATCCGATCGGAATCGGACGGAAACACTCTCGATATAACGTTCGACGTAAAAAACGCGTCGAAAATCGACGGCAAAGAAATTTCGCAAGTATACGTCAGAGCGTTGAGTTCGTATGTGACAAGACCGTACAAAGAGCTTAAAGGTTTTGCAAAAACTTTCGTAAGAGCGGGAACGACCGAACGGGTAAAAGTAACGCTCGACAAAAACGCGTTCGAATATTGGTCGACGGCAAAAGACCGTTGGGATATAGAAGACGGCGCGTACGAGATACTCGTCGGCGCGTCGGCGCAAGACATTCGGCTAAAAGCCAAAGTAAAAATGATCGGCTCGCGATTTTTTATCGGAATTTAAAAACTAGATGAAACCCCTTTATTTACAAAATATTAAAACCGGGAGGTAAAATATGAAAAAAATCAGAGTAGCAATGCTCTTACTCGGCGCGGTTTTCGCGATCGGATCGACTTCGACGGCGCTATGCGCTTGCGGTCCGACCGGAAACAACGGCGGTACGGCAGAAGTCGTCTATCACTTGAATTACGGCGACGAAGCGGCAAGGACCGTCGAGATCCCCAACGGAACTGCCGCTCTCGATTGGAAAGCGCCGCGCGACGGGTTTAAGATCGAAGGCTGGTACACGGACAAAGATTGTAACAACGCTTACGATTTTTCCGCGCAGGTTACCGCAAAGCTCGATCTTTTTGCGAAGTGGACGGTTTACGAAGGCAAAGTACCCGTAACGTTCGACTACAATTATCCGGGCTCGCGCTCGTCCTTTACGGTCAGTGTGGATAAATACGGAAAAGTCGCCGAAAGATATGCGCCTACCGCCGAAAAGGTAAACAGGCTCGGCATGAAGCTCGACGGTTGGTACAAGGATGCGGCGTGTACGCAAAAGTGGGATTTTGCCGTCGATACCGTCGAATCCGAAACGACGCTTTACGCAGGTTACACCGCGAGTAACGCCATACCGCGCGATGCAAGCGGCAATATAATTTACGATAACGTGCAAGTCAACTTTTGGCTCGCGAATAACGGCAAGGGTCAGGCGATTTTTTCCAAACTTGCCGACAAGTTCAACGAAGAATACGCCGGCAGGATACACGTCAATGCGACGGAAGCGTTGTTGGATCAAAACACCTATTCGGTCAGATTGCAATCCACGCCCGAAAAGAGTGTTAACGAAGGCACGTATTATTCCGTTTCGGATATATATGCTATGGCGGACATAGACTATTCGCTCGACGACTGGTATGCGGGCGCTTTGCGTGACAGTTTGTATAAAGGCGCGTTGACCGCCGTTCCCATGCTCGCAAGCGTGCCGTATATCGTTTACAACAAGGCGCTTATGCTAAAGTATAACGGCGACGCTCTGCCCGAAAACTACACCGAGCTTTCGACGGTATTGAAAAAGGCGTACGAAGGAGAAAAGGCGTCCAAGCCGAATTTCAAATCCATAATGACGAATACCGATTGGACATTTAAGGAAGCGCCGAGCAGCGTCGCGTTTTTGCAAAACGGCGCGGAATATTACTCGTACAACGCCGACATCTCGATGTATGAATCTAAATGGTCGGATGCCGCCGTAAGGAGCGGTGCGTTGACGGGGCTTGAAAACATGTATAATTTGTTCGGCGCGAACGGCGACTGCCATGGCGGCACCGGCGACAAGTCGTCGTACGACGATCATACGCCCATAAACGCCGTAAAAGACGGCAACGCGCTTATGTGCGTCGTCAATTACATGTGCAGTAACGATCTGGTAAAAGGTAATTCGGCGCTCGGCGTCATGCCGCTTTCGGGATTATTCACCGATAACGACGACGCGGCGGCGGCGAGAATACCCATTCACACGTTCGGACTTGCGTTCTACAAGGCGGGCAAGGTGTCCGACGTACAGCTCGCGGCGGGCGCGGTTTTCGCCGATTATTGCAGCAGACATTCGGAGACTTTTACCGAGGAAGGTTGGTATCCGGTGCGTAAGTCCGCTGCCGACCCCGAAAAGTTTAATGAAACGTACAAAGGTATTTTGGAGAATGTCGGTGATCCGCAGAACTTTTATACTTACGACGGATATACCGGCGGCAAGCGCATCGTTAACAGTATTTGCGCGGAAAAATACATCGTTCCCATGCTCGCGGAAACAAACGTGGATTTCGCCCAAAAGTTGAACGAAATGGCTACGTCGATAAGTTTCGAAATCAATAATTAGAGGAGAACACAATGAAAAAATTATTTTCTGTTACGGCAGGTATTATTTGCGCAAGCTGTCTTATGGGCGGAGTTATGCTCATGACGGGCTGCAACGACGGAACGAACGTCGAGCCGGACATGTCCGATAAGGGCAGTTGGACGGTAACGTCTCCCGACGGAAGCATAAAGTCGAAGATAGTTATGGATCATGCGGGCGAACTTTCGTATACGGTCGAAAAAGGCGAGCTTGCGGTTGTCGAAAAATCGGCGCTCGGCTTTACGATCGAGGAAGACGATTTCAGATTGCTTTCCGTAGAAGGCGTAAAGTCGCAAAGAGTGACGGGCGAGTACGACAACATTACGGGCAAGCACAGTAAAGTGGCGTTCGATTGCAACGAAACGACGATAACGTTCAAGGGCTGGGCTTTCTATCTCGATCTGACCATGCGCGCTTACGACGACGGTTATGCGTTTAGGTACGGCATACGCGCGGTCGACGAAAGCGAAGGCACGGTGACGGTATTGAGCGAGAATACCGAATTCGCGCTTCCCGCCAACTCCACGCTTTGGGCTATGCCGTTTAGCGGTCTGTACGGACAAAACTTCTTTGCTTACGAAGAGCCGTATGTTAAAATGCGGTACGACGATCTCGCGGGAAGCGATATTTCCATGCCCGTGCTGTATAAGCTCAAAGGTAGCGAAACATATTCGCTCATAACCGAATCGGGACTTATCGGCAGCGGCTTTTACGGATCGTTTTTGAGAGAGTCGGACGAAAACGCCGGCTCAGGTATTTTGCAGACCGTTCCCACGCCCGCGGGTTTTATGATCGACGACAACAAGATCGGTTATCCGTTTACTTCGCCGTGGAGAATGGGTATTACGGGCGATCTGGGTACGGTGATCGAAAGCGAGCTCGTGGAAAAGGTATACGACGATGCGGAGTATTGGAAGCCCGACGATTACGATACGCTTTCCGCCGCGGAAAAGGAGATATACGATTACGATTGGGTGGAACCCGGCGTTACGGCATGGAACTGGCTTATTTATCTCAATATATCGTCGCAACAAGATTATGCCATGCATAGGCGTTACGTCGATCTTGCGCATGAAATGGGATGGAAATATGTTATAGTGGACGGCGGCTGGAACTCGGGGCTTAACGTAGACGATTTTATCGACTTCGTCGCGGAGGCGAACGAAAAAGGCGTCAAGATAATCGTATGGTGCAATTCGTTCCCCGATTTCGGTTTCGGCAGGAAAGAGATTTTACAGCAGAAACTCGACCTGTGGAAAAGCTGGGGAGTATCTGGGATCAAGATAGATTTCTTCGACGGACAAAACTCCGAAAACCCCAAGTTCTACGGCGAAGATACGGGAACGATAAAGTGGTACGAAACCATTTATCAAGAATGCGCTAAGCGCAAAATGATAGTCAACTGTCACGGGTGCAATAAGCCTACCGGCGAAAGACGGGTGTATCCCAACGTTTTGAACAGAGAAGCGATACGCGGCAACGAAAACACGAATATCGACGCTACCGTTCCGGTAAATCAACTGTTTACGCGCGCGATAGTGGGCCCGAGCGATTTTACTCCCGTCGTCAATCCGTTTACTACGGGCATGACGATGGCGCAAAACATGGCGCTTGCCGTACTGTTCGAATGCGGCACTCCTTCGATGGCGGATTTCGAAAAAACATACAGACATGAACAGGTAATAGATTTTTACAAGAACATTCCGTCACTGCGCGACGATACCAAATTCCTTTGCGGCGAGCTCGATTCCTATTATGTCGGCGCGGTGCGTTCGGGCGATAATTGGTTCGTAGGCGGCGTCAATGCCATTCTCGACACAATGGCTACGGTGGATTTTTCCTTCCTTGACGCGGGAAAAACGTACGAAGCGGAAATTTTCGTAAACCATCCGACGGATAACAAAGTCGTTTTGAAAGTTATAAAAGACATTACGAGTACCGACAAAGAGATCATCGATATGTTCAAGAACGGCGGCTTCGCTATCCGTTTGACTCCTAAAAATTGATCCGTTGCGGTTTGCGGATATAAAAACCGAAAAATTAAAGTGTGAGGTGACACTATGAAAAAGAAAATTGCGGCAGTTTTAAGCGCGGTCATGGCTTTGACCGTCACCGCTCCGCTCGTTGCGTGCGGCGGCGGCAACGACGTGTTGAATCCGGACGGAACGTGGTGGAGCACAACGGGCGAGCTTCAAAAAGACGTCAACGGCGATATCGTGTTCGACGATGTGAGCATTCGCCTTACGACTATCGTCGGCGGCGTAGACAAAACCCCGTTCAGTCAGCTTATCGGACAGTTCAACGCCGAATACAACGGAAAAATAAATATAAAATTTTCGACGGTAGGCGAGACCGATTTCGAAAAGAACGTTACGCTCAAACTTACGCAGAATGCCAACGATGCGCCCGACATATTGATGTCGCACCAAAAATCCATAAAATCGTTTTTGGATTACCATGTGATTCAGCCGTACGATCTCGCTATGGAAGAAACGGGCGTAAAAATAGATTTGTCGGGATTTGCGGCGGGCGTAAATCAATATTCCAAAGGCGGAACGGAATATAGCTTCGGCGTTCCCGTGGACGCCGCGAGCATGGTCGTTTACTACAATAAAGAGATACTTGCCGAATACACCGATGAAGTGCCGCAGACACGAAGCGAGTTGATGGAAGTTTGCGCGGCGTATAAAGCCAAGGAAAACAGATATCCGATTTCGTGGGAGACGAGCGGAGACTTCTTTGCCAAATACCTGATGCCTACCGCGGTATTGCAGAACGGCGGACACCTGTACAAAGACGATCTGTACGGCGATTGGTACGACGACACTACTCAGCGCGAGATTTACAAGAAAGCCATACAGTCGGTGCGTTCGTTTATAAATAACGGCTATGCCGCTCTCGGCGTGCACGAAATGTCCGGCGCGACCGATTTCTACCAAAGAAAAGCGTTGTTCTATGTGAGCATGCCGTGGTACCGTCCCAACATCGTCGACGCGTATTCGCAACAAAATAAAGTGACCGTCGCGCAAGCGGAGGACATAATCGGCGGAATGAGCGTATCAGGTTGGTTTGCGATGGATAACGAAACTTCGGACACCGCCAAAAAGGTATACGGCGATTCGCACATGCTTACCATGACGAGAAAGGTGACCGACATCACGAAAAAAGCGGCGATATGCGAGTTTGTAAAGTGGTTTACGCAACGCGGCGACGTCGGCGCGGCTTGGGCGGAAGCTGGACACGTTACTCTGTCCGATACGATAGCGAATTCGGATACATACAAAAACAACAAGTGCGTAAAAGAGTTGATAAACAATTGGTACCCGCATCTCGATGCGTTCACTACCATGGGCATCACGCCGTATTATATGGACGTATCGGATAATTTGAGCGCGCTTTTGTCCGAAGCCTTGATAGACGGAGACCCCGCAAAAGACGAAGAATTCATACGCGTAAAACAAAAGGCGCTCAATTCTCAGATCGATCTGTTGAAAGCGATGGAATAAATAGAGGAGAAGGGGAAAATGAAAGCTTTTGAAGAAAGCGTCAGAGACGAGAATATGCTCGCGCGCCGCCGACAAAGAGTAAAAGAACAGATTTCGGCTTGGGCGTTGCTGTCGCCGTTCATAATAATTCTGGTGCTGTTTTCGGTAGTGCCGTTTGTTATGGGGTTCGTGTACGTGTTTTTGCGTTACGATCCGTACGACGTAGGCGCGACGCAGTTCTACGGATTAAAGAATTTCGAAATGCTGTTCAACGGCGATATATCGATGTCCCAAAGCTTTTGGGAATCGTTCGGGCCGGTCACGGTGTACGCGCTTTGCACGTTCCCGATAGGCACGATAATATCGTTTGTTTTGGCGTACTTCATAAACATGCGTCCGCCCGGCTACAAATTTTTCAGAGCGTGCATATATTTGCCGAGCCTTGTATCCATTTCGATCGCAGGTATAATATTCTGTAACTTTTTCGGACCGAAAGGCTCGGGACTCATCAATTCGCTGTTCGGTACGGACATCGATTGGTTGGGCGGCAAGCCGTTTCAGGACGACTTCCTGCGCTGGGTAATAATACTTCTATTGTGTATATGGGGCGGCGTCGGCGGCAACTTCGTCATTTATGCGGGCGTATTGAACGATATACCCAAATCGTTGTACGAAGCGTGCGAAATGGACGGCGGCGGCAGGTGGCGGCAAATATTGCACGTCACGCTTCCCTGCATGAAGTCCACGCTGTCTCTTACCATGTTCGGCACGGTGGTGGGAATGTTGAGCTTATACGGTCAGCCGTACGTATTGAACACGATAGAGAACAAAGACATTTTGGTAAGCCCTATGATGTGGATACAAAAATATCTTATGGGCGGACTGACTTATGCAAAGCTTACGGGATTTATTTGCGCGGCGGCGTTGGTACTCGGCATAATCTCGGCGGCGCTGGGATTCATACAGCGCAAAGTCATGGCGGACAGACGTCCCGGCGCAAAATACTGTGCGGAATATGCGCGGTATGCCGAGCTTAAAGCGCAAAGCGCCGATTATAAAGGAGGCGCAGACTGATGCAAGACGCGAAAATCAAAAAGCGGCTTACGAAGTCGCAACTCACGACGCGACGCGAAAAGATAGTTTCGTTTATCGTACTCGCGATAGCCGCGCTGATATTTGTATTTCCGCTTATTTACATGGTGGGAACGTCGTTTAAGTCCGATCTGGACCTTCAAATGCACCCCGAAAATATTTTTCCGACCCCCGGTCAGTGGACGATCAAACATTACACAGGCTTTTTCATCAATGGCGACGGACAGCTCGACAACATGCCCAAATGGATGTTCAACTCGCTGTGGAGCACCGCGCTTACTTGCGGCTTAACGGTTTTGATCGACCTTGTGGTCGCGTACGTCGTAGTGTTTCTGCGGTGGAAGGGCAAGCAGGTGTTTATGAAATCGCTGTTCGCTTGGATGGCGGCGCCGACGGTTATAGCCACCGCGCCGGGGCTTGCGCTTTTTCAAACGGTCAAAACCGCGCTCGGCGTAAATAACTTCGCGTCGACCTATGCGCTCGTATATTTTTGGCTGACGATTCCCGGTATCGTTGGTGTATTCAACGTAATACTGATGTACAACTTTTTCAAAACGATACCGATAGACATAATAGAAAGCGCAAAAAGCGACGGCGCGAGCCACTTCAAGATATTTTTAAAGATAGTCTGTCCGCTCGCAAAATCCACGATGTTGGTAATAGTGCTGTTCACCTTTGCCGCGTCATGGAACAATCTGCAAGGTCCGCAGCTGTTGATGGCAGGCGAAGGTCAGGCGATACAGACGATCACCGTCGCGCTTGCCGAAAGCTACGGCGGAAGCTCGGCATGGGGCGCGCAGGGCGTGTCTATGGCGACGGCGTTGTTCTCGCTTATACCGGTACTTATAATATTCATATTCACTCAAAACAGAATGATCGAAGGGCTTGCGTCCACAGGAGTAAAGAGATGATCACGGAAAACGAAAACATTGTAAACGATAAAGATACTTTTTTATCTTTGCGCCATCTCGTAAAGGTATATCCCAACGGCGAAAAAGCGGTGTACGATTTTGATCTCGAAATCGCCAAAAACGAGTTTATAGTTATCGTCGGACCGTCGGGTTGCGGCAAGTCTACGACGCTTCGCATGGTCGCGGGGCTGGAAGACATAACCGACGGCGACGTTTATCTGCAAAACGATCTGCTCAACTATAAGCCGTGCAAAGACAGGAAAATGGCGATAGTCTTTCAAAGCTACGCGCTGTATCCGCAGATGAACGTGTATCAAAACATCGCGTTCCCGCTCACCATAAACAAATATCCCGCGCCCGTTGTAAACGAAACGCTGTTATCAGTCGCGCAAGTAAAAAAACTGCTCGAAAGCATAGGCATCGAAAGGATAGCGAAAGCGATCTTTTCGCAACATTCCAAAAGAATGAAGCGGAAAACGCTTGTCGAAGAGCTTGCGGTGCTTCTCGATATCGAGCCTTGTTCGTCCAAACTGCTCGTCGGGCTGTTCAGGTCGCTCGACGCCGCGACCAAGAACGAAATAGCGGTCAAAAAAGACGTTGTTTTGTCCGAATGGCTTAAAAAGCTTGACGAAAAAGAAGCGGCGGAACGGACGAAGCTTCAAGAGAGCGGCGTAAAACTCAACGAAAAGTTTCACGTTCTCAACGACGACGGCACGGAAAAGATCGTTTCGAGAAAGCTTACGCGTTTCGAAATAAGAACGAGAGTATACGAAACGGCAGACAAGCTCGATCTTACGCCATATCTCGACAAACTGCCCAAAGAGCTTTCGGGCGGACAAATGCAGCGCGTCGCGCTCGGCAGAGCCATCATCAAAAACGTACCCGTATTTTTGATGGACGAACCGTTATCCAATCTCGACGCCAAGCTTCGTCTGACCATGCGTAGCGAGATAGTCAAACTGCATAACCGAATAAACGCCACCACCATTTACGTAACTCACGATCAAGTGGAAGCTATGACGATGGCTACGCGCATAGTGGTAATGAGCCGCGGTTTCGTGCAACAGATAGGCACTCCCGAAGAGATATACGGCGATCCCGTAAACGTGTTCGTAGCCCGCTTTATCGGGTCCCCGTCGATGAACGTTTTCGAAATGGAATACGACAAGAGCAAAAACGCGTATACGTACGGCGGATTCGATATCCCCGCGAGCAAAAGCTTCAAGGCGAAGTACGAATCGTTTTATGCCGAAAAATGCGCCGAATTCGAGCAAATTAACGCTAATTTCGATTTGACGGCGCGCGAAAAGATATTGAAGGTTTTGTCCGTTCTCGGCGAAAACAAGGTCAAAGCGCAGACCGCGAAAAAAAGCAATCTCATTACGCGCACGGTAAATTTCTTTAAGAGCATCGCCAAGAAAAAAGAAAAGGAAAAAGAAGACGTTTGGGAAAAGGAAAGGACGGTAGCCAAAGAAAAGCTCGAACAGTTGCGTTCGCGCACGGAAAAAGGCGACAAAGTGCTTATCGGTATTCGCCCCGAACGGTTGGAGATCGAAAAGGCGGAAGCGGGCAAAAAATACGACGGGTACTATGTAGTCGAGCCGACTTTGACCGAGCTTTTGGGCGGCGAATACAGCGTGCATTTCGAGTTTTGCGGAAGAAACACCGTAGGCAAGCTCGACGCCAAATACAAGCTCAAAGCGGGCGACAAGATAGCCGTTAAATTTTCCGCCGCCGACCTGTATGTGTTCGATCCCGTTACGGGAGACGTTATCAAGTGATCATGGGAAATAAACGAATTTTACCCGCATATCCGCTATTCGTAAAAGATCCGAATTTTTCGTTATGGAGCGTTACCGACGAGCTGAACGCAAGCAACGTGCGCAGTTGGTGGGGCGAAGAAAAAAAGATTTACGGATTTATCAAAACGGGCGGAAAGACGTACTGCTTTTTGGGCGACTGCGCGGATCTTGCAGGTTGCGGCGTATTGCGTGCGGAACAGACTTCGCTCGGCGTTACGGCGTTTTCTACGGACTACGAGTTTAAAGCGGGCGATATAAAGCTCAAAGTCAAGTTCGTATCGCCGTTGCCGCCCGACGACTTCGAAACGCTGTCCATGCCCGTGTGTTATATGGAGTTCGAGATAGCGGGCGACGCGCAAGCCGAGATATCGATTTTCGTAAACCGCGCCGTATCCTTTAATACCGCACTCGAACCGAATGCCAAAACGCGCGGCGCGGTCATGGCGCGCGACGGCTTCGAGAGCGCGTTTATCGGCAGAAAACGTCAGTTGTATCTTTCCAATAACGGTGACGAAATGGGCGCGGATTGGGGCTGGTGGTATCTTGCGGGCAAGCAAGCGTTTTACGCGGACGAGCGCGATATGGCGGCGTATCTTGCGGGCGGCTTGAAAAACTTTACTGCGTCGGGCGACGAATGTTATATCTGCGCGTTCGACGAGTCGAAAACGGGTATTTTCGCGCTCGGATACGACGACGTTGTTGCGATAGATTATTACGGCGATTTCCGCAAAGGATACTATTTGCAAAACCGCACGATCGTAGACGCGCTCGAAACCGTTTGGCACGGTCACAAAGAGATAGACAAGCGCCTTGCCGCTTTCGACGACGAGCTTAAAAAGCGCGCCGAGCCGTTCGGCAAGCGGTATCTCGACGTTTTGTATGCCTCTTTAAGGCAAAGCGTAGCCGCGCACAAGCTCGTTGCCGATAGTAACGGAAACGCGCTGTTTCTTTCCAAGGAATGCGGATCGAACGGCTGTATCGCCACGGTAGACGTAAGCTATCCGTCCATGCCGCTGTATCTTTTGTACAATACCGAGGCGATAAAAGGTATGATGCGCCCCATTTTCGAGTTTGCGCGAATGCCTGCGTGGGTATACGATTTCGCTCCGCACGACGCGGGAACGTATCCGCACTGTTGCGGCAACGTATACGGGCTTAATTCGGCAAAGGAAAAATGCATTGGAACGCTTGCAAAGCCGCGAGACGGCGCGGACACGCATTATCCCTTTTACTTGTTACCGCCGAACGAGCGTTTATACGATCCGAAGTATCAGATGTCGGTCGAAGAATGCGCCAACATGCTCATCATGCAATATGCGTGTTACCGTAAAGATCATGGCATTGCGTTTTTCGCCGAAAATGCCGATCTTGCGGAAAAGTGGGTGGCGTATCTGGTCGAATACGGTTTGAGACCGGAAGAGCAGCTTTGCACGGACGATTTTGCGGGACATCTCAAAAACAATTTGAATCTTGCTATAAAAGCGACCGTCGGCATAGGGTGCTACGCCGAATTGCTGAAAGCGGCGAATAAAGGCGCGCCAAGCAAAAGCTTTCGAAATACGGCGGAACGCTTCGCAAACGAAATCGTCGCTTTTTCCGAAAAGTTTTCGCACATGCCCATAACGTGGGACGCGGACGACAAAACTTTCTCGTTAAAGTACAATTTGGCGTTCGATAAGATATTGGATCTCGGCTTATTCCCGAGATCGCTTGCGGAAAGCGAAGTAGACTTTTATTTAAGCATAGCCGACAAATTCGGAACGCCGCTGGACAACCGCGAGCGGTATACGAAATCGGACTGGCTGATGTGGGCGGCGGCGCTTACCGACGATATCGAAAAGAAAAAGAAAATGGTTTCGTTCGTCGACGATTTTCTTAAAGAGTCGCCCGACCGCGTGCCGTTTTCCGACTGGTATTACACCGATAGCGGAAAACACGAACAGTTTGTAGCGCGTTCCGTTCAAGGCGGGTGCTTTATATTGCTGTTATAGCTTAACGGGGTCATACCCCTATCCAACAAACGGTTTTATCGCTAAAAGCGAAAATCATAAAACAGGAGGTAATCATGAAAAGACCAAACAAATGGGCAATACTCATGGCGGGGCTTGCTCTTACTTGCGGCGTTACGGTCGGTTGCGGCGACGGACACGAACACGGTTATACCGATTGGGGATCTTCTCCGACGCAGCACTGGAAAGAATGCCCGGACGACGGGGTAAAGGACGAATCCACCGTCGCCGACCACGGCGCGCCCAATGCGGACGGCAAGTGTCCCGACTGCGGATATGTGTTACATACTCACAGCTATACCGAGTGGGGTTCGTCGATGACGCACCATTGGAAAAAGTGTGCCGACGACGACGCGATGGACGCCGCAACCAAAGCCTTGCACGGCACGCCCGACAAAGACGGCAAATGCCCCGACTGCAAGTATCAGGTAGTGACGTATATAGACCAACAGTGCAAATTCGTTTTGCGCAAGGACGGAACGAACACCCCTATAAGCTCGCTCGACGGTCTTGCTGTAACTCTTGTAAGGGGCGGGACGACGCTCGTCGAAAACACCGACTACACGCTTGAAAAAGGCGACAACAACGTACTCACCATAAAGGGCATCACGACGGATACATATACCGTTACAATATTGACCGTGGACAGCGAATACCGTTATTCGGGCGCGCTCAAACTCGACGGCGCGGAAAAAGAGTTCGTATTGCAATACAATTACGCAATCGCGTCTTCGCAAAGCTACTATGTGGACTTGACGCACATGAACGATGCCGACAGAATGCTCGCCATCAACGCTTCGAGCGTGGACTCATTCTGGCAGTGGAACGCCGCGGTCGCCGAAATAACGCTCAATCTTGCGGACGCGGTGCAAAACAGCAAGAGCGTAAAACTCGAATTCAATCTTAAAGCGAGCAAGACAAACAACGCGCCCAACAACGCTTTCGGTATAGCAATGACCGAAAACTACAAGGGATTGGCTTTGAGCATTTGGGACACCGCGAACGAAAAAGACGGTATCACGCTTCACAAGCTCCTCGGACAAAAACTCGGCAACGACTTGTTTAAGGCAGACGAAGCCGCAACGCTCAAATGGCTTGAAACGGCGATCTACGGCGAGCAAGGCGCTGACATTCGCGTCGTTCGCGTAAACGGAACGATAAAGTATTTCGCAAAGAAAGACGGCAAATGGAATCCGTTCATGTCGCAAGTTTGCCCTACGGACGCCAAGACCGATATCAAGTTTATGGGCGCCGGCTCCGATTTCCGTATCACGAATATCGACGTGAACGGCGAATATACGGATGAGCAAAAGCAGTATTCCGCCAACGTTACGGTGCTCGACAAGGATGACAATAAAGTAACGCTTCCGTCGGGCGCAAAGGGCGTGCTTATAGCAGGCGACACCCGTTACGAAGCAGATCTGACGGCGGGCAACGACGGTAACTATACGATATCGGGCAACTTTACGCCGGGCTTGTATACTCTGTCTATTGTCGGCACGATCAACAACTATCTGTCGCCGGAGGTCAAGATAACGGCGGACGGCATGGATGAAGCTACCGTAAAATTCGGGGCGTTTGCTTCGCCCACCGTTTACGATCCCAACAGAGCCGAAAACATACAGCTCGCGGACTGCGTTACGGTCGCCGACGGCAGTATCGGAGTCAACGGTATAGCAAGTTCTAACGGCTTTTGGCAGTGGGGAAACGGAAACACCGTTCCCGCGGCTACACTTAATCTTTCGGACGAGATCAAGGCTTCGAGAAACGTAAGAGTGGATTTCAAGCTCAAAGCGACGGATCCCAACAATCAGCCCAACAATGCGTTCGGTATAGCAATGACCGAATATCATCAAGGCGCGGTTTTAAGCTTCTGGGATACGACAAAAGAAGCCGACGGAATAAATGTACGCGACCTAAAAGGTACGTGGCTCGGCGAAGACGGCTGGGGCGACGACAAGAACGCAACTTTCAAATGGCTCGAATCGGCTATTTACGGCTCGGGCGCGAACATTCGCGTCGAGCGCACGGGCAATAAGATCGTTATGACAGCCCGTAACAACGGCGAATGGGTAAAGATCCACGAAGCGGAATGCTACGAGTACGCCGACACGATGGTCAAATTTCTCGCCATCGGTTCGAAGTACGAGATAAGCGGGATCAAAGTGCGCATACCGCAAGAAGGCGACGTTGCGGAACACGACGTGACGGCAAGCTTTAAGGACGGCGAGAATCACGGTTACAGAGTATCGATCGATCCCACCGTCGAAGAAGGCGAAACGGCAACGCTCGTTATCGAAACAGACAATGCAAACGCCGCGTGGAGCTATTTCCCGAGCGCGATATCGGTAAACGGCACGGCGATCGATTTTACGACGGTCGCAAAGGAAAGTCTCGGCGCGAATCGTTGCAAGTACACGCTCGAAATATCCGACATTATGGAAAATACGACCGTCGTCGTCACTGTGACAAAGGGAGCAAAGGTCGAATACAGCGCTTCCGTAAACAGCGACGCTATGGGCTCTGTCGTTTGCGATATGGAAAACGCGGACAAAGAATACTATTGGAACGACGCTTGCACGCTCACACTGACCGCAAAGCAAGGCTATCGCTTAAAACAGATCGTCATCGGCGAAGGAGCAAGCGCGCAAACGGTTACCGAAGGGTGGACGAAGAACGGATTGGTTTACGGCTATACCTTTACCGTGACCGGCAATATAAAGGTCGTTGCGACTTTTGAGGCGACTCCGCAGGTCGATTTCTCGAATATAAAGATAAATCTCGTAGACAAGGCCGGCAATAACGTGACCGTGGAGAACGGCGCGAAGTTGATACTTATCGGCGATTACGAGTGCAAACTCGATCTTACTAAAAACAACGACGGCACATATTCCGCGACGGGCAACGTTTATATAGGCGAATATGAGTGCGTTATCTCGGATAAACATTTCGGATACGGCGAAACCACGGTGGAAATTTCCGAAGACACGCCGTCCGTTACGTTGACTTTCGGCGATATTGCCGTTGCGACGAAATATCACCACGGCGACAATAACGGAATGGGCGAGTGCGACTTTGAAACGCTTATCGAAGTCGAAGCAGATGCCGTTAAAATAAATACGGCAAACGCGAACAATAAAGTGGTAGACGCTTTCTGGTGCTGGAATTCGCCCGTGCCCGAAGCGACGCTTACCCTTTCCGAACAGGTAAAAAGCTCGACCAACGTTCAGCTCTCGTTTAATCTTAAAGCCGCGTCGCCCAATGACGGACCGAACAATGCTTTCGGTATCGTCATGGCGGCGGGATACAAAGGCGTCAACATGAGCTTTTGGAATACTACGAACGAAGTTGACGGAGTAATATGTCGCGCTTTGAAAGGCTGTATGCTCGGCAACAACGAGTTCGGAGACGATAAGAACAATACAAACGATTGGATCGAAGTTTCGATGTACGGCACAAACGGCGTAAATATCCGCGCCATACGCAACGGCACGAGCATTACGTTCTTTGCGCAAAACGAAAGCGAATGGGTCAAGATTTTCCAAACGACTTGCGCCGCCGACGCAAAAACAGATATCAAGTTCCTTGGAATGGGTTCCGATTACACCGTGTCGAATATCGCGATAAGTCTGCCCGAGCAAGCGGTGGAAAAAAGCGTATCGGTGACTGCCGCGGATACGGGTACGATAGCCGTCGATAAAACCGAGTATTACGTAAACGAAGAATGCACCGTCACCGTGACCGCCGCGGAAAATCACGCGCTCAAACAGATCGTTATCGGCGAAGGCGAAAGCGCGCAAACCGTCACTTCGGGCTGGACGCAAAGCGGTCTCGTATATACCTATTCGTTCATCGTTACCGGCGATATCAAGGTGGTTGCCACGCTGGAAAAAGCTTCGGTAAATATCACGCTCAACATCACGGGGACCGACCTTGCGGAAGACGCCACGGTGAGCCTTAAAGCCAAAAAAGACGGTACCGAAACGACGTTCGTCAAGAGCGAGGGCATTACCGAGATCATTCCCGGCGAATACGATGTGTTCGTGTACGGCTATAAAAAGACGACGATGACCGTTCCCGCAAACGGCGGCGAGATAAACGTAACGCTCGAAAAGACGTTTGCGTACGCTTCGGCAAACGACGCAAAAGGCGAAATTACCGTCAACGATACCGACAAGACTATCGCTATCAAAGGCAACGGTGTAGCGGACCGCATCGGACACAGAGCCATATCCGCGGATTTGGTGCTTACCGACGCGCAAAAAGCCGCTACCGAAGTCGTATTTACGTTCAACGTTAAAAATACCAAGCAATACCGTAACGGCGACGATTGGGCGGCGAGCAGGTTCGGCGTTCAAATGGGCGGCGACGCAATCGGGTTCTTTGTATTCTTGCGCGAAGAACGGTCTGCGGACGTCGTCAAGCTGGCGACAAACTCGCTCGATCTTAACACCGATCAAGAACGCAAATGGCACGGCGACGATCCGACCATTAATTGGATCAACGCCGCATGTTATTCCGACGACGGCTTGAACGTGAAGGTTATGCGTACGAACGGCGTGATCCATATCTATGCCCAAAACGGCGAGGATTGGGTGCAACTGGACGTAGACGCAACTGCGGGTAACGGCGAGGCTGCGTCTTCGGGTGGCGACCTTGCTATCGCGGACGACGTGCAAAACGAAATCAAGTTGCTCGCTACGGGTGACGATTGGACGTTCTCGAACATTACCATTGCGCTCAACGCGTAAGGCGGCGAAGCTATCGAGTAACAACGAGTAAAATCAAGCGATCGCAATTAAACGACAAATCGCGAAAGGGGCGGTATTATACCGCCCCCGCCGCGATTACTTTTATGGGTGTATCATGAAAAAATTCAAAAGTATTTTGTGTATCGCGGGAGCATTGGCGATAGGCGCGCCCGCTCTTATCGGTTGCGGCGGTAAAATCGAACCGGTCGATCCCGCTTGCCCGCATACACAGCTTCAAAAGGTGGACGGGCGCGACGCTAACTGTCTTGAAGAAGGCAATTACACTTACTATAAGTGCGAATGCGGCGAGCTGTTCAGCGATAAAAACGGAACAAAGCCGACTACCGCGCAAGACGTCACGATCGACAAAACGCGGCACGACATGCACTATTACGACGAAGCGGTAGCAAGCTACAACGGGTATTATTTTTGCAATACCTGCGGCAGATATTACCAAGACGATAAAGGCGACGTACAGATCCCGTACGACGAGCTTTTGGATTCTTCGGTCACGCCCGTGGCGCTTCCCAACGGATGGACGGATCCCGCAGGCGCAAGCGCCGAAACCCGCAACTTTACCATACGTTTCTTTATGGGATGGAGCAATTCGACGAGTACCGATTATTCCGCGTTTCCCGAAGTCGGCACGGTATGGGTAAACGTAAATCTCAACAGAAAGATCACTCTGTCGGGTAGCGGGTGGTACAATTTCGGCATAGCTTACGATAAGGCGAACGGCTTGCGGTACAAAAATTTCGAAGCCGGCGATCTTACCAAAGTAACGCCCGAGTTTACAAAACTGTTCGAAGAAAAAGGCGGCATTTGGGTACGTATCGTGCGCGACGGAACGAATTGCGCGTTCTATTTCGAAGATAAATACGGTATCCCCATTCTCATTTCTAAAAACGGCAACTTCGGCGCGGACGAAGCGCTTTACCGTTTTGCGTTCGGGCAGGCGGAAACCATCATAGGCTGGTCGCAATCGCCCGCAAACGCGGAAATTTGCTGGGGCATAGCAAATCCCCGATGCGTTTTCGGTAATTAACATAAAAATAATCACTATCGAAGGTAAATCATGGAACAGATAGTCATAGGCAACATTCGCGTACAACTTTTAAGCGAAAATACGGTTCGCGTTGAATACGGCAAAAACGGCAAGTTTTGCGACGACGCCACGTTTTTTATTCCCGACAGATCGCAATATGAAAATACGCATATCGCGTATACCGTCGAAGATAACGTAATATGCTTTGGCGAGTACGAACTGTATATTCCCGAAAACGCAAAAAGTCTTGCGGGAGTAAGACTCGACAAAAACGGCAAAAAGGTTTATTCGTACAAAAAGCTCAAAAACAGCGGCGAACTCCCGCCGCTCGATAAAACGCCCGACGTATTCGCGATTGGCGATACGCCGAGAATCGTCGTGCCGCAAGGCGGTTATTCGGTAGAGCGCAATGGCGAATATACCGTAACGGAAAACGTGCAAGACGTTTATTTATTGCTGTGCGATAAAGACGCCAAAAAGCTGCGTAGGCTGTATGTCGAACTTACGGGCAGACCCGAGCTTGTACGGCTTTCTACGCTCGGCGGGTGGAACAGCAAATATTTTGCATACACCGAAGATCAAGCCAAACAGCTCATATACGATTACGAAGCGCACAAATTTCCGCTTGACGTAATGGTCATAGACACCGATTGGCGGAGCTGCGAGCACGGCTGGGGCTACGACATAAATACAAAGCTTTTTCCCGACATGAAACGGTTTTTGGACTTTGCGCACGCTCACGGCGTGGAAGTTATGTTTAACGATCATCCGGAGCCGGTAGACGGCGCGAATGTGTTCGAGCCGCAGGAAATAGCGTATCGAGAGAAGAGCTTGCAGTCGCTCATGGAAAAAGGTTTGGATATTTGGTGGTACGATCGAAATTGGGGAACAAAGCTCGTATCGCCGTCGGACGGCGTACCGCACGAAACGCTGGGGCTGTATCTGTTCCAAGATATTACGCGGCATTATTATCAAAGGATTTGGGGAAACAAAGATGTTTACCGCCGTCCCGTAGTCATGGGCAATGCCGTGGACGTATCCACGGGCAATTATTTGACGATAAAAGACAGCGCGAGCCACCGCTATTCCGTTCAGTGGACGGGAGATATCGGTTCGGACTTGGGAGTGATTGCGCAGGAAATAGAAAACATAATAAAATGCGGAAATAACGCCGTGCCGTATCTCAATTCGGACTGCGGCGGGCATATCGGCGATCCCGATAAACGTGAATTTGTCCGCTGGATGCAATACGGCGTACTTTCGCCCGTGTTCCGCCCGCACTGCACGAACGCGGTGGAGCGCACGCGCGAGCCGTGGATGTACGACGGGGAAACGATAGACATCGTGCGCGAGTACAATAATTTGCGGTACAGATTGTTGCCCGTGATATACAAAAGCGCATACGACGCATACAAAACGGGCGAGCCGATTTTCAAATCGTTGGGATTCGAGTATCCCGACGATAAAACGGCGATAGCCGATTTGCGCGAATATATGCTCGGCAACGATATACTTATTTCTCCCATTTCGGGCGAATATCCGTTTTCGGTCGATAAAAAATGTTATACAAAGCCGGTAAAGGCGACGTACTATAACGGCAGAGAATTACAGGGCGAGCTTATAGCTTCCGCCGAGTACGATAAACTCGATATTGTGCTGAATCACACGTCGCCCGAAAAAGGCGTTCCCGTTTACGATTTTTCGGCGCGGTTCGAGACCGTTTTGAAATTTCCCCAAGCGGTTACGCTGTATATCCGTTGCGACGACGGCGCGACTGTTCGGATAGACGGCGAAAAGGTACTCGAAGACAAAACCCTTCACGCCGCTTGGGTTTTCGAGCTGAAACGGCTCGAACCGAATAGGGAATACAAAATCGAGATCGAATATTTTCAGGCGGGCGGTGAGGCGTGTTGCGAGCTGTTGGCTAAAAATATCGTCGAGAAAAACATCGATGTGCGAAAAACCTATTTGCCTGCGGGTAAATGGTTGGACGTTTTCGGCGGCAAAGTCGTCGGCGGCGAAAACACGGTATCGCGCGAGTACGGCTTGCGTGAAATGCCGCTGTTCGTTAGGCTCGGCGCGGTTCTGCCGCTCGCATACGAAGCGCGAAACACAAAAGAACAAAAGTGGAATAGGCTCGTATTCGACTGGTACGCGGATAAAAATTCGTGCGACGAAGGTATGCTGTACGAAGACGACGCCGAAACGACGGCGTATAAGCTCGGCAAGTACAGAGCGACGGAGTATAAAGCGGGGTATTGCAAAGACTGTAATGCCTATGTGTTGAATATCGAACAGGCACAGGGCGAGTTCGACGGCGACAAGTGTTTCGACGAGCGCGAGATAACCGTCAAGTTGCATTTGCTCGACGGCGAACAAATCGGGCGGGTTACGGTGAACGGGGAGCAATCGGCATTTAAGGTCGTGAAAAAAGATAATGTCGTATTTCCTTTGAACATCGGCGAATCCGCGCCCGATTCCGATGTTGCGCTCGTTACGTTTAATGCGCAGGTCAAAAAAACCTGCGAGATCAAGTTTTATTTATGAGCGTAAGCTATGCGTTGGAAAATTGCGGAAAATAAAAAAAGAATCGCAAGCGAAGATTTCGAAGGACATTCCGATCATATCGAAATGAGCGGCGAAAATGTTTCGGGCGTAATAACGTACGGCGTGAAGGATGGCGAACCGTATTATAAACGGCGGTTCGCGTTTCCGAATTTCCGTATTCAGCCCAACAATACGCACGGCACATATCAGCCGGAATGCAGTCAAAGCCCCATAGTATTCGATGCGAAAGAGCAATTCGAGCGCGTGGAGTTCGACGGCGTGCTGTCGGTGTATTCTCATGCGGGCGATTTGCGCATAGTTCGCAGATTTTATCCGTCCGTGACGATGCCCGTGTTTTACGAGCAGATAGAGATTTTCAACGGCGGAACAGAATCCGCTACACCCAAATGGGAAACGCATAAAAGGTCGGAGAATAAGCTCGCTTGCGAAGGATATATTTACTTCGAATGCACTTGCGGAACGCCGTGCCGCAAAATTTCGGCGGGGAATAATGTCATCTTGCTGTTTTGCTATTCCGCGCGGTTTGCAAACGAAAAGATCCCTTATGAAGAAAACCCGTTTGAAAGGCGGCGTGTTCGAGTACAAGAGTTGATGACGCAGTGCGATATCACGACGGGTGACGGTGTGGTAGATACTATGTTTGCGTTTGCAAAGTTGCGCGCGGGCGAAAGTTTGTTCCGAACCGAAAAGGGTATCATACATTCACCCGGCGGTATGGCTTACTATGCGGCGATTTGGTGCAACGATCAGTGCGAATACGTCGCGCCGTGGTTTGCGTTTACGGGCGACAGAGCGCAGGCGGAGGCGATCGAAAATATTTTCAAGTGGTATTACCCGTATTTCAACGACGACTGTCTGCCGATCCCGAGCAGTATCATCTGCGGCGGCAAAGATAATTTCGGTTGCGCTGGTGACAGGGGCGACGCGGAGATGTATTTGTACGGACTTTCGCGCGTATTATTGACGCAGGAGAAGCTTCCGAACGAAGAACAGAAACATGCGCTCGATTGGTGCGTGGAATATATCCGTAGAAATCTCACGGCGGACGGTGTGGTTTATTCGGACAGCGACGAATTGGAGAACCGTCTGTCTTCGGGGATCAACCTGAACACCTCGTCGCTCGCTTACGGCGGACTCGCAAATTATGCGGTCTTATCGGAGCGCATGGGCGAACGAGATAGAGTCGAAAAGATCACTCGAATGAAAACGGCTTTGGGCGAGGCGGTCGAACGCTATTTCGGCGGAGACGTGAGCGGGTATCGTACCTATCGCTATCATAAGGGTTGTGACGTTATCCGTGCATGGAATTGTCTGCCCGTTTATATGGGCATAACAAACCGAGCGAAAGACACGTTAAAGAGTATAGATGAAAAATTGTGGACGAATGGGAGTTGCCGATCTACCGAGGGTGAAAGTATTCTGTGGGACAGAAGCGCGCTGTATTACATAATGGCGTTGTTCCGCGCGGGCGAAACGGAAACGGCTTGGAAAAAGCTCAAAGAATACAGTGCGACGCGGTTGTTGGGCGAACATGTTCCGTATGCGACGGAGGCTTATCCGGAGGGCGGAATGCGGCATCTGTCCGCCGAAAGCGGGCTTTTATGCCGAGTGTTCACCGACGGACTGTTGAATATAGCGTTCGATGAAAAGGGTTATAAGTTAAATTGCGTTTTACCGCGGGAAATCGACGAAATACATGTAAAAAATATTTATCTTAACGGAAAATCGGAGAATATAGATGTTAAACGGTAAATTTATCGGCGTAAAGGAAAATGTAAACACCTTTACCGTAGAAAAGAAATTCAATATAAAAAGCACGGAAAGAGCCGAGCTGAAAGTTACGGCTTTGGGGCTTTATTTTGCGGAAATAAACGGCAAGCGTGTTGGCGACGCATATCTCACGCCGGGGTGGACGTCGTACAACAAAACGCTTCAAGTGCAAAGTTACGACGTGACCGAGCTTTTGAAAAGCGGCGAAAACGCGATCGCTTTTACAGTCAACGAAGGCTGGTACAAAGGCGGACTTACGTGGGAGAAAAAGCGTTGTCTGTACGGCGAGCAAACTGCGGTGTGCGCCGAGCTGTTTGTAAACGGCGCGCTCGTATTATCTACCGACGAAAGTTTTTCGGCAAAGGAAAGCCATATACGCGAGAGCGGCATTTACGACGGCGAAACGGTCGATTACACTGCGGAGTTAAAACCTTTGACCGTATGCAAAGTGCCGTTTGACAAGTCAGTACTCGTACCGCAACAGTGCGAATACGTAAAGGATATAGAGCGGCTTGCGGTTAAAGAAGTTATAACCGCTCCGAGCGGGAGAAGGGTCTACGACTTCGGTCAAAACATGGCGGGTGTGGTCGAAGTCGTAACGCCCGAAAACTTCGACGGAACTCTTACTTTGAAATTTGCCGAAATTCTCGTAAACGGCGAGTTTTATTCGGATAATCTTCGCGGCGCAAAGGCGACCGACGTCTTTACCGTAAAAGGCGCAAAAACGCTCCGTCCCGAATTTACTTTCCACGGCTTCCGCTATCTCACGGTCGATGGCGGCGAAATCCCGACCGAGAATATCACGGCTATCGTTCGCCATACCGACATGAAACGCACGGGTAGCATTCAAACGAGCAACGCGCGTTTTAATAAACTCATGCAAAACATAGTGTGGGGACAACGCGGCAACTTTGTCGATATCCCCACCGACTGCCCGCAGCGCGACGAGCGACTCGGGTGGACCGGCGATATAAACGCGTTTTGTTTTTCGGCGGCGTTTGATTACGATATTCGCGCGTTCATGAAAAAGTGGCTCAACGATCTGCGCAACGACCAAAAGTCTGACGGGAATATCACGCACGTCGCGCCCGACATTTTGCGCGGCGAAAAGGACAGTTCCGTGTCGGCAATGTGGTGCGACGCCATAACAATGGTCCCGTGGACGCTGTATCGAACATACGGGGATGTAAGCTTTTTGAAAGACAATTACGAAGCTATGAAAAAGTTTATTGCCGCGCGCGAAACGGTCATGACAGATGGGATAATAGACCGCGGCTTCGAATGGGGCGATTGGCTCGCGCTCGATCAGGAAAAGACGAGCTATGAAACATTTATCGGCAGAACGGATGTTTATTATATAACCAACGTGTTCCATGTAAATTCGCTCAAAATCGTATACGAAACGGCAAAGCTTTCGGGCGACGCGCAAGGCGCGAAAACATATAAAGACAAGTACGAAAAACAGCTTGAAAGGGTGCGCAAAGAATACTTTACCGCAGGCGGGCGGCTTTGCTTCGATACCGTTACCGCACAGGTGTTGGCGTTATATTTCGGCATAGCGCCCGATAAGCACAGAAAAAAGCTTGCGGAAGCTTTGAATGAAAACGTAAAAGTCCATAACTATACGCTTTGTACGGGCTTTATAGGCACGACGTATTTGCTGTTTGCGCTCGCGGATAACGGGTATATGAACACCGCGCAAAAGGTTCTTATGAACAACGGTTATCCCGGCTGGTTGTACGAAGTCGATATGGGCGCGACGACGGTGTGGGAGCGTTGGAACAGTCTTATGCCGGACGGCACGCCCAATCCCGACGGCATGAACAGCTACAACCATTATGCATACGGCAGCGTCTTGGAGTTCGTCGTAAAGCGAATAGCGGGCATAGAGTCGATAAAAGCGGGTTATAAGAAAGTGCGGATAGCGCCGAGTCCGTGTAAAGGTCTCGCGAGCATTAAAGCGGAATACGAAAGCGTAAAAGGAAAGATAGCGGCAGGCTATTCGCAAAAGAATGGCAAAATAACGTTTTTTGCCGAGATCCCGAGCGGGATGACGGCGCAAATAGTATTGCCGAATGAAAAACCGATAACGGTAAAAAGCGGAGCGTACGAATTAGTGCGCGAGTGGGAAGAACTCGACGTGCCGCCGTTCACGCCCGACAGCATGGTAAACGAAGTGTTCGCCAACCCCAAAGCGCAAAAAGCGTTTAATGAAGTATTCGGCGGGATATTTCGCGAAAACGGCGAACTCGACTGGATGCGCCGATTCGCCACATTGCAATTTATGGCGGAGTTCCGCGACGGCGAAGGCAAAATGAAGCTTTCCGATTTTTCCGCAATGCTTGAAAGAACAAACAAACTATTTGAGAAATCGACGGCAAATATATGAAAAAAGCGAGTATCTTTTTAGCCGTTATTTTTGCGTTAATCGCACCGTTTTCTTTGTCGGCGTGCAGTGATAAGGACGAGTGGGACGGCGTACGAGTTTTCGATAATTCGCTTGTGCAGACGATGCAGGTTAAAAGCGGGCTCGTCAATTCTCCCGCCGTCGTATGCGATATCGCTCTTTGCGCGTCCGTTTCGTCCGACAGCTAAAATCGGCGGCATTGTGGAGTTTCACGAACTTGAAGATATTTACAACGCCGTCCGTATTGCCAATACAAACCTTGCTTCGGTTGCGGTGATCCCGCAGAGTATAGCGATGCAAGAGAACGTACTCTATTTGCGTGACATTCTGAGCGAAGCGAAGAATCTCAACCTTATTTAATAATATATAAATTTAATAATGTATAAGCTCTTTTGCCGCGCAATGTTGCTTAAATATAAAACCGTCAAGAAAAAACCCCGACATTATAATTTCTATGTCGGGGAGTTTTCTCTTCGCATAAACGCGAATATTATTGTAAAGTTTTCGTTTTCGATAAATTAAAACGATTTGCTTTACAATATTATATTGTGCTGGTTTTGCGGAAATATTCGCGAGATCGCAATATTTCAAAATTCGTTCGGGCAACTTGCGGTAAAGATCAATCGTCGAATTCGTCTTTATGCTCGGTAAAAAAATCATAGTATGTTCGCACGTTTTTCAGTTCGGTCCATTTTTTGACGGTCGTTTGCTCGCCGTCGAGATCGTAGATCTTAGCGAATCGCATGGACAGCAAGAACGGCGAATGCGTAGCCATTATTATTTGGCAATTATAAAAGCGCACGGCGTTTTCTATGTATTTCATCAGTTCGAGCTGACGTTCGGGCGAAAGACTGTTTTCGGGTTCGTCCAAAAGATACAATGCGTTTTCGCGGATCTTATCCGTGAAATACAGGTATGCGCTTTCGCCGTTGGAATGTTCGCGAATATTATCCTGCAAGCGCTCGTTTATGAACCGCGATTGAGTTTTGCTTCGCGCGGCGTTCACCGTTTTAAGCCGTTCGTAATCGTCGAGCGAGCTTAATCTGAAATGCGAATATTTGGCGTCGAGATATTCGTCGGTCAATGCGTCGCGTTTAAGATCTACGCCGCTGTTGATACTGCGTACGTTTAGCATAAAGTCGAAAACGTCGTCGCTCGTTATTATTCGGCTTTTGTCGGATACGGGTTTTTTGATATCGCAGTAGCACATATCCGTGTAGTTGCCGAAAAAACTCGATCTGTTGTACAGTGTGTCGCGGTCCAAGCGCAGTTTTTCGGCTATGACGTTGAGCGCGGTGGTCTTGCCGCAACCGTTGCCGCCGTAAAGTACGGTTATCGGCTCGAATTCAAGCTCGGTCAAGCCGCGCGTCGACAGCGTGAAAAACGGGTACATAGTGTTGTAGCACGTACGCTTTACCGCATTCAGTCTGAACGCATACTCTTCGTCGTATGTGGGGTAATAGAAGCGCGACAAATAAACCATGCGTATATTATATCAAGTCATATAAGCAATGTCAATAGCTGTAAGAATATTTAAATGCCGCGCAAGCCGAACAAAATAAATATTGCTTTCATAAGGCGCTTGACAGCATGCGATTATAGTGTTAAAATATATATGCGGGATCATGCGCGCGGCGATAGCTCGCGTACGACCGCTTTACGAGGTGACGACATGCACAAACTTAAAAGTTTACGCACGAACGGTTCGCTTGCGGCGATAGTATTGATCGCAGTAGCGACGGCGATCGCGGCGATGGTTTTATTTATGCGCGCGCCCGTATTTTCTTACGCACAAACGTCGGACGGCGTTATGCCCGTCGACGGGACGGAGATAGCCGTCGAACATCCCGAAAACCGTTTGCTCGACGAAGCTCGGAGCAAAGCGGCTAAACAGCCCGTGATGTTCGATATGCCCACGGAATGGACGTACGGCGACGCGCCGGAGATCGGTGTTCCGCGCGTAGAACACGAAAGCGATGCGGGAGAACTCGGCGGCGAGCTTAATATAACTTTAACGCTCGACTACGAGATCGTTGCGACAAATATCGCAAGACGCGAGCTTGTCAATTACGTCAATAAATACATGCCTGCCGGCGAGTATAAGGTCGTGTTTGCTACGCCCAGTTGCGCATGCACGGTCGGTTCGACGCACAGCGAGTGGTGGAACGCCGCCGAGCATTCGATCGATACGGAAATGTTTTACGAATCTGCAACGTATAGCTTCGAGTTTACGGTGCTTCCCGCGGCGATACCCGAAAAGTATATTGCCGATGCGAACGGAAAGCTGTTGCAGTCGCGTTACGAATATGTTTACGACGGCGCGGCGCATTTTTATTCGCCCGATATCGAGCTTGAAGTACTGTCCGACGGCGAAACGGTGTACGATCGCGGCGACGATATAGAAGGCGTATATTGGTCGACCGAGAAAGCCGATAAATATTTCGGCGGATTCGAAATATTATATAATCTTTACCGCATGCGGAACGATCACTATCATACTGCGGAGTATCTCGGCGGGGCGGAAGAGATAGTCGATTGCGCGGTGTTTGCGCCTGTCGATGCGGGAGAGTATACCGTTTACTATATGCTTGCCGCGGACAATTATCTTCCGCTCGTAGACGTGACGAGCGATATTCGGCGGGATTATGTGTTTTACGTGACGGTCGTCGGCGTTGTCGACGTGCCAAACGTACCGCCCGTCATTTATAACGGACAAAGCCAAAAAGGTTACGTGACCGACAGTCAGTTTTACACCGTCGATCCGTACAACGGCTGGACGGATGCGGGAACGTACAATATCACGTTAAGATTGCGCGATCCGTTGTGCTATATGTGGAACGGTCAAACGCTCGAAAATCGGACCGAAACGTACAAAGTGCAGTTTACGGTAGGCAAGGCGAGCAACGATTGGGTACTCGTTCCCGACGTGGTGCGCTGGGTGGAAGGCGAATACGATCCCGACGAGAACCATATCGTCGGCGAATCGCTGTTCGGATCGGTCGTGTTTGAAATAACCGACGCGGACGGTAAAGTGGTGTACGATTCCGCGAACGGCGTCAACTTGCTCGGCTCGCTCGAAGCGGGATATTACAATTTCACCGCGACCGTAGAAGGCTCGGACAATTACAACATGTTGCCGTTTTCCAAGTTTATACGCGTGCTCGAAAAACAAGGCTTGCCGTGGTGGGGAACTTTGTGTATCACGCTCGGCGCGCTGGCGTTAGTAGCCGTCGTTATACTCATTCTGTGGAAGAAGGGCGTGTTTAGACTGTTGACGGATAAGATCGTCTTGTCCATTCGCACAAAGGCGACCGTCGACGCGACGATAGCCGCAGTTCGCGCCAACAAGGTAGCCGCGGCGTCCAAAATATCCGTCGAACAGGCGGAAGCTCGCGACCGAGCGGAAGAACGCGCGCAGGCGCGTAAACAGGCGCTCGCCGAAGAAAAGCAAAAACCGTTCGATGAAAAGGTCGCGGCGCTCGAAGCTAAAGCGCAGGCGGCGGCGGACAGAGCGGAGCGTATGCGCGAAAAAGCCGAAGCCATGCAGGCGCGTATCGAATCCATGAAAGCGCGCGCGGCAGAGACCGACGACGCGGCAAAGCCCGAAACGGGATCGACCGAAACAGCGTCTGCCGATGTTGCGGACGACAAATAAATAAAAGTATAAATTAAAGGAGTCAATCATGTCGCTTAAAAAAGATCTTGCAAAAGAGATCCACTATCTCGAAGAAGAAATAAAGATATTGGAGATCAAACGCTCGCGCTCGCAAGCCGCGCTCATAGAGGCGCTTATCAGCAAGCAACAGCCGGACGAATCGGAAATGCAGTTTTTCCGCACGTTCACCGCGGATATCGAAGTGAAGCGCGAACGCATGCTCGCGCTCATGGAACAGCTCGAAAAGCTCGTCTAAGCTTTGCGGCTTTGTAACAACGGTTAAAAACGCGTATTTTACCGAACGGATAAAGTATGCGTTTTTTTGTTTTAGGCAAAAGAATATGCGTCTAAACATTTAATATATGCAATAAATGCCGTTCGGTATTGACAAACTATGCGCGTATGGTCTATCTTATACGGGGATATTGCATCATTGTTCACGGTATGCGTTTTGAGCCGACGGTGCGCTTGCGCATAGACAAACGGGAAATACAAAAAGGAAAATGAAATGACGGAAATTGCGATAGTGGAAGACGAACGCGAACACAGCGCGCGACTTAAAGAGTATTTGGATAGATATTCCGCCGAGCGCGGTTGTGCTTTGCATACGGAAATTTTCGAGCGCGCCGACGATTTTTTGAAAAAATGCGGATCGTTCGACATTGTGTTCATGGATATCGAGTTGCCCGATACGGACGGAATGACCGCAGTCAAGCGTTTGAGAGAGAGCGATAAAAACTTGCTTGTGATTTTTGTCACCAATCTCGCGCAGTACGCGGTAAAGGGTTACGAGGTCAGCGCGTTCGATTTTATAGTAAAGCCTGTCGGCTATTACGATTTTGCAATGAAGCTGCGGCGTGCGTTCGAGTGCTTGAATAAGCGGTGCAAGCACGAGCTTTGGGTCGCGTCGCGACAGGGGAAAAAGTTGGTATCCGCCGATAAGCTCAAATACGTGGAAGTGATGAAACACGCATTGCTTTTTCATTTGGCAAACGGCGAAACCGTTACAGGCACGGGAACATTGAAATCGGTAGCGGCTAAGTTGGACGGAACGTCGTTTGCGTTATGCAATCAATGTTATTTCGTCAATCTTAAATACGTGACGGAAGTGCGCGGCGGTTCGGTATTCGTCGGCGACGACGAGTTGCAGATATCGATACCCAAAAAGAAAGAATTTTTACGTGCTTTAAACGATTGGCTTGCGACCGGCGGGGGTACCGAATGAGCGCTTTGTGGTGGTACAAGCTTTTATTCATGACCGAGCTGTTGGCAGCCGAAGCGCTTTTTACCTTCCGCTTGCAAAAGCGCGGATACTTCGCATTGCGCGCGGCGCTCGTCGTGACGATATGCTATGCCGTTGCGGCGTTGTACCCGTTGCCGACAAAGGTGTCGTATTCGGGCTGGTACGCGTCGTTGATGTTTTTGGTATTGTTCGCGACTACGTTTTGCGCATTGTTGTTTGTATATAGAATTTCGGCGGTCAAGCTGTTGTTTTGCGGAATAACGGCGTACACGGTCCAACATTTATCGTACGAATTGTTTGCGTTGCTGTCGAACGTATTTTCATTCGGCGGCATGGATATGTACGACAGCGGGATATTGGATTTTTCTACTCTTAACAGCGGAACGGTGATCGCCGCGCTCGTATACTTCGATCTGTACGTAATAGTTTACGGCGTGTCGTATTGGATAATGGGCAAAAGATTCAACGCTTATGCCGACGTCGATCTTAATGTGGCGTTGCTGTTGTTCGTAGCGGCTATATTGCTCATAGATATAGTACTCAATGCGTTTACCGTTTACATAAACGCGTACAGCAAGGATTACGAGCTTATAGTGTGCGTTTATAATATCCTGTGTTGCATGCTGGCGTTTTACATACAGGCGAGCATGCTCAAAGTAAAGGACATGAAAATGGAAATGCAGTCGGTGTCGGACATGCTCCGTCAGTCGCAACGCCAGTATAAACTGCAAAAGGAAAATATCGATCTTATCAATCTCAAATGTCACGATCTGCGGTATCAGATATCGCGGTTGACGTCGGGTAAAGCCATTGACGACGAAGAACTCGGTAAGATAAGCGACGCAATTTCAATTTACGATGCGACGGTAAAAACGGGCAACGAGGTGCTGGATATAATTCTTACGGAAAAAAGCTTGATATGTCGTGAAAAAGGCATAACGCTGACATGTATGGCGGATTGCGGCGCGTTTGAGTTTATGCGCGAAGGCGAGCTGTACGCGCTTTTCGGCAATATTGTAGATAACGCGATCGAAGCGGTGTCCAAGCTCGACGATGTGCAAAAGCGTTGCATCAGTCTTAACGTGCGCAATGCGGGCGCTATGATAAGTGTTAAAGCGGAAAATTACTATGCGGGCGAAATAAAGTTTTCCGCCGACGGATTGCCGCTTACGGACAAAAAAGACAAAGATTTTCACGGGTACGGAATGCTCAGTATACAAACGCTCGTACATAAATACGGCGGCAATATGTCGGTCGCGGCGAACGACGGGATTTTCAGACTCAATATAATGTTCCCGTCGACCGGAAATTAAGAATATTCATCTCGTTTTCGAGAATATGCAACAGCTATTGACACTGCTGTTGCTTTTATTATAATAGGGGTATAAAGACCGTCTGCGGTCGATCGCAAGGAGGTGTAAATGAAGATCAAAGTACCGTACGGAGCGCTTGCGGGAGTTTGCGGAGTGTTGGCTTTTTACCTGACGGCAGCCGTCGTCGCGAGTTTCCAAGTGCTTGACAGGATCGAAGCGGAAACCAACAATCATGCAAGCTTATTCGGAAATTGGTGGCAAACTTTGTTGTTTGTCGCCGATATACTGTTTGCTTGCGGCATGATAGCGTTCATCGTTTTGGCGGTGATCGGACGCAAAAGATCGACGGCGCGTATATCCGCCGCCGTCGCGCAACAAAAGGAGGTCGCAAACGGTGAAGCTGTTATCGAAAGCGCTGAATAGATCGGTGTGGTGCGTGCTGTCGCTGTTTTTTGCGATAGCGTTTATAATAACGCTCGTGGGCGAAGTATTTATCCGCGAAAACGAGAACAACATCAATTACGCGCTCGGCATCAACACGTACACGAGCGTGACCGACGATACCGTTACCGATTCCGAATATTTCAAGTCGGACTATTACAAATCTGACGGAAAGACGTACGACGATAAAGCGATGCGCGAAGGGTCTATGGAAATATCGCGCACTGCCGCCGCGGACGGCGCGGTTTTGCTGTGGAACAACGGTAACGCTTTGCCGCTGGTCGACGGGGAAAGGCTAAGCTTTTTCGGCGTGTCGTGCAAACCCAAAAACTGGTTTTTCACGGGACACGGATCGGGACGCGTATCGGTCACCGTCACCGATTTTCCCGATCTCAAAGCGCAGTTCGAGTCGGAAAATAAGTTTACCGTCAATCCGACGCTGTGGAATTCATACTCCAATACGCAGGCTTACGGCATGTTCAGTCCGCATGCGGACGACAATCATTACCGCGAGTTCTCGGTCAACGAAAAGGCGTGGAGCGCGGTCAAACAGGCGGCGGGCAACAGCTTTGCCGCATACGGCGACGCCGCCGTATACTTTATTTCGCGCACGGGCGCGGAGGACGGCGACACCTGGTATGATACGAGTATCAATACCAACGACGGCAATGTCGACGATAATTATCTCGACTTGACAGCAAACGAAAAAGCTACGATCGAAGCGCTTGTCCAATTGAAAGACAGTGTGTTCAAAAAGGTGATACTCGTATTGAACACGGGCACGCCGTTCCAAATGAAAACGTTGTCGGAATACGATATAGACGCATGCCTGTGGGTCGGTATGGGCGGCAACGCGTCGTATGCCGCGGTGTACGACGTTATGAGCGGCAACGTGAATCCGTCGGGCAGGCTTGTAGACACGTATGCTTACGACGGAGATTCCGCACCGTCGTCGGTCAATACCGGCGCGTTCGAGTTTGAACAATACGGCGGATTGCCCACCGAAAACCGTAGCAGCAACGCTTATAATCACGCGTACATAGTTTATCAGGAAGGCATTTACGTCGGCTACCGCTATTACGAAACTCGGTACGAGGATACCGTCACGGGCAACGGCAACGCCAAGGACAAGGCGGGAACGGTAAACGGCAAGGACGAGTGGAGTTATTCCGAAACGGTCAAATTTCCGTTCGGACACGGCTTGTCGTACACGACTTTCGATTATACGGCGTTCGACGTAAAGCCGGACGGCGATAAATATGTGTGTTCCGTAACCGTTAAAAATACGGGCGCGACGGCGGGGCGACATACCGTGCAAATATATTTGCAAAAGCCGTATACAGATTACGACAAACAGAACGGCATAGAAAAGGCGGCGGTCGAGCTGGTAGGCTATGCCAAGACCGACGTTATCGAACCCGGCGACAGCCGTACCGTTACCGTCGCCGTCGATAAATACGAATTCAAGACGTACGACGCTTACGGACAAAAGACGTATATTCTCGAAAAGGGCGACTATTATCTCGCCGTCGGTCGCGACGCGCACGACGCGCTCAACAATATATTAGCCGCCAAGGGCTTCGATGCCGCCGACGGCATGGTCGATATTTACGGCGAACCCGTATCGGGCGATAAAGCTCGCGCGCGGTTGCAACATATCAAAGCCGACGATTTCACGAAATATTCCGTATCGCCAAACGGCGAGCGCGTTACAAATCAATTTTCCAATGCCGATATAAATCTTTACCGCGGCACGTCCGATCAATCGGTAACGTATTTGTCGCGTAACGACTGGGCGGGAACATATCCCAAAAGCTATTACAAGATGCAGGCGCGCAACCGCATTTTGGTAAAGGATATGCAGTATTACACGAAGATAACGGCAGATCCCGATGCGGCTATGCCGATATACGACAGAGTGACTTCGCCGACGGGCAAGCTTTCGCTCATCATGCTCAAAGACATGGAATACGATCATGAGATGTGGGGATATCTGCTCGATCAGCTCACTTGGGATGAGACGGTCGCGCTGTGCGGAATAGGAAATCACGTTATATCGGCGGCGAGCAGCGTCAATTCGCCGGAAGTGACGGCGCACGACGGACCTGCGGGTGTGAAAAACGACACGCCTGCCGAACTCGATACTTTTATGGCGTTCCCGTGCGGCGTATTGCTTGCGAGCACATTCGACGATGCGTTGGTGCAAGAAGTGGGCAACGCGTTCGGGCTGGAAATGCTGCATGCGGGCGTAGGCGAGATCTACGGTACGGGCGCGGGCATACACCGCAGTGTCTACGGCGGACGCAATTGGGAGTATTTTTCGGAAGACGGATTTATTTCCGGAAAGATATTGGCGGCGGAAGTTCGCGGTTTGCAGAGCAAGGGCGCGATAGTCAACATCAAGCATTTGGTGCTCAACGATCAGGAAATATACCGTTGCGGCGTTACTACTTGGGCTAACGAGCAAAGCATACGCGAGATATATCTGAAAGCGTTCGAAGCGGCTGTGACCGAAGGCAAAGCCAACGGCGTGATGAGTTCGCTCAACCGTATAGGCGCTACGTGGGCAGGCAAGCATAAAGGCTTGTTGACCGAAGTTTTGCGTAACGAATGGGGCTTTGTCGGTTTGGTGGAAACGGACGCGGCAACGGGACTTTATATGCGCGAAGGCGGCGCGCGAGCCAACGCCGTGATAGCGGGCAACGATCTGTGGTTGCGCGGCACAAATAACGCGTCCGAGCTATGGGGCGATTATAAAAGCAATGCTACCGTGTGCGCCGCGCTACGCGAATCGTGCCACAGAATACTGTATACTGTTTTGCATTCGTCGGCTATGAACGGATTTAATAGCTCGACGCGGTTGGTATACGTTGCGCCGTGGTATTACGGCGCGCTGACCGCGGGACAGGTCGTTACGGGCATTTTCGCATTTTTGTGTATAGGTATGGCGGTCGCGTCATTCGTATTGCCCGTCGTACTCGGCAAAAAGAAAAACAAGGGGGAAGCGCAAGCATGAAAAAGATCATAGGTAAAATTTCGGCATTGGCGATCGCGATTTCGGCGATAACGTTATTTGTTTTCGGGTGCGGTAGCACCGATAACGGCGGCGACGGTGATCATACGTGCGAGAATATGTGTCCCGTGTGCGGCTACTGTATCGACGTAGATTGCTATGCCGACGCGTGTTGGGATAAATGCGGCGACGCGCTATTGTATGACGCGGGGTTCGAGGCGATAGACTTAAAAGTCGCCAAGTCCAACGTTACCGCAACGACGGCGCTCGGTTGCGTTACGGATTTCAATAAAGCGAACAACAGCTCGATATCGTTTAAGGTAGACGCGAGCGAGACGGCGACGGTGACGCTGATGGTCACGGTAGGAAAGACGTCGGCAAAAGACGTGTTTACCGACGTTACCGCACTTACCGTGAACGGTGAAAGGCTCGAACGCAGTACTTTTATACCGGTGTACGAGCCGGAGATCGACAGCAACAGGTTTACCGAAATATGCTTGGGGTGCGTAGAGCTTACGGCGGGCGAAAATTATTTTACGTTCGTAGCGGAAGGCGACGGCGAAAATTCGCACGATTTTAAAAAATTGACTATAATAGGCGACGGGTATTATACGTTGTTGCAAAGCTCGGGGCTTGCGCACGAATGCTCGACGGTATGCGTTACCTGCGGCGGTTGTAACGACTTTACCTGTTATAACGACGGTTGTGCCGTTAAGTGTACGTGCGACGGCGGCGCGCCCGCCACTCTGTTCTGGGTGTGCGACGAGCGGTGCGAAACCAATCGACCCGTTAATGCCGAGCTTGACGGTATCGGCTGTACCTGGAATGCCGAAACACGCATGAAGTATATTGTCGGTGCGTCGGAAGCGGGAAAGATAACGCTCGGCGCAGTGGTGTCGAGAGATTCCAAGGCGGTCAAATTCACCGATCAATTCGTGATAACCGTCAACGGCAAAAGCGTTAAAGGCGAAGGCGTTATTCCCGTATCGGACGGCGGCGGGCGCGAATGGAACAATTACGGCTTGGTAGTGATAGGCGAGATCGAGCTTGTTGCCGGCAGGAATGAAATAGTGTTTTCGCAAACCCCGCGCAGGGACGAGACGAACTGCGCGTACAATTTCCAATCCATGGTATTGTTCGGCAACGGCGTTTACGACTGGCATATCGACGAGCCGTCGGATACGGCTGACGAGCATTTATGCGCGGTATGCGGCGGTTGTCCCGAAGATAACTGCGAGTTCCACGACGCCGAATGCGTGTGCGTGCCGTACGATATAGGTTGGAAGCATGCCGATATTTCCGGCGCTAACAAAGCCAACGAAAAGGAGAACTGTATCGGAGTTGCGGCGTATAACAAGCTTTCGCGCATAGAGTATACGGTCGTATCGAACGGGGCGGGCAAAGCGCGGATGTCGTTTAACGTGAGCTGTTTGCCGAGCGAGCCGTACGTCAACACGATATTCCATACCGTAAAGGTAAACGGCGCGCCGATATCCACGGATGCGAAAATACCGAAGGGCGTAAAATGGACGGATTACAAAACCGTTTATATCGGCGCGGTCGATATGCAAGACGGTATCAATACCGTGATCATAGAATATACGACGCCGAACAGCGATAATTCGGTCAATTTCCGTTCGCTCGTTCTTGCGAGCGATACGCTCGTATTCGAGCCGTTTGCGGGTCACGAAATGACCAAGCACGATGCGGTAGCCGCAACGTGTACTGCGGACGGCAATATAGAATACTATACTTGCTCGTGTCACGGTACGGTTTTTGCGGACGCGGACGGCAAGACGGAGATAACGCTCGAAGCTACGAAGATCGTCGCAACGGGACATTCCTACGCATCGGAACTCAAAGTCAACGGCGCCAAAACCGATTACGAGCCTAACGACACGTTCGATACGAGCGGAATGACGGTGACGCTCGATTGCGAAAACTGCGACGACGGCGATATCGTTCTTTCCGACGAGCAGTACGTGCTGAGCAAAACTACCGCGCTCGATGTATCCGATTCGAGCATCACCGTAAGCTATAAGCACGACGGAAAGACTTACGAATATGTTTTGGCGATAAACGTAGCGCATACACACGTTTTGGGCGAGCTTGTTGCGGCGGTGGATGCAACGTGCGAAACTGCGGGGAATGCGGCATATTACGAGTGCGGCGTATGCGGTAAATATTATGCGGATGCGCAGGCGACCGACGAGATAACCGATCCCGTGATCGCGGCGCTCGGACATTCTTTGGGCGACGTTGTCGCGCGGGTAGAGCCGACTTGTATAGCGACCGGAAATATCGAGTATTACGAGTGCGGCAGCTGTAATAAACGCTTTGTCGACGCGGAAGCCAACGATACTGCGGAAAATACGGTACTCGAAATCGACCCTGCGGCGCATAACAGGACAGCCGTTCGCAATAACTCGATGCATTATTGTTACGATTGTAAAAATGCGATCGGGTACGAATTCGGACTCGATCGATTGACTGACGTGAGCAAAGCTCCCGGTAAGGACGGGATCGGTTCTTCGTGGAATATCGAATCGAGATTCACATACAATATCATCGCCGAAAAAGCGGGCGTCGTCACGCTGTTCGTTTACTTATCGCGCGATACGAAAGAAAAAGCGTTCACGGACATTTATAAAGTTTATGTCAACGGTTCCGATCGAGCTTTTGTCGGTACGGGCGTCGTTAAGGCTTATCCGAAACGCGAGTGGGCGGTATACGATCGGATAGAAGTCGGAGATATAGAGCTTGTTCAAGGACTCAATACTATCAAATTTTCGTTTACGCCCGTAACGGAAGATAACGGCGGCGACGGCTTGGCGTACAACTTCAAAAAGATAATGCTTGTCGGCGACGGCGAATATTCTTGGGCGTTTTGCGATATTTGCGACGGATGTATCGTCGATGCTTGCGAACACGGCGGGCATGACGGTTGCGTTTGCGGAAAATTATTCTCGTTCTGCGGAATGGACGATCGCGTGCTTTACGAAACGAGCGACGGCGTCGGAAAGAATTGGGCGGAGAACGAAATGAATTTGTCGGGTAAAAACGGCAGGACGGAAACGACTAAATTCTATATCCGCGCTACCGAAAATACTACCGCGAAGCTGTATCTAAATTGTTCGGCTATATCAGGTTCGGATAGGTGGCATGTGGCGTTCAACGCAACATGGTCTGTGACGGTAAACGGCGTAGATAAGCAGAGCGCGACCGAACATCATGACGAACAGTTCATGGCGGGCGACGGCGTATCGAGCAGATTTTTGTATTATAAGTACGAGTTTGTTTGCGAGATCGAGCTTGTTGCGGGAGTCAATGAGATAGTGTTTACTTCTACCGGCAAGGAAGCGCTCAATATGCGCGATATCGCGTTTACGAATGTTGCCGACGCGGAATTGTCGCTTGCCGATCCGCGCGAATATGTTGCGCCGCACGCATGCGAAAATGCGTGTCCGACTTGCGGCAACTGTACCGATGCGACATGCGACGTCGATGTTTGTAAGCCTAAATGCGAGTGCGTACCCGCGCCCGAAACGGTCATAAAACGTTTGTCGAAATAACAAAAAAGCTCCCGCACAAAAATTTGCGGGAGTTTTTGCTGTCGCAATAAAGCGACGGGAGTTTGTAAAGCTTGCTTTTCGGCGTAATCAAAGCGTTGCCTTACAATAATAGTTTGTGCGGCTATGCGTTATTTATACGCCCGACGTAAAAATTTTTTTACCGAATATATCAACGAAAAAATCCCGCAACGGCAAACGTCGTGGGAATTTTTCGTTATGTAAGGTTTTCTAAGGGGTAGTGAGCTTTATCGCAATAGGCAATATGCTTTTGGTATATCCGCCTTACACTTATATGTTGCGCAAAACTTTATATATTATTCGTCGATCCGCGATCGTAATGCTTGCATTTTTCGCTTGACAAGTGCATATAGGTAGGATATAATAAAACAAACGTTTTAAAACGATTGTTTTAGATAAAGGAGATATCATGCCGCCCAAAGCGAAATTCACGAGAGAGCAGATAGTTGAAACGGCGTTACGGCTTGTCGAGCGCGACGGGGCGACTGCGCTTACGGCGCGCACGCTCGGCGCGGGCTTGGGAAGCTCTGCGCGACCTGTGTTCACGGTGTTCGCGAGCATGGACGAAGTTCAAGCCGCGGTCGCGCAGGCGGCGCGATCCGTGTATGCGGAGTATGTGGAAAACGGCTTGCGCGAGCGTCCTGCGTTTAAGGGCGTAGGTACGGCGTATATCAAATTTGCCGTCGAACGGACCGAGCTGTTTAAGCTGTTGTTTATGAGCGGACGAAGCGTTGCGCCCGATATAGACAGCGTTTTAAACGTCATCGACGGATGCGCGGATAAAATACGGCGGTCGATAACCGACGGATACGGCGTGTCGCGCGATATCGCCGACAAGCTTTACGTCCATTTATGGATATATACGCACGGGATAGCGACGCTGATAGCGACGGGCGTATGCAGGTTCACCGATCGGGAAATATCCGATATGATTACGGAAGTATTTAAAGGCATGTATGAAAAATTGACGGCAAAGGAGAGCGATAAATGATAACGGCACGCGACGTTTATAAATCGTACGGAGCAACGCAAGTGTTGAACGGCGTGTCAGTCGACGTTGCCGACGGCGAGTTGGCTGTCATTCTCGGCGCGTCTGGTTCGGGCAAGTCCACGCTGTTGTCGGTGCTTTCGGGATTGGAGCGCGCCGATAAAGGCAGTGTCGTTTGCGACGGGCGCGAGCTTTCGAGCTTGACCGAAAAGCAATTGACGGAGTTTAGGCGGCGCACCGTCGGATTTGTTTTTCAGCAGTATTATCTTTTGGGACATTTGAGCGTGGAAAGCAACGTGCGCTTGGGCGCGGATCTCGTCGGCAACAAGAACTTCCGCGACGAGATAGCCGCCGTCGGATTGGCGGATAAGCTCAAAGCCAAACCGTCGGAGCTTTCCGGCGGGGAACAGCAGCGCGTGTGTATCGCGCGTGCGCTTGCCAAACAGCCGCGCGTGTTGTTTTTGGACGAGCCGACGGGCGCGCTCGACGAAGCGACGGGGCGGAGCGTACTCGACTATATTTTAAAGCTCAAAGCCGAGCGCGGTTTTACAGCCGTCATGGTGACGCACAACCGCAATATAGCGGAAACCGCGGATAAAGTGATAACCGTCAACAGCGGACTCGTTACCGACGTTACGCAGGTAGCGTTGCCGAAAAACGCTTACGAAATAGGTTGGTAGTATGATAATAGGTATCAAAGACGGTATAAAACTCGTCGGCGTGATCATAGTTTGTTTTTGCGCCGTGTTCGTTTGCACGTTCTTTTTGAATTTCTATTTCGACGCGATTGCCGTATCCGGCGAAGTGTCGATCGAAATGCGTCCGCTTTACGATGCTCAGCTTGCCACTGCGCAATTGGTCTGCGCGATAGCGGGCGGATTTCTTTCGGTGATAGCTGTTGTAATGCTCGTGTTTTATATAAAGCTTTTTATCGACGGGAATGCCAAACGCTTCGGCTTGCTTAAAGCCATGGGATATTCGAGCGCGAAGATATCGCTCGCATTTTGGGTTTTCGGGCTTGCCGTATTTGCGGGCGCGCTGGCGGGTCTGTGTGTCGGCTATGCGGTAATGCCCGTGATTTACGACGCGTTGACGGTAGACGGGCTTGACATCGCCATCGGCTTTCACGCTTGGTTGCCGGTTGCGCTCGTGCTTGCGCCGACGGGATGCTTTTGCGCGTTCGCTTGCGGCTATGCGCGGTTTGCATTGCGCCGTAACGCAGTGATCATGTTGAAAGGCGGTAGCGGCGTTACGCGGGTCAAAAAGGTGTCGACGAACGCCGTGCAGTTCTTGACCGATATGCGTCGCGGCGTTTTGCGCAGTAAAAAATCAGCTGTTTTCTTTGTCGCGTTTGCGTGCTTTTGCTTTTCGGCTATGGTCCAAATGGGGTTATCCATGCGCGATCTCGGCTCGGTGACTATGGGAGTGATCATTTTTATCATCGGCGTTGTTTTGTCCGTTGTGGCGATGATAATGGCTGTTACAACGGTCGTCAACGGGAACTTGCGCAATATAGCGCTTATGCGTGCGTTCGGATATTCGCAAAAGGAGCGCGCCGTAGCCGTGCTTGCGGGATATATACCGTTTGCCGTTTCGGGCTTTGCCGTAGGCACCGTTTATCAGTACGCGTTGCTTAAAATCATGGTAAGCGTGATCTTTGCCGATATAGGTCAAACGCTCGAATATTCATTCGACGTGCCGATATTTTTTGTCACGCTCGCCGCATTCGTAGCGGCATATGCGACTGCCATGTTTGTATACGTTCGCAAGATAAACGCGGTTTCCGTTAGATCGGCAATGCTTCAAGATTAGATATTTCGTGGAAAAATTAGAAAATCATTAAAAAACGAAATATAAGAGTTTATGCGTTGACAATACTATGTAATACATGGTATTATGTATTCGATAGTATCGACGCGGTATGCGAAAGGAGTTTGCGATGAAAAGGTATTTCGACAGCGGGGGTGCGGTATGGACTCGCAGTTAAAGAAAGGACTTTTGGAAGTGTGCGTGCTTGTGTCGCTTAAAAAGGAAGAGAGCTACGGCTACAAGATAATAAGCGATATTTCGCCGTATATCGAAGTGAGCGAAAGCACGCTGTATCCTATACTTAAAAGGTTGGAATCCACGGGGTGCTTGACTACTCGCACCAAAGAATATAACGGCAGGTTGCGCAAGTACTACATGATCACCGAAGCGGGCAAGCGCAAGATCAAGGAATCGATGTTCGATCTTAACGAGTTGCGTCGCGTATACGAATTTATTTATCGGGAAGGGATTTAGGTATGACAAAGTACGAATGGGAAAAAGAGCTTAAACGGAATATCCACCGTTTGCCCGACGACGAAATAGCTCGCGTGCTCGAATATTATAACGAGCTTTTTGAAGATAATATAGAGCGCGGAAAGTCTGAGCGCGAGATAGTGAGCGAGTTCGGCAATCCGTCCGACGTGGCGGACAAGATAATGTCCGAATACGACGGCGCGCTCAAAGACGACGAACCGTTCGAAGCGCCTGCGTTTCGCGGCGGCGACAAACCGAACGAAAAACCGAGCGTCGACGAGCGCAAAGCGGATCCCGTATTTGACGGACATTCCGACAACGTCGAGCGAAAGACGGAGATCGTTCAAGCGAAAGGCGGCGGGACCGACAGTCGGTCATGGGCGCTTGTCGCGTTTATCTTGATAAACATTATAACGGGGTTTGCATTGTTTTTTGCGTTGGGCGCCGTATGGATAGTGCTCGGCTCGCTTGCGGTAGCGGGCGCGGCGTCGACTGCGGCGGGCGTTGCGGCGTTTGTCGTGTCGTTCGGTCCGATATTCGGCGGAGCGACGGCGGCGGGGCTTGCGCAAATAGGCGTGAGCGTCGCGGCTGTCGGTATAGGGATCATATCGGTGATCGGTGCGGTCTCGCTTATCAAGCTGTATGCCAAAGCCACTAAAAAAGCTTTTTCGTGGTTGGCAAAAGGAGTGACGCATGAATAAGAAATTAAAAATAACGTTGGCGGTGGCGATCAATCTTGTAGTTATCGGCGTGCTTGTTTTCGTTATAGCAATGTCCGTTCTCGGCTGGGATTTTACCAAGCTCGACAGCACGGAGTATACTGCTAAAAATTATGCCGTCGGCGATAATGTCGAAGTCAAGCGTGTTGAGCTGAATGTAGATACGTTCCCGATCGATATAGTACGCGGCGACGCGGTAACGCTCGATTATTACGAAGCGAGCAATTCGGAAGTTACCGTCGCATGCGAAAACGGCGTGCTGAAAGTGCGCGAGAAATATAATTGGTCGCCGTTTGAAACGGGGATGTTCAATATAGGTCGGAGCAGTCGCAAGTATAAGCTGACGCTTACCGACGGGATAGACGTTGTTAACGTCAAAGGCGTCAACGGCGACTTACAGCTTGACGGCATGACGTTTGCCGAACTGAATTTCAATTCTACCAACGGCGATCTGCGGCTTGTCGATTGTACGGTGGAAACGCTTACGGTCGATTGCACCAATGCGACCGTATCGCTCAAAAACAGCGAACTCGGCACGGTGACCGTTGACGGATTGAACGCCGATGCGGAAATGATCGGTTGTACGGGCGGATCGGTAAGTATCGACAGTACCAATCTCGACGTTGCGGTAATGGGGAGCAGTTTCGGCGACGTCGCGATAGACGGCACTAACAGCGACGTGGTAGTCACCGATGCGGTGATCGATATACTTACGATAGACGGCACCAACGGCGGGTATATACTGAAAAATATCACCGTCAACGCCTTGACGTTGCGCGCGACCAATCTCGATGCGCGTATAGAAATAGCGGGCAGGGCGACCGATTATACCGTAAACACGCACGGGCGCGATTTGCCTGCAAACAGAGTGGGCGTTACGGATAAGCTGATAGAACTGTCCGGTACTAACAACGACGTTGTATTGCTATTCTCGGAAAATTAGCATAGAGTTGATCGAATGACAAAAGCCGCCCCCGCAACGATCGTTGCGGGGGCGGCTTTTGTCATTACGTATAGATATGTCCGTGAAAACAAATTATTTCTTTGTCTTTTTGGGCTCGGTCGCGGTCGGCGTTTTGTCCGCTTTGTCTGCGTCCGTCGTAGCGGGTGCGCCGAGATAAGCGGGGAGTTGCATACCGTTCATTTGGAACAGTTCGTTGAGCGGGGGAACCGCGCCGAGCATGCCCGAAAGGAAGTTCGCCGTCGTCGGCTTTCCGTTCTGCATGCTGTCCCAAACGGTGACTTTGTCGATTTTGAGATTTTTGATAGCTTCGACCTGTTTCGCTACGAGATCTTCGAGCTTGTCGGCTACGAGAAGTTTGACTGCGTCGTCGCTGCTTCCGCCCGCCGCTTGTATGATCTTTCCGAAGCCTTCCGCCTGTTTGGAGAGTATTTCCAACTGACCGTTTGCTTGCGCAACGAATTTGGCGTACGCAGCGTCCGCTTCGCCCTTGGCGCGGCGGCGTATGCGCTCGGCTTCGGCTTCCGCTTCGATCTCCGCTTTTTGCTTTTGGATCTCGGCGTTTACGAGAACGTCCGCTTCGAGCGTTGCGCGCTCGCGTTTCGCACGCTCTATTTCGGCTTGCTGTTCGGCTTTATAGGCTTCCTCGTTGGCTTTGGCTTGCGCTATGAATTCCGCGCTTTGCGCTATGCGGTTTGCTTCGGCTTGCGCTTCGCGCAGGCGGGCGTTGGACTGGCTGACGAGTACTTTGGACGTGTTTTCGCCGTCGATCGCTTCGGAGTTCGCCGCGGCGACCTGGATGCGCTCGTCCTTGTGCGCGTTCGCTTCGCCGATAGAGCCGTCGCGGTTCTTTTCCGCAACCGATTTTTTGGCGTCGTTGATGACCTTTGCCGCCGCTTCTTTACCGAGCGCTTCGATATAGCCCGACTCGTCGTTGATATCGGTGACGTTGACGTTGATAAGCCGCAAGCCTATCTTTTTAAGCTCGCCCTCGACGTTGATGGAAACCGCTTCCAAAAACTTATCGCGGTCGGTGTTTATTTCTTCGATGTTCATCGTGGCGATGATCAGTCGGAGCTGACCGAGTATTATATCTTCCGCGAGCCGCTGTATTTCGTTGAGTGGGAGAGAGCGCAAACGCTCGGCGGCGTTTTGCATAACGCCCGGCTCGGTCGAAATGCCGACCGTAAAGCGCGACGGCACGTCGACGCGGATGTTTTGGCGCGACAGCGCGTTTTTAAGATCGATCGAGATCGAGATCGGCGTCAGGTCGAGAAAGCTGTACGACTGCACGAACGGCACGATGAACGCCGCGCCGCCGTGTATGCACTTTGCCGAACGCGCCGTGCCGTCGGCGGCTTTGCCGACTTTACCGTAAATTACCATTACTTTATCGGACGGGCATTTTTTGTACCGCGTCGCGAGCAAAGCTATCGCGATTATCGCGAGTATGACGACTACGATCACAACGGCTACTATGCCGCCGATCGCACCGCCGGAGAGAGATGAGAGTGACACTTGCATTATTTTTGCTCCTTTTGGTTTAGTTTGCGTATTTTATTCCGTTTCGATCGTTATTGACGGTTTTTTGTATTTTTCCACGATCAAAACGTTTGCGCCGTCGTAGCCCACGACCTTTATTTCGGACGCGGTAGGGAGAGCGGTACTGCCGTTTGTTATTGCGTCGTACTCGGCGTACCGTTCTTGAATAAGGATATTTACTTTGCCTTTGCCTGTGCGTTCGGGCGGAACGGTAAGATATACGGTGCCTGTTTTTCCGATCGCGTTGTTGGGATCGATATTGCCGTCGCCCTGCATTTTTTCCATACCGAGCAACGCCGCCGCCATCGCGCATGCCGCCGCGAACCCGCTCGCGACCGCGATGACAACAGCCCAATACCAGTCGAGCATGTAGCACATGGTGTAGCACATCCAGCCGCCGACTGCGAAAAACGCTATGATCGAGCGCAAGCTCAACAATCTGAGTCCGAACGCGCGTCCGCCGCCCGGTTGGACGCCGTCGGAAATATCGCCGTCGGTCGATGCGTCGACATCGAATCCGCCGCCGTCGAGCGCGCCCGTATCGGAAATATCAACGTCCGAGATGTCGCCGCTCGGTAATTGCGCGTCGGTCAGTCCGCCGCCTACTTCCGCATCGGTCGATCCGCCTATTAGCAACATTATAAGCTGCAATACAAGCACGAACGACGCCGCGCAGGCTATGATGAATGCCGTTTGTTGCAAAGCGGACATCGAATTCCACCACATAGAATGCCTCCTAAAATACAGTATAGCAAATCGAGTACCGTTTGTCAATACTCGAATCGATTATATACCCGCAAAATAACACATACATTACAACAAGATTAAAATTGCATTAAATCGAAATTGACAAATCCATACGAATGTCGTATAATCGTAGCATGCAAGCAAGCGTAGCCAAAACAGTGCAAAAGCCGATGCAAAGCTTATGCAAATACGGAAAATGCCGACGCGCTCGTACTAAAAACGTTGCCTGCGTCAAACGCGCCCTGCCGATCGTTCCGTTTATTCTCGGCGCGATCGTTTGCGCGCTTGCGATCCCGATCGCGGTCATGCTTGCCGTGCGCACCGATCCCGTTATCGCCGAGCGGTGGACTCGCACCATACAAGCGGGGTGGGAGCGCGCGATAGGCACGCTTACTTCGTGGTTGCCGTTTTCCGTAATGGAGCTGTTTATCGTTGCGGGCGTGATCGCGGGCGTTTTTATTATCGTGCGATTGTTCGTCGACCTGAGTACGGCGCGGTTCGGACGGGTGGTCACAGGCGCGCTTTCCGTGTGCGTCGGCGCGGCGTATATATTTAATATATATGTGCTGTCCATGGGTTTCGGGTATTACCGCGGCGTTATGCCGATACCGCAAAGCGGGAAAAAATACGACGAGCAACAGGCTGTTGCGGCTATCGAATATTTTCTCGACGATTATACAACGCTCGCAAACGGATTGGAACGCGATGCCGACGGCTATGTCGTTTGCCCGTATACGTTTGCCGAGCTTGCCGAATTGATGAAAGCCGAGTACGCGCGGTTGGACGATCCGTATTTCGCCGCGTATACGCCCACGGCAAAGCCTATCGCCAACAGTTGGTTTTTATCCGACATGTTGATAACGGGCATAACGTTTTTACCGTTCGGCGAAGCCTGCGTCAATACCGTCGCGCCGCCGACCACCGTCACGGTGACCATGGCGCACGAGCTTGCGCACGCAAAGGGCGTACAGCGCGAAGGTGACGCCAACCTGTTGGCTTGGTATCTGCTTGTTTCGTCCGATAACGATTACTTGCGGTATTGCGGGTATTACGGCGCGTTCGACAATCTGTTGACGGCGGTATTGCTGTTCGACGACCGCGACGAATATAACAGACTGGCAAAGCTCGTCAGTCCGCGCGTTTTCGACGAGCGCACGTCCGCGCGCAAGTATTGGAACGCTCAGCCCGACGTGATAGGGAATATCGCGGAATTTTTCAATAATATTTATCTCAAACTCAACGGCGCGCTCAACGGTACAGGCAGTTACGGCGACGGAAATTTCAGCGACGTGATAATCGATACCGATCCCGACACGGGCGACGTCGTTCGCGAAGTAGTTTATTCCAAAACGCAAATGATGTTTTTCGCCCTGTACGAGCAAAAAACATCGTAATTGATAATGCGTAATTTCGGTCGATTGATAAAACCGAATGATTAAATAAAAAACTTTACGTTCTGCGGCGGATCGCCTTGATTTCTCGACTGCGCTCGAAATGATGGGTGGTTAGTTGTAGGGTTCATTTCTAAAACGTGTTATTATTTGTCATTCCGAACAAGCGTAGCGCAGTGAAGGATCTATACCTATTTAAATAATGATGAGATTTCTCGCTACGCTCGAAATAAGGCTACGCCTTGCTACGTAGGACAAAAGAATGAGCAGTTGAGATTCTTCGGTGGGCAAAAAACGCTCAGAATAGCTTGCGTCTGCTACGTAGGACAAAAGAGTACGACTGTCATCTCGACCGAATGAATGAGAGTAGCTAAACCACTCGTCTCATCATCTCGACCGAACGAGCGTCAGCGAGTGTAGTGGAGAGATCTAGGAGTTAGCCGTACTAATACTCAATCGACCATAATTCCTAATTCCGAATTCTCTCTCACCCCGCAAATGATGAGATCCTTCGCTTCGCTCGGAATGACAAGTAAGTACTTCCGAACTCCGCATTCCTAATTCCGAATTCACAATGTTACAGAAGTACTTTCGGGTCGTATTCGGGTTTTTTATAAATCGATCCGCTCGGTTTGTCGGCGATCTCGGTTTTAAAAACGTCTTGCCATTCTTGCGCGTCGAAGTCTTCGATCGTGCAGGTTATCCAATGCTTATCCGCGCCGAGATCGCGCGACAGCACTTCGACAAGATCTTTCGCGAGCTTTTCTTTTTGCGCTTGCGTTCTGCCTTCCAGCATTTTTACGGAGATGTGCGGCATGGTATATTCTCCCGATTTTTTATTTTTCGCTTTATCGGCGGCAACAGTTTCAGCCGCGACAAAAGCGGGATCATGGCAACGGTGACCGCAACGTTGATAAGCGCAACGACGGGCTGTAACGCGCGGAACGCCGCGAAGTATTGCCAAAAGGTGAGCGTTTCGTAATATTTATTCGAGTAGTACAGCGCGAGCGAGTTGGCAATGCACGTACATAAAAGAGTGCAGGCAAGCCCCGCCGCTATAAACTTGACCGCGTGATTTTTTATCGGAAAGTAGCGGAACACGAGCGCCGCCGTTATTCCGTACAGCAGGTTGCCGATTATAAGATAGGGGTTCATCGGACCGACGGGGATTATTATCGCGCCGAGAACGTCCGAAACAAAGCATACCGCCGCGCCGCCGAACGCGCCGAGAACGGCGGCGGCGATAAGCCAAACGGTATAGATAAGAGTTATCCTAAAACTCGGCGTGAGCGTGAGAAACTGACCGATAAATTTCATTACGATTGCGAGAGCGGCAAAAACCGCCGTATAGGTCAGCCATTTGGTTGTGCCGAATGTGAGTTTTTGCGAGCGGACCGTACGAGCATTCGTATTTCTTTTGTCCGGAGTCGCAATTTCCTGTTGATTGTCCATCAATGTCGGGCTTCTCCTTTTTATTACGGGACTCCGATAAGCTTACGCGCAAATCTTACTGTAAAATTTCGCACTAAATTCGTTGCTTGCCCTTGACGTAGCGCCGCTACGACTGCGGGCAACGCGCCTTTTTATTGCGAAATTTTCCTAAGTAATCTTTGTGCGCCGCTTACGCGTCGTCCCTTACTTGTGTGTTAAGTATAGCATAAACGAATAAGCAAGTAAAGCAAAATAAGATACGGTCATGTGTTTTTTGCGTGAAATATGCGCCGTTTATTCTTTTCTGCGCGCGGCGGACGGGGTCTGTTGATGCGCGCTCCGCGCCGTTTTTTCGTAACGTTCACGTCGAATTCTATCGCGCCGAAAACGACGGCGGCGAGCGACGAGAAACAAACTCCGCCTATGCCGGCGACTATTATGGGCGCGACGGTGCCGGGGATAAGGGCATGCACGTACGACGTGAACAGCCACGCGGGGTATGCGGCGGACAGACATACAAGCAACGGACGGAAAAACGTGAGCTTTATGCCGGTGCGGCGTTTTATGTCTATCACGTCGAGCGTCGACGATACGATAAGGCTTACGCCGAACGCTATCATGTAAACGTCCATGTCGAACCGCGAATAAAAGCAAAAGCACACGGCGTACATCACGCCCGCGCCTATCAAATAGTTGATAAGCGATTTCTTTTCGAGATCGAGCGAATTGAGCATGGACGACGCTATGTTTTCAAACGACAGCGGTATCAACAGCCACGCCGATTTTTTAAGGAACATGCCCGCGTCGGTATTGTTGTAAATGAACGTGCCGAGCGCGCCGCCCAGCGCGAGATATGCGGGCAGGACTATCGCCGCGATTATCACCGAAAACGACAGTGCGTTTTCTATCTGACGTTGCATGCTCGGTTTGTCGCCCTTGGCATACGCTTCGGACAGGGTGGGGATCATTACGAACGCGAGCGAGCCGACGACGGTTATGGGCAGGTACAACAGCGGCAACGCCATGCCGACGCACGAGCCGAAAACGTACATGGACTGTTCGGTGTTCAAGCCGCTCGCCATGAGCAGGAACGGCACGGCGATAGCCGTCACGTAATTGTTGACGCTGGACGTTGTGCGCGACAGCGTTATGGGCAATGATGTTGTTATAAGTGGTCTTAAATGCGTTTTGGGACTTTGAAGTTTGCGTTTGCCGCAGAAATAAAATATCATGCAGGCAATAGCGGAAACCAAGCACGCCGCGCTCATGGACAATGCGACAGCCTTTATTTTGTCCTTGAACGTAAAGAACAGTACGACGCAACAAACTATGCGCGCCACCTGTTCGATAAGCTCTACGACGCTTACCGTAGTGAACTTTTTTTCGCCCCACAGCACGCCGCGAAACGCCGAATACACGCCCGAAAACACGAGCGCGGGCAGCATGATAAGAACGAGCGTCATCGACTGCCCGTCGGCGAACAGCGCGCCGATCGGTTTTTGCAATATCAACACCGCGGCGCAGACGGCAAGCGAAACGATCAGTTCGAATATCAGCGCGGCGGAACATACCTTGCCGCTCGTCGATCTGTCTTTCGCCGTCAGTTTGGATACGACGAGCGGTACGCCCGAAGTCAACAGCGTGAGCAATACGAAAAAGAACGACAGCGCTACGGAGTAAATGCCCATGCCGACCGCGCCTATCTCGCGCGACAGGTATATCTTGAACAGGAAGCCGAGCGTTCGTTCGGCGACCGTAAATGCCGTAAGCGTCATTACGGCTTTTGCCATTGCTTTCATCGCTTTTATCTTATGAGCAAGTTCGACATAAAATGATAAAAGCCGTGGCGTAACATTAAATTACGGTTAAAAAAATTTTAATTTCGTCGCCGCTCTTGCTATTTCGCCGCGAGTTTGATATATTATAAACGTGAACGCTACGTATTTAAAACGCGCGGTCGCACGTTCGATCGTGCTTGCGTTATTGCCGCTCGCCGTGTTCGCGATGCGGTTTGCGCTCGTCGGGTGCGCGTCCGCGCCCGAAGTCGTGTTGACTGCCGAAAGCATAACGCTTACGGTCGGCGAAGCGCGCGATATTTTGCCTTACGTGCGGTTCGTTCCCGATACTGCGGCGGACAGAACGGTGACGCTTTCTTCGGACGGGGATTGTATAGAGATAGACGGAACGACGGTGATCGCCGTTTCGCGCGGTAAAGCCGAAGTCGCCGTGAGCGCGGCGGGCGGATATGTCGTTATGACGGTCGCTGTCGAGTACCGCGCGGCGACGGGGCTTGTATTGACGGCGGGCGAAACAGCGGTGCAAACGACCGTCGGCAAGCCTTCGGCGGTGGAGTTTTCGCTTTCGATCGACGACTTTGCCGATCCCGATGCGAGCGTCGAATGGGAAGTCGACGGCGAGCGCGTCGACGCGGACGGTCATTCTTTTACATATATGCCCGACGGATACGGCGAATTCGAGATTGCGGCGCATGCGCACGGCATGACCGCGCGGACAACGGTCAAGGTTTACCGTCCGTCCGCGGTGAGCGTCGCTGTGGACGGCGCGCTCGAACAGTCGGGCAATTTTTCGCCCGTTCGTTTTATCGCGACGGAGCGTATCGATACGCGCAATCCCGCGTCGGTGTACGTTTGGACGGTCAACGGCGAAGCGCGTTCGGGGTCGCCTATATTCGAGTTTGTTCCTACCTTTGCCGGCGAGTATATAATACGTTTGAACGTGAACGGCAAAACCGCAAAGATCGACGGAAAAGACGAGATAACGATAACTGCGAGCGGTGAGCGCGCGCCGATAGGCGAAGTCGCGTTCGACGATCTTGACGGAGTTTTCGTCAAATGGTCGGACGGCGAATACGTAACGCGCGTGTCTGTGATCGCGCCGGACGGTACGCGGCACAACTTCGACCGATCCGACGCGCAACACGCGTACAGATTCGGTCGCGGGGTATTCGACGCGTCCGATCTGATAGAGATATGCGCGCAAGACCCGGCGACTTATGCCGTCGTGCTCAACGCGGAAGGCGTGAGAGAATTCGATTTCGCGCAGTATCCGCTCGCGGCGCGCGCGTATTTGGACGATAAGCCGTTTATAAGCAACACGTTCGTATCCGATGCGGACGACGGGGCGGAGCTTATTGACGAGATATTCGCTTGCGGGCTTGACGGCGTTCGTTGCTATTTGGGACGCGGCGCGGAAAACGCGGTCGACGTCATGCTCGCGCGTTGCGCGCAATACGGAATGGGTGCGAGCGTCGTGCGCGACGGGGCGGAACTGACGTTCGCTTTTGCCGATTACGTCAATGCGCCCAAGCAATACGAAACCGTGCCTAACGTGACGCGCATGTATTCCGAATTGCCGCATATAGAATATTCCGCCGACAATAGGCGCGCGCAGTCTTACGCGCTCGCCGTCGAGCGTCTGCGCAAGAGCGTCGACGTTTGCGGTTCGGAACAGCTTTTGACGGCGGTCATGCGCGGGATCCGCCCGTTGCCGGTAGCGGGCAGTACCGCCGCAGTGCAGTATTCGGCGGCGCGCGGCAAACTGCTTGGCATAATAGGTTCGAGCTACACCGACGCGCAAAAGGTACACGCTGTTTACGATTGGTTGCAATGGGTAACGGTTTGCTCGACCGAAAACGATCCCGATCTTGCGAGCGGTTATATCGAAAGCGTTTTGGGCAGCGCCGAGATCGGCAGGGGCGACGCGCGGCGCGCGGTGGTGACGAGCGCGGGCGCAGCAAAGCTGTTTGCGCTTATGTGCGGCATGGAAGGTATAAAAACGGCGATCGTGTCGGCGGAAACCGACGGCGGTACATATTATTACAACAAGGTAGAGATCGACGGTCTATGGTACAATGCGGATGTTTTCGGCGGTAAAGCGAGTTCGGCGGAACTGGGCATAACGCGAAAGTCGGAATTTTCCACGCACCGCGGGCTGTTCTTCACGGACGATCGCATATACGAAACGGTCGATCCGCTCGACGCGCGCGCCGCATTCGACGCAGGTTTGAGCGTTTATGTGCAAAAATACAAGCGCGGCGGCGTATATTACGACAGATACGTAGACGGCGGCGAGTGCGACGAATATGCGCTAATAAAGGCGGCTGTGTACGACGGGTTCGAGTCGTCGCGACTCGGCAACGTGTCCGTGCCTGTCGTGGGCGGAACGGAAACATATGTGTGCAATACATTAGGCGCGGAGCTTGCGCTCGACGGCGAGCTTGACGAAAAAACGGCGCTCGCGGTGTGCGCCGCGCTTTATAAAGCCGCCGACGAGTACGCCAAGGAAGTCTACGGAAAAAGTTTTTCCGAAAGCGCGGTGCGTGTTTACCGAATAAATAACGTAGTGCATTTGACAGCCGTTGCGCCCAATAAGGCGAGCGGCGCGGCGACTGGAGGTGAAGGTTGATATGTCGACTTTAAAGAACACGGTTAAAAGAACGGCGTCCGTAACGGTCGCGTGCATGACCGTGGCGGTAATAGCCGTCGCGCTTGTCGGCTGTTCGTTTTTCGATTTCTTGTTCGGCGGCGATTTTATAGAGTTTACGCGCAGCAGTATCGTCATGCAGGTGGGCGAAACGTACGATCTTGCGTCCGTGATAGAAAGCGACGTAAGCTCGTACGAACTCACGTCGACCGATGCTCGCGTCGTATCCGTCGACGGCACGACCGCGACGGCGTTAAAGGCGGGCGTGGCTTATATCGTTGCGGAGACCGATTCTTACAGCGACAGGATAAAAGTCACGGTGACCGACGCGCAGTCGGACGGCTTGACGGTTGCGGCGAACGGCGAGCTTGTTCAAACGATGGGCGCTACGACCGAGATAGTTTTTGTTCCGTCCGCGACGGGCGGCGTTGCGGCGCTCGACGTGGTGTGGAACGTTAACGGTGAAACGGCGGAAATATTGCCGAGCGACGAAAGCTTTGTGTTTTTTCCTACTGCGGCGGGCATATACGAAATAACCGCGACGGCGGGCGAGTTTACCGCGTCGCAAACGGTGCGTTGTTACTATGCGGTCGACGCTTCGGCGGAATGCTCCGATCCCGCAAAACTGACGCAAACTTCGTCGCCGTATGAGCCCGTGGAGTTCAGCGTAAGCGTGCGACGCAACGCCGAAAATCCCGAAGATTATATCGAATGGTACGCCGACGGCGAGCTGTTGTATGCGGGCGGCGAAACGTCGTTCGTCTATAAGCCGACGGCGGGAAGGCATACGCTCAGAGCTTACGTCAACGGCAATAGGATATACTCTGTCGACGGGTTTTTCCGCGGTTCGGTCGTGCCGTCCGCGCCGACGGTGAGATTCGATAACGTGTTCCCGCACGTGTATATCGAATTCGACGTAGCGGGGCATGCGCAAGTGGAGATCGATATGCCTAACGGCGTTACCGGCGTGTATCCGCAGACCGACGCAAGGTACGCGCCGCTTTTCGACGGCGGTAGATTCGACGCGGGCGAAATAATAACATTGTGTTCGGACTTGCGCAAGGAGTATACTATCCGTGTCAAATCGCTCGGCGATAACGACGTGTATACCGAAAGCGAATATTCGGAAAGTTGCGTGCTGACGCAGATCCCGTCCGCCGCGAAAAAATATTTGGATTCGCCTTGCCTTAGCGGCGATCATTACGTTACGTCGGATATAGAATACGTCGAGCTGGTAGAGTATTACGTCAATTTCAGACAGAAAACAACGAGCGAGCCTAAGGTCGCGTTCGAGTGCTATGTAGCGTACGACATGTCGGGTACCGCGGAAGACCTGTGGAACGATTCGTTTCAGATCGCGGCGACGAGCGGTATGTACCGTAATATTTCCGTTACAGAAAGAAACGGCGTTATGCGCACGTCGTTTACTGTCAATACTGTGAATGCGCCCACCGCGCAAGCGTGCGACGACTTTTCGTCCAAAGAGTATTCCAAGCAGTTGCACGCCGTACTGCCGCACATAAATTACGACGTTGCGCTGTACCGCCCCGCGGGGTATGTTTTTCCTATCGACGAGCGCGAGCTTACGGCGAGCGTGACGTATACCGACGAATTGTACTTGGCGGCGCAACGCAACGTTCGACCCGTGCCTATGGTCGGTTCGGCGGCGTACACGGTGTACGAGCAGGCGCGGAGCGTTTTGCGCAAGATCTGCACCGACGGTATGACCGACGTGCAAAAAGCGCATGCGATCTACGATTGGATCATGTGGCAGGTGACGTACGATACGCCCGCGACCTATACCGATGCGGGCGAAAGGTATTCGGCGTATTATATGGAAGGCGTGTTCGGCGACGGCGCGACGCGCATAAACGGTAAGATATACGACCCGTATGCGGTCTGCGACGGCATGAGCAAGGCGTATTCGCTCATGTGCAATATCGAAGGCGTGCCTTGCGTGCGCGTGGTCGGTACGGCGGGCGATTCCGTCCAAGATGCCGGCGGACACGCTTGGAACAAGGTGTTTGTAAACGGCGGTTGGTATGTTGTGGATTGTACCTGGGGCGATTCGACGGCAACGCTCGATATCGACGGCAGAAGAGCTGACTACGAATTGGGCTTACACGATCATTTGTTTTTGACGGACGCGCAGGTCGCGCATACGCATTTCGAGCCGTATATGTCGGGCGACAGCTCCATAACTTACGCGCCCGCGACGGCGGAAAATAAGCTGGATATTTACGCGAGCATGCCTATGGGCGAAACGACGGTCGATTGCACGGTAAAAAGCAGGCAAAACCCGACCGAACGATTGCGCGAGATATCGACGGCGTTTGCCAAATCGTATAAAACGACAAAAACTCTCGTCGTGCCCGGCGGACCGAACGGCGGACGGTACGACATAGATCGTCAAGCGTTCGAGATCAAAATAGACGGCGAGCTCGATTTGAGCGACGCCAATATCAAAGCGACGATAACGGGCGCGATAAGAAAGGTAAGACCGCTCGCGACCGTGCGCGTGTACGATTACGACGGTATCATACTCGTGTTGATGAGCGATATTTAGCGTTTGCAAACTCGGTAGCGAACTCGACCGCAAGCGAGTGCCGTTGCAACTCGGTAACGTCGGTTTGTTCGTCGTTGTTTATCTCCAACGAAATTTTATTTACGCCGCAACGCTGTAATGCGGCGGCTATCGATACCGCGCTCGCCGAATATAACGCGTCGGTCGCGGTTATCGTTTGTTCGCGAAAATTAGTTTTGTCGGAATATATGCGATAGCTTGCGTCGGCGAATCTCGTGCCGTTCAAAAACCGTGAAAATTCGTCGGGCGCGACAAACAGCGGCGCGCAGAATATTCCGTACGCCGTTACGCGCGGATGCGCGTGCGCCGAGTCCGCGAAGAACAGCGTTGCCGCCGCGCCCGCCGCATAGCCGAGCATTGCATATTCGGCATAGCCGAAACGTTTATCGAGATATGGGATAACCGTTTGCATCACGTATTCTCTGTATTTTTCGGCATAGCCGCCGAACGCATTGTCCGAGTATTCGGTTTTTTGCGTGCGGTACGGGAAATAATCGTCAAGCCGCGACGGCGCGGCATCTATCGCGACGAGCGCCGTGTTTTTCGTGCAGCTCCGTAATAAGTCGAATATGCCGTTTTGCGCGAACGCCGTTTGACCGTCGTGCGTTATTATCGCGCGCGTGGCTTTTTTGGGCGAATATATGCGCACCGTGCGCGCGTACGCGCCCTTTGACAAAACGACTATCTCGTGGTTTCTTTTCATTGCTTGCCGCCTTTGTTCGGTTATCGTGCTTAAGTCGCAGTCTAATTATAACGCAAAAAATAATTATTGTCAATATTTGAAAGTTAGCATGCGAAAAGCCTTGATTTTACTGTTTTATTGTGATATAATCGCCGTATGAAAATACAAATAGACGAAAAATCCGCCAAGTTTATAAGCGCGCTTGGCGAAAACGTGTACGTGGTAGGCGGCTATGTACGCAACTCTTTGTGCGGCTATAAATGCACCGACATAGACCTTGCCGGTCCGTTGCCCGCGCTTGCGCTCAATCTGCCGCCGCATACGTCCATGAACATGGTGAACCACCGCATGGGTACGGCGCAACTCGTTTGCGACGGCGTGCGGTACGAATATACGCCGTTCCGCGTCGAAGTGTACAATCCTGGCGGCGAGCATACGCCCGCGCGCGTAAGCTTTACTACCGATCTCAACGCCGACGCCGAGCGCCGCGATTTTTGTTGCAACGCCATATATTACGACGTGCGGCGCGACGAGATAATCGACCCGCTCAACGGCGTGCGCGACGTCGAGCAAAAGATATTGCGCGGCTGTAACAAGCACGTATTCGAATCGGACGGACTGCGGCTTTTGCGACTTGTCAGGCTCGCCGCCGAACTCAACTTCAAGATAGAAGGCGAAACGGCGCGCGCGGCAAAGGCGATGTGCGCGCAGCTTTCGGATATAACCAACGAGCGCAAACGTACCGAGCTTGACAAGATACTGCATGCGGATACCGTCAACGACGTACCCAATGCGCATTACCGCGGACTGCGGTTGTTGAAACAGCTCGATCTTTGGCGCAATCTCATACCCGAGATAGCCGACGCCGACGGAGTCGCTCAGCCCGAGAAATTCCATAAATACGACGTTATGGAACACACGTTCAGATGCGTGCTCAACGCGCCGCCGCTCCGCAACGTCAGGCTCGCGGCGTTGATGCACGATATAGGCAAGCCGTATTGCTTTAAAAATTTCGGGAATTTCCACGGACACGAAAAAAGCTCGGCGATCATGGCGCGCGTCATTCTCAACCGTCTGCGCTATCCCAACGACGTTATCGAGCAGGTCGTTCGGCTGTGCGCGTTACATATGTACGATATGAACGGCGAGGCGCGCGAATCCAAGATACGCGTGTTCGTCGCCAAGAATTACGATATTTTGGATAAGCTCGTCGCGCTTATTCGCGCGGACAGACTGGCTACCGGCTACGCGTCGGCGGAAGAAGTCGCCGCGCCGCACAGGTTCGAAACCGTTCGCGACAAAATGCTTGCCGACGGCACGCCGATACTCAAACGCTCGTTGCGCATTTCGGGCAAGGATCTTGCGGATATGGGATTCGAGAACGAAGCCATTTCTGCGGCGCTCGAAACGCTGTGGCACGATTGCGTGGTAGATCCGCAAAATAACACCGCCGAACGGTTGTTCAAAGCCGCCGAACGGTTGCCCAAGACCCCCGACAAACTCAAAAAATAACTTTTAAATAAGTTTTCTCGCCGCGCGCAACATGATAGGTTACGCGCGGAGTTTTGTTTTTTGCGCGTTTTTGTTCCGCGGTTATAATTTCGCTATTATTCGACATACTAAACCGAGTATGGAAAAGTTGCGTATAAAAGGATCGTACATAATTACGGCGTTGTTTGTCGCGGTCGCGGCGGTCGCACTGCTTTTCGGCGGCGGCGTTGCGTTCGCCGACGAAGCGAGCGTCGACGACGTGACGACGCTCACCGTCGTTGCGGACGGTAAAAGCTTTACGTACAGGGACGAAAAAATAACGCCGTCCGATTTTACCGTTGCGGAACAAATAGAACGACGCGCGATAAACGCGCCGCTCGAAAAAAAGATAGAGCTTGTAGACCGTTATCTGTCCAAGGGTGCGGACTATAAGACTGCGCTCGGCGTTTGCTTTCCGCTGTTGGTGCGCAAGGTGGACGAGATAGCGGAGTATTTGTATATCGCGCCGACCGACGCGAAAGTGTCGTATACGAACAAACAATTCTTCGTGAGCGCCGAAAAAACGGGGAGAGCGCTCGACGAAACGCGGTTGTATGCGGGGTTGTATTGTAATCTCAAATTCGCGGGCGGCGGCAAAGTGTCGGCGAGTACCGTAAAGCTAATGCCCGAAGTGACTCGCGAAATGCTCAAAAGCGAGCTTATACTGCGCGGCAGATACTGCACCGATTTTTCTGCGTCGACGGCGGCGCGCGCGCATAACGTCGCGCTTGCGCTCGGCAAGTACGACGGATTGACCATTGCGGCGGGCGAGAGCGTATCGTTCAACGCGCTTGTCGGCGAGCGCACCGAAAGCAACGGCTTTAAAAGCGCCAAGATAATAGTTGACGGCAAGTATACGGACGGCGTGGGCGGCGGCGTTTGTCAGGCGTCGACAGCGGTATACAACGCCGCGCTGTTGGCAGGGCTTGATTGCGCCGCCAACGCGCATTCCATTTGTCCGTCGTATTGTCCGCCCGGTCTGGACGCCATGATAAGCGGGTTCAGCGATCTAGTTATCACTAATTTGACAGGTCGCGCCGCGCGGATATCGGTAAGGATATACGGCAACAAAGCGACCGTCGACGTGTACGGCGTTATGCCAGAATATCGAATCGTACCCGAAAGCGTGGTCGTAAATACGGTCGCTTGCGAAGTGACCGAGAACGTCGATACCGAGCGTAAGTATTTCGACGATACCGCACAAAGCGGCGACCGCTTGCTCGTTTCGCCCGGCAAGGACGGCGTGACGAGCGAAACGTATTTGAACTATTATAAAAACGGAAAGCTCGTCAGGCGTTCCAAAGTGCGCACTAACTATTACAAACCCACGCCGCGCGTTATAGCGGTAGCGCCGTAAATAAATTCGGAATTGGGAATTCGGAATGCGGAATTAATGGCTATTAAGAATTCTTAATGCGTAATGCGTAGTGGTTGACCCCTACGTGGTGAGAATTCGTAATTACGGTCGATTTAATATTAGTGCGGCTGACGCCTGGATCTCTCCGCTACGTGCGCAAGCGCACTTCGGTCGAGATGATGGGGAGAGTGGAATGGCGTTGCTATGCTTGTTTAGAATGTGATCCACAACAAACACCCCCCCATCATTTCGAGCGGAGCGAAGCGCAGTCGAGAAATCAAGGCGATCCGCCGCA
>CAMSYM010000015.1 GCA_947066105.1 uncultured Clostridia bacterium
AAGCAGTACTTTATGTTTGTTCAGGATGACAAAAAAGCAATAGAATGTTACGCTTATTCGGAATAATGCTACGCCTTGTCACGTAGGACAAAAGCAGTCTATGCACTGCACTTATTTATAATGACAATGACGTAGTTGGACATTTATACGATAAACAACAACAAACCCCCCATCATTTCGAGCGGAGCGAAGCGCAGTCGAGAAATCAAGGCGAACCGCCGCAATGAGAATTCGGAATTACGGTCAATTTATGTTATGCGGCTAGCGCCTGGATCTCTCCACTACACTCGCATACGCTCGTTTCGGTCGAGATGATGGGGCAAGTGGAACGATGTTTTTATTTTTTTGTCATTCTGAGCGAAGTGAAGGATCTCAACCAATATTTAAAAAAGATGAGATTCTTCACTGCGCTACGCTTGTTCAGAATGACAAAAGCAGTACTTTATGTTTGTTCAGGATGACAAAAAAGCAATAGAATGTTACGCTTGTTCGGAATAATGCTACGCCTTGTCACGTAGGACAAAAGCAGTCTATGTACTACACTTATTTATAATGACAATGACGTAGTTGGACATTTGTACGGCAAATAACAACCAACACCCCCATCATTTCGAGCGGAGCGAAGCGCAGTCGAGAAATCAAGGCGAACCGCCGCAAGGTGAATTAGAAATTCGGAAAGCGGAATTACGGTCAATTTATATTAGTGCTGCTACGCCCGGATCTCCACGATTATGCATTACAATTCACTTGCATAAAAATAAGCGCAATTAAAGATAACAAACGTATAAACATTTTCGGGAGTACGTTTATGTTATTCGGAATACAGTCCATATATTGGGTGCTTATCGATTCGGTAGTCGCGTTCGCGTATTTGTTCATAATATCCAAACTGCTCGGAAAAAAGCAGATCGCGCAACTGGAATTCATCGATTACACGGTAGGAATTTCGCTCGGTTCGATCGCCGCGGAAATGGCGACCAACACCGAAACGCCGTTCTATTACTATTTGATCGCGATGACTATATTTTTCGCGCTCGCTTTGCTTGTTGCGATAGTCGGGCGTAAATGCACGTTTTTAAAGCGCGTGTTAAAGGGCAAGCCGATAACGCTCGTGTACGATGGCAAGATAAATTACAAGGAACTCAAAAAGAGCAAGATCGATGTGAACGACTTGCTTTCCATGCTCCGCGAAAAAGGCTTTTTCGATATTACCGACGTGGCGTATGCGGTGTTCGAGCCGAGCGGCGAGCTTTCGGTCATGCCCGTCGGCGCGCAGAAGCCGCTCGTCATGGAGGACTTGGATAAGTCCAAAATACGTAAGGCGTCGCTCAGCAACGTGCTAATCGTCGACGGCGACATTTCGTATTCGGGTCTGTCCGAGATCGACAAGGACGAGCAGTGGTTGTTCGACAGACTGAAAGTCAAGAGCAAAGACGATTTGAAAAACATCATACTCGCCATTTACGACGAGCAGTCGGACAGCTTTAACACGCACTACAAGAAATAAAACGTTTGACGCATTGTTGACTTATACCGTCGAACATGTTACACTCTTAACGGGTGTTTTATCTCGGATTCATTTCCGCATCGGGCGAAGCTCGGTTTATCGCGGCGCGTCCGTGACGAAACATTCGTTAGGAGTTTTTTTATGAAGCTGGTTTTTATCCGACACGGCGATCCCGATTACGTAAACGATACGCTGACCGAACGCGGTCGGCGCGAGGCGCGTGCGCTTGCCGAGCGCGTCAAGACTTGGAACGTGGATAAGTTTTTTTGTTCGCCGCTCGGTCGGGCGCGGGATACCGCCGACGTGTCGCTCAAAGCGATAGGGCGTACCGCGACCGTGTGCGACTGGTTGCGCGAGTTTTATATTCCGATAGTCGACCCGATCACGGGCGAAAAGCGCATACCGTGGGATCTCATGCCCGCATACTGGACCAAACAGTCCGAGCTGTACGATAAGGACGGTTGGCAGTCGGGCGAGCTGATGAGTATGGGCGATGTGGCGGCGGAGTTCGAGCGCGTCAAAGCGGGCATAGACGGCATTCTCGCCGAATACGGCTATACGCGCGACGGACGCATTTACCGCACAGACGGCGGCAACGATAAAACGATAGTGTTTTTTTGCCATCTCGGTGTGCAGTTCGCGGTTTTGTCGTATTTGTTGGGAATAGCCGCGCCGGTGCTGTGGCAGGGCTTTTTCGTTGCGCCCACGTCAGTGACTACGGTCGCGACCGAAGAACGCGAAAAAGGCGTTGCGGCGTTCCGATGCAAGGGGCTGGGCGACGTGGCGCATCTTTTGAATGCGGGCATCGTTCCGTCCGATTCGGGATTTTTCGACGAAGTATTCAAGGCGTAGCGGACGCGCGGCGCGGACAGCGCAGTACGTATTATAAATTAGAGCGGCGGTGACATGAACGAAAACACGCAAAAAATATACGATTGTATCGTGATAGGCGGCGGACCGAGCGGCGTTTCGGCGGCTGTTTACGCCGTGCGCGGCGGATCGAGCGTCGCGATCGTACATAACGGCGCATCGGCTTTACACCGCGCCGAACTGATACAAAATTATTACGGCGTCGGCGAAGTGTCGGGTGCGGAGCTGTACCGAAAGGGTTTGGAGCATGCGGCGGCGCTGGGCGCGGAAGTTATTGACGGCGAAGTCACGTTCGTGCGGGAGCTTGACGGCTTGTTTACCGTCGTGTCTACGGCGGGCGAGTTCGTAGGACGGCGCGCAGTCATAGCCGTCGGCGCGTCACGAGTGCGCGCAAACATACCGGGCTTGACCGAGCTCGACGGAAAGGGCGTTAGCTATTGCGCCGTGTGCGATGCGTTTTTTTACCGTAAAAAGCGGGTGGGCGTGCTCGGCGCGGGCGAGTTTGCCGAGCATGAGTATAACGCGCTTGCGAGCGTGGTCGGCGAAGTCGTGCTGTTGACCGACGGCGAAAAGCCGACGTTTACCGCGCAAAAAGTCTGTACGCAAAAAATATCGCGCGTGATCGAGCGCGACGGCAGGTGCGGCGGCGTGATGTTTGCCGACGGAACGAGCTTGGAACTCGACGGGCTGTTTGTCGCGCTCGGCACGATGGGCAGCGGCGCGCTTGCCAAAAGCTTGGGCGTGTTTACCGACGAGCGCGGCTCGATAAAAACGGACGCGCACGGCATGACTAATATTGCGGGTCTGTATGCAGCGGGCGATTGCACTGCGGGCGTCAAGCAGATAGCCAAGGCTGTCGCCGACGGAATGAACGTCGGCATGAGTTTGATCGCGGACATAAAACGGAGCGGGCGGTGAGCATGCGCGACGTTTTACACAAGCAAGCGGCGATCTTCGATCTCGACGGAACGCTGTTCGATTCGGTGGGCATGTGGCACGAGATCGACGAGATATTTTTGCGCAGACGCGGGCTTGAACCGACAGTGGAATACAAGCGCGGTATCGTCGCGCTCGGCTTTACCGCGACCGCGTATTATACGATAGATCATTACAAGCTCGACGATACTCCCGAACAGTTGATGAACGAGTGGGCGGAGCTTGCGCGCGACGCGTATGCGCATACCGTTCGACTGCTCGGCGGCGCGCGCGAGTATTTGGACGAGTGCGTGCGTGCCGGCGTCAAAATAGCCGCCGTCACAAGTCTTTGCGCGGAGTTCGCTCTGTCGTGTTTGAAAAACAACGGTATATATGCGCTGTTTTCGCACGTGTTCACTGCCGACGGGGTGGGTATTCCCAAAAATTCGCCCGATATATTTTTGCATGCGGCAAAAGCTCTCGGCGCATTGCCCGAAAACTGTATCGTGTACGACGACGCGGCGGCGGCGGTGAAAGCCGCAAAGACTGCGGGCATGACGACCGTCGCGGTCAGGGGCGTGCTGTTCGGCGACGATGATTTTAAAGATCATGCCGATTATATCGTGCCGTCGCTCGATAAAGCGCCTAAATTGATCGCACTGCCGTAATAAGCGGGTCTGATATTTGTATCGGTTCTATATCGATATCAACGCGGAAAGAATATCAGCAACGACCCGTGCTTGACTGAAATTTCGCCCGCGGCGTTTGTCGTCGCATTGGACACGCCCAAGGGGAAAGCGGGGTCGAGTTCTGCGTCGGTCAAAGCGTACGTTAGGTTTTTGAGCGTCACTCCGCTCGCGATCCCGCCGAACGCGAACACCGAAACGGTGCCGCGCGCCGATCTCGGCAACGTGAATTTGCCGTCGGTAACGACCGTCGCCACGCTGTCGCGGTCTATCAAAAAACCGCGCGCGCCGAACGCGTTCAAGTATGCGAGCGTCGAAATATTGGCTGCGGTGTGGTCGAGCCGACCGCCCGTGCCGCCGTAAATAACGAAGGTACGGCATTCGCGGCGCAAGCCGAGCTTGACTGCGGCGAGCATGTCCGTATCGTCCTTGTCGCGGTTGAGTTTTATTATATGCGCCGCCGTGTTTTCGGGCGCGCGGCTCGAATCGAAATCGCCTATGACGACGCTCGGCGTAAGTCCGACTTTAACGGCTTTTTCGTACCCGCCGTCCGCCGCGATTATAAGATCGGTCGCGCCGAATTTTTTGCGCGGCGCATACAGCTCGCCCGCGCCGAAGATAACGCACAGTTTTTCCATGTTACGATTATAGCACACGCAACGCGCAAAATCAAGCGTCGACGTTTACAACGCTTGCAAGCGCGCGTCGATCGTGCTAAACTATTGACGGAGGATAGAGTTATGCCGAAAGTGATAGCAATGATAGAAAACGGCACGGAGGAAGTCGAGTGCTTGGCTGTGGTGGACGTTTTGCGCCGCGCGGGCGCGGACGTTTTGCTCGTATCGGCAAGCGATATGCAAATCGTCAGTTCGCACGGCGTTCGTTTGATCGCCGACGCCGTCGCGGCGGATACCGATCTGACCGACTGCGACTTGCTGTTTATTCCCGGCGGCATGCCCGGCTCGGAACGGCTCGGCAAAAACCGCAAGCTCATAGATGCGATAGGCGAGATGCTCGCCGACGGTAAGCGCGTAGCGGCGATCTGCGCCGCGCCGTCCGTAGTACTCGGCGCGCACGGATTCTTGCGCGGAAAGCGCGCTGTTTGTTTTCCGTCGTTTGAAAGCGGCATGCTCGGCGCGCAGGTAGTAAGCGGCGCGCGCGTGATCACCGACGGCAACATCACCACCGCGCGCGGACTGGGCTGTGCCGTAGAACTCGGCTTGGAGCTTGTGCGACTGTTGTTCGGTAGCGGTAAAGCCGAAGAGATAAAGGACAAAATACAGTTTTGATTTTAAATAAGGATGAGATCCTTCGCGTTGTTCGGGAAAGTATGCGGCATGACGTAGGGGGAAATAAGTGTTATGACAAAAATTTAAAACGGGTCGACGTATGATACGATCGACCCGTTGTTGCTTAAAATCAATTAAATCGTTTTCGGTTTTGTCAAACGCTTTCCAAAAGCATTTTATCGGCGACGAGCGCGATAAATTCGCCGTTGGTCGGTTTTTCGTTTTGATTGTAGACGCGCACGCCGAAAAGCGTGTTTATGTTTTCTATCTTGCCGCGGTTCCAGGCGACTTCTATCGCGTGGCGTATGGCGCGTTCCACTTTGCTCGGACTTGTGTTAAAGTGTTCGGCGACTTCCGGATACAGCTTTTTGGTTATCGAGTTGATTATTTCGGGACTGTCGATGGTCATTTTTATCGCTTCGCGCAAATATTGATAGCCTTTGATGTGCGCGGGTATGCCGACCGTGATAAAAATATTGCTTATCTTTTCGTCCATGGATCTGTTTTTTGCGGTGGGGCGTTTTGTGTTGACCGCTTCCGATATGCGTTCGTCGAGTACGTTGAACGATACCGGCTTCATCATGTAAAAATCCGCGCCCAATCCCATGGCTTTGGCGATAAACGCGTCCTGCGACAGCGCCGATACGACGATTATTTTCATGTTGCCTTTATTGACGCGTTCCAGCACCGCGAATCCGTCGAGCGTAGGCATTACGAGATCCAAAAGCAACACGTCGGGCCTAACGGTTTCCAGCTTGTCCAAAACGTCTTTCCCGTTGCTCGCCGTGTCGATAAGCTCTATCTTGTCGGACGTCGCGAAGTGCGCCCTTGCCGATGCCACAAACTCTTCGTTGTCGTCGCATATCATTACTCTGATTTTCATAACCGTACTCCTTTTTTCTTGCCGATTTATAAAAATTATACCATTTTCACGGTATATTTTCAAGTTTCGCATACGTGCGTAAAAGGACTGCTTTTGTCGGATACGCGCCGTTTTTGACGGAATTTCGCGAAAACGTTGCGCGGACGGTCGGAAGCGCTCGGTTTTCGTCGGGCGGTATTTGAATTTAAAAATGACACATTTATAGTAAAAACGTATAAGTTTTATTTAAAACGGGCGTTTAAAAGGTGTAAATGCGTAAAACGCTATGAAATATATTGTATATATAGTATAATATTCGCGTAGTCGACGGTCGTTTGAAAGGCGTCGACGGGTAAGAAGGGTACATATTTATCGAGCATTTCGGAGGAAAGAGAAATGAAGTTTACACTGTCTACGGACACCGTTTGCGATATATTTCGCAGTGAGCTTAAAGAACGCGGGATAGAATACATACCGACGCATTTTACGGTGGAAGGCAAAGAATATTTCGACGAATTTACGAGCTACGAGCAGATCAAGGATTTTTACGATAAGATCCGCGGCGGGGAAATGCCCACTACTTCGCAGGTCACCACCAACGAGTACGAGGAGTTCTTCGGAAAGCTCATAGAAAAGTACGACGGCGATATAGTGCATGTGACTATTTCTTCGGGCATAACCACGTCGCCGCTTTCGGCGCGTCAGGTAGCGCGGGATATATTGGAAAAGACGGGTCGGCATATTTATATAGTCGATTCTCTCGCCGCGACGATCGCGACGAGGCTTGTCGTCGACGAGGCGGAGCGGTTGCGCGACGAGAACGTGAGCGCGGAGAAAGCGGTGGCTTTTCTCGAAAACTTCGTCGATCACGTTCACACTTGGTTCATGCCGTACGACCTTATGCACTTAAAGCGCGGCGGCAGGGTAAGCGGACCGAGCGCGTACATAGGCACGGCGCTCAACATCAAGCCGATACTTCATTTCGACAAGGCGGGCGCGCTTGTAGTCAAGCAAAAAAAGATAGGTTCCGGCAAGGGCATTGCCGCCATGATCGACATATTCAAACGGTATTCGGCTAAAACGCCGCATAAGGTATATATAGCGAGTGCGGACAGCGATCTTGCCGACGATATGCTCAAAAAAGCGCAGGCGGCGCGTCCCGATTGCGAAATGGAGATCGCGTTTATCGGTCCCGTGATCGGATCGCATACCGGCGTCAACGCCGTCGGTATCACGTTTGTATCGGACAAGCTTCGCGAAGAGCTTTAAAAAATCAATTACATCAAACACGGAGCAAAGTACGCAATGAGTTTTACATTATCTACCGACACTTCATGCGATATATTCAAAAGCGAGCTTAAAGCTCGCGGTATAGAGTACCGTCCGCTCGTTTATACGATAGACGACGTGCCGTATTTCGACGAGTTGGACGCCGACGCCGATTACAAGGCGTTTTACGATAAGATCCGCGCGGGCAAAATGCCCACCACGTCGCAGATCAACGTAGCCGAACACGAGGAGTTTTTCGACGCGTTATGCGATAAGTACGACGGCGATATAGTACATATAACCCTTTCGTCGGGTCTGTCGAGTACTTATGCGAGCGCGTGCAAGGCGGCGGAAACGGTCAACGCCAAACGCGGGAAGCGCGTTTATATAGTCGATTCGTTGGGCGCGACGATAGCGACGCGGCACGTCGTGGACGAAGCGGAACGACTGCGCGATGAAGGCATGACTGCCGAGAATGCGGTCGCCGCTCTTAACGTGTTTATCGCGCACATGCAAACTTGGTTCATGCCGTTCGACCTTATGCACTTAAAACGCGGCGGCAGGGTAAGCGGACCGAGCGCGTACATAGGTACGGCGTTGCACATCAAGCCGATAATACTTATAAATAAATACGGCGGTCTGTCCGTAATGCAAAAGGCTATGGGCGCGGGCAAAGGCTTGTCCGTCATGACCGAAATATACAAAAAGCGTGCGGCAAAAGCGCCGCATAAGGCGTACATAGCGAGCGCGGACAGCGATCTCGCCCAAGTGTTGCTCGAAAAAATCAAAGCCGCACGACCCGATTGCAACGTGGAGATAGGCTGGATAGGTCCGGTCATCGGCGCGCATACGGGCTGCAACGCCGTCGGCGTGTCGTTCGTTTCGGACGGCGTGCGCGACGAATAAAAAATAAAATTTTCTGCCGACGGGTAAAGTCGGAATAAAGGAGAAAAGATCATGAGTTTTATACTTTCCACCGATACGTCCTGCGATATATTCAGGAACGAACTCAAAGCGCGCGGTATCGAATACCGTCCGCTCGTGTACACGATAGACGACGTTCCGCATTTCGACGAATGCTCGTCAGACGCCGATTACAAAGCGTTTTACGATCAGATCCGTGCGGGTAAAATGCCCACCACGTCGCAGATAAACGTGGTCGAGCACGAAGAATACTTTACGGAACTGTGCGAAAAGCACGACGGCGATATAGTGCATCTTACTTTGTCGTCCGGTCTGTCGAGTACGTACGAGAGCGCTTGCCTTGCGGCGAGCAACGTCAACGAAAAGTACGGAAAACGCGTGTATGTAGTCGACTCCAAGGGCGCGACGGTCGTGCAACGCATAGTCGTCGACGAAGCGGAGCGACTGCGCGACGGCGGTGCGAGCGCGGAAGAAACGGCGCGACTTCTCGAAGATTTCATCGCGCACGTTCATGTTTGGTTCATGACGACCGACCTTATGCACTTAAAGCGCGGCGGCAGGGTGTCGGGCGCGAGCGCGGTCATAGGTACGGCGCTCAACATCAAGCCCATACTTATTATCAATAAAAACGGCGGACTGTCCGTCGTGGCGAAAAAGATGGGCGTGACCAAGGGCATGAACTATATGCTCGATATGTTCGACAAATATCAAGCGGAATGCACGACCAAAGCCAAGGTCTATATTCCGAGCGCGGACAGCGAGTATGCCGAAGAAATGAAGCAAAAGCTAAAAGCATTGCGTCCCGATTGCGACGTGGAGATAGGCTGGGTAGGTCCGGTCATCGGCGCGCATACCGGTCCGAACATGGTAGGCGTATGCTTGCTTTCGGATAAGGTCAGAGAGCAATAGACATAATTACATGAACGACGATGTGTTCGATAAAAAAACAAGCGGTATGTTAGCGGTATTTTCCGCCGCTTGTTTTTTTATGGCTGTCGTTTTGATCGCGATCGTTGTTTTATCGTGCGTCAAAATGTATTTGTTTGCTTGCGACGGCAGCGATAAAGCGAGCAACGTCGTTATAGCGTTGCTCGGCGTGGGCGGTTGGATTTTTAGCTTGATCGTTTTTCCTACACTGTGCGCCGCAGAGATAGTCGGAATAATACTTTTTATTTATTACGGTTACAGTATATTAAAAACACGTCGCCGCGCTATCTCGGAAAGCCTTAACGAAATAAAGCAAGCGGCGGAAAAAACGGCGGCAGTCGCTCTCGCCAACGTGCTGTTTGCGTTCTTTATTATTTGGTTTATATATAACGATATATTATGCTTGATCGTTTTGGGCGTTATACCGTTAACGTTCGGTATCGCATTTTTGGTGTTGGATATACTTTGCGCAAAGCGTTTGAAAAAGATCGGAACAAAATAAAAACAGCCCGTGTAAATCTGTTCGACAGGCGGTTTATATTTTGCGCGTTTAGTATTTTACTCGGCGTTGCGTATGATCGATACTTCGCCCGCGTCGACGGAGATCGTCGCATTGCCTATGCGGACGATGAGCGAGCCGTCGGGGGCGACCTGTTCGGCATAGCCCTTTATGCGCGTGCCGTTATAGGTGAATTCGACTGTTTTTCCGACGTTTATGCACAGCGCGCCGTACCGCATGTTGTCGAAGGTGGCGAGCGTGGCGCGTTTTATTCTGTTTATAAGTCCGGTGACGAATGCCGACGCTCGGCTTTCGGGCGCGCCGAGCGACGTTGCGACTTCGGCTAATCCCGCGCGCTCGAACTCGGCTTGCGGCGTGCAATAGTTGATTCCGATGCCGACGAGATATTCGGCTTTTCGCGGCGACTTGCACAGTATGCCGACCGCTTTTTTCCCGTCGAACATTACGTCGTTCACCCATTTAAGATGAGTGCGCAGTCCGAGCATGGTAAAGATCGTATCGTGTACCGCCAGCCCGACGGCGGGCGTCAGCGTATGCGCGTCGATGAACAAGCCCTGTACGCGCATTACCATGTAAATGCCGCCCGACGGACAGAAAAACGAATGGTCGCCGCGCCCGCGTCCGAGCGATTGGCGCAAGGCAATTATGGCGTCGTTTTTGCCTATCTCGTCGAAAGTCGAAACGCACGACTCGACGATCCGTATATTTTTCAAGCCCGTATGCTGTTTAATGAACTTCTCGTTGAGTATCATCGTGATTGTATTATATCATAAGACAAAAACGAAATCAAGCGAAATCATATTCGACATTGCTGTCGCGCGCGGCTTTTATCGCGCCGATACGTGGATAAAAAACTTGATTTTATCTTTTGGCAATGGTATAATTGATAAAAACGATATTGTTCGGAGCAAAGACATGAAGAAAAACGTTTTCGACATACTCGACGGTCGCGGGTTTATTAAACAAACGGTGTTCAAGGACGACTTGTATAAGCTGTTGGGCGAGCAGTCGGTAGTGTTCTATTGCGGGTTCGACCCGACTGCGGACAGCCTGCACATCGGGCATTTTATCCCGCTCATGGCGGCGTCCATCATGCAAAAGGCGGGGCATAAGCCCATACTTTTGGTAGGCGGCGGCACGGCTATGGTCGGCGATCCGAGCAACCGCAACGATATGCGGCAAATGATGACTAAGGAGACCATCGCCGCCAACGTCGAAAAGATCAAGCCGCAGCTCGCGCGGTTCGTCAGCTTCGATGGCGAGAACGCCGCGCGCATAGTCAACAACGCGGACTGGCTGTGCAATCTTAATTATATAGACTTTTTGCGCGATTACGGCGCGTATCTTTCGGTCAATAAAATGCTCACCGCCGACTGCTTTAAGACGCGGTTGGAAAAAGGTTTGAGTTTTTTGGAATTCAATTACATGCCTATGCAGGCTTACGACTTTTTGCGGCTTTTCACCGATTACGGATGCGTGCTGGAAATAGGCGGCAACGATCAGTGGAGCAATATTCTTGCCGGCGCGGACTTTATACGCCGCGTCGCGCACAAGGACGCATATGCGCTTACCTATACTTTGCTGGAAACCAAAGACGGCAAAAAAATGGGCAAGACGCAAAAGGGCGCGCTGTGGCTGGATGCGAACAAGACCACGCCGTACGAGATGTATCAGTTTTTCCGCAACGTCGACGACGAAGAGGTGGAAAACTGCTTGAAGCTTTTAACGTACGTCGAGCTTGACGAGATAAAAGAATTGTGCGCGCACCGCGACGAGCGGATAAACAATGCAAAAAAACGTTTGGCTTACGAAGTGGTAAAACTAATACACGGCGAAAATCACGCCGAACAGGCGCAGGCGCAGGCGCAGGCGGCGTTTGAGGGCGGCGCGCAAGCCGAAATGCCTGCGGCGGAAATCGGCGGCTCGCTCGATATGCTCGTCACCGACGTTATGGTCGCGTGCAAGGTGTGCGCGAGCAAGGGCGAGGCTCGGCGATTGATAGAAGGCGGCGGAGTAAAAATAAACGATAAAAAAGTGGATGACGTTTACGGCAAGGTCGGCGCGTATTCCGACTCCGTCGAGTTCGTGCTTAATAAGGGCAAAAAGACCAAGCTCAAAGTAGCGCTCAAATGATATCGTGCGTGCGTTCGGGCGAGCGCGAGCTTGTCGTAAAAAAATCGCGGTTCATAGCGTATTCTTATCGGATATCGTCGCGCGACGAAGTTAAGCCGATAATAGCCGCGCTCAAATCGAAGCACCCCGACGCGCGTCACGTTTGCTACGGTTATATCGCCGACGAAAAGGGCGACGACTTCGGCTACGACGACAACGGCGAGCCTAACGGTACGGCGGGCAAGCCGATATATTCGGCGATAGCGTCAGCGGGCGCGCGTAAATCGCTTATCGCCGTCGTGCGGTATTTCGGCGGGATAAAGCTGGGCGCGGGCGGACTGACGCGCGCGTACCGTCAAAGCGCGTCGGAGCTTATCGACGAGTCGGGACTTGTCGGAATAAAAAAACAAAGCGCGTACCGATTGGAATGCGACGGCGAAACGTACAAAAAAGTCGCGAGCGTGTTGCGCGGCGTCGGTTGCGACGTGACCGATATCGTGTACGGCGTAGCCGTGACGTGTAACGTCGGCGTGTCGCCCGAAGTCGATTTGTTGCGCGCGCTAAACGGACTTGACGTGCGCTTGACCGAACTCGGCGAGCGGTACGAATATTGCGAGTGAGATATCATGGCGATAAAGATAATTAATTGCGATAAGTTAAAGCAAAAGCCCGAAAAGGCGACGAGCTTCGGCAAGGTGTTTACCGATCGTATGTACGTGCGCGAATGCGTCGACGGCAAGTGGGGCGACGGCGTTATCCGCCCGTTCGACGCTTTGGAATTGGCGCCGTGTTCGTCGGTGTTGCACTACGGTCAAGCCGTGTTCGAAGGGCTTAAAGCGTACCGTAACGCCAAAGGCGAAGTGCGGTTGTTCCGCGCACGCGATAATTTCAAGCGCATGCAAAGCTCGTGCGAGCGGCTGTGCATACCGCCCGTCGACGTCGAAGAGGCTCACGCCGCGCTTACGGAGCTTGTCAAGCTCGAACGCGATTGGATACCGACCGAAATCGGAACAAGCCTTTATATCCGTCCTTTCGTTTTTGCCGACGACAGATCGCTCGGCGTCCACGCCGCCGCGCGGTACAAGTTTATCATCATACTTTCGCCGTCGGGCGCGTATTATGCGCACGGGTTCGATCCCGTCGCTTTAAAGGTGGAGCGAGATTACGTGCGCGCGGTCAGGGGCGGTACGGGCGCATATAAGGTAGTGGGCAACTATGCCGCGAGCATACTCGCTGGCGAGCTTGCAAGATCGCAGGGCTACGATCAGGCGTTGTGGCTGGACGGCGTTCACCGCAGGTACGTCGAGGAAGTGGGCGCGATGAATATATTTTTCGTGCTTGACGGCAAGCTTATCACTCCCGCGTTGAACGGGTCGATACTTCCCGGCATAACGCGCGATTCGGTCATAAAGCTTGCGCGCGGATCGTTTGGCATTACCGTCGAAGAGCGGGCGATAGACATATCCGAAATAATCGACGGCGCAAAGTCGGGCGCGCTTACCGAAGTTTTCGGTACGGGTACCGCCGCGGTCGTTTCGCCCGTCGACAGGATAGGCGACAACGGCGTCGATTATATCATAGGCGAAAAAGGCAAGGTCGGCAATATCGCCGCAACGTTGTCCAAGGCATTGACAGACCTTCAAACGGGCGAAGCGCCCGATACGTTCGGTTGGACGGAAGTCGTGTGTAGTTGAATTGGGAATTAATGGCAATTAAGAATGAGTAATTTGTAATGATAGATCCCTACGGTGGAGATAATTCGGAATTCGGAAAGCGGAATTCGGAATTGATGACCGCTACGCGGTGAGTGAGTAATGTGCGGCTTTGCCTAGATCTCTCCACTCGCTGACGCTCGTTTCGGTCGAGATGACGGGGAGAGTGGTCGGGCTTATTCTTTTGTCATTCTGAGCGAAGCGAAGAATCGCATCCTTATAAATAATAAGGTAGAGATTCTTCACTGCGCTACGCTTGTTCAGAATAGCCTGCGGCTGCTGCGTAGGACAAAAATATAGCATTACTTGTATACGGTAAACAACAATGAAAACCCCCATCATTTCGAGCGGAGCGAAGCGCAGTCGAGAAATCAAGGCGATCCGCCGCAAGGGGAATAAGTAATTCGGAATGCGGAATTACGGTTGATTAAGAATTCATAATGCTTAATGCGTAATGCGCAATGATGGTCGACTGAGCAATGTGCGGCTTTGCCTAGATCTCTCCACTACACTCGCTAACGCTCGTTTCGGTCGAGATGATGGGGATCGTGGAACGGATTTGCTATACTTTATTATAAATGTGATTCATTACTAATATTCCCCATCATTTCGAGCGGAGCCGTAGGCGCAGTCGAGAAATCAAGGCGAGCCGCCGCAAGGTGAATAAGTAATTCGGAATTAGAGAGTGACAATAAAGAATGCGTAATGCGCAATGATGGTCAATTGAACATTGTGCGGCTACGCCTAGATCTCTCCACTACACTCGCTGACGCTCGTTTCGGTCGAGATGATGGGGTTAGTGGTTTAGCTACGCTCATTCATTCGGTCGAGATGATGGGTGGGGGACGATGTGCTTACTTTTTTATCATTCTGAGCGTTTTTGCCCGCCGAAGAATCTTAACCTTAGCACCGCATAGTTGCGTTTGTGTTCGGCGCATTGCAGTTTGTGCTCGAAAAATAATAGTTTATGCAAATTGTACCGAAAAACCAACCATTTACGCAAAATTACTTGACTTTTGTCCTGTATTTATGGTAAATTTTTTATACAGCGATATGCCGTAAATCCATTGTAGGAGAAAATGAAATGTCAGAAGAAGCAACCGTGTCGACGTACAACGCCGACGACATAGCCAAGCAGGTCAAGCCGCTTTCGGAAAACGGGCTTGTCCGCATGTTCCAAAAGCTTTGGCGTTGGTGGCAGGGTGTGTGGGGAAATTTTGCGGATAAACATCCCAAAGCCGCAAAAATGATCTACATGATATTTTTCTTCATAATCTTTTCGGAAGGCGTCACCATTATCCAATTTTTGATAATGACTTTCTTGCCGTATGCGTTTAAAGGCATATGGGATACGCCGTTCGTGTGGCCCGCGGTCGCGCTCGGCATAACCGACGCCGGCGGCAACGCACTCAATTACGCCATATTCAACGAGCCTGTAAAATTCCTTACTGCGGCGGGCGAAACGGTGCTTGCGTCCGACGCTGTCGCGGTCGAGGCGGCTCGCGCCGCCGGACACACCTTGCAGGCGTCCGGTCTCGGCAACTTCATCGCGTTCGAGATAGCGGTATTTATCGCGCAGTGCATCAATTTCCCTCTGCAACGCAACATTACCTACCGTTCGCACGGCAACCCCTATTTCCAAGCTATGTGGTACTTTATAGGCTGGTTGGGAATTTCCATATTCGTCAACGCGTTGTGGGGCATTTGCAATCCGTTCATGATGTATTGGAATTGGAACGGCGTGCTTATCGGGCTTATCAAAACGATAATAACGGGCGGACTTTCGATGGTGATCTTCTTCCCGATATTCCTTATAATATTCCCCGACAACAATAAGATGGCTAAGAAAGCGCGCGCCAAGTACGAAAAACTGGTTGCGGCAAACGCGCCCGCCGAGCAAATCGAAAAGGCGGAAGCCAAAATGAACGAGTGGGAAAAGAAAGCTTTGCTTTCCAACACCGATAAGGAACTTGCCGCGGCGACGTCGCTCGCCAACGCGAAAGCGGTACGCTATTTTGCCGTAGAAAAGAGCAAGACCGCCGCAGAGCAAAAAGCACAATCCGCGTCCGACGAACAGACAAAGTCCGCCGCCGAAGCGGAGATCGCTACCTACACCGAAAAGCTGCAAACGGCATACGACGCCGCGATAGCCGCGATCGAAGCGAAGGTCGAAAAGCAAACGGCGTACGACGCCGCGCGCGCTTAGATCGGCATGCCGCCGGCGCGTCGATAGGACGTGCGCATAAGACTATTCATAACGTGCAAACTATTCGGTGCCGTATCGATCTCGATGCGGCGCCGAGTACTTGTATAAAAGAGATAACATCGTAAACGACAAAAAATAAAACAAAGGGAAATGACTATGGATATCGAAAAGATAATAAGCGAAATGACGCTCCGCCAAAAAGCGGAAATGTTGACCGGCAAGGACTTTTGGCAGTCCAAGGATTTCGAAGAACTCGGCGTGCCGGCGATGTTCCTTTCGGACGGACCGCACGGACTGCGCAAGCAAGCCGCCGCCGCCGACCACTTGGGGCTTAACGCGAGTATCCCCGCTACATGTTTTCCGACCGCCGCTACCATGGCTAACAGCTGGAACGACGAGCTCGGCGAAAAAATGGGCGAGGCGCTCGGCGAAGAGTGCGCGGCGCTCAAAGTGAATATGCTTTTGGGTCCCGGCACTAACATGAAGCGCAATCCCCGTTGCGGACGGAATTTCGAGTATTTTTCGGAAGATCCGTATCTCGCAGGCAAAATGGCGGCGTCGTATATCCGCGGCATACAAAAGAACGGCACATCGGCGTGCGTAAAGCACTTTGCGTGCAACAATCAAGAGGAGCGCCGCATGGCTACCGATTCGATAGTCGACGAGCGCACGCTCCGCGAGATATATCTTACCGCCTTTGAGATAGCGGTCAAGGAAGGCGGCACGCGCTCGATCATGACGTCTTACAACCGTATCAACGGCGAATACGCCAACGAGAACATTCATCTTTTGCGCGATATATTGCGCGACGAGTGGGGCTTCGACGGAGTTATCGTATCCGACTGGGCGGGCAGTAACGACCGTGTCGCGGCTGTTAAAGCGGGGAGCGATCTCGAAATGCCCGCTTGTAAGTACGGTATCGACGACGTTGTAAAGGCGGTCGAAGCGGGCGAGCTTGACGAAGCGTTCGTAGACGAATGCGTGCGCAGACTGTTAAAGCTTGCCGAAACGACTTCGGCGGTCGAGCATCCCGAAACCTTCGATAAAGCCGAGCATCACGCGCTTGCGCAAAAGTGCGCCGAGGAAAGCATCGTGCTTTTGCGTAACGACGACATATTGCCGTTGAAGTCGGGAACAAAGGTAGCGCTTATAGGCAGTTTTGCCGAAAATCCGCGCTATCAGGGCGCGGGATCTTCCATCGTCAATCCCACACAGCTCAATAAAATAACCGAGCTTATGAAAAAGCCCGCGCCCAAAAACAAAGAATACAAGCAGGGCATAGGCACAGCGAAGAGCGTCGAAATACCCGTCGTGCGCTCGGTCGTAGAGGAATCGCTCGGCGAATACGCGCTCGATTTCATAGGCTACGAGGAAGGCTTCCACCGTTACGGCAAAAAGAAAAAAGGACTGCTCAAAAAGGCGGTCAAGCTTGCCAAAAAGGCGGACGTCGCGTTGCTGTTCTTGGGGCTTGACGAAGTAAGCGAAGCCGAGGGACTCGACAGAGAGCATATAAAGATCCCCGCCAACCAGATAACGCTTTACAAAGCGTTGAAAGCAACGGGCAAAAAGATAGTCGTAGTATTGTCTTGCGGCAGTTGCGTCGAACTCGGCTGGGCGGACGATGCGGACGCGTTGGTGTACGCGTGCTTGTCCGGTCAGGCTTGCGCGGACGCCATACTCAACGTAGTGACGGGTACGGTCAATCCAAGCGGCAAGCTTGCCGAAACGTTCGCCGAAAAATACGTCGATTGTCCGAGCGCGTCGCACTTCCCCGGTAAAAAGCTTACCGTGGAATATCGCGAAGGTCCGTATATAGGTTACAGATATTTCGATACCGCAAGCGTAGCCGTAAAATATCCGTTCGGGTTCGGATTGAGTTATACGACGTTCGAATATTCGGATTTAAAAGCAGACGATAACGGCGTTACTTTCACGTTGACCAATACGGGCGATGTCGACGGCGCGGAGATCGCGCAATTGTACGTCGGCAAAAACGATGGCAAGATCTTCCGTCCCGCCAAAGAACTCAAAGGCTTTAAAAAGGTGTTCCTTAAAGCGGGCGAGAGCGCAAAGGTCGTCATTCCGTTCGACGACAAGACTTTCCGCTATTTCAACGTTAAAACCAACGGTTGGGAAGTCGAGGGCGGCGAATATCAATTGTACGTCGGCGCGAGCATTGCGGACATAAAGCTCACCGCGAGCATTGCGCAAAAAGCGACGACGGACGTTATGCCGTACGACGCCGCGGAACTTCCGTCCTATTACAGCGGCAATGCGGCAAACGTCGGCGCGGACGAATTCGCCAAGCTGTTGGGTTATGTGCCGCCGTCGGAGAATTATCCGTTCTATAAGAGAAAGAGAATGAAGATCGACGAAAACTGCACGGTTGCCGACCTTCGCTATTCCAAGCGTTGGGTGGGCAGAGCGTTTTCGGGCGTTATTCGGTTCGCCATCAAATTCCTGCGCGGCGTCGGTAAGCGCACGCTTGCCAATACTCTCGTTATGGGCGTACTGCACCAGCCCATACGCGGCGTCGCCAAATTCGGCGGCATGAGCCGCAGACAGATGGAAGGCATGCTGTATATGTTCAACGGCAAGTTTTTTAAAGGTCTGCATTGGCTGACTTCCAAGAGCAAGGAAGAAAAAGCGGCGATAAAAGCGCAAAAGAAAGCGGCGAAAGCCAAATAACGACGGCGAAGTTTATCGTCGAAAAAATATCTTACGGTGTTGTAAAATTTTCGGTTGCCGCTTTCGCGGCTTGACAAAAAATCCTTGATAGTATAAAATATTTACGTACTATGGGCTACGACATACTCAAACTCAAAAAATTAAAGAATGCGCGCGATCTCGGCGGGTTGATGACAGCCGACGGGCGCATGATAAAAAAGGGAAAGCTTATCCGTAGCGGTAGGCTTTTCGACTTGCCCGAAAGTACCGTCGAATATCTCAGATCGGCGGGTCTGACTACCGTAGTCGATCTGCGCGTCGCCGCGGAATGTTGCGATCATCCCGATATTGCGTTCGACGGATTTAAGTACGTGTGGAATCCGATAATGCCCACGCCCCCCCCCGCGACTGCTTGTGAAACCGTTTGCGGTTACGAATCGCCCATGCGCCGTACCATGAAAAGGGAAAGCTATCGGTTGCGCCGCGAGTTCCAAAGCATAGACGATTACATGATACAGTTTTACCGCAACGTTTTGTTCAACCCCGATTCGCAGACGAGCATACGCAGGTTTATGCGCGTGCTTATCGAAACGGACGGCGGGGTGCTTTGGCATTGCGCGAGCGGAAAGGACAGGACGGGAATAATATCCATGCTTGTGGAAAGCTTGCTCGGCGTGGACGAAAAGACTGTTCTCGACGATTATTTGGCATCGCGCAGGTTTTGGCGCGGCAAGTATTTGCTTAACCGTATAGTACTGTCGATATTGCCTGTGTCGTTTAGATTCAAGCGCATACTTTTCGGATTTATGCGCACCAAACCCGAATATCTGCAAAGCGTCATGGACGAGCTGAAACTGCGCTACGGCGGTATAGTTGAATATTGTAAGGCGGTTTTGGGCATAACCGATAGTGATATACAAATCCTTAAAGACAAATTTTTGGTAGATCATGAAACTGATTAGCTTTACCGTTCCGTGCTATAATTCGGAAGTTTACATGCGCAAATGCGTTGACAGTATACTCAGCGGCGGCGACGATGTGGAAATAATCATCGTCAACGACGGTTCGCACGACGGCACTATCGAGATCGCGCGCGATTACGAGCGGCGTTTTCCCGATACAGTGCGCGTCGTCGACAAGGAAAACGGCGGACACGGTTCGGGCGTGAACGCGGGCTTGCGGATCGCGACGGGCTTGTATTATAAAGTGGTCGATTCGGACGATTGGCTGGACGAAGCGGCGCTCAAAGAACTGCTCGATACGATAAAAGCGCATTTGCAGGCGGGAACGTTGCCCGACCTGTATATTACCGATTTCGTGTATTTTCATGCGGCGGATAATACCAGTCACGTCAGTTCGTACGAGAAAAAATTCCCCGTGCGCAAGCTGTGCAACTGGGATAACGTCAAAAAGTTCAAGTATTCGCACATGCTGTTGATGCACGCGCTCATGTACAAACGCGACAAGCTTATCGAAAGCGAAACGATATTGCCCGAACATACGTTCTATGTGGACAACCTGTTTGCGTACAAGCCGTTGCCGTTTATGCAATCCGTTTTTTATCTCGACGTGCAGTTGTATCAATATCTTATCGGGCGCGACGACCAATCGGTAAACCGTAAAAACTTCGTCAAGCGTTACGAACAGCAGATCAAGGTCATGAAGTGCATGATCGATTCGTATTCTTGGATACAGCTTAAAAACATGCCCGACGGGTTGCGCAAGTATATGTGGCACGCGCTTGAAGTGATAATGATGAACACGCTGTATTTTATTTGCGCCGAGTATTCGCCGGAGCGCAAGGCGGCGTTGAAAGACCTGTGGGCGCATATCAAAAAACGCGACAAGCGTATGTATAAAAAATTACGGCACTGTTCGTATACTACGATAGTCAATTATTTACCGTACCGTTTGCGCGGATTCATAATGGGCATAGGCTACGATATCCTTTGCAAAAAAGTCAAGTTAGGTTAGAATGGGTATTATCGTAACGCGCTCGGCGACCGACTAAACAAAATTGATTTGTCGGCTACAAAATAAAAATACAGCGACTGCTCGCTGTATTTTTATTTTGAACTGTTATCTTCGTTACCGCTTTTATCGGGCGCGGGGATAAGCTCGGCATTGCGTAACGCGAGATGCGTTATTTGCCGCGCGCCCGTCGCGGCGGCTGTCGCGATCGCGCTCAAAAATACCGCTACGAGCGTTATGGGATCGTATTTGACGCATACGAATACTATTTCGAATACGGTCGCCAAAGCATTGGCGGCAATATACAGCTCCGCGCCGAAAAACGCTCGATGTTTGAAACCGCGTTTCGGCGCATATTCGATCGGTATACGCTTGCGGAACTTGTAGCGCGTGGCGTTCATTATCGCAAGCCATACGGAAATACCCATAAGGACGAACACGCTCGTTACGTAAAACAGCGCGAGCGACGCGAGCTTTGTGGTAACGTAATCGAGCGACGCCTGCGCGGGCAACAGCAATATCACTATCTGCAACAATAGGGCTATCACCGTCAGTACCGTGCGTATGAACGCCGCTTCGGACAGTTTTTTTTCGTCGACGTCAACATAATAATATGCGCCGGACAGCTTTTTGCCGTTGCGCTTGCTTTTTGCGCCCGTCGTAACGTCGCTATCCGATCGCGGAGCGGCTTGCTCCTGCGGTTCGACCGCGTCCGTTTTTTCGTATCGTTCGCTGTTGTGCGGATCTTTCATTTTACGAGCGACCGCCAAAAATTATATTGTTTGCGGTTGCCGAGCGCTTTATAGTATGCGGCAAGCGCCGAACACGCCGATTTTACGCCCGATTCGGCAAGCTCTTCCAGCTCGCGCAGAGCGACATGCTCGTTTACGGACAGGTTGATGACGGCGGTCTTGACCGAACAGTCCGCTATGCCGCCCTTTGCGCCGATGCGGTAATAATGCAATGCGCGGTCGGGATCGTTCGCTTCCATATAGCGGTCGCCCAGCTTTTCGCAAGCTTTGGGATTGCCGAGCTGTGCTGCGAGCAATAAAAATTTATCCGCTTCCTTTTTGTCGGAAGTGCGGATAAATTCGGCGTAAACGAACATCGATTCGGGATCGTTCGCGTCGACGCGGGCTTTGAGTTCCGCGAGTTCGGTTTCGTTCATATAATTACTGCTCTTGTTTGGCGAACGCCGTAATTTGCTCGTCGGTAGCGGATGCGGCGGCGGCGAGTGCGGGCTTGAACTTATCGACCAAATATCCGCCGAGCGCGTCGCCCGCTTTCGCGCCGTGCTTGACGCCGCCTATAACGTCGTATACGGGCTTGAACGCCGCAAGGTCGGTGGACAGTGCAGTGCCTTTTTCGAGTACCGACATGAGCGGAGAATAGTCCGCGGTCTCAAACACGCCGCACGCCGTCAATGCGTCGTTGTTTACTATAAGTCCGTCCTGCGCTACGTCGTTTGCAAAAATAACGTAGTAGGTCACGCCGTCCTTTGCGGCGGCGGCGATCACGGGCTTTAAGCCGGCGTCCGTCGCGGCGTTGATAACGCGCGCCGCTTCGCGCATGACGGCATTTTTGGCTACGCCGTTGAACGCGAGCGCGGGAACAGGGTAGTCCAACAGCACCGTTTTGACGGAACCGACCGTAAGATCGGTCTTTACTTTGGCGGACGTGAGCGCGAATGCGTCGGCAACGGCATATCTATCGTCGCCGAGCCGCGCGGCGATAACGCCGCCGTACGCATTGGCAAACATATGCTCGCGCGCGAGTACGTCCTCGGTCATTACGTCGGGCTTTTCGAGCTTTGCGATCCTATTGCCGACGACGCGCGGAGCGTAGGCAAGCCCGCCGCAGTCGGGCAGGGTCACGGCGGCAAGCTCCGCGACGTTGCCTGCCGAATAGCCGTAAAATCCGTCCTTGCCGAACGCCGCGCTTTTGGAAATCACGTTGTTGCCGAGCGCGTACAGCTCGTACAAAAAGTCAAACGCTTTTTTTGCGTTGCGGTCGAGCGCGTCGTTGAAATACATGCCGACCGTGCGCGGCATGGGGAACAGTATGCTTTCCGCAGTAGCTAAGTCGACGTCGGGCGCGGCAGCTTTAAGCTCGCTTAAAAGCTCGCCGAAAGTCGCGTCGCCGTAATCGGCGTTCTCGTCGCGCGTCGGCGTTTTTACGCCGCAGGCGACCGCGAGTCTGTTGAGAGTATACGTTTCGTCGAGCGTGTCGAGCAAAAGGTTGTCGAAAGCATACGACAAAAGCTTGTTCAAAATAGAGTTGATATCCGATCTCATGTTTATTCCTTATATGATTAAAGTTATATCGATGTGCGGTTTTGCGATCGCGATCGAGATCATATGCTCCGTACGGGGAGTACGAGATATATGTAGTCTTCCTGACCGCCGACGGGCGCTACTACGCATACCGACGTGGCGTTCGTCAGGTTGAGAACTATCGTTTCGCAGTCCATGCAGTGCAAAAATTCGGTGAAGTACCGCGCGTTGAACGAAATGGACAGATCCGCGCCGTCCGTGTTGACGGGCAGGTTTTCTTCCACGTTGCCCGCCTCGCTGCGCGAGCTGACGGTCATATTGGTTTGCGAGATGTCGAACCGAACGAGATTGTTGTTCTTTTCCGAACGCGCCATAAGCACCGCGCGGTCGATAGCGTCCTCGAACAGATTTTTGGGTATATACACCTGAGTGTCGAAGTGCTGGGGGATGATTTGACGGTAGTTGACGAACGAGCCGTCGATAAGCCGCGTGGTGATCGTCGTCGCGTCGACGCGCACCATCAAAAAGTTTTTGTGCAGATTGAGTTTTACGGGCGCTTCGTCGTCGGACAGAAGTCGCGATATCTCCATGACCGCGCGTACGGGCACCGTTATGCTCGTCGACGCGGTGGTGGCGATCGTCGGTTTGACGCATTTAGCCAAGCGATAGCCGTCGGTGGTGACGGATACTACTTCGGACTCCGATATTTCCAACAACACGCCTTTGAGCGTGGGGTGCGAGTCGTCGGTGCATACCGAAAACGCGACTTTATTGACGAGATCTTTGAGATCGGCGTTTTTAAGCTCGAAGTGTTCGGTGTCCTCGATGCGGTTGATCTCCGGGTATTGGTCGGCGGGGTAGCAACCGAATTCGCCTTCACTGCGCTCGTAGTCGATTTTCAGCCGCGAGCCTGTGGTCGTCAGCACTATATTTTGAGAAGTGAGCTTTTTGACGAAGTCGGCGAACAGCTTGCCGGGTACGACGGTTTCGCCCGATTCGATCACGGTCGCGCGGATCATGTGTTCGATGGACAGTTCGAGATCGGTCGCAGTGAGCGTGAGCGTGCCGTCTTCCGCGGACAGTTTTATGCCTTCCAGCACGGGGTTGGTGGAGCGCGCGGGCACGGCTTTTATTACTTTTGCCACCGCTTCGCTCAGATCGTTACCGTTACATTCGACTTTCATTTGTTTCTCCTGTTTGTTTTCTTTAAATTATACTACACGCGCGAATAAAAGTCAATTCTTATTCGGGCGGTTTGACGCGCAGACGCAATAATTTTGACGATACGCTTTACTTTGTCATGCGTTTATGGTATAATATGCAAAAATAATTTCGGCGCGTTTTGCGTCGAACGATGCGAAAAGGCGAAATCATGAAAGATCACGAATCCGAAGAAATGTATCTCGAAACCATTCTCGTGCTTAAAGGCATGCGTCCCGCCGTGCGCTCCATAGACATTGCGGAAAGGTTGGGCTATGCAAAGTCCAGCGTGTCGCGCGGCATGAGCCTGTTGCAGGATAGGGGATATATCACGGTGGGCGACGACGGGTTTATCGATTTTACCGCCGCGGGCGCGAAAAAAGCCGAAGGCATATTCGAGCGGCACGGTATTTTGACCAAGCTGTTGAAGGGCTTCGGCGCGGACGAAAAGCTCGCCGAATCCAACGCCTGCCGTATCGAACACGTGATAGACGACGAGCTTTTCGAGCTTATAAAAAAGCATGTGAACAGCGAATTTTAATTTATTGCCACGATATCGATGGCAGCCGTTATAGATCGCATGCTACGGCAGGTTTTTTTCGTGCGTTTTTTCGCAATGTCGCGTATGCTTACGGTCAAAACATTCCTGGCAATAAAAACGACAACGCAATGCCGAGCGCGAAAGATATCGCATTGGCGCAAAATGCGTAAAGAGCGCAATATCCGCTCGATACGGGACTTGCGTTTGCATACAGCGGCGCATCGTTGTTTTCGCGCGGAACGAATATCGCGGTATATGCGATCGCTTCTATAACGAATACGGCGAGCTCCGACGGGATGTAGATCAACATGGGAATGAACGCCCCGCCGAAGTAGTTCACTAAATACAGCGAAACGTTGAGCGCTACCTGAGTTATTATATTTGCGATGAGTATCGTGAGTATCTGATATTTTTTGCGCAGTTTAAACAGCCATGCCAAGCCGAGCTCGATAAGCACGGTCGCGATTATGCGCGCTATAAGCGATACTATTTCCCATGTGTGATCGTACGAGCGTTTTGCCGAGATCTGCGGCGTGCTCGACGTTACGTCTATATTGACGCCCGACATGTCTACCGAAAAATAGCTGTGAAACGCATAGCTTTCGTAAATGCCGCTCGATACGAACGTGCCGCTATCCGGGAAGTACAACGCTATTTTGAACGACGACGGCGGGTAATATCCCCAAGACAGCTCGGCGTTTTTTCGCAGATCCCAAAGCGTTTGCAAAAAGTGATAACCGTCCGGATCGGCGTGATCGACAAAGGCTTGCCACGCCGCTTTGTCTGCTTCGTCGGTATATAGACCGAAACAGTATTTGGTTTCTTCTTTGCCGTCCCATACGGCGCTCGGTCCCGTGCTTTCGTGCTTGGAGAGCAGGGTGCCGTAGCATTGCACGTCGGGCAGATTGGCGAAATCGACCGTAACGGACGGCTTGGGACCCATGTCCGCGTGCGCAGGACTCGCCGCAAAAACGTTTCCGAGCAAAAAAGAAAAAACCGTAACAAGCATTACGAAAAATACGGCGTAACGTATTTGCGCGTTTTTCGACTTGCTCATAGCGGTTTTCTCCTTATCGTGTTATATCGGAAATTCCGATAAAAATATTTATTTGCTAATGCTTCCGTTTATAAGTTTGACAAGCTTTTGCAATTCTTTGACGAATTTTTCGGAAATGCTTTGCGCGAGCGACTCGGCGAGTTCGTTGCCGTAGTCGTGCGTCGAAAGGTTGCGGCTTTCGAGCATTTCCAGCCAAAGCTTTTCGTTGTGCAGGACGTTTTCCCGATAGGCGAGCGAAATCACCGATTTAGGCGAGACTGTCGTAAGGCTGTAACCCTGTTCGATCAGGTATTCGCGCAAAGCCTTCCACGCGAGTTCGAAAGAGAATTCAAAGCGCTTTATGATCGAGTCTTGATAAAATTCGTTATCGGGTTCGCTTTTGTACGCCGTATTCGATTCGTTTAGACGCTTGACGGCTTTTGCGAAATTATCGTATTTATCGGTTTTCATATATAGTAACGCCGTCCTTTTTTATGTTGTCGTTTAAAGCGTGGGGAATGTCGTTTTGCATGAATATCAAATCTATTTTGTGCAATGTCGCAAGCTCGTTATCGCAAAAGTATCGCAATGTCGCTTTGTCGTATAAAGTCAAATCGCCGTATATCGCTATATCGTAATCGCTACGGTCGGTATTGTCGCCACGCGCTCGCGAGCCGAACAGCACGGCTTTTTTCACGCTCGGCAAATCACGCAATTTGTCGACGATCGCATTTAATATATCGACGGGCGCGTTCACTTGATTTTACCTACGGTTTGAGTCTGCTCGGACCGCGGAACAGGAAGGTCACGTCCTTTACGCTCGGCAGGTCGAACAGCTTGACGAGCGTGCGGGTTATGCCCAGACCGAACCCGCCGTGCGTGGGCGCGCCGTAGCGGAAAAAGTCGAGATATTCGGTCATGCTTTCGGGCTTTATGCCGTTTTCGGCTATGTTCTGTTTAAGCTCGTCGTAGCGGTGTTCGCGTTGCGCTCCGCTCGTTATTTCTATGCCTTTAAACAGCAGGTCGTATGTTTTGGTAAGCTCCTTGTCGTCGTCCTTTTTCATCGAATAGAACGCACGCGCTTTTGCGGGGAAGTCGATTATAAATACGAAGTCGCTACCGAATTTTTCTTTGACGTACTTGCAAATTAGCTTTTCGCCGTCGGGATCGAGATCGCCTTTGAGCGCGCGCGGCACCTCGTAGTTCATTTCGTCCTTTAATATCTTATAAGCGTCGGCGAGCGTTATGCGCGGTATCTTGTAGTCGAGCGAAATTATATCGTTGCCGAAATATTTTTTGTACTCGTCGTTGAACTGCGCTTTTACGCCGTTTATTATGTGCGCGAGCAAGGCTTCTTCTATATCCATAACGTCGTGGTGCGAGTCTATGAACGACACTTCCACGTCGATACCGGTAAACTCGGTGTCGTGACGGCTGGTAAAGCTGGGGTTGGCGCGGAAATATTCGCCTATCTCGAACGTTTTGTCGAAGCCCGCCATCATAGACATTTGTTTATACAACTGCGGGCTTTGCGTAAGGTACGCCTTTTGCCCGAAATAGTTTTTAAGCTCGAATACCTCGCTCCCGCCCTCGCTCGAAAGCGCGGTTATTTTGGGCGTGTGTATCTCGATAAAGCCGTTATCGTTGAAGTATTCGACGGCGAGCCGCTCGAACGCCGTTTGGATCTTGAACATGAACACCTTTTTTTCGTCGCGCAGGTCGATCCAACGGTAGTCCATGCGCAAGTCTTGTCCGCTTTCCGCATTGAGCGGAACGAGATCTGCGATGCTCATTATGTCGATGGCGGCGGGGTAGATCTCTTTGCCGCCGTTGCGAACGTATTCCGAAAACACGCACTTGCCGGTTATGGCGACAAAGCTGTGCGGGGTCAATTTTTTCGCGACGTCGTACGCGGGATTATCCTTTTCTATCGTTACTTGAACGGCGCCGCTCACGTCGCGCACGACGATAAACATTATTTTCTTGTCGCGTATGGTCTCGACATAGCCTTTGATAAGGCATTCGCCTTCGGTGAGATCTTTGATGTACGTTCTTTTCATGGTGTTTTCTCCGTGGCGCTCGGTCGTGTAGTATCGGTTTTGCGCGCCCTTTTTATTTTGATTATATTTTATCACCGTCGTGTGCGATTGTCAATTGATTACCCGAACTTCGCGCAAGTAGAGTCTTTGAAAACCGCAATGCAAAGCGACCGCGCCGAGCGGAAAGTATCCGTTCGGCGCGGTCGCTTAGGCAACGTCTAAGCGTGCCTGTCGCGAAAGCGATCTCAGTTGTCGCAGTCGTTGTACGGCATGATGCCGGTGCCGGGCGCGCCGCCGTGACAGCCGCCGTGGCAACCGCCGCAGCAGTTTTGCCGACAGCAGCAACAACGCGGGCGTTCGCAGCATTCGGGTTCGCTCCGGTTGCACACGCACTCGCAACGGCACTTGCATTTGCATGCGTCGCAACGGTCGCAGTCGTGGCGGCATTGCGCGCAAACGCAACGCTTGGTGTTGTTACAGGACTGACAGCAATTGTTGAAAAAGAACATACTTCACCTCCGTAGTTGTATGTAAGGTTTTTGTTTCGGAGGCTTACATTAGCAGTGTATGACGGACGGTGAAAAAGGGTGAAAAAGAAAAATCGCTATCGCATCGGTATTGTCGATCGATGTGCGGAGCGGCATCCGTCGCGTCGACATAATAGTATGTAATTCGTTATAATCGTACATAATAGTCGGTCGAGTATATGTTATAACTAAACGTATGAGCAAAAGATTCAAGCCTATCGAATTATTGTCGGCGACCGTAATGCTCGTCGTTTGTTGCGGCGCGAAAATATACGGCATATTACCGTTCGGCACGGCAATGTTTTGCGCGCTTTCGGGCGCGGTGTTCATCGGATTCGTCGCGCCGATGTATTTGCTTTACGCGTTTTTATTCACGTTCGAAGTTTGGCGGCTGTATGCCGCGGGCGCGGTGATAGTGATAATGACGGTGCGGTGGTTTTTGGGTCTTAAAATCCCGCGGTGCGACAGGCGAATAGCCAAGACGTTGTTTTCGATATCTGCGATCGCGGTCGAAGCGGTGATATCGGGCTTGTTCACGCCTATCGCCGATGCCGTTATGACCGGCTTTTTCGCGTGCGCGTTTTTGTATTTCGCGGCGCGTGCGGCGGAATGCGTGCGCGATAGGTTCGCATACCGTTTGGGCGTTACGGAAGCGGCGGCGGTTTGCGTCGTCATGTTCGCGGCGGGACTGGCGTTCGGCAGAGCGGAGCTGTACGGTGTGACCGTCGGGCTAGCGCCCGCGATGTTCGTCGCGCTTTTGCTCGGCGTAGCGGGGAAAAAGTCGGCGCTTGCGTGCGGCGCGGCGCTCGCCTTGGGGCTGGGCGTTAACGCCGATATAGAGCTTGCGCCCGCGTTCATAGCGTGCGTGCTTGCCGTCGTCGCGTTCGACGCGTTGCCGCGCCCCGTATATTCGGCGGTAGCCGTCGGCGTGTTTTGCGCGGTAGCGGTGCTGTTTTACGTCGATCCCGTTACCGTCGGTTGGAGCGCGCTCGCGCTCGCCGTCGGGGCGTTGTTTTTTTGCGTTATCCCGCGGCGCGCCGTTCGAGCTTTCCGCGCGTACTTCGATTTCGACGGGTCGGCGCGGCTTGCCGTGCGGCATTATATAAACCGTACCAAAGCGGACGCGGGCAACGGCATGCTCGCAGTAGCGTCGGTGTTCGACGAAACGGCGCGACTGCTCAACGCGCTCGGCACGGCTCCGCCCGATTACGAAGCGATAGGCGCGTCGTTGGCGGGCGGGATTTGCCCGTACTGCGCGCGGTATACCGAATGCGACCGTGCGGAAGCGTGCGCCGCGTTTACCGCGCTCGCCGAACGCGCGTATTCCGGCAAGGCGATAATAGCCGAGCTGCCCGAATTCTTTACGCGCGAGTGTACGCGTACGGTGGACGTGGTCGGCGCCGCGACGGCGGTCACGGAAAACGCGAGAGAACTCGAATCCGTGCGCGATAGCGAGAACAGGGCGAAAGCGATCGTCACGGAGCGGCTCGCCGCCGTCAAGGACGTGCTCGAAGAACTCGGTAAAAATCAGGCGTTGCCCGTCGGGTTCGACGGCGTCGCGGAAGAACGTATCGCCGCCGAGCTTAATAACAACGGAGTGCCTTGCGCCGAAGTGTTTTGCACGCGCAACGGCGTGACGGCGATAGTTAGGACCGAGACCGCGTCGCGCGAAAAGATCGCGCGCGCGGTAGGCGTTTGTCTTAAAGCCAAGTGCGAAGTGGTGTCGCTCGAAAAGACTCAGGCGGCGGGGTGGAGCGTGGCTACGCTGAAAAAGCGTCCCGCTTACGAAGCCGTGTATGCGCGCGCGGGGCTTGCCAAGGACGGCGTTTCGGGCGACAGCTATACGTTCAAACGCATAGGCGACAGATTTCTCACCGCACTGCTCGACGGCATGGGCACGGGCGTGCGCGCGGGCGAAAGTTCGGGCGCGGCGGTCGAGCTTATAGAATGTTTTTACCGCGCGGGGTTCGATTCGCGATCGGTGTTGACGGGCGTGAACAGGTTTTTGAAGCTTCCCGCCGCCGAAAATTATTCCGCGGCGGACGTCGTGGTCTGCGATCTCGCCACCGCCAACGTCGACATAATAAAGATAGGCTCGCCGCCGTGCTTTATCAAGACAGCCGATACGGTGTTAAAGATAGAAGGGAATTCGTTGCCGATAGGCGTGCTTGACGAAATGCGCCCGTCGGTCGTGACCAAGCGACTGTATCCGGGGCAAATGCTCATACTCGTTACCGACGGCGTGAGCGATTGTTTTTCGGGCGACGAGTTGCCAGAATACATAAACGGACTGTCTGCGTTCAACCCCGAAAAAGCGGTGAACGACATACTCGCCCGCGCGCTCGCGCTTAACGGCGGAACGCCCAAAGACGACATGACGGCTATCGCGTTCCGCCTGTTCGACGCGCCCAAAAAGAACAGGGCGTGAAACCGTAGCCAAAAGCGCTCGGCGCTTATAATACGGCGGCAATGCGTTCGATTTAATTGACTTTTAGCGTGAAATGTTTTAAACTTTATTCATAAATCCGACATAAGACAGGTCAAGAATTTTTTATGGATAAAGCAAAGATACGCAACGTAGCGATAATAGCGCACGTCGACCACGGTAAGACGTCGCTTGTAAACGAGCTTTTAAAACAAGGCAACGTTTTCCGCGACAATCAGTCGGTAGCCGACCGAGTGATGGACAGCAATGCGCTCGAACGCGAGCGCGGTATCACCATACTCAGTAAAAACGCGTCGTGCATGTACGACGGATTCAAGATAAATATAGTCGACACGCCCGGTCACGCGGACTTCGGCGGCGAGGTGGAGCGCGTTCTCAAAATGGTCGACGGCGCGCTTTTGGTCGTGGACGCGTTTGAAGGTCCTATGCCGCAGACGCGGTTCGTTTTGGAACGCGCGCTCGCTTTGGGGCTTAACATAATAGTCGTCGTCAACAAGACCGACCGCCCCGACGCGCGGTTAAAAGAAGTCGTGGACGAGATACTCGAACTGTTCATGGATCTCGACGCCAACGACGACCAGCTCAACAGTCCGTTCGTGTTCGCGTCGGCGCGCGAAGGCGTCGCGTCCAAGTCGATCACCGATCACGGCAGAAACATGCAACCGCTGTTCCAAACGGTGATCGAGCATATTCCCGCGCCGTCGGGCGATGCGGACAAGCCGCTCGCAATGCTCGTGTCGAGCGCGGAGCATAACGATTACGTGGGCAAGCTCGCCGTCGGCAAGATAGGCAACGGCGTTATTTCGGTGGGCGACAACGTGGTGCTTACCAATTTTCACGACAATACGAAAAATACCAAGAGCAAGGTCGTCAGCCTGTTCACCTACGAAGGATTGAAGCGCGTGCCGACCGAAAGCGCGTCCGTGGGCGATATCGTATGCGTGTCGGGCATAGACGGCGTTATGATAGGCGATACTATTTGCGCGGAAAGCGAAGTCGCGCCGATAGAGTTCGTCAAGATCGCCGAGCCGAGCGTGGAAATGACGTTTATGGTAAACGATTCGCCGCTCGCGGGCAAGGAAGGAAAGTACGTCACGAGCAGGCATTTGCGCGACAGGCTGTATAAAGAAGCGGTCAAGGACTTGTCGCTTCGCGTATCGGACGGCGCTACCGCCGACAGCTTTGTGGTTTGTGGCAGGGGCGAAATGCACTTGTCCATACTTATCGAAACGATGCGGCGCGCGGGCTACGAGTTTGCGGTCAGTATGCCCAAGGTGCTTATCAAAAATATAGACGGCGTCAAGTGCGAGCCGATAGACCGCGTGTTTATCGACGTACCCGAAAACTGCGTCGGCACCGTCATGAGCAAAATGGGTACGCGCAAGGGCGAGCTTGTGGATATGAATCCGCACGGCAGTCGCATAAAAATGAACTTCAAAGTGCCTGCGCGCGGAATGTTCGGGTATCAAAGCGAGTTGCTTACCGATACCAAGGGCGAAGGCATAATGGCGAGCGTGTTCGACGGCTACGAGCCGTATAAGGGCGAGATCGACCGTCGCGAGTTCGGTTCGCTCATAGCGCACGAGGACGGCGAGTCCATAGTTTACGGGCTGTTCAACGCGCAAGAGCGCGGCACGTTGTTCATAGGCGCGGGCGTGCCTGTTTACGGCGGTATGGTAGTCGGACTCAATCCGCGCGGCGACGATATAGTCGTCAATGTGTGCAAGCGCAAGCATTTGACGAATACCCGTTCTTCGGGCAGCGACGACGCGCTTAAACTCATAACTCCTATGCGCATGACGCTCGAAGACTGTTTGGAGTTTTTGGCGGACGACGAAATACTCGAAGTAACGCCCAAAAGCTTGCGCATAAGAAAACGCTTGCTCGACGCAACGGCGCGCATGCGCGAGCGGGCAAAAATGCTTGGCTTGGGTAAGCACGCTAATGAATAATTAGGAATGCGGAATTAGGGATTCGGAATTGATGTCGATTAATTGATATGCGGTTGACGCCCGGATCTATCCGCTACATGCGCAAAGCGCACTTCGGTCGAGATGACTTAAAAAGCAATGCATCACTCTCTTTTGTCCTACGAAGCAGTCGAAGGCTATTCCGAGCGTTTTTTGCCCACCGAAGGATCTCATAATTATTAATAAGGTCGAGATCCTTCACTGCGTTACGCTTGTTCGGGATGACAAAATGCAGTAAACCACAACAAGCACGCCCATCATTTCGAGCGAATCCGTAGACGTAGTTGAGAAATAAAGGCGAACCGCCGCAGAATAGCGACGATATTACAAGCTCATATTTTTGATCCGTATTCATTTGCTTCACTTAATATATAAAGGAAAAACATCATGACACAGCAGACCGTTCTCGTCGTCGATTTCGGCGGACAGTACAACCAATTGATAGCAAGGAGAGTTCGCGAGGCGAACGTTTACTGCGAGCTTATTTCGTTTGAAAAAATAGTCGAAAAGATAGCCGAAACAGATCCGATAGGACTTGTGTTCACGGGCGGACCCGCATCGTTCAACGAGCCGGGCGCGCCGCGCATCCCCGCGGAGATTTTCGATAAGGGAATACCCGTCTTGGGCATTTGCTACGGCTGTCAGCTTATGGCGGGAACGCTCGGCGGCGCGGTGGGAAACGGTCCGCGCGAGTACGGCAGACGCATACTCGAAGTAAAGAACAAAAAGTCCGCGCTGTTCGACGGAGTCGATACTCGTTCGACGTGCTGGATGAGCCATACCAGCTACATAGAAAAACTTCCGTCGGGGTTCGGCATTACGGCTACCACCGAAACGTGTCCCGTGGCGGCTATGGAAAACGCCGACAAAAAGCTTTACGGCGTGCAGTTCCATCCCGAAGTCATGCACACCGAGCAGGGATTTACGATACTCAAAAACTTCTTGTACGGCGTTTGCGGCGCGACGGGCGACTGGACGATGAGCGGTTATATCGAGCGCACCGTCAAAGAGCTTAAAGCCAAGATCGGCGACAGCAAGATAGTTTGCGCGCTGTCGGGCGGAGTGGACTCGGCGGTCGCGGCGGCGCTCGTTCACAGGGCGTGTCCGCAATTGCAGTGCATATTCGTCGATCACGGCTTGTTGCGCAAGGGCGAAGCGGAAGAGGTCGTGCGCGTGTTCCGCGACGAACAGGGCATGAATCTTACCGCCGTAGATGCGTCCGAACGGTTTTTGAGCAAGCTCGAAGGCGTCGGCGAACCCGAAAAAAAGCGTAAGATAATAGGCGAGCAGTTTATCCGCGTGTTCGAGGACGAAGGCAAAAAGCTGGGCGGCACGGTCGACTATTTGGTGCAAGGCACGATTTATCCCGACGTTATAGAAAGCGGGCTCGATCATTCCGCCAAAATAAAGAGTCATCACAATGTGGGCGGGTTGCCTGCGGCTATCAAGTTCAAAGAGCTTATAGAGCCGCTCAGACTGTTGTTCAAGGACGAAGTGCGCAGGCTCGGTTTCGAACTCGGTCTGCCCGAAAACGTCGTCATGCGTCAGCCGTTCCCCGGACCGGGGCTTGCCGTTCGCATAATAGGCGACATCACTGCGGATAAGCTCGAAATACTGCGCGACGCCGATTATATACTGCGCGACGAGATAGCCAAAAACGGGCTGGACAAAGAGATATGGCAGTATTTTGCGGCGCTCACGAACATCCGCACGGTGGGCGTTATGGGCGACGAGCGCACTTACGATTACACGGTAGTTCTTCGCGCGGTGACGAGCGTTGACGGCATGACAGCCGACTGGGCGCGCATTCCGTACGACGTTTTGCAGACGATCTCCGAACGCATAGTAAACGAAGTAAAGCACGTCAACCGCGTGGTCTACGACGTTACGAGCAAGCCGCCCGCGACCATCGAGCTGGAATAGTTTATTTGTATATCTCTTATAAGAGAAGTTTATTCCAAAGTCCTGTTTGCACGGCAGACGGGGCTTTTTGCATATTGGATATCCGTAAAATATTATTATCGTAAATGTTGCGTATTTTCTTGAAAAATCCCGCGAAATATGTTAAACTATGCGTAAAATCACGGAGATAATTTTTATGGAAAACAACAAAAGACCCGAAAGCATGGCGCGCATAACCGACGAAGCGCTTGCGAAAAAGTTTATCGACGAACAGATCGCGCTCGTAAAAAAGCAGGTCGGCGGAAAAAAAGTTTTGCTCGCGCTCAGCGGCGGAGTCGACTCGTCGGTCGTGGCGGCGTTGCTCGTCAAGGCGATCGGAAAAGATCTCGTTTGCGTACACGTTAATCACGGTTTGCTCAGAAAGGGCGAACCCGAACAGGTGGTGGACGTGTTCCGCAACCAAATGAACGCCAATCTCGTTTACGTGGACGCGATAGAACGCTTTTTGACTAAGCTCGAAGGCGTAGCCGATCCCGAGAAAAAGCGCAAGATAATCGGCGCGGAGTTTATTCGCGTTTTCGAGGAAGAGGCGAGAAAGCAAGAAGGCATAGAGTTTCTCGCGCAGGGCACTATCTATCCCGACATTATCGAGAGCGACGGCGTAAAGGCGCACCACAACGTGGGCGGACTTCCCGACGATCTTAAATTCGAGCTTGTCGAGCCGCTCAAATTCCTTTATAAGGACGAAGTGCGCGTGGTCGGAAAAGCGTTGGGCTTGCCCGACGGCATGGTATACCGTCAACCGTTCCCCGGACCGGGGCTGGGAGTTAGATGCCTCGGCGCGATCACTCGCGACCGTTTGGAGATAGTGCGCGAATCGGACGCGATCTTGCGCGAGGAGTTTGCCGCGAACGGTTTGGAAGGCAAGGTTTGGCAGTATTTTACCGCAGTGCCCGATTTCCGCTCGGTAGGGGTGAAAAACGGCAAGCGCACATTTGCGTATCCCGTGATCTTGCGTGCAGTCAACACCAAGGACGCCATGACGGCTACCGTCGAAGACGTTCCCTTTGCGTTGTTGCAACATATAACAGCCCGCATCACGACCGAAGTGGACGGCGTTAACCGCGTTCTCTACGATCTTACGCCGAAGCCGTGCGGAACGATCGAGTGGGAATGATCTTGCCGATCGAATAATGAAGCAACAAGAACTCAAAGCAAAAGTATTTCCGAGAATTTGGGCAAAGACCATGCTCGGCGACAAGATAACGCGCAGTTACATGTACGAGTTGGGCGAGCCGTTCGACGAAAACAATTTATTTACGTATATAAGCGAGATCGCTCGCGCAATGGATATCCCCACGCCTATAATTCTCAAAAGTCACGCATATAATTTCGTGCATTTTAACATCGCCAAATTTTTGCGGCGCGAATACGTGGAAGAAGTGGATTTCGACTTTTTTACGATAGAAAATTCGTCGGGTACTATCAAGCCGTTGCCGCGATATTTTTGCGAAGATATGTGACCGATCTCCGCGATCGACCTAAAATTTTTCCACTTATGGGGAAAAATATTAATACGGGGTTGACAATCGCGTTTATTCGGATTATAATATGTACAGTCCGAATGTATCGGGCGTGACGGAAACAAGATATCGTTTCCGAAAGGAGAAAGACATGAAAAAATTTTTTGCGGTCGTATTATCGTTATTGACTGCCTTCGTTATGTGCTTTTCGTTAGTCGCATGCGACGGCAGAACGCCGAGCGGCGCCGATCCCGACGGGAACGACCCCGGCGGCTCGACGCCCACACCGACTCCGACGCCGGGCGGCAAAGACGGCATGACGGAAAAAGCGTTGAACGCCGTGCGCCGACTGTTTGACGAGAACGGGTTTAAAGGCACGGTCGGGTTCAAGCTCTCGTCCGATGGCAAGAAAGCGACCGACGGCGTTATCGAACAGACCGTTATCGCCGAAAAGCGCGGAAATATGTTGCGCGCGACGTACGACGACGAAAGCGGCAAAAAGGACGTGCTGTTCGATCTCGATACCGGTTACGAATACAATATCAAAGAAACGGACGGCAAGCTCGAAGTTCTGTACTCCAACAGTATTCTGCCTGCGGGGCTGTACGACTATATGCAGAGCATGTTCGATAAGCTTGTCGACGGCGGCGACGTTTCGGGCGGCGATAGCGTTATAGATTACGACGCAGCTACGAGAACGGTATCTTTCCGTACCGACGGCGCGGAGCTTGTCAACGAATTGCTCCGACCGCTGTATACGACGTACAAGAGCGGATCGGTAGTAGATCTTTTGGACGGATATGTCGAGTATTTTACCGACGGCGCGTATACGTTTTCGCACACTACCGCGGCGGGCGTTATCTCCGTAGTCGATCTTATCAAGGGATTTGTAACGTCGACGAAAGCGATGGATATCGGCACCGTGCTTGAAACGGCGAAACAAATGGGTGTCGATATCGAGGCTATGCTGGAACAAAACGGCATAGATATCATAGCGGCGCTTGCGTCGTACGGTGTCGATATTACCGAACAACAGCTCATGTCGCGCCAACTCGGACAGGTGGTGGTCGGTGCTTACAATGCCGTTTCGGAGTATATAGCGAACGGTATTTCGCCGTCCGCACAGGGCGGCGACCCCGACGCGATGTTTGCCGAGCTTATTGCGGCGGCGCTCAACGGCGCGTTCGTCGCCGACGTAGACGGGTCGAATGCCGAAAAAGTCATCGACGATCTGGTCGAGCTGCTCGATGCGCTCAAAGTCAAAGCGTTGATAGACGGTTTTGCGGCGCAAGCGCCGGAGCTTGTCGCCATGATCGCGAACGGCGTGGAGATATCCAAGCTTACTGCCGACGTTTCCGTCAAGCTCGACTCCGCAGACAAGCTTTCGGAATTGAAATTCGCGTTTGCGCTCGCGCACGACTATGACGGCGATAAAACGGGCTTTACCTTCCTTGCCGATAATAATTATTCGGCGGATATCACGTTCGGCATTACCGAATATACGGTTGCGCCCCAAGCGTTTGAATACACGTTCGCCGAAGGCTATTCGATCAACACTTATTCGGCGGGCGCGATAGCGTACGGCGAAGTGACGGACGACATAAAAGTTTTCGTGGAGTTCGGCGCGCTCGACGCGCAAGCGTCGGTGACGGGCGTTTACAGCGTTGCGTCCGACTACACGATGACCGAGATCGTTTACGGCGACAACTTGACGTACGACGCGGTAACATCGGTCATAACGATCAAAGCGACGTTTTATAACGAGTTTTTGTCGACTGCGAAAAGCGGCGACAAACTGTCGGTAGAGCTGTCGGTAGATCCTATGCTGTCGAGTACTCCCGTTTATGTCGGCGTGGTGTATTTGCCCGACGAGCCGCAAGCTTTGTTGGAATACTTGCTCGAACTTATCGGAAACGTCGGCGTAACGCCCGTTCCGCCCGCGCCCGATCAAGGCGGCGAAAGCGTGTTTGCGGCGTAAGCGGTTACAGTTGTTTACGCGGCGCGAGTCGGCGCATATCCAAACGATTGACAAACGGCATGGCTAAGTGTTAAAATTCAGTCATGCCGTTTTTGCATTTACAAAACGTCGACTACTCGTACCCAAGCGGCGAGAGCGATTATATAACGGCGTTGCGTTCCGTAAATATTACCGTCGAGCGCGGCGAGTTTGTCGCGCTTGTCGGTTGCAACGGGTCGGGCAAATCGACGCTTGCACGGCTGTGCAACGGTTTGATCGTACCCGACGGCGGCGAAGTTACCGTCGACGGCATGCCTACTTCCGATAAAAGCGCGTTGTACGATATACGCAAAAAGATAGGCGTTGTTTTTCAAAATCCAGACAATCAGACTGTTACTACCGTCGTCGAGGACGACGTGGCGTTCGGACCCGAAAATCTCGGTCTGCCGCCTGCAGAGATACGCGAACGCGTCGATCGGGCGTTGCGCGCTGTCGGAATGAGCGAGCATGCAAAAAGCGGACCCATGCGGCTTTCGGGCGGACAGAAACAGCGTGTGGCGATAGCGGGCGTTTTGGCGATAAAGCCCGAATTGATGGTGCTTGACGAGGCGACGGGCATGCTCGATCCCGACGGACGCAGGGAAGTGCTCGACGTCGTAAAAAAACTCAACCGCGACGAAAACATGGCGGTCTTGATGATAACGCATTTTATGGAAGAAGCGGCGGAAGCCGACAGGATAATCATTCTCGACCGCGGAAGCGTGGTAGCGGACGGCGGGCGCGAGCTTTTTGCGACGCCCGAAGTTTTTACGGATGCGGGGCTCGATCTGCCCGTGTATGTGCGGGTCGCGCAAAAACTGAAAGCGCGCGGTATGGATATAGGCTGTCCGTTGTCGGCGCGACAGTTCGTGACTGCCGTCAAGGCTCGGCTCGACGGCGACGGAGGAAACGTATGATCTCCGTCAAGAATTTGTCGTACGTATACAGTCCCAAAACGCCGTTCAATACGCAAGCGCTGTTCGGAATAAACGTCGATATCAACGACGGCGATTTCTTCGGCATAATAGGCAATACGGGCGCGGGCAAAAGCACGCTCGTCAGCCATTTCAACGCGCTCACGCGCGTGCAGAAAAACAGCGGAACGGTATTCGTAGACGACGTCGACCTGTCCGCAAAAAAACTCGACTTGAAAAAACTCCGCGCCAAGGTCGGCATGGTATTTCAATATCCCGAATACCAGTTGTTCGACGATACGGTCGAAAAGGACGTGATGTTCGGACCGAAGAATTTGGGCTTGCCTGTCGACGAACAGCGTTCGCGGGCAAAAGCGGCGATCGAGCTTGTGGGACTGGACTATGCCGAGATCGCGGGGCGTTCGCCGTTCGAGCTGTCGGGCGGGCAAAAGCGCAGGGTCGCGCTCGCGGGCGTGCTTGCCATGCGTCCCGAAATTCTCGTACTCGACGAACCGACGGCGGGCATAGATCCGATAGGCAAGCGCAAGCTCATGGAGCTTATATGCGATATAAAAAAGACCTGCCCGACAATAATCATGATCTCGCACAACATGGACGAGATAGCGAGCTACTGCAATAGGATAGCGGTGCTCGATCGCGGCACGGTAAAAGGCGTGTTTGCCCCGCGCGAGCTGTTCGGATCGCGTGAGCTGTTGGAAAAGTGCGGCGTGGAATTGCCGCTCGTCACCGAGCTTGCTGTCGGGCTTGCCGATGCGGGTATAGATATCGACCGCTCCATAATAGACCAAGACGAGCTTGTATGCGCGATCTTAAAGGCGGGCAAGTATGCGTGACATGACTATCGGTCAGTATTATCCCGCATCGTCGCCTGTGCACCGCGCCGATCCGCGAATAAAGCTTGTCATACTCGTACTGTACATGGTGACGGTGTTCTTTTGCGACAGTTTTTTGTCGTTCGGGTTCATGACGTTTTTCGTGCTCGTCACGGTGTTCATGTCGCGCGTTCCGCTTTTAAAGGTGTTGAAAGGACTTAAATTCGTATTGGTGATCGTGTTGATAACGACGTTGTTGATGATGATATTTTACACCGACGTCAACGCCGAGCCGATAGCCGAGTGGTGGATATTCCGTATTTATCTTAACGGCGTTTATGCGGCTGTTAAGCTCGCTTGGCGGTTGTTATTGCTGATACTGATGCCGACGGTTTTGACTCTCACGTCCACGCCGACCGAGCTGTGCGACGGGCTGGAAAGCTTGCTGTCGCCGCTTAAATTCATAAAATTTCCAGTTCACGAGCTGGCGCTCATAATGAGTATCGCGTTAAGGCTCGTGCCGACGCTAATAGAAGAAACGGACAAAATAATCAACGCGCAGAAAGCGCGCGGCGCGGCGTTCGAATCCAAAAACCCGTTCAAAAAGATCAAGGCGATGATACCCGTATTGATCCCGCTGTTCGTTTCGAGTTTTCGGCGCGCCGACGATCTCGCCGACGCTATGGATAGTAGGTGCTATCGCGGCGCGAAGGGCAGAACGCGCATGAACAAGCTCAAACTGCGCGTCGGCGACGTTGTCGCGTTGCTCGGTTGGTGCGCGATAACGGTGTGCGTATTGTTCCTTAAATACAATTGGTTCGGTTGGGGCTTTATTGCCGCTTGGGGATTGTAGGAGAATTCGGAATTAGGAATTCGGAATGCGGAATTGATGACCGATACGCGGTGAGAGGGATATAGCAACTCTTTTGTCATTCTGAGCGAAGCGAAGAATCTCAACAATATAAAGTAAATAAAGATGAGATTGCCCACTGCGCTACGCTTGTTCGGAATGACAAAATAAGTTGTATTTATTTAGCTATGACCTAATCGAAGTAAGTCAAGTCGCCCGCGCATTCGCATATACCGAGCCGCTCGGCGCAGTACGGGCAATAGCATTTGCCGCAACAGTCGCAGTGCAAAACGGTATCGGCGGGGAATATGCGGTCACAGTTGTCGCATTTGCGTGTTTTCATGGGGTTAGCATGCGCGACGCGTATTGCTATTATACCGTGCGTGTTCCGTTTTCGGCAAAATGCGTGACGCGCCGTGCGGTATATCGTCGGCTAAATATCATATATTGCCGATAAACCCTTGCATTTATCGTGACATTATGATAAAATTAAAAGCGGTGTAAAGGTCGACGGGGACGGTCGAGCGCGCGTATTGCGTAGCGCCCAAGGCTTTATCGCTCGTCGCGCGGCGCTTTTTAGTAAGCGGCGCAAACGTTAATTTACGCAAAATTTTGCGAGGTAGCAATGGGACTTATTTCTTTTATCACGGGTAGCGACAACCGTCGTAACGTCAAAAAGCTTTCCGCCAAAGCCGAGCAGGTACTCGCGCTCGAATCCAAGTTTGCCGCAATGAGCGACGACGAGTTGCGCGGCATGACCGAAATATTCAAAAAGCGGTACAGCGAGAATTTCGAAACGCTCGACGATCTGTTGCCGGAAGCATTTGCCGTCGTTCGCGAGGCGGGCAAGCGCGTGCTCAATATGAAGCACTTTAAAGTGCAGATCATGGGCGGTATCGCGTTGCATCAAGGGCGCATAGCGGAGATGCGCACGGGCGAAGGTAAAACGCTCGTATCGACGTTGCCCGCGTATCTCAACGCATTGACGGGGCGCGGCGTACACATAGTAACGGTCAACGATTACTTGGCGCGACGCGACGCGGAATGGATGGGGAAGATACACAGATTTTTGGGGCTTACCGTCGGCGTCGCCGTTTCGGGCATGAACCCCAACGAAAAACGCAAGGCGTACAATTGCGATATAACGTACGGCACCAATAACGAGTTGGGCTTCGATTATTTGCGCGATAACATGGTCGTGCGGCGTACGGACATGGTCCAGCGCGATCTCGCGTTTGCCATAATCGACGAGGTGGACTCCATACTTATCGACGAGGCGCGCACGCCGCTCATCATTTCCGGACGTGGCGGCAGGAGCAGCGAGATGTACAGCCGCGCCAACCGTTTCGCGCGTCGGCTCATCAAGGACGAGGACTTCGAGATAGACGAGAAAAAGCGCGCGATAAACCTTACCGACGCGGGCATCGAAAAGGCGGAAACGTATTTCGAAGTGGATAATCTCGCCGACGTGGAAAATACCGAGCTTTACCATTATATCAACAACGCGCTCAAAGCAAACTTCGTCATGCACCGCGATCAGGATTATATCGTGAACGACGGCGAGGTCGTTATCGTCGACGAGTTCACGGGACGTTTGATGATAGGCAGGCGGTATAACGACGGTCTGCACCAGGCGATAGAAGCCAAAGAGAACGTGCGCATACAGTCCGAAAACAAAACGCTTGCAACCATCACGTTCCAAAACTATTTCAGGCTTTACGACAAGCTGTCGGGCATGACGGGTACGGCAAAGACGGAGGAAAACGAATTCCGTTCCATATACAAGCTGGACGTTGTGACCATTCCCACCAACGTACCCAGTCAGCGCGTCGACGAGAACGACTTGTTGTTTACGGGCATTGCGGGCAAGCTCCGCGCGATCGTCGACGACATCAAGGAATGTTACGACCGCGGACAGCCCGTGCTTGTAGGCACTACCAACGTAGAAAAGAGCGAAGAACTTAGCAAGGTGTTGCGGCGCGAAAAGATACCACACAACGTTCTCAACGCCAAAAACCACGCCAAGGAAGCGTCCATCATCGCACAGGCGGGCAGACTGCACCAGGTGACAATCGCCACCAACATGGCGGGACGCGGTACGGACATAATGCTCGGCGGCAACGCCGAGTTCATGGCGAAAGAAAAAATGCTCAAAGAAGGCTACGCCGAAGAGGACATCGATCTTGCCGCGTCCGTATTTCCGGTAAACACCGAAGAACTGCAAAAAGCGCGCGAGCTGTACAATAAATATTTGGAAGAGTTCAAAAAGGACGTGGCGGCGGAAAAGGAAGAGGTCGTCAAGTTCGGCGGCTTGCGCATAATCGGCACGGAGCGGCACGAGTCGCGGCGCATAGACAATCAGTTGCGCGGTCGTGCGGGACGCCAAGGCGATATAGGCTCGTCTATATTCTACCTTTCGGCAGAGGACGACGTTTTGCGGCTTTGGGGCGACAGGCTCAAAAAAGTCATGGAAATGTTCAAGGTCGACGAGGATACGCCGTTGTCCGCAAAGATACTTTCGCGTCAGATCGAAAACGCGCAGCGCAATATCGAGGGGCGTAACTTCTCGGTGCGTAAGTCCGTTCTCGAATACGACAACGTAATGAACAAACAGCGCGAGATCATGTATGCCGAGCGCAGTAAGGTGCTTAAAGGCATGCCCATGCGCGACGAAATACTCAAAATCATGCGCGACCGCGTGGATACCGTCGTCGATGCGTACACCGATCCCAAGGTGGACTACGACGAATGGGATTCGGTCGAACTCAATAAAGAGATAGAGCGTAAGCTGTTGCCTAACGAGCCGGAATTCTTCGACGAAGAAAAACTCAAAAATTACGCGCTCGACGAGCTTAAAGACATGCTTTACGATCAAGTCGTCAAGACGTATCAGGTCAAAGTCGACGAGGCGAGCGAACACGGCGTGGACTTCGAAGAGATCGAGCGGCGCATCATGCTCACCGTAGTCGACCAAAAGTGGATGGATCACATCGACAACATGGACGCGCTCAGAAGCGGTATCGGCTTAAAGGCGTACGGTCAGCAGGATCCCGTGATAGCGTATCAACGCGAAGGCTTCGATATGTTCGACGAAATGATAGCGGGCATACACGAGGACGTGGTGGTCATGCTCATGCGCGTCAACGTGCAATATCCGCCGTCACTGCCCAAGACCGAGCCCGTGATGATAGAAAACCGCGGCGACGGCGAGCGGCAAGTCAAAACGCCCGACGTCACGCCCAAATCCAAACAGGTGGGACGGAACGATCCGTGTCCTTGCGGTAGCGGAAAAAAGTACAAAAACTGTTGCGGCTCCGAAAATTGACCGCGCGTCGGTCGGTACGCAAATGCCGACATAAAAATTCGGCTCGATGATCGATATATGGATATAGAAGAAAGTAAAATAAAAATTCGCGAAGCGCAGGCGATGATAAACGACGCCTATGCGGCTGTTTCGCCCGAAAAGCTCAAAGAGCGTCGGGCGGAACTCGAAGTGCGGCAAAACGATCCCGCGCTGTATTCCGATCCCAAGCAGGCGCAGGCTGTAAACAGCGAAGCCAAGTATATCGACGATATGCTCGGCAAGTTCGACAAGCTGTTCCGTACTGTCGACGATCTTTCGGCAATGGCGGAGCTGTTGTCGGCGGAGAACGACGCGGAGCTTTCGGAAGAGCTGTTCGCGGCGGTCGGCGCGCTCAAAGACGACGCGGAAAAAGCGCAGATAGCGGCGTTATTGAAGGGTGAGTACGACAAGTCGGACGCGATACTTTCGTTGCATGCGGGCGCGGGCGGTACGGAGGCGCAGGATTGGGTGTCCATGCTTTTTCGGATGTACAAGATGTATTGCGAAAAATCGGGATACTCCGTGGACGTTCTCGACAGACTGGACGGCGACGAGGCGGGCATCAAAAGCATTACTTTCGTTGTGCGCGGCGTCAATGCCTACGGGTATCTTAAAGCCGAAATGGGCGTACACAGACTGGTGCGCATTTCTCCGTTCGACGCGAACGCGCGGCGGCATACGTCGTTTGCGAGCTTGGAAGTAATGCCGGAGATCAAGGACGACATCACCGTCAAGATCGAACCGGACGATATTCGCGTCGATACGTACAGATCGAGCGGCGCGGGCGGTCAGCATATCAACAAGACGGACAGCGCGATACGCATAACGCACTTTCCGACGGGTATCGTAGTCACTTGCCAAAACGAACGCAGTCAAACGCAAAACCGCGAAATGGCAATGACCATGCTCAAAAGCAAGCTCGTCGAGCTTAAAGAGCGCGAGGCGGCGGAAAAGGCGGCGAGCATTAAGGGCGATCTCAAAAAAATAGAGTGGGGCAGTCAAATACGCTCGTACGTGTTCCAGCCCTATACGTTAGTCAAGGATCACCGCACGGGCTACGAAGATTCCGATATACAGTCGGTCATGGACGGCGATATAGAAGGGTTCATCATCGACTATCTTAAAAAGAGCGCGTAGAGAAAATTATGAATTCGGAAAGCGACCGGAATTAAAGGGCAATTAAGAATTCGGAATCAAGTGCGATCGAAAAAATCAGAAATTAGGCACGGCTGCGTGGATTTCCCGCAAAACAATATCCATCATGAAAGAACAACCGATAATTTTGGGAATAGAAACGTCGTGCGACGAAACTTCGGCGGCGGTACTCAAAGGCGACGAGCTGTTGTCCAACGTCATTTCGTCGCAGATAGACATACACCGCAGGTTCGGCGGGGTCGTACCCGAAATTGCGTCGCGCAATCATTTGACGGCGATCTTGCCCGTAGTGGATGAAGCGCTTTGCTCGGCGGGCGTTAAAAAGACGGAGCTGGACGCGATAGGCGTTACTTACGGCGCGGGGCTTGTCGGCGCGTTGCTCGTCGGCGTGTCGGCGGCAAAGGCGCTCGCATACGCGCTCGGTATCCCGCTGTACGCGGTCAATCATATCGAGGCGCATATCGCGGCAAACTATTTATCGGCGCGCGGATTGCGCCCGCCATTTCTCGCGGTAGTGGCGAGCGGCGGACACACCGGCGTCGCGCGTATCGACGGGATAAACGAGTTTTCGATGATAGCGTCGACTACCGACGACGCGATAGGCGAAGCGTTCGACAAGGTAGCGCGCGCGGTAGGACTTCCGTATCCCGGCGGACCGGAAATAGACAGGCTCGCCAAAACGGGCAAGCCGAGCATTAAGTTTATCGACAGAAAAAAGCGCAGGACCGAGCTTAGTTATTCGGGGCTTAAAACGGCGGTCGTCAATTATTTGCACAACGTAGAACAGCGCGGCGAAAAGCCGAACATTGCCGACGTGTGCGCGTCGTTCCAAACGACGGCGGTCGACATGCTCGTCGATTGCGCCGTTTCGACCGCGCGTGCGACGGGAATAAACACCGTTGTCGCGGCGGGCGGGGTGTCCGCCAATTCGTATTTGCGCGAAAAGCTTAAAGCGGATGGCGAAAAATACGGCTTGACCGTGTATTTTCCGCCCATGTCGCTTTGCACCGATAACGCAGCAATGATAGCGGTCAGGGCGCGCGACATGATGCTCGGCGGCATTGCGCCCGCAGGACTCGAACTCAATGCGGTCAGCTATCTCAAAATAGGCGAAAGCGATAGGTAGGCAAAGGAGAATACGGCGATGAACAAAAAGAACGGATTAAACGATTCCGATAAGATATTAGTCACTATCGCGCTGTGGCTGTGCGCCGCGACGCTGTTTGTCACTGCGTTGACGTTGCCTATGTTGCCGTCGCAAGTGACTATATTTTACCGCCCGCTCGATATGAAGGACGTCGAATCTTACAGCAAATACAACAACCTGTTGCTCATATTGATAACGTTGATACCCGTAGTTATAATTTTTATAATCGCGGGACTGAAACAGCGAAACAGACTGCAAAACAATTTTATTTCGTTGATGCTGTTCGGAATAATGCTCGCTATCAGCATGAGCAGCGTGATCATTTACGGCATAAGCCAACAGTTCGATTCGAGCAGTTCGATACAGAACGTCAATATCCACGGCATAATTACCATCTCCGTATCGTTCGTGTTATCTATGGCGTCGTCGGCTGCGCCGTTTTTCGTCAACCGCCGCAGGCATAAAAAGCACGGCGCAACGCCGTCGCGGTTGGGACTGTATTTGGATAAATGCTGGTATGTAGGAGCTTACGGGTTTTTGTTGACTGCGATAGTATGCGCGTTCGTTCCCGACTATTTCGCGTATATCCCGCTCGCGACAGGCGTTGCGGCGTGCGTCGTTTGCGCGCTGGCGTACAAGCCCAAGCATGCGACGGATCAAGCCGCGTAACGCGCGGCATAGCGCGGTATTTAAATTCGATATAATAGAGCGTCCCCGCTTCGACGTGCTTGTCGAAGCGGGGACGCGGTTTTTTGCGATATTTTTAAATCGACGTCATTGTAAGTACTTGACGCCCATATACGACACCTGTTCGCCGATCTCGGCGATGTCGTTGACGCTTTCGGTCATGCCGCTGTTTAGCCAATATTCCAAAAGCCCCAAAAAGCCGTTGGACACGAAAATGTAATAGTAATTTATTTTGGACGCGGGGCAGTCGGGATAAAGCTTGCTCATGACCGATACGACTTTGGATCGTCCCGCCTCCATGGCGCGCGTCAAAAATTCGGATTGACGTTGCGCGCCGAGCAACATACGGCAAATACCGACATTGCGCGCCACAAACTCGAAGAACATCACGTAAAAGCTTTTTTCGGGCGCGCCGTCGCTGTTAACGGTCGTCTGCGAAAGAAAATGACGGAATTCGGTTTCGACTTGCGTTTCGATCTCCGTGAGAACGTCCCGGACCGAATTGTAATGATAATAAAACGTCGCGCGGTTGACCTCGGCGGTGGTACACAGCTCGGTTGCCGTTATTCGGTCTATCGGCGTCGTTTCGAGCAGTCGCGTAAGACTTTGTTTTATTCTGTCCGTAGTTTTTTGTTTCATGTCTGTTTGTGCTTTTCATTCCGTTTATATGTTTTTATGGTTAGTATTATATCACTAATTAAGCGGCTTGTCAATGCCTTTGATACGGTCGTCGAAATTTAATTTATCGCGTATAAAAAGCGGAATGCGTCAAAACAGGCGCGGTCTGCCGCCGCCGACGGGCGACAGCAATTTTACGGCGTCCGAGCCGACGTCGTTATCGTCGGTGGGCGCGCGTTCGGCGTCGCTCAAAAACTCGTTGAGCGCGGCGACGGTGTCGCCGTCCAACGTGCCGTGCACGGGCGTATCGTACAGCTTGGCGCGTAACTTTCTTTGAACGTACAACGCTTTAACGTGTTTCGATCCGACCGACAGCGGAACGTCGTCGAGCGCGAGCAGTCCCCGCCAAAGCTTGCCGTCCGCGCCGACCTGCAATCCGTTATTTATGTAAAATTCCTTTAACGCGGTGTCCGTCGCCTTGCCGCACACGCCGTCCGTCGCGAGTTTGTAACCGTTGACCGCGAGCAACGCTTGCAACAGCTTTATGTGCTTGCCGCGCTTGCCGACGTGGTCTGCGCCGACGGCGGGGTAAGCCGAAATATCGTCGCGCTTGACGTAAGGCATGCCGAAGTACTCGCATGCGCCCATAGCGACGTGTTCCGCGATCGATATCGCGTAGTCGGGATCGTATACGAGCCGAGCCTCGTCGAACTGCGTCAAATAACCGGCGTCCACCGTCGCGGTAGGACAGCCCGCCGCGCCGAATATCCCGTCGGACTCGATACGGCACTCGCCGACGCCGCACAGCTTGGCGCAAATATCTTCGCACAGCATTCGCGATCTCACGTATGACCGTCCCGCCGCGTAGCGCACCACTCTGCCGCCTATGTCGTTGAAGCTCTTGCGCGAGCCGAACGCGCAATACGATACGACTATCGCCGCGTCGGCTGTGTGTCGGTTGGCGGTGAGCGCCACGTCCTGCGGTTCGGATACGTCGCCGGCAATATCGACGACGTCAAACCCGCACCGCAACAACGCGGCTTGTAAATACAGCTTGCACATGCGCGTAAAATACGCGCCGTCGTTTCTTCCGCCCACATACGGCATGATCGGCGTACTGCCGCAATCCATGCCGCCCACTACTATATTTATCGCGTCCATAAAAAACCTCGCTCCTATTTATATGCCGCAACGCGCGCCGTCGTGCGTTTTGTCGGGCTAATTCATAGTTGTTTACCGGGAATTAGAATAAATCGCTTGACATACGGTCGCGTGCAAAGTATAATAATAAATGTATGAAAAAGGTTTTCGACATTACGGGAATGACGTGCGCGGCGTGCGCGGCTCACGTCGAAAAAGCCGTAAAAAACGCGGGCGTGCAAAACGCGGAAGTCAATTTGCTTTTGAACAGGCTTACCGTCGATGCCGATGTTGCGGACGGCGAAATAATTGCGGCGGTGGAACGCGCGGGATACGGTGCGACGGCGCATGACGCGAAAATGCGCGCGGACGGAAAGCGCGACGGCGCAAGCGCCGCGCCCGTCGATCAAGCAAAAGCATTGCTCGTGCGGTTTTTGATCTCGGCGGCGTTTCTCATCCCGCTGATGTATTTTTCCATGGGGCATATGTGGGGATTTCCTATGGGTGCGCTCGATCCGCACGTCGACCCCGCGAGCTTCGCGCTTGTGCAAGCCGTACTGACCGCGCCCGTACTCGTCGTCAACGGCAGATTTTTCGTGAGCGGAGTTAAGGCGGCGTTGCGGCGCGCGCCTAATATGGATACGCTCGTGTCGCTCGGAAGCGGCGCAGCGTTCGTTTACGGCGTGGTCGTGCTGTTCGTTATCAACGGGCGCGTCGCGGCGGGCGACGTTCACGGCGGCGCGGAGCTTGCCATGAATCTGTTTTTCGAGTCCGCGGCTATGATACTCGCGCTCGTCACGCTCGGCAAATTTTTGGAAGCCAAATCAAAGGGCAAAACGCGCGCCGAAGTGGATAAGCTGTTGAAGCTTCGTCCGCAAACGGCGACGGTCGTCAGAAACGGCGAAGAAATATCGGTGTCCGTCGAGCAGATAGCCGTGGGCGATACGGTCGTCGTTTTACCGGGCGAATACGTGCCGTGCGACGGCGTTATAGAAAGCGGCGCGACAACGCTGGATAAATCGGCGATAACGGGCGAGTCTTTGCCCGAAGAAGCGACGGCAGGGTCTGCCGTCACGTCGGCGGTACTCAATCTGACGGGGCGTATCGAGCTTCGCGCGCAAAAGGTGGGCGCGGACACTACGCTCAGCAAGATAGTGGAGCTTATAGAAAACGCGGGCGGGTCGAAAGCGCCAATACAAAAAGCGGTCGATAAAGTGTCGGCTGTGTTCGTGCCTGCGGTGTGTGCTATATCGCTTGTTACGCTCATAGTGTGGCTGTGCTTGGGCGGCGTGGGACGCGCGTTGACTATGGCGATATCTGTACTTGTCATATCATGTCCGTGCGCGCTGGGGCTTGCCACGCCCGTCGCGGTCATGGCGGGAACGGGCAGAGCGGCGGCGTACGGCGTGCTTGTCAAAAACGCCGAAGTATTGCAGGGCTTGGCGGGAATAAACGTTTTCGCGCTCGACAAAACGGCGACTATCACGGAGGGCAAGCCGCGCGTCACTTCGGTCAAGGCTTACGGCGTATTGGACGGCGACGAAAGCGCGGCGCTCCGCATAGCGGCGGCGCTCGAACGCACGTCCACGCACCCGCTCGCGCGCGCGGTTATAGAGGCGGCGCAAAGCGACGCGACTGCGACTGCGAGCGAGTACAGGATAGGCTTCGGCGTTATCGGCACGGTGGACGGCGAAGAATACGCGCTCGGCGGCGAGCGGCTGATGCGCGAGTTCGGCGTGGACGTGGAACAGACCGACGCGCAGGTAGTGTATTTATGCAAGCGCGGGCAATTGCTCGGCGAAATAACGGTGGAAGACGAAGTAAAGCCGTCGAGCGTTCGCGCCGTGCAAACGTTAAAGCGCGCGGGCGCGCGCGTTGCTATGCTTACCGGCGACAACGAGCGTCAGGCAAAGCGCATAGCGCAAAAAGTGGGCATAGACGAAGTGTATGCCGACGTTTTGCCGCAGGATAAGCTGGATATCGTGGAAAAGCTTAAAGCCGGCGGCAGGACGGCGATGGTGGGCGACGGTATAAACGACGCGCCCGCGCTCAAAGCGGCGGACATAGGCATTGCCATCGGTTCGGGAACGGACGTCGCCATCGAAGCGGCGGACGTCGTTCTCGTCAAGTCCGATCTCGCGGACGTGCCGCGCGCAATGGCTGTCTCGCGCGCGAGCATAAGAAATATTAGGCAAAATCTGTTTTGGGCGTTTATTTACAATACGCTCGGCATTCCGCTCGCGGCGGGCGCGCTGTATACGCTCGGCGTTACGCTCGATCCGATGATAGCGGCGGGCGCGATGGCGTTTTCGTCGTTGTTCGTAGTGTGCAACGCGTTGCGGTTGACGGTCATGAAATTCGACGACGCGCGCGTCGAGCGCAAGCTAAAAAAACACGCGGGCAAAAATACTAATAACGGTATTTCGCAGGTCGCGCAAAACACCGAGTGCGGTCTGCAATGCAATATAACTGAATGCAATATAGGAGATAAAGGTATGGTCAAACTCAAAATAGACGGCATGAGCTGTATGCACTGCGTCGCTCGCGTCAAAAAAGCGCTCGACGGCGTCGACGGCGTAACGAGCGCGGAAGTTTCGCTCGAAAACGGCGAAGCGACGGTCGACGGTAAGTTCGACGTCGATAAAGCCATCGCCGCCGTTACCGACGCGGGCTACGATTGCAAGCGCGCGTGAACGCATTGCTCGCCTACATTAAAATCGCATTAAAAGTGCATTAGGACTTATCTTTCGCTGTTGACAAATAACATATGCGGTAGTATACTTTGTGTATCCATACACAAGTTAGTTTGTTCGCGGAGAAAATAATGGCTAAAAAAGTAGTGGTCGAAGATCAGGCGACCGAAGAAAATAGACCTATCAAAAAGAAACGCAGTAAATGCTGCGCTTGTTGCGTTGCGATACTGGTTTTTATTTTGGTGATACTCGCGGCGGCGTTCGGCGTGGGCTGGTATTTCGGCGACAAGTTCACCAAACAGCAATTGGGCATGTCGCTCGGCGAAACGCTGGGCGTTGTCGGCGATCTGTATTGGACGGACGACGGCGACGTTGTAAAAAATCCGTATACGCAAGCCGATCTCGACAAGTTCTATAAAGAGATCAAGCGCAACGTATTGCTCAAAGAAAGCGCGGAAGTGGATTTCGACGGCGCGCTTTCCGCCGCGGTAGACAAGTATTTGCAAAGCGGCGAAGCGCAAGGTCAAGCCGCGCGCGGTCCGCATTATGCGAACGACGTCGAATTCGACGACGGTCACGGTCACGACGACGGTACTGGCGACGGCGACAATATCGACGGCGATGGGCAATCGGAAGAAAATTCCATGCTCGACATATTCGTCGATATGATAGCCGGGGTTTTGACGCGCGATAATATCGACGTCGAGCTTTTGAACGCATACGACGAAAACGACCCGTCTACCGATAAATATATATTCGAGCTTAACGACAAACAGCTTGCGGCGTTTGTCGACAACGTTTTGAAAATGATGCTCGCAAAGGCGGACGACGTGGACGCGCTGAAAGAATATGCGGGCATTATCGATCTTTCCAAGGTAATATCGCTCAAACAAATAAGATTTTTCGCTACCCCGATCGTCGACCAAAGCGGCGAAAAGATAAGCGCGACGTCTGCCGACGTTACGCTGTGGCTGGGCTTGCAAAGCGCGGCGGGGCAGGCTATAACGTATTATATGAACGACGCCGGATTCGGTTGGGCGGGTCCGTTCATGCGCTGGATGGGCAACGTCATATTGCCCGAAAATCTGTACGTTACGCTTACCGTGCCGCTCCGCGGCGACGTTAAACCGTCGATAACCTTGAACGATATGAACGACAAGGAACGGGCGCGCGCGTACAGACTGATCGAAGCCGTGATGGCTATGAACGGCGAAACGCAATCGGTCGATCGATTGCTCGAACAAGCGATAGATAACATAAGACCATATCTCGAAGCGGCGGCGGACAATATGCAGTTCGACAAGGTCGGCGCCGGCACTATAACAATGGATCTTTTGGACGTCGTCACAAAAATGGCGAGCGAAAGCGCGGAGGGCGCGCCGCTGGTAAAAGCGGACTTTATATACATGCTCCAAGCGCTGTTCTCCGATCCCGCCGCGCAGTATTCCGTTCTCGAACCGTATCGATACGAAAACGTTTACGACGTGGACGGAAAGGAAGTGTATATCGCGGGCGGCGATCCCGATAAAACGCCTATCGATTACGAGCGGCGATTCATCGAAGAGATAGAAAATAAATATTCGGTCGATTTCAAAGACGGCGCGACGCTCAACGACGTGCTTGCCTTGCTCGGCGTGTCGCTCGGCGACGGCGATAACGTGCAGCAAACCGATCTTCTCGATCTTATAAACGCGGAAAAGTTCAACGCGTCGCTCGAAAAAGATCTCGGCGAGCTAGAACTCACCGTGACAGACCGCATGCTCGCGGCGGCGTTATCCGGGCAAATGGACAGACTGTTGACGGGCGAAGGCGGCGGCTTCGGCGGGCTTACCTTAACGCTCGACGCTTTGACCTTCGTCAAGGACAAAGGCTCGAATGATCTGTTCGCGTTGCTCGCAGTGGAAGCGGACGTAAGCGAATTGTTCGGCGGAGCGTTTGCGGGAGAAAGTCTTTTGGAAAAGATCGCTACCGGTCTTATGCCCGAAAAAATACTGCTCACCGTAAAAGCGGATATCACGCGCGACCGTCCCGCCGGCGCAACGCCCGTTCCGACGACGTTCGTACTCAATTCGTGCGAAAATACCGACCGCGCGCTCGACGCGTTGTCCAAGCTCGTGCCGTCGCTCGATCTCGGCGAAATGGCGGGGCAGGTCGAAAGCATGCTCAACGATATGCTCGACGGGTTGTACAAAACGCTCGATATAAGACTTGTCGCGTCTACCGTGGAATACGATCAGACGGGCGGTTGGAGCGGCAACGGCGGCGCGCTCGTCATGCCCGATATATTCACGGTAGTCACGGATACTGCGCTTGTCGACGACGGCGGCAACCGCGTAGTGACGCCCGACGAACTCAAAAACGTATTGCGCGGCTTGAACGACACGAGCGGCGTGGATACCGAATCAAATGTGGCGCAAAGCTATTCCGGCTTTATAGACCAAGTCACGGACAAATACTATCTTGCACCCGCGCCGGGCGATAAGCTCGAAACGTTCGCCGATCTGACTGCGTTCATGAGTTCGTTCGATACGAGCAAATTCAGGATAACGGGCGACGATCCCGCCGTGAAATATTTGGCGCACGACACACGCTCCGTCGCGGAACTCAAACCGATAATGAGCGGCGGCGAGCTGGGCGCGCTTTTGGTCGAGCAAATGGGCGAAGGCGTCAAGGATTATACAGTAAATAAGGTGACGACGGGCGACGATACGTTGACAGTCGTACTCGGCATAAGCGTCGGCGATCTGTTGCCGAACGACGTTAAATTCCTTATGACCGCGGATACGCTGTACGTGACTGCGACCGTCGATCTATCCGTAATCGACGGCGACGGCACCGCCCAAGACCCGTACCGTTACGGAGTAAACGTCGCGCTCAACGCCATGGACGCCGAAACGTACGCCGCCATGCTTAAAATCGTGCGGTTCTTCAATCCTGCGTTCGATATAGAAGCGCAGGTGAACGAGTTCGGCAAAATTCTGTACGATCAAATGAAAACGGTAAACGACAGCTTCGCGTCGAGCGTTTCGGAAGGCGGGGCGAGCGCGACTTCCGACTTCTTCGAGTTTACCGAGCGCGGGCTTGTGATGAACGATTTTTATACCTTCCTTGCGAGCAAGATGAACGTCGAGCTTTCCGACGGGGCAACTACGGATACGCTCAAAGGCGCGTTGCAGGGATTGTATGCGCGTTCCGCGGTCGACGGGCTTGTTAACGTCGAAAACTACGCCGTCGACGAAATACTCGTTAACGCGTCAAGCGTCGAGTGGACGGACGGGAACTCGCCCGTCAGCGGAAAACGTTATTCCGACGTCGAGTTCAACGCGTATCTCAAAACGCAGATAGAAAAAATGGGGCATGTTACCGTCGAGCAAACGGTAGCGCTTGCCAAAAACGATTTGTCCGCTTCGGCTGTTAATATGCGCACATGGGCAAACGAACGGACTGACGGCACGCACATCGACGCGACCGCCGACTATATGCTCGTAACGTTCGGAATGGCTATGTCCGATTATATGGACAGCTCCAAGCAGGAGCAGTCCGCCGCGTTCTTCCCGACAAAGGTTTACGGAACGATCGTTTATAAATACGAAAACGGTTCGTTCGAGCAGGTCGGGCTTATATTCAACGGCATGGACGGCGAAAAGTACGGCTTGTTGCAACGGCTCATGGGATTGAGCGCCGACAGCACGGACGACGGCAAGGTAAATATTATGACGGTGTCCAAGAACACGGCGGGCGTGCTTAATCTTTTGACTGCGGTCATGAACGTGGAGATCGGAACGCAACAGGGCGGTATGGGCATAGGCAGTATCACCGCGACGTCCAAGTTTTAACGGTGCGCGGCATGAAGTACGGACGGATCATAGTATTTTGCGATTACGGACTGGACGATGCGATCGCCACGTTGCACATACTCGATAACGCGGATATGTTCGAGCGTATCGACATTGTGCCGATAGGCGGAAACGTGACTGTCGATACCGCGTTCCGCAATGCGCACACGTTGCTCGCCGCGGCGCGCGCCGACAAAAACAAAGTGCGCATAATAGACACGCGCGAAATAGGACAGGCGGCGGCGGACATTCCCGATATTCACGGCGCGGACGGCATGGGCGACATGCTGGAACACGCAACGTCTGAGACGGTAGTCGTGCCGTTTTCCGCGTTTAAAACGGAGATAGCCGAAACCGCCGAGCCGTCGCGCGATTGCGTGCTGTCGCTCGGTCCGTGTACCGTGCCGATAAAGCTCGGCTATACGCCGTTTTGCACGGTGTTGATGGGCGGGGCGACCGAGGAGAGTCCCAATTACGGCGATCGCGAATTTAACGAAGCGATGGACGCGGGCGCGTTTAAAAAGTATGCGTATACTGCGACCGCCGTGGCGACGCTCGATACTTGTCACGATAAAAAATTCGATTTCGAGCATAAACGGTTCGGCAACGCGCTCGCCGACGGATTGCTCGAACGTTACGTCGATATGTGTAAACGGCGCAATGCGTTTGTGACCGTGTACGACTATGTCGCCGCGCTCGCCGTGACAAACCCCGAACGGTTCGACGCCGTGCGCATCCGTCGCGCAGACGGAGTGGAATACAACGAGCTGATCTATAAGGGATAAGAGAGCGATTTGGCTATCGATAGATCAACGCAAAAAAACAAGGCATTACCGTAGTTCCCATAGGGAATTTTACCACAGGAACAGAATGTAAGTATAGCGCACTATACCTTGCAAGC
>CAMSYM010000016.1 GCA_947066105.1 uncultured Clostridia bacterium
GCCTATTATTATATATGGTATAGGAAATCCTGCTTCCCGTTAGACAAGGGGACGCTTGTTTTTTCGGATAAGCGTCGTAATAGGTTATTTTCTCGTTCGGTCGATTTGTATGTTTGAATTTTCGTTGCGCGGCATAGCGGGATAAGTGAAGCGGCGTATTTGACCGTTAGCGTTTGTTCGCAATGCCGACGTTATGCGCGCGGGCGCGTTTTGTAAGTATGTAAAATTTGTATTGACAAAACCGCAATTTTGCTTTATAATTAACGCAAAATATATTACGGAGCGATGATGATCACGCGAATAGCGATAGTAGAGGACGACAATAGCGCGGCGGAATTGCTTTCGGGGTATCTCGATAAGTACTCTTCCGAAAACGGACGCAAGTTCGATGTGACCGTATTTTGCAATGCGGGAACATTTTTGACGGCGCGCGGATCGTTCGATATCGTTTTTATGGATATAGAATTGCCCGATCTCAACGGTTTGGACGCGTCCAAAAAGTTCCGCGAAAAAGACGATGCGGCGCTTATAATTTTCGTAACCAATATGGCGTCGTTGGCGATAAAGGGATACGAAGTGCGGGCTTTCGATTTTGTGGTAAAGCCTGTGTCGTACAAAAATTTCGCAGTCAAATTCAACAGCGCGCTGTCCGCGCTCGAACGCAAGCGCGGCAAGGATATTTGGATATCCAACAAGGACGGAAAAGTAAAGCTCAACACTTGCGAGATCGAGTACGTGGAGATCATGCAACACATATTGATCTACCATACCGAGCGCGGCGAATATCGGGCGACAGGCACGCTCGCGATGTTGCAAAACGAACTGCGCGACGAGCCTTTTGCGCTGTGCAACCGTTGTTATTTCGTCAATCTCGCGCACGTATCCGCCGTTAAAGGGCAAAACGCGTTGGTCGGCAATGCCGAGCTTATGATCTCGCGGTCTAAGCGCGTGCCGTTTTTGAGCGCGTTGAACAATTACATTGCCATGAGCGGGGATTGACATGCTCACTTACATAGCGTTTTACAAATTGCTTTTTACGTTGGAGCTTGTAGTTGCGGAATTTTTGTTTTCGTTCCGATTGAAAAAGCGGTCGTACTATCCGTTGCGTTTGGCGGCGAGCGCGGCGGCGCTGTTGGGCATAGCCGCTATACCCATACCGATCGATATGTTTTGGCAAACGTCGTTGGTGTTTTTCATGCTGTTCGGTCTTTCCTTTCTCGCGCTGTGGTTTTGTTGCGACGAGCCTGTGTTCAACGTGTTTTTTTGCGCTATGGCGTCGTATACCGTACAGCATTTCGCTTATGAGTTTGCGGGCGTTTCGATGTCGCTGTTGGAATGGGGATCAAGCCCGTTGCGCGGCATGTACAGCAACGAGATAATGGATCTGTCCAAGTTCGACGAAATGACGGTATTGATCGTAACGCTGTATTTGATGTGCTATTTGCTGTCGTACTGGCTGTTGTTCATATCGTTCGGCAAAAAGATAAAAAAAGGCTCGGACATGCACATCAAAAGCCCCGTGCTTTTCGGGCTTATCGCGGCGGGACTTCTTGCGGACGTTCTTATAAGCTCGATCGTAACTTATTACATGAGCGATCACGCGCTCGGCTCGGCTGTCGCCAATGTGACTAACATGCTGTGTTGCGTGCTTTTGATGGGCTGTCAGTTCAATCAGTTGTCCACCAACGAAATAAGGGGCGAGCTGGATTTCGTCAAACGCCTGTGGCAACAGGAAAAAGAGCAGTTCGAAGTTTCGCGCGACAACATCGACATAATAAACATCAAGTGTCACGATATGCGACACCGTATACGCGAGTTCGCGCAGAGCAAAAGCTTTTCGGACGAAGAGATACGCGAGATCGAACGATCTATCTCCATATACGACAGCGCGGTAAAAACGGGCAACGAGGCGCTCGACGTGATACTTACCGAAAAGAGCCTGCGCTGTAACGGTAACGACATAGCGTTCACGTGCGTCGCGGACGGCAAGCTGTTGAGCTTTATGACCGAGTCGGATATATATTCGCTGTTCGGCAACATCATGGACAACGCGATCGAAGCCGTGCTGAAAATCGAAGAACACGAAGGGCGCACGATAGGGCTTAAAATCAGAAGATCGGGCGGATTCGTTTCGGTCAACGCCAAAAACACGTATGTCGGCGATATAGAGCTTGACGCGCAGGGCTTGCCTATAACGACCAAAGCCGACAAAAACTCGCACGGATTCGGTATAAAAAGCATATCTTTTCTCGCCGCAAAATACGGCGGCAACCTGTCGCTGGTAGCGGAAAGCGGCGTATTCAATCTGAATATCTTGTTCCCCGTGATATGATTTGACGCGCCTGTACGGCAAAGCCCGAACGGCGCGTTTTTTCGTGCGCGAAATTTCCGTATTCGCGTCGCGCCGTGCCGAATAAGAATTTCGCATGACCGAATAAGTATTGCATATTGACTATTCGGTCAACTTTATTATATACTCCGACAGAACGGTGCGCGATGCGTGCCGAAATCGTATCGGAGGTGAAAACGATGACAGGGAAAGCTCGGGAGTTTTTCCTAAAAACCAAAAGGTTTCCGTTCGGGATCATTTGCGGCTCTTGCGGCATGGCGGTATTTTTCGCCACAATAGGGCTTGTTTTGGGCTACGCCGTTACGGCGGGCATAGCCGCGCAAACAAACAAAACGGTCTCGTTCCTGGAAAATTGGTGGCAGGTATTGCTTTTTATCGTTGTGATACTTGCCGCAACCGTAGCGGCGGCGTCGCTCGTGATGTACATACTCAAAAAGTTGACGCTTATCGCCGAGCAGGACGATAAGTATTTCGAGGAAGTGAGCGACGAAGAATATGCGCGCACCAACGTCGATATCGATTCGATAAAGGCGGAGCTTGCGCAAATGACAGCTTACAATGCGGAGCTTAGGGCGGAGCTTGCGCGCTCGGAAGAGCGCAACGCCGCGCTCCAAACCGAACTCGAAACGGCAAAGGCGCAAAACGCCGAGCTTCTCGCGGAGTTGGAAGGCTTGCGCGCCGCTCAAAGCGCAAAACGGAGGAAAGCATGAAAAAACGCAGACGTAAAATGACGGTATTCGTAAGATCGGTATGGGTCATGCTCACGGTATTTTTCTCGTTGTTGCTCGTGTTCTTTTGCGTGGGTACGAGCGTGGCGACGAAAAATTCCGCGCCTATCAACTCAATGTTCGGCATAAGTACGAGCAAAAAGGTCCAGCTTACCGACGAGGTCGAGGATCTCGATCATTACAAATCGGACTATATCGAAAGAGAAGCCTCGGGCGAGCCTGTATATATAGAAAAGGACGGGTATAAGCAAACCGTTCTCGACGACGAGGCGATGCGTGAAAACTCGCGGCGCGTCGGCGAACAGACCGCTACGGAAGGCAGCGTGCTGTTGTGGAACAACGGCGCATTGCCGCTTTCGTCGGGCGCGAAAGTGAGCGTTTTCGGCATAGCGGCGCAAAACTATATGTTCAGCGGCACGGGTTCGGGCGAAGTCCAACCCAATCCCGTAAAAGGCACGCTCGGCGCGGCGCTCAAAGAAAAGGGATTGAGCGTTAACGACAAGCTCGAAACCAAATACAAGGAATTAAAAGCCAAGTACGGCGGCTCGTCGGGCTACACCAACAGCGCGGCGGCAAACTATCTGCCGTGGTTCAAGGTGGGCGAAGCGCCGTATTCGGAGATCGCGTCGACGGTCGACGGTTCGGTGACGGCAGACGACACCGCGGTCATGATTATCGCGCGCACGGCGGGCGAGGACTTCGATATATCCAACGACGTTCGCGATTCCATCGTCGACGGAAGCAAGAACTATCTCGAACTCACGGTAGAGGAAGCGGGCATACTCGAAAACCTGCAAGCTCTCAAAGCGGCGAACAAGCTCAAAAAGATCGTGTTGCTTTTGGATACCGCCAACCCCATGCAGTTCGCCGAAATTTCCAAGGAAAAATACGGCGTGGACGCATGCGTGTGGACGGGGCAAGGCGGCACTATGAGCTTTGTTCAAGTGGCTAACGTGCTCGCGGGCGACGACGAATTCGTCGTTTCGGGGCATGCGACCGACACGTTGTTGTACAACAACTATTCGTCGCCGTCAAACGCCAACTTCGGCGACTTTACCTGGTCGGAATATTCCAAAAACCTGCCCGATCTCGATAAAGAATACGGCTCGTATTACAGAACGCACAACATGAAGTATCTTGTGTATCAAGAAGGCGTTTACGTCGGATACAGATACTACGAAACGCGTTACGAGGACTATGTTCTCGGCGGCGCGCAAGCGTCCGGTACGGTAGGCTCTACCGACGGCAAACAATGGAGCTACGAAAAAGAAGTTGCGTTCCCGTTCGGCTACGGGCTGTCGTACACCACGTTCGCGCGCTCGGAATTCAACGTGACCGAAACGGAAACGGGCTATGACGTATCGCTTAAAATAGCCAACGTCGGCAATAAATATGCGGGCAAGGACACGTTACAGGTGTATTTGCAAAAACCGTATACCGATTACGACAAGGCTAACGGCATAGAAAAACCTGCGGTCGAGCTTGTCGGCTTTGCCAAGACTCAAAAGCTCGATCCCAACGGCTCGTCGCAAACGCTTACCGTGTCGGTAGATAAAGAGAATCTGCGCACATACGACGCGTACGGCAAAAAGACGTACATACTCGAAGCGGGCGATTACTATCTCGCCGTCGGCACCGACGCGCACGACGCGCTCAACAACATACTCGAATGCAAAGGCGTTGATGCCGAGCAAAAAGCGCGTATGGTCGGCACGGGCGACGCGGGCATGGCGTACCGTATAACGGTCGCCGACAACGACTACGAAGTGTTTTCCAAGGCGAAGGAAACGGGCAACGACATAACCAACCGTTTCGACGACGCCGATCTCAATCTTTACGAAGGCACGAAGGACGATCAAACGGTAACATATCTTACTCGCGACGATTGGGACGGAACGTACCCTACGGCGGCGGTAAGCCTTAAATGCGTGAACGAAACGATGGTGCGCGATATGCAGTACGGTCACGAAGTACCCGTAAACGACGGCGACAAGGAAAAGATGCCCGTTTACGGCAAGGTCACTTCGCCTGACGGCGCGCTCAATCTCGCAATGATGACCGATCTCGACTATGACGATGATATGTGGGATCATTTGTTGAACCAAATGACGCTCGAAGAGCAGAACTGGATGTGCTCGCTCGGTCTCGGCTTTTTCGCCGCCGCGGAAAGCGTCGGCGCGCCGGGCGGAAAATCGGCGGACGGTCCCGCAGGCATACGCGATCCCAACAAGAACCCGCGCGATAACGAATTCGGTTTCCCGTCGCCCGTAGTAATGGCGGCTACCTGGGATATCGAGCTTATGGAAAGAGTGGGCGACGCGATGGCGCACGAAGCCATGCACTGGGATCCGAGCGTTTCGCTGATCTACGCGCCCGGCGCGGATATCCACAGATCCCCGTACGGCGGCAGAAACTGGGAATATTACAGTGAGGACGGCGTGTTGTCGGGCATGATGCTCGCCGCCGAAGTAAAGGGCATTCAGGACGTAGGCATAATCGTCATGACAAAGCACTTTGCCATCAACGATCAGGAGCGCAACCGTTACGGCGTGGCGACGTTCTTTAACGAGCAAAGCGCGCGCGACATATATCTGCGCGCATTCGAGATAGCAGTAAGGCAGAGCAAGATGAACGGCGTCATGAGTTCGTTCAACCGCATAGGCTGCACCTGGGCGGGCGCGCATAAAGGGCTTTTGACCGACGTATTGCGCGGCGAATGGGATTTCATAGGCATTGTCGAAACGGACGCTTGTTCGGGCGACACGTTCCACATGCTCGATAAGTATGCGTTGGCAGAAGGCATAGTCGCTGGCAACGACATGTGGATGGCTAACGGATCTACTTCGTTCTTTAACGACAGCAAAAACAACGCTACGGTAATGCTCGCTCTGCGCGAAGCGTGCCACAGGATACTGTACACGCAGTTGCACAGCGCGGCTATGAACGGCGTTTCGATAAATACCAAAATAATCACCATAACCCCGTGGTGGGAAATACTTCTTATCACACTGACGTCGCTCGTCGGCGTAATGCTGTTGGCGAGCGCGGTCATGTGCGCGCTGTCCTTCGTGTTTGCGACCGAACGCTATAAGGCATATGCCGCTCGGCGTGCGGAAGCAAAACTCGCACGGGGGGGGGTATCCGCTTTAAAACCTTGGCAAAAAACTCTGATCATAGTCGGCGCGTGCGTGCTTGGTTTGGCGGCGTTGCTTACGGGTATTTTGGTGCCGACGTTGGGTAAAGACGACGGAACTACGCCCGTTAAAAAGCCGCACGTTTGCAAAAACATTTGCGTCGTTTGCGGAAAATGCACCGATCTGCACTGCGAAGACGAAAAATGCGCCGATAAATGCGGCGGCGAAAAACATTCGTACGCCTTCGAGGCGGAAGACGCATTGTTCGGCGCAGGCATAAACGGCTGGGTTTGGACGGAGCAGTACGGATCGAGAACGGCTGTCGCGGGCTTGAACAAAAATAAAGACGCGTCGTTGACGTTCATCGTCAGAGCCGAAGCCGCGACCGTCGCGTCGCTCGTAGTCGACGTATCCAAATTCAAGGATTCACGCCTTGCGAGATTTACCGACTACATCGGCGTTACGGTAAACGACGGGGAGAACTTGACGAGTTCTACCATAATATCCAAAACGACGACGGGCGATCAAACGACCGAAAGCTCGTTCCAAAGATTCAATCTCGGTTGCGTCGAGCTTAAAGCGGGCATAAACCTGATCAAGTTCACGGTGCTTGACAACAGCGAGAACAACGCTTATATCTTCGATAAGATAGAATTGCTCGGCGATTCGGCGTTGACCGCAGGGCATATATGCACGAGTGTTTGCCCGTCTTGCGGCAAGTGTACGAACACCGAATGTACGGACGAAGCTTGCGCCGAAAAGTGCGATTGCGTGATAGCCGATTTCGAAGCCGAGAACGCGATATTCGTAGACGGCAAGCCGAAGTGGGGATATCTCGAAATAGCGAGCAACGACCAAGGTCGTACGTTTGTCAAAAACTTCAACGGCAATCCCGGCGCGGTGATCACGTTCAAGTTTACGGTCGACGGCGAACCGGGTACCGTTTACGAATCCGATCTCTACGTCACGGTTACGCGTTTTGCGATCGATACGACGTTTACCGACGTCTTGGGCGTATCGATAAACGGCGGCGAGTACATCAAGAGCAATGCCGTCGTATCGGCGTTCGGCGGCGAAGCGTGGAGCGACGAGTCGTACGGCGAGTTCTTTATCGGCAAGGTCGCGCTCAAAGCGGGCGAAAACAGCATATCGTTCACCGTATTGGGCGAAAACGAGTACAGCGGCTATAACTTCGATAAGATAACTTTGCGCAAAGCGCCGCCGCTCGCGCACGAGTGCGGCGACAAATGCGAGATCTGCGGCGGATGCACGACCGACTGCGATAAGCCGGGCTGTGCCGATAAGTGCGAATGCGATAACATTACCGAAACCGTGACCGTCGAGGCGGAAGACTCTGCTTACGCTGACGGCGAAAATCCCCCGTCCTGGGGCGGCGTTCATACCGAAACGGACGGCGACGTTACATTCGTCGCGGGCTTTAACGGCAATGTGGGCGCGTGGATAGAATTCACGTACGAATCCGCTGGCGAGCGCGACGCGCTGTTGTTTGTCACCGTCAACAGGCGCAAAGTGACTACGGTGTTCTCCGATTGGATAACGACGCGTATAACGTATCCCGACGGAACTTTCGTCGAACCGATAAGCAACGCCGTGCTTGACGGCTATGCGTGGGTCGGCGAGAACGATAACGAATGGAAAGCGGGCGCGTTCGCAAAGATATGTATCGGCAAGATCGGATTGAAGAACGGCACGAACAAGATACGGTTCACCGTAAAAACTTTCGACAGCGTCAACGATCTCGGCGGATATAACTTCGATAAAGTTACGCTCGAATTGATAGGCGATGCGGAACCGCCCGTTGCCGTCGAGCATGATATAGTCGTTGCGGACAACATTCAAAACGGCTCTGTAACGGCGAGCGCGACCAAGGCGACTGCGGGTACGCAGATAACGGTGACGGTAACGCCCGATCAAGGCTACGTGCTTAAAAGCCTTAAATTCAACGGTACCGACTTCACGGAAAGCAAAACGTTCGTAATGCCGAACGCGGACGTGACGATCACCGCCCAATTCGTCGATGAAAGCGCGCCGCCTGCCGCAAAATACGACCTTACTTTCGAGCTTGACGGCGGTAGCGGCGATATAATCGGCATTGAAGAAAGCTATGAGGAGGGCGCGGAGATAACCCTGCCTTCCGGCGACGGTCTTACCAAAGACGGATATGTTTTCGCGGGCTGGACTTATAACGGAACGGACTATGCGGCGGGCGATAAGTTCACGATGCCTGCGAGCGCGGTAGTCTTTACCGCGAAATGGACGGCTAAAATACCCGACGCCGTTTTCGAGGCGGAGGACGCGGAATACAAAGACGGAGCAAATCCGTCCGAGTGGGGCGGCGTTCATGTGGAAGAGATCAAGGTAGGCGAAACCGTTACGCGCAAGGTCGTTGCGGGGCTTAACGAGAATCTCGGCGCGGAAGTTAAGTTTACGGTATTCGTCAACGGCGAAACCGATAAGACGTATTCCGCAACGCTTGCCGTTACGATTTCGAGAAACTGGTTCGGAAATCTGAAATTTACCGATTACATAGGCGTTAATGTAAATGATAAAGCGTTCACGAGCGACGTTGTCGTCGACGGCTATTGGGGAGACGGCGTCAATGTGTGGTCGGACGACGCGTCGTATATGGAATTCGTGTTGGGCGATATAGAATTAAAGTCGGGTACAAACGTAATTTCGTTTACGACGTTGTCCAACGAAAACGGTAAAGCTTGCAACTTCGATAAGATTGCGTTGCGCAATTTATCGGTCGAAGTTTCCGTGCCGCAACCGCCGCAACGGGTCGTGCTTCAAGCCGAAGATGCGGTCCGCGTCGACGGCGAAAACCCCGGGCAGTGGTCGGGCGTTAAGATCGAAGAGATCGAGACCGAAAGCGGCGATAAAACGGGCGAACATGTTGTAGGCGGTCTTAACGACAATATCGGATCGTACGTCGAATTTACTTATGAGTCGACTGACGATCGCGAAGCCGTTCTCAAATTAAGGCTCAACAGACGTACCGTGCAAACGACGTTCTCCGATTGGGTGAACACCGTTGTCACCTATGCCGACGGAAGCTCGCAAACCGTCAGCGGCGACGTCGAGATAGGCGCGTATCACAATCAATGGAAAGCGGAAGCTTATATCGAAATAGATCTCGGCAAAATACAGTTGAAAGCAGGCGAGAACAAGATAAGATTTACGATAACGGGCTATGACAGCGAAAAGGATATAGGCGGATATAATTTCGACTATATTTCGCTCGAAATGTGATAACGCGTTTAATGCGGCGATCGGAATAATTTAAGAAATCGGATAAAGCAAAAAGCCGTTCGCGCGAATACATTGCGCAGGGCGGCTTTTGCGTATGGGTGTTATTTGCAAATACGCCCGCGGTACGCTTGAAAAAATTTTCGTTCGGTGGTATAATCATTTCATGAACGAAAATTTTTCTTTTAAGGAAATACACGTATGCAAGCAGACGGGCGCGCGCGTAGGCGAATTCACCACGCCGCACGGCGTTATCAAAACGCCGGTGTTTATGCCCGTCGGCACGCAAGCGACGGTAAAAACGCTCGCGCCGTACGAGCTGGACGAGCTTGGCGCGCAAATCATCTTGTCGAATACATATCACTTGTATATGCGACCCGGTGAGGAGATAGTCAAGCTTAACGGCGGTCTGCACGATTTTATGGATTGGCATAAGCCCATACTGACGGACAGCGGCGGGTTTCAGGTTTTTTCGCTCGCACGGCTCAACAAGATCACCGACAGCGGTGTGGAGTTCAATTCGCACATAGACGGGTCGCGGCACGTGTTCACGCCAGAAAAGTCCATTGACATACAAAACGCGTTGGGCGCGGATATAATAATGGCGTTCGACGAGTGCAGTGCGGCGGGGTGCGATCGCGATTATGCCGAAAAGGCGCTCGACCGCACGCTCAAATGGTTGGATCGCTGTTGCGTTCATCATAAAAACGACAGGCAAATGCTGTTCCCGATAATACAAGGCAATATGTTTGCCGATCTGCGCTTGCGCGCGGTCAAGGAGACGGTTCCGTACGCCAAGTGCGGTATCGCCGTCGGCGGATTGTCGGTGGGCGAGCCCAAATCGGTGATGTATAAAATGCTCGACGTGTTGCGCCCCGAATATCCCGTCGGCATGCCGCGGTATTTGATGGGCGTCGGCAGTCCCGATTGCCTTGCGGAAGGCGTTTTGCGCGGCATAGATATGTTCGACTGCGTGCTTCCCACGCGCACGGCGCGCAACGGGCTTGCGTTCACTTCGGACGGCAAGCTTACGGTGCGCAACGCCGTATATAAGGAAGACTTGCGCCCGCTCGACGAGCATTGCGGTTGCTACACCTGCACGCATTTTTCGCGGAGCTATTTGCGGCACTTGGTCAACACGGGCGAAGTGCTTGGCGCGCGGCTTATTTCGTATCACAATTTGTACTACCTGACAAGGCTTATGGAAAAGATACGCGCCGCTATCATGAACGACGAGTACGGCGATTTCATCAAGGAATACCGCATGCGTAAGGAGTACACGGACAACGTAAAGCCCACCGATTTCGCGGACGGATATGGATTATAAGCTAATTCGCGGTAAAAGAAAAACGCTGAGCGTAAGCATAGTCGACGGCGGGATCACCGTTAAAGCTCCGCTCGCGATCTCGGTCGAGCATATAGATCGGTTTCTTGCAAGCAAGCGAAAATGGATAGAAAAAAAGCTCGCCGAACAGCGCAAAAAGTCGGAGTTGTTAAAGCCCGTGCTGGACGGCGACGCAGTTTTGTATCACGGCGCGTTTTGCGCCGTTGCGGTTTGCCCCGACCGTAAACGCGTTTTATTTAAGGACGGGATATTGGATCTGCCCGAAAAATGCTCGCAAAAGGCGGCGCGCGATAAGGCAATATCCGCGTGGGGCAAGCGCGTCGCAACGGTAGAACTTAAAGCCGCGCTCGATAAAATTTCGGCGCGGACGGGACTGAAATTCGCTTCGTTTGCTCTCACCAACGCAAAGACGAAATGGGGCAGTTGCGACGGGAGCGGCAATATAATGCTCAATTGGCGGCTCGTGATGCTCGACGAAATTTCGGTCGAATACGTGATCGTTCACGAACTGTCGCACACGAAACATCACAACCACAGCGCGGAGTTTTGGGCGGAAGTACAAAAACACATGCCCGCATATAAGCCTGTCAAAAAGCGTTTAAAGGCGTTTTCCGTGCTTACTTCTATGTATAGGTAAGAAATTATGCGAATTTTGGGCATCGATCCGGGCTATGCGATCGTCGGCTACGGTCTGTTGGAAAACGATAACGGCAAACTGCGTCCGCTCGATTACGGCGCGGTGGAAACGCCGAGCAAGCTGTCTACGACGGAGCGGCTCGCCATGATCGAAAAACAAATGACCGAGCTTGTTAACGACTTTGCGCCCGACGAGATCGCGGTGGAAGAATTGTTTTTCAACACCAACATCACGACGGGGATCAAGGTCGCGCAAGCGCGCGGCGTGATACTGCTGTCGTGCGCCAAAGCGTGCGGCAAGGACAAGCTGTTCGAGTACACGCCGTTGCAGATAAAGTCGACTGTCACGGGCAACGGCACTGCGGCGAAAACGCAGGTGCAATTTATGGTACGCTCGCTTTTACGGCTCAAAGAAACTCCCAAGCCCGACGACGCCGCAGACGCGCTCGCCACCGCTATATGTCACGCGCTGTCGGCGCAAGGCGTAAAGCGCGCGCTGAAATAATTCGTGATTGTTGATTCGCTATGCGCTATCGACGTCAAATCGAAATTTGCGGCGCATGCTCGTTGTACTCCCAAAAAGGTAGGCAAACCGACGCGACTGCCCGCGGGACTCGCGGGCGACCTTTGCGCCTGTGGCGCAAGCGGTTAGCGAACATGCGCCGAAATGTCGAGCGGTAGGCGATATATGAAATTTTTTAAAGAGTTATAAGTCGGTAGTGCAATACAACGGCGCATGCTCGTTGCGCTCCCCTGCCAATCAAAAACCCGCCTAAACGGGCGGGTTTGATTGGCAGGGGAGACGCGACTCGAACACGCGACCAACGGTTTTGGAGACCGCGACTCTACCAACTGAGCTACTCCCCTGTACGACATATATATTACCATTATTGTTCGGTAAAGTCAATAATTTTCGGGCGGTTTTTTGAAAATCGGATATTTCGAATACAACGTGAGATCGTAACGGAGGTCTGCATTTATGAAAAGCGTGGATATTTATACCGACGGCGCGTGTAGCGGCAATCCCGGCAAGGGCGGATGGTGCGCCATCCTTTTGTACGGCGGGAGCGAGCGCGTGCTTTCGGGCGGCGATCCCGATACTACCAATAACCGCATGGAAGTTTATGCGGCGATCGCGGGACTGTCGGCGCTTAAAGAAAAATGCGCGGTCAGGCTGTTTTCGGATTCCGCGTATCTCGTCAATGCGATAGAACAGCATTGGCTCGATAATTGGCGCAAAAAGGGTTGGAGAACAGCCGACAACAAGCCGGTAAAAAACAAAGAGCTGTGGGAACTGTTGTATGCTCGGCTTTGCGAGCATGACGTCGTTTTCGTCAAGGTCAAGGGACACGCCGACAACGAGTACAACAACCGTTGCGATAAGATAGCACGCGGCGAGATAGATAAACTTGTTTAACGGCTCGATCGGTCGCGGTCATAAAAGCAAACGCTCGATCGAACGGTCGAAAATCGCGTAGACGTTAGATATTTTCTATTCGTTTGCCGATATTATATTTTACGGTCAAAACTATAAATCGCGCGAAATAACATATAATATATACGTGAAAGAGCAAACCAAAAACGCTTTGTCAAAGCTGAGCGTATGCGCGATAGCGGTACTGACGGCGGCGCTCGGCGCAATGTACGTGGCGCGGCGCAACACCGTTATATATTGCGTGTTCGTTGTACTGGGCGCGCTGTTTGCGGCTGTGTATTGCGCGGTAGACGCCGAAAAACACAAGCATGCGTCGCGCACTGTGTTCGTTTGCGCGGCTATACTTGCGATCGTCGTGGCGGGTTACGTGTTGTATTACGAAACGGGACTGTCGGAGCGGTTCGATAATTTCGACGCGCTTAAAAGCTTCATTTTGGACAGCGGATTTTGGGGCGTATTGATATTTATTGCGCTTACCGTATTTCAAGTAGTCGTATTGCCCATACCCGAAGCGGTGACTATACTTTTGGGCGTAGCCATATACGGCGCGACGTGGAGCTTCGTGCTGTCGGTAATAGGCACGATAATAGGCTCGCTCATTTCGTTCATGCTCGGAAAGGTGTTCGGGCGACGGTTGTGTAATTGGATGTTCGGCGAGGAAAACACCGAGAAGTACGCTAAGATTTTGAGCGAAAAGGGCAGGTTTTTGTTTATAATCATGCTGTTGTTCCCCGCGTTCCCCGACGATATGCTGTGCATGATAGCGGGGATCACGTCCATGTCGTACGGATATTTTACTCTCGTATGCTTGCTCACGCGCCCCGTCATGATAGGGCTTACCGCATATCTCGGCAGCGGCGTCATTCCGCTCACCGGCTGGGGCATACCCATATGGATAGCGATCGCATGCTTGATGTTCGTAATGTTCGTCGTTATCGGCAAGATAAAAACAAAGATCGAGAACCGAAAAAAAGAGCGTTGACGCAAATATTTTGCGGCGTATGCAAAACCGACGCGCAATCGCTTGACAACCGACGTATAATAGTGATATAGTAATCAAACCATGAAAATATCTTGTCGACGGACAAGTAGCCGCGCAGGGGCTTTGCAGAGAGCAAGGGGCAGCTGGAAACCTTGTATGGACCGCGCCAAGCGAAACCACCGTCATAGAGCAAGAGCGACTTGCCGCACAGCAAGCAACGAGGCGCATTATCCGTATATAAATACGTGATCTGCGCGAAGTAAGGTGGAATCACGGTCACACACACCGTCCTTATATAAGGGCGGCGTTTTGTTTTTTTACGGAGGGTAAGCTCATTATGAAAATCACACTCAAAGACGGCAGTATCAAGGAATATGCCGCAGGCATGACAGCCGAGCAGATCGCCAAGGACATAAGCGAAAATTTATGGCGCGCCGCGCTTATAGCGCGAGTCAATGGCGAGCTTGTCGATCTTAAAACGCAGATAAGCGGCGATTCGACGTTGGAAATTTTGACGTACCGCGACGAAGAAGGGCGCGAAGCGTATAAGCATACCGCGTCGCATATACTTGCGCAGGCGATAAAAAACGTATATCCCGCCGCACAGCTCGCGATAGGTCCCGCTACGGCTACGGGGTTTTATTACGACGTCGATCTGCCGTTCCCCATCACCATGGACGATCTTACCGCCGTCGAGAACGAGATGAACGAGATAATAGCGGCGGATCTGCCCATCGAACGCGTGCCAGTTACCAAAAAGGCGGCGCTCGCGCAAATGCAGGGTTTTAACGAAGTGTATAAAATGCAGCTAATAGAGGAGCTGCCCGCGCGCTCCAAGATCACGTTCTACCGCCAAGGCAATTTCGTCGATCTTTGCCGCGGTCCGCACCTGCCGAGTACGGGCAAGGTCAAGCATATAAAGCTCGTTCAGCTCGCCGGCGCGTATTGGAAGGGCGACGAACACAACAAAATGCTCACGCGTATTTACGGCGTGGCGTTTGAAAAGAAGTCCGAAGTCGAAGAATATCTGCAAAAGCTCGCCGAAGCAAAAAAACGCGATCACAACAAGCTCGGTCGCGATATGGAATTGTTCATGACCGAAGAGCGCGTCGGACAGGGCTTGCCGTTGTTCATGCCCAAGGGCGCGAAAATGATGCAGATAATGCAACGATTCGTCGAGGACGAGGAAGAACGGCGCGGCTATATGCTCACCAAAACGCCGTATATGGCAAAGAGCGATCTTTACAAGCTTTCGGGGCATTGGGATCACTACCGCGACGGCATGTTCATCATCGGCGACGAAGTGATGGACGACGAAGTGCTTGCTCTGCGACCGATGACTTGCCCGTTCCAGTACATGATATATAAAAACGGACTCAAAAGCTATCGCGATCTTCCGTGCCGTTACGCCGAAACGAGCACGCTGTTCCGCAACGAAGCGAGCGGCGAAATGCACGGGCTTACGCGCGTGCGGCAGTTCACGCTTGCCGACGGGCATATTATATGCACGCCCGAACAGCTCGAAGACGAGTTTAAGGGTTGCTTGGATCTTTGCGAATACATGCTCAAAATTTTCGGGTTGCGCGACGATATTTTTTATCGGTTCTCGCGCTGGGATCCCAAGGACAAGGAAAAGTATATCAACGAGCCTAAAAAGTGGAAAGCGGCGGAAGACACGATGAAGACCATACTCGACGATCTCGGCGTCGAGTACGTGGAAGGCATAGGCGAGGCGGCGTTCTACGGACCCAAGCTCGACATACAGTCGCGCAATGTTTACGGCAAGGTCGACACGCTTTTGACCATACAGGTCGACATGTTCCTTGCCGAACGGTTCGACATGACGTACGTCGACGAGAACGGCGAAAAGAAAACACCGTATATAATCCACCGCAGTTCGATCGGCTGTTACGAGCGCACGCTCGCTCTGCTCATAGAAAAATTCGGCGGCGCGTTCCCGCTGTGGATATCGCCCGAACAGGTGCGCGTGCTTTCGCTCACCGAGCGCACAGCCGATAAATGCGCGGAAATAACGGAAGTGTTGAAACGGCGCGGCATACTCGCTACGGTCGACAACCGCAACGAAAAGATAGGCTACAAGATCCGCGAGGCGCAGGTCGACAAAGTGCCGTACATGCTGATAATAGGCGATAAGGAAGCGGCGCAAAACGTAGTGTCGGTGCGTCACCGCAACGACGATCTGGGCGTAATGAGTTTTGACGACTTTTACGGGAAGATACGCGCCGAGATCGACGATAAGGTTTTGGGCTGATAAAAAGCATTTAAACATTTTCACGCACACGGCGGGCATTGCGCCTTGCCGTGTGTTTTGTTTGGAAAATTTTTTGCGCGGTTCGGCGTGCGAAAGAAAATTAACCGAAAAAAGCCCGTCGGGCATATTTTTAGGGCGTTAAATTATAAAAATAGTCTTGACGGGCGGCTTTTGCGGTGTTACACTGTGTACGGGACGAATGATAAGGAGAAATATGATAAACGTTACGATAGTGGAAGACAGCGCGGACGCGGCAAAAGCGCTCGCGGAAAACATAGAGCGGTACGGAAAAGAAAACGCGTGCGAGTTCGACATTACCGTATGTCCGACGGCGGCGAAGTTCCTGTCGGCGGACGTCGCGCGGGGGGGGGGCTTTGATATCGTTTTTATGGATATCGAGTTGCCCGACGGGAACGGCATGGACGTCGTTAGGCGTTTGCGCGAAAACGGCAACGACGCGGCGGTCGTTTTCGTCACCAATCTCGCTCGGTATGCGGTGGGCGGGTACGAGGTCGACGCAGTCGACTTTATAGTAAAACCCGTCAATTACGTTACGTTCAAACCCAAGTTCAAGCGCATACTCCAAAAGTTGAAGCGCGGCGGCGGCACGCGTATAGAGATCAAGGACAAGCAGGGCGTTCGTTATATTTATTCGGACGACGTAGAGTATATAGAAGTGATGAATCATACGCTCGTATACCATTTGACCGGCGGGCAAACGGTCAAATGCACGGGCATACTTAAAAACGTGACCGATCTTTTGCGCGACGAGCCGTTCGCGCTTTGCAACCGCTGTTTTGCGGTCAATCTCAAATACGTGCGCGGCTTCGACAATGCGTCGGTCAAGGTCGGAGACGGCGAGCTTGCGATTTCGCAACCCAAGCGCAAGGAATTTTTGCGCGCGGTGACGCTGTATTTCAACAGGTGACCGCGTATGTTCGTCAATAATCTTTCGGTATACAAAATAGTATTCATAATAGAATTGCTCGTCGCCGAGCTGTTGTTTACGTTCAGACTGGAACGGCGTAAGCATTACTTATGGCGCGAGATCGCGTGCTGGGCGGTTTCGATAGCCGTCGCGGTCGTGTTCCCGATATTCGATTACGGCGCGATGTATTCGTCGTTTTTGTTCTTGGCGTTATTCGCGGTGACGGTCGGCGGACAGCTGTTTTGTTATAAGGAAAAACCGTTCAACATAGTGTACTGTGCCGTGGCGGCGTACACCGTGCGGCACTTGGCTTTTCAGTTGTTCAGCCTGTACATGACCGTGATCGACAGGAGCAATGCGGGCGTGAGCGGGGTGTACGGCGATTCGGCTGTCGCGCCGACATTCGACGGGGCGTTTTTCTTTTCGCTGTTCTCTTTTCTCGCGATATATTTTATAGTGTACGTGTTGTTTTTTACGTTGTTCGGCAAAAAACTCGGAGCGGAGCGCAAGCTCGAACTCAAAAACCCGTATATGTTCATAGCCGTGCTGTTGGCGTTGTTTTTGGACATAGGCGTAAATGCCGCGGTCGTTTACAACGAATCGGAATCAAATTTTCTCAACGCGACGGTGTTTTTCATAAACACGCTTATACTGTATGTGTACAACGTTCTGTGTTGCGTGTTCACGCTATACATGCAGTTGGGCATGATCGCGCAGGATAGACTCAAAACCGATCTTAGGATCATGAAGCATTTGTGGGAACAGGACAAAGAGCAGTACAGGATAAGCAAGGAGAATATCGAGCTCATCAATCTGAAATGTCACGACCTGAAACATCAGATCCGCCAAATTTTGGAAGGCGGCGTTGACGCGAAAGCGGTCAAGGAAGTGGAAAACGTGATTTCGATATACGGCTCGATAATAAATACAGGCAATGAAACGATAGACGTTATATTCACCGAAAAAAGCCTCGTATGCCAAAAGAACAACATCGTGCTCAACTGTATGGCGGACGGAAAAATAATGTCGTTTATGGATACGGCGGACGTTTACATATTATTCGGCAATCTTATGGACAACGCGATAGAAGCGGTGCAAAAGCTCGCCGACGTGGAAAGGCGGGTGATATTTATCAATATCCACGCCGAAAACTCCATGCTCATAGCAAACATAAGCAATTTTTACGACGGGGAAATAACGCTCGGTGCGGACGGCTTGCCCGTTACCACAAAGCGCGAAAGGGATTTTCACGGCATGGGCGCGAAAAGCGCCGATCTCATAGTGCGCAAGTACGGCGGCAATCTGGAATTCACCGCCGACGACGGGATGTTCGCCGCGAATATGATAATACCCATGCCGCAAAACGATTGATACGGCTTTTCGTTGCGCTAACGTCTACGGTTCGCGCGCTCAAAACATTGATTTTTCGAGAATACGAACCTGCGGTTTGAGTTTACGCATTTCGGGTTGTAATATTTTTATGACGGTTTATAATGCTGTTACACACGAATACGTGCAAACGGCGCGTTTGTCGTATGTGAATTTATTCGGGAGGAGAATATGAAAACACTTAGCTCGGCAAAGAAATTATGTATGCTCATGCTCGTCGCACTGCTTGCATTTTGTACGTTTGCCGTTTGTGCTTGCGGCGGGAACAACGAACCGCCCGACGCTACGGGGCAATTGGAAAGCATTGCCGTCACAAAACAACCCAACAAAACGGAGTACGAGGTCGGCGACAAGTTCAGTCGTTCGGGTATGCGTGTTACCGCATACTTCGTAGGCGGAACGAGCAAAACGATACTCGGCTACAAGATCGACAAGGACGGTCCGCTTACGCTCGACGATACGGTGATAACAGTCACGTATCAGGACAAATCGACGACCGTGACCATCTCCGTCAAGGAAAAGGTGATACCTACTCAGCTTCAAATCACGACCGCCGATTTTTATACGTATAAAGTGGAAGCGGAAGATTGCGAACTCGGTTCGGAAACGGCGGGCGTCGCCAAGGAAGAATACTTTGAGTATCACAACGACGGTAAAAACAATCCCAATACGAGCGGCGGCGTGTCGCTCGGCAAACTCAACCACTCGAAGAATACAATAACGTTAAAGATCAAAAGCGACGTCGAGACCGACATGGATCTTATAGCGTCGCTCGCATACAATCCGACGATGGATTTCGATGCCGAAAACGAAACTTATTGGAACGGCGAAACGGTAAAGACGGGTTGGACGGTCGCAGTGCGTCCGGGCGCGGAATACGCATGGTTCGATTGGCAGGAGTATACGCTTAAAGGTCTTAAACTCAAAGTCGGTATAAACGAGCTGGTATTCAAGATAATCGGCTTGTCGTGCAATTACGACTACTTTAAGGTGACAGTCAGCCCCATAAATTCGGAGCCCGTATCGATAGCGGTCACCACGCCGCCGAACAAAACGGAATACTTGGAGGGCGAGCGATTCGACCCGACGGGAATGGTAGTCACAGCCACGTTCGAGAACGGGCAGACCGCGCCGATCAACGATTACATTTATTATTCCGAGCCGTTGGCGCTCGGCAACGATTGCGTGGACATATTCTTCGGCGATCTGTCCGCGAGTCAGGAAATAACGGTAAAAGCGCGCGACATGACTCTGACGTCGATAGAGATCGATCTCGCGCCGTACACCAAGTATCATGTCGGCGACATCTTCCATACCGAAGGCATGGCGGTGATAGCGGAGTACGTCGACGGCTTCCGCGAGTACGTGATCGGTTGGACGGTCGACAAAACGGATCCGCTCACCGAAAGCGATAACACCGTCACCGTAACGTACGAAGGCAAAACGGCTACGCTCGATATAACGGTAGAACCCGTGCAGGCGCACGTGAATATCGAAAACGGCAGTCCTCGTACCTACCGCGCGGAAGCGGAAAACGCGGTCATAGTTTACAACGCCGAAAGCGATACGCACGGCGTCGAGAACGACGAGCGCGCGAGCGGCGGCAAGTGTATAGGCAACATGCGCGGCACGAAGGCGGCGGTCAAGTATTACATCGACAGCGATGTCGATACCGTTGCGGATATAGTGTTCGGCATGGCGCAACCGTGGCTGGGCTTTAATCAGCAGGCGGCGCTGTACGTAAACGGCGTGCGCGACGATGCGATCACGTTGCCGTGGATGATAACGAGCGACGTTTCGGGCGAGTGGTTCGACTTTAAGCGGTTCACGGCGCGCGGCGTGACTTTACACCGCGGCAGGAACGTAGTGGAAATACTCATGCTCGGCGGCGATCGCGGCGACGGCGGCATACAGTTCGACTATATAGACGTGGCTGTCAATCCCTTGCGGGCGATAACCGTATCGCACGCGCCCGATAAGGTCGAGTATATCTTGGGCGAAAGCTTCGACGCAACGGGCATGGAGATAACCGTGGAGTACGCGGACGGCACGACCGAAACGGTGACCGACTACACGGTGTCGCCGAGCGGCGCGCTTGCGCTCACCGACACGTTTGTCACGGTAAGCTACGGCGGAACGAGCGTCAACGTGGATATAACTGTTACCGTCGCGGCGGAGCTCACGCATATAGAAGTCACCGCACAACCGACGAAAACTTCTTATCGCAATGGCGAGTATTTCGACGGGACCGGCATGGTCGTTACGGCGTTCTACGACGACGGCAGTTCGTCGGCGATAAGCGACTATACCGTCGACGAGTTTGTTACGGGCAACACCGTAACGGTGAGTTACAACGGCAAAACGGCGGCTGTATCCGTTACCGCGACCGATCCCGAAAAGGCGCACGTGACTGCCGACAAAAATCATGCCGAGTACGTGCTCGAATTTGAAGACGCGGATTATTCGGGCACAGGCTACACGCTCGAAAACGCAACAGGCAACAATCCCAATGCGTCGGGCGGCAAGTGGTTGGACGGCTTCGACGGCAAGCCCGAAGCCAAGTTCTCGATAGTAATAAGCAGCGAAGTGGACGGCACGGTCGCGATATCTCTTTCGATAGCGAGCGGCAAAACACCTGCGCTCGACGATATGTGGGACTTCGCTTGGAACGGGCGCGACTTTGAATCGGGCGTGCAATTGTCGTCGTTAGGCTGGTATCCCGACGGTGCGAATAGCTACGTAACGTCTGCGGCTCTCGGCGCGCTCGAACTGCATAAAGGCTATAACTACTTCGAGATAAGCATCAAAGCGGGCTCAAACGTCAATATGGATTGCGTCGAATTTGCGGTAACAAGCGACGAGATAGTGCTGTTGAGTTCCGTCGCCGTCACGACGCCGCCGAGCAATACGGAATACATTCAGGGCGAAAGCTTCGATCCCCAAGGTATGGTCGTGACCGCGACTTACGACGACGGCTCGACTAAGGTAATAACCGATTATGTCTACTCGCCGCGCGGCGAGCTTACTACCGAACACGACGAAATAACGGTGAGCTACGACGGCTTTACTGCGACTACGCCCATAACCGTCACCGCGCCCGCCGCTCTTTCCGAAATAGTCGTCGTCACGCAACCGACCAAAACTGCGTATCTCGCGGGCGAGCCGTTCGACCCGACCGGCATGACCGTAAAAGCGGTGTTCGACGACGGTAGCGAAATAACGATCTCCGCATATACGTACAAGGAATATGTCGAAGCGGGCGACGCGTTCGTGACGCTCGGCTACGACGGAAAAACGGTCAATGTTCAGATAACGGTCACCGAGCCGACAACGCGGCATATCACCGTTACGTCGGACGGCATGACGGAAAACAACGGCGTATACGTATTGGAATTCGAGGACGCGGATTATACGCCTGGCGACGGGAACAGCGAGGACAGACGAGTGTTGTATCCGACCGATAACGCCAATTCGTCGGGCGGTAAATTTCTCGATAAAATGGATTGGCGCGCGGGTACGACATTCGAGATACGCATTTACAGCGAAACGGAGAGTACGGTGCGGATATCCTTTTCGATCGCAACCGGTGCGGAAGCGGCGCTCGACGACTTTTGGATATTAGAATGGAATTTCAAAGCGATAAATACGGGTGTGACCGTTCCGGGCGGGTGGGTGCCGAAAGGATCGGCTACCGAAGTAAGTTCCGATATGCTCGGTTCATTGTCATTGCGCAAGGGCTGGAACTATATTAAAATAACGCTTAAAAACAGTTCCAATATAAACATGGACTATATCAAGATCGCCGTTGCGCCCGCGGCGGAAAATACGCCCGAAGCAGGCGGCGATGCGCAGGCGTCGCCCGAAGCCGTGCTTACCGAAAACAAAGGAGATGACCGATAATGACTGCGGACAAGAAAATGAAAAAATCGATAGCGATAATCAACTACATAGCTATATTTTTGCTCATAGTGCTGTTTGTCGTTGCCGACTGCGTAGCGGGGCATTATGCCGACCACATTACGATATTTCTTTGCGGACAGGGCATAGACTATTCGTCGGAAGAATATCAGCAGAGCAAGGCGCAGGCGGAAGATCTTGCGATCGAGATAGCCGAAGAAGGCGCGGTGCTTTTGAAAAACAACAACGAAGCGTTGCCGCTCAGCAATCCATGTCTTAACGTGTTCGGTTGGGGCGGTTGCGACAACGGGTACATATACATGGGCTTCGGCTCGGGCACGGCGTCCACATACGGACAGCGCAGTCTTTACGACGGCTTGCGCGAAGCGGGGTTCGAGCTTAACGAAACGCTCGTAAACGCATACAACGGCAAAAAGTTCCGCCGCGACAGCGGTTGGGAAGCCGCAAGCTGGAAGCTTTACGAGCCGCTCGACGTGCTGTCCGACGCGAACATAAAAGAAGCCGTGGAATTTTCCGATACCGCGCTCGTTGTCATTTCACGGTTCGGCATGGAGGGGTACGATCTTCCCAAATACCAAAACAATTCGCAGGGCGTGAATATGAACAACGGCAGGACGTACTTACAGCTCACGCCCGACGAAGAGAGCATGATAAAGACGGTCACCGATAATTTCGACAACGTGATAGTTCTAATCAACAGTGCGAACGCAATGGAACTCGGTTTTTTGGACGACGATAAGATCGATGCGGCGATAGACGTGTTTTTTTCCGGTAACGTCGGCTCGCTCGGAATAGGCAAGCTTTTGACGGGCGAGATCACGCCGAGCGGACATTTGTCGGATACGTTCGCTTACGACCATACCACTTCGGCGGCTTATGCCAACATCGCCAACGGCATTACGGATTACACGGCGGTCGGCGGGCATTACATCGACTATACCGAAAACATCTATACGGGCTATTATTGGTACGAAACGGCGGATGCCGACGGGTTTTGGGACACCGATTTCGCAAAAAATAAGTGGGGCATAAAAAACGGCTATGCCGACGTGGTACAGTATCCGTTCGGCTACGGGCTGTCTTATGCGGACGATTTTATCTGGACGGTGGACGAAGTGTCCGTCCCCAACGGCAGTGCGCTCGATGCCGATTCGGAGATAGAGCTTACGCTTTCTGTGACGAACAACAGTCAATATTGGTCGGGTAAGGATGTAGTACAGCTGTATTTTTCGGCGCCTTATGTAAAGGGCGGGATAGAAAAGCCGTCTATCAAGCTCGGCGCGTTTGAAAAGACGGTCGAGCTCGCGCCCGGCAAGACGCAAAGCGACATCAAACTTTCGGTGCGCTTGCGCGATATGGCGAGCTACGATTGCTACGACAAAAACGATAACGGTTTTATCGGTTACGAAGCGGAATCGGGCGAATACGTGCTTTCGTTGCGTACCGACGCTCATACATTAAAGGATGGCGTACCCGTATTTAAGTTCAAACTCGACAGCAACGTGCGTTACGAAACGAGCGACGTGAACGATACGGTCGTCACCAACAAATTCACTACGTTCGAGCATTCGACGAGCGGCGCGAAAAGCACGTATTACGAGAAAAGCCTTTCGGCGGACAATAAAGCGTGGTCGATAGACGGCGGCGACAGCGAGCAGAACATAGCATACATGACGCGCGAGAATTTTGTTGCGTCGTTCCCGACCGAGCGCATTCAGCGCACTGTTTCCAAAGAGTTCAAGGAAACGAGCTACATGCCCAATACGCCCAAAAAAGACGATGCCGACGTCGCGCCCGAATGGAATTCCAAAAATACGAACTATAAACTTAACGACATGTACATACTCGACGCGTCGGGCAAGATTATCGGGCTCGTCGATTACAACGACAAAAAATGGGACGATCTGGTAAGTCAGCTCGACGTGGAAACCGTCGCGGAATTTTTGGCGGACGGCGGACTCGCTACCAACGCTATACCGTCCATAGGCAAACCCGCTTGCGTTGACAGCGACGGTCCCGCGGGCTTCAACACCACCATATTCGGCTCCGATCAGTTCGGCGGATATGCGGCGGGATATCCGTGCGAGGTCATGATAGCTTCCACATGGAACTGGCGCATGGCGTATCGCATGGGACAGTCCGTCGGTGCGGAAGGCGAGGCGGCGGGCATAGACGGTTGGTACGGTCCGGCGTGCAATCTTCACCGCGCTCCGTACGGCGGACGCAACTTCGAATATTACAGCGAAGACCCGTATCTATCGGGCGTGATGTGCAAGTATGCCGTGATAGGCGCAAAGGAGGAGGGTTTGTACGCGTATGTCAAGCATTTCGTAGCCAACGAGTCGGAAGCCAACCGTTCGGGCGGATACACCTGGCTCACAGAGCAGGCTCTCCGCGAAAACTATTTAAAGCCGTTCGAGATCGCCGTCAAGGAAGGCAAAACGCTTGCGATAATGTCGTCGTATAACCGTATCGGCGCGACGCGCACTTCGGGCAGCTACAATCTCTTGACCGAAGTGTTGCGCAACGAGTGGGGATTCCAAGGTAGCGTAATAAGCGATTACAACAACGGTATCCCCGTTCTGTGTCCCGACGAGGCTATACGCGCGGGCAACGATCTTATGATGGAAGCGAGCGGAAATAAGTCCATGTTTACCGACCGGACGTCCGCTACCGCGCAAAAATGGTTGCACAACGGTGCGAAAAACGTTCTGTATACTTACTGCGCCGCACAATACCATATGGCGACGTCGACTGGACTCGATCTCGACGCGATGCTCGGCTCGCGCAAAACGCTGGACGTGTTCCGTTGGTGGATACCGCTTTTGGTGTCGGTAAACGTGCTTGTTTTGCTCGGCGCGGCGTTCTGGTCCGTAATGATATTCTGCTCGATGACGGGCAAGCGGTTGTTCAAGCGCAAGCGCGTCGCGGAAGGACCGCAGGACGAAAGCCCCGATAACGGCAACGAATAGCGTATAAGCGGTTCGGAAAAATAAAAACGACGATCGTAAAAGCAACGACCGTCCGTGCGGAAAACATGTTCCGTGCGGGCGGTCGTTTGTCGTGATGTGCATAAACGGGCATTATAGCGCCACAAATATCTACAAATTATAATAATTTTGTCGATATGGCTTGACATTTCGGGGGGGGGGGTATAATATATACTATGCAGTCTATTGTTTATAATTTATTCGATATCGATAGATAAAATAAACAGACGGATAGCGGATTTTGTAAGTCGAACTTTGTTCGGCGCGCAAGATCCGACGGCAAGTCAAACGGCATGGATCGGATATATCCGTCGTGCCGTATCGGTCGAGTCGAATGACCGATAGGGGAGGAAATCATGATATTAAGAGCGTGCGTCGTCGAGGACAATAAGGAGTCGAGCGATTTCATATGCTCGTGTTTGGAGAAATACGCGAAGTCGCGCGACGGGTACGAGTTTAACATTGCGCGTTACGGCGACGCGCTGTCGTTTTTGGACGAGTTTTGCGGCAACTACGATATAATTTTCATGGATATAGAATTGCCGCACATGAACGGAATGGACGCGGTGCGTCGTATCCGCGAAAAGGATCAAAACGTTATAGTCATTTTCGTTACCAACATGGCGCAGTACGCCGTAAAGGGTTACGAAGTCGATGCGTTCGACTTTATAGTAAAACCCGTAAAATACGATAACTTCGCGATGAAAATGGACAGGGCGATAAGCAAGTACGATCAATCGCGAAGCAAGGATATTTGGATATCCGAGCGCAATAACAAACGGCGGTTGCGCGTATCGGATATCAAGTATGTGGAGGTCGCGCATCATTGCGTCGTATATCATACGGTCGACGGGGATTTTGCGACGTACGATCAGTTGTACAACGTATGCGAGACTTTAAAGGATGCGCCGTTCGAGCTGTGTAACCGTTGTTTTTTGGTCAATCTCAAATATGTGACGGCTATCGAAGAATTTTCGGTCACGGTCGCCGGCGAAAAGTTGCAGATATCGCGCAATAAGAAAAAAAGTTTTTTGCAAAGCCTTAACGAGTATCTCGGGGGAAAATAGTATGCCGATGCTCCTGTTTTACCGTTTGCTCGTAATGTTCGAGCTGTTTACGGCGGAGTTTTTATTTGCGTTGCGACTGCGCAAGCGCAGACTGTTTTGGCTGAGATTTATCGGTTGCGTTATCGTAGGCGAAGGCATAGCCGCCGCGTTGCCGCTTTTGTACAATGCGTTTTATACGTCGTTCACGTTTTTGCTGTTGTTCATCATCACGGTGCCTATGCTCGAATTTTGTTGCGACGAGAGCTGGAAAAACGTCATATTTTGCGGCATCGCGGCGTACACCATGCAGCATCTCGCTTACGGTGTCGCCAACTTTTTGATATCGGCGATAGCGGGCGATCAAAGCTTGATATTCGGCATGTATTTCGAGGGCGCGTTCGATTTTTCCAAAATGGACTATGTTACGCTTCTTGCGATATTCTTGTATGCGTTAGCATATTTTTGCGCGTACACTCTGTTTTACTATTTATTCATACGCAAAATTAAGCGCAACGAGGAATTCCGCATAAGGCGAACGAGCGTTCTCATAGTTATCGGTTTTGCGCTGTTGATCGATATATTGCTAAACTCGATCATCGTCTATTACGTCGGCGACCGCAGTCTGTTATCGATGTTGATGGATATCGTTTACGAAAGCCTGTGTTGCGGATTTTTGCTGTACATACAGTTCGGACTGGTAGAAACGGGCGAGCTTAAAAACGAGCTTGACGCCACGCATTATCTTTTGCGCGAAAAAGAGAGACAATACAACATTTCCAAAGCGAATATCGAGCTTATCAATCTCAAATGCCACGATCTGCGTCATCAAATACGCTCGATAGGCGAGCAAAAATCGTTGGCGGCGGACGCCATCAAAGAGATCGAGCAGTCGATCAACATTTACGATGCGGCGGTGCGCACGGATAACGAAGTGCTGGATACCATACTCACCGAAAAAAGCTTGCTGTGCGCGCGCGACGGCATTTCGCTCACGTGCATGGTCGACGGGCATTCGCTCGACTTCATGACAGCGGCGGACGTGTATTCGCTGTTCGGCAACGCGTTGGAAAACGCAATGGACGCGGTCATGCGGCTCGACGAGCAAAAACGCAACATCAGCGTTGCGGTGCATAAAGTGGGCGACATGGTGTCCGTCAATATAACCAATCAATTCGACGGCAATGTGGAACTCGATGCGGACGGATTGCCCGTTACCAAAAAAGACGATCGCGATTTCCACGGTATTGGCATAAAATCGATACGCAATATCGCCGAAAAGTACAACGGCATTTGTTCTGTCGCAACCGAAAACAATAAGTTCGTGCTTAACGTGCTGATGTCGTGCTTGACGAATAAGTAATTCGGAATGCGTAATTGATGACCGCTACGCGGTGAAATAAATTCGGAATTCGGAAAGCGGATCGGAATGGCGGACGACTGAATAATGCGCAGTGCGTGCTATGGCAACGCCATACTTTTTGTCCTACGTAGCGAGGTGTAGCCTTATTTCGAGCGGAGCGAGAAATCTCATCGTTATTAAAATAGGTTGAGATTGCCCACTGCGCTACGCTTGTCCGGAATGACAAGAAAGGCAGTAGTGCGTTACGCTTGTTCGGAACGACAAGAACAAAGTATACACATGTACGAAAACATCAATCAATACCCCATCATTTCGAGCGGAGCGTAAGCGCAGTCGAGAAATCAAGGCGATCCGCCGCAAATATGAGATTCTTCACTTCGCTACGCGCTTGTTCGGAATAGTCGCGGATGTTGCGTATGGCAAGTAAAGCAATATGCAATGGAGAGTTTCGCGTTATTTTAACTTGTTTTTACAGAATAGGGTGATTTTATGGGCGTTTAGGCTGTTTGTAAAACAAGCAGTCTGTTTTTTTGTATACTCCCAAGTAGATAAAGCGGAAATTCTCAAAGGAAAACGATGGGATTAAAGCGCGTATCGAGAGGATCGGATTGCGCAGTCCGACTCGCCCGACTTTCGCATTTTGCATGTGGTGCGGGAGCAAAAATAAAAATAAGGAGAAATTTATGAAGAAAGTGCCTTGGGGCATTATCATGGGAATATGCGCCATGTTCGTCTTTTTTTTGACGGTGGGGCTTGTTGCCGTTCATTTGGGGCTTAACGGCATAGCCGAGCAAACAAACGAATCCATAGCGTTTTTGGGCGTATGGTACGAAGTGTTGATGTTTGTCTTCGATATCGTATTTGTTTTGGGCTTCGCCGGTTCTTTGACTATGTACATATTCAAGGAAAAAGGCAGATTCGGGGAGGTGAACGCATAATGAACGATTTTGTTAAAAACAGAGTGTTTAAGCGTTCCATGTGGACGCTGTTGGCTGTATTTTTTGCGTTGATATTTATAATTTTTCTTGTTGCAACGCCTATAACTCAACAGTATCAAATGTTCGTCGATCAGTTTTTCGGCGTGACTACGCGCAAACAACAGGTAAAGAGCGAAAGCTCCGATCCCGCGGATTATCAATACTACACGTCCGAATTTGCCAAAAAGGACGAAAACGGCAAATATTTGGTCGAAGAAAACAGGGGAGTCATGACGCAGGTATTGGATACCGACGCCATGCGCAAACATTCGGAGGACGTTGCGCGCCAAGCGGTAAGCGAAGGTACGGTCGTGCTTTGGAACAACGAGATCGACGCGGCTGCTCACACGAAAGCGTTGCCGCTCGCCAAGGGCAGTAAAATAAGTCCGTTCGGTATCGGCGTGACGAATTATCAATATCACGGAATAGGTAGCGGCAAGGTCGAACCGAGTAGCGAAGACAGACTCGACGTCGAAAAGGCGCTTACGCGCGACGGCGTCGGACTTAAACTCAATCCCGCGACTATGAGCGCCATACGCGCGGGCGAAAAGCAAGGGTATACGGTGTCCATGGGCGGCGTAAGCGATATTCCGTGGGATAAATACACGAGTACGGAAAAGAACAGCGTTGTAGCGTATAAGGACGCCGCGGTGTATATGATATGCCGTTATTTCGGCGAAGGTAGCGCCAATAAGGACGATCAGTGGAAAACGTCTTACGACGGCGACGGAAATATGTTTACTTTGACCAAAGCCGAGTATTCCACGCTTACAGGATTGACGGAGCTGAGAAAGAGCGGCAAGATCAACAGGTTGATCGTAACGATCAATTCGCCTACGCCGTTCAATCTTAAAGGCTTCGATCAAAGCGGTATAGACGCGTGTCTTTGGATAGGATTCGGCGGCGAGATGGGTCCCGAATCGCTCGGCGACGTGCTTGTAGGCAATGTCGAGCCGTCCGGGCATCTTACCGATTCGTGGGCTTACGATATGTATTCCGCGCCCGCGGCATGGAACTTCGGCAATTTCAAATATTCGTCGTTGCCAGGCAACGCGCCCAAAGACCACAATGCGTATGTAATATATCAAGAGGGTATTTATGTCGGATACAAATACTACGAGACTCGTTACGAGGACGTCGTGCTGAAACGCGGCAATGCGGATAACGGCGTAGGCGGTATAATGAAAACCGACAAATGGGATTATAACAGCGAGCTTGCTTATTCCTTCGGATACGGCGCGGGCTACAACGACTACGAGTACAGTAACGTCAAGTTCGATAAAGACGGCGACGATTACAAGGTGAGCGTAACGGTCACGAATAAGGGAACTATGCCGGGCAAGGACGCGGTGCAGGTCTATTTGCAAAAGCCGTATACGAAATACGATATAGATAACGGCATCGAAAAGGCGGCTGTCGAACTTGTGGGCTTTGCAAAGACCGAAGAGATAGCGCCCGGCGCTACCGACACCGTTACTATCACCGTACCCGAATACGAGTTCAAAAGCTACGACGCAAACGGTTACAAGACGTATATTTTGGAAGGCGGCGACTACTATCTTGCCGTAGGGCAGAGTTCGCACGACGCGCTCAACAACATACTCGCTCAAAAGGGCAAGAGTACCGTAGACGGCATGGATTACAACGGTAAAGCGGAGTTCGTCAAAAAGTACAATTACGCCAAGACCGACGCCGTAAAATACAGCAAGGGCGTTAAAGCCGATATAACCAATCAATTCGACGACGCAGATCTTTTGCGTAACGAAGAAATGAAAGAGTCGGTCGCGGCGCGCGGCTTTAAGTACTTGTCGCGCAACAACTGGCTCGGCACATGGTCGGGCGGTATATACGATCTTGCGCTCGTCGGCGAAAAGAACGAACAGCAGCTTATTTTCCAAAAAGATATTCCCAACGATCCGGAAGATGAAATGCCTATTTACGGTACGGATACTTCCGAATTCGGACACTTGATGCTTGTACAGCTCAGAGGACTCGATTACGAGGATCCGCTGTGGGAAGATCTTCTCAATCAAATGACGTTCGAGCAACAGCAAAAGCTTATGCAAAGTTGCGCGGTAGCCGCTATCACCGATAAAGACGAAAACAGCATAATGTCGCCCGGCATCAATCAGCAAGACGGACCGATGGGCGTTCGCAATACGCGTTTCGCGTTGCCGTCCAATCCCGTCAATGCCTGCACGTTCAACGTAGAACTTATGCACGAGCTCGGCGTCGTTTTCGGCACGGAAATGCTTGCAAAAGGCTGGGGCGGCGTTTACGGGCTTGCTTGCAACACGCATCGCACGCCTTGGGGCGGAAGAGCTTACGAGTATTACAGTGAGGACGGTTTCCTTACGGGCAGGATAAGCAGCGCCGAAACAAAGGGCATGCGCGAGATGGGCGTTATACTGTATACCAAACACTTCGCGCTCAACGATCAAGAGATGAACCGCGGGATAGGCGTAAATACTTGGTCCAACGAGCAAGCTATCCGCGAGCTCTATCTCAAAGCTTTTGAAACGTCTATTTTGGAAGGCGGTTGCAACGGACTTATGACTTCGTATAACGCGATAGGCACGACGTGGGCAGGCTCGCACGAAGGACTGTTGACTAACGTTTTGCGCAAGGAATGGGGCTTTAACGGCATTACCATCACCGATGCTTGCGGAACCAACGCTTATATGGGCGGCGCACCGAGCGTATTGGCGTATGCCAATCTCGCAGGGCAGGACGCTTGGATGGGCAATTTCCCCGTCGGCGCGCTCGATTCGTATTATAACAATAATAATGCTACGGTATGTTTGGCTGTACGCGAATCGGCGCACAGAATACTTTATACCCAACTCCATTCGCTCATGATGAACGGCATTTCCGCCGACACGAGATTTATAGAAGTCGTTCCCGGTTGGGAAACGGGATTGCTTGCGATAAAAATAGTATCCGGCATTTTGATGGGTTTGTGTCTCGGCATGGTCGCCGCGTCTTGGGCGATCTGGTACCTTGGCAAAAAACAAGAAGGCAATCAACCTAAGGAGGGTTAAATGATGAAAAAAAGTGCAAAAATAATGAGCGTTATACTTTCGCTCGCCATGGGCATGTCGGTATTTTCGCTGACCGCGTGCGGCGAAACCGAGCCTAAGCCCGAACCGCCGAATCCGCCCGAGCCGCCCGCGCATACGCATACATTCGATATGAATAAGTGGGAGAGCGACGAGAGCGAGCATTGGCACCCTGCTACTTGCGAACACAAGACCGAAAAGAACGGCGTCGAGGAACATGATACGGAAGGAACCGACAGCGGCTGTTCGGTATGTGAACGTCCGCATGTTCACACCTTTGCGGAAGAATGGACATACGACGAGGCTGAAAGACCGGGCAAACATTGGCACGCCGCCACGTGCATTCACTTCGCTCTCATAGACGGCGAAGCCGATCACGTAATGGAAAATCACGCGTGTACCGTTTGCGGTTACGAGGAACACGTACATACCTTTGCTTCCGAATGGTCTACAAGCTCGTACGCGCATTGGAAAGCGGCGACGTGCGCCGGCGATAAAGCGGACGACGTAAATATATATGCCGATGATTCCGGAAGACATACGTATGATGCAGACAATAAATGTACCGTTTGCGACTATCGGCATACACACTCCAAAGATACCGATTATTGGATGGTCGACGAAACTTCGCATTGGCACGGGTACAATTGCGAACATGCGAATACTTTGACGGATAAACCCGATTTGGCAAATCACGATACTAACGGAAAGAACGGCGCATGTACTGTCTGCGGTTGGTTACCGATAGTTGAGACTCCGGAAAAGGATGCGGAAAATAACGTGATCAACGGTCATGTCCATTCGTTCAAATGGGAAGCAAGCCCCGATTATCATTGGAAGCGTATAGTTTGCGACTGGATGAAAAGCAACGGTTGCAAGTCGTGCGACAAAGGATATTACGCTCACACTCCGAAAGTTTACGATTTGACAGAGCATGTATTCAACGAAAAAGGCGCGTGTGAGTGCGGCTATCAATACAGTTCGTGGACTTACGCTACCGCCGATTGCATCGAGTGCGAAACGTGCGGCGGCTGCATAAAAACCGTTTGCGATCACGAAAACGAAGCCGAACATAAAAAGTGCGGGCATAAACACGGCGCCGACGCAAAGACGGTAACTCTCGAAGCCGAAAACGGCTTTTTGTGGAAAACCGATAATAGCAAACCGGGAATTTCCGATTATACCGGCGGTAAGCGTGACGGCATAGCGATAGATAATAAAGTAAACGTCAGTTGGACTATAACCGTAAACAAAGCGACTACCGTTACGCTCAGACTGCGTTGCACGCGAAGAGAGGGCGGCGCGTTTGAAAACAGCGGTACGGTAACGGTCAACGGTGTCGAGCTTACAACAAAAACCACGATGGCTCAACCGACAGCTAAGATGGAAGATGCTAAGTGCAATCCCGCATGGCTTACGTTCGGGTGTATAGAGCTTAAAGCGGGTGAGAACGTTATAGAGATAACCCAAACCGGCGAAGGGTTCAATCTCGACAAGATAGAGCTTATAACCGCCGCAGACGTGACGATCGATCATACTCCGATCGATAACGCATGGCTTACCGTGCTCAAACAAAACGTTCCGATCCCCCGCGAGATAAAGCCGCAGGAATAACGATCCGATCGTATAGATCGACATAACAGACAAAAACACAAAACAAGGACTCGAAAAAATCGGGTCCTTTGTTTGTTGCATGAAAATGCGCGGATATCATATCGTATGCTTATCGCGTTTGCCGCCGTAGTCGGACGCCGTAATGTACAAGAACACCGTGCCGAGAAAAAGCACTGTGTCATCGGGCTTGTCGTGATGCGGCATTTTAAGCGTCGGCACGGAAACTTGCGAAACGCCGTATCCGTCGTTGAACATTTGTTCGGGCGGATGGGGTAAGCCGTTCAACGTATCGCGAACGTCGGTGGATATGCGCTTTGCCGACGTTTGTTCTATGTCGGCAAGAATTTTATACGCATTGCCCGCGCCGTTTATGCCGCGCGACAGCAGTATCACGCAATTGCGCAGTCGACGGTAGCCGAGCGTTGCGCGGTCAAGCGTAAAGCACGACAAAAACATATCGGCGCGCATGTTGGTTTGTGCGTCGTTCAGCATTGCGCAGTATTCGTCGGTCTTATCGGTCGTCATCGTCATTTTCGGGATCGTCGGTTATCGGCTCGTTCTCGCGGTCGCGCAGTTTTACTTTGTTTACCACGTCGCGACGTATCTCGTCGGACATGGCGGCGTAATGCTTGCGCGTGGTGTTAACGTCTTTATGTCCCAAAACGTCCGCAACGACGAATATGTCGTGTGTTTCGCGGTACAGCGTCGTGCCGTAAGTACTGCGAAGCTTGTGCGGCGTTATTTTTTTGAACGGCGCGGCGATCTTGGCGTATTTTTTGACCATCATTTCGACTGCGCGCGGCGTCATGCGCGTGCCCTTGCTCGATATAAACAGCGCGTTGCGATCCGTCACGCGTTTGCCGAACGGTGTTTGTTCGAGTATTTGTTCGTCCAACCAATCGAGATAGCGTCGCAGGCTGTCGGCTACTTCGTCCGAAAAATACAGTATGGACGTGCTTCCGCCTTTGCGCGTTACGACAAAGCTGTTGTCCGAAAAATCTATGTCGTTGCGGTCAAGCCCGACGCACTCGCTTATACGTATGCCCGTACCCAAAAACAGCGACAGCATCGCTTCGTCGCGCACCGCCGTTTTTTCGTGAAAGCTTTTTTGTCTGCCTTGCAGTTTGTCGCCGTTTTCGGCTTCGTCGAGAATATCCGCCACTTCGTTGACGTCCAACCGTATTATCGGTTTTTCGTGGATCTTGGGCGAATCCACCTTTGTCATTACGTCGTTTGCGAGCTTTTCCTTTTTGTAAAAGTATTTGAACATCGCGCGGAGCGACGACACCTTGCGCTCCTTGGCGTGTTCTTTGCAGGCGTGTTTTTTTCCGTCGAGCGTGTACGACGACAAATAATCGATAAACGCTTCCACGTCGGTGGGGGTGACGTCGGCGAGATCGTCGAGAGTGAGTTCGACGGGCTGTTTGCCCCTAAACACTCTGCGCGTCAGATAATCGCAAAAGACCCGAATATCCCGCAGGTATCCGAGTCTTGTCAGCGGCATCGTTCGCATGGATATTCCTACGTTGAACTGCCGAGCGAAGTCGGGAAGCACGTCCAAAATATCGTCAATTTGCGACAGCGTTTTTTCGTTTCTTTGGTCGAAGTAATTCATAATCAATGCGCGATCCGTATTGCGGTCGTTTTATAAACAAGCCCCGATCACTCATCGCGGTAATCGCTTATTCCACGGCGTAATTGCCCGATTGCAACAGCGTCATGAAAATTATTTTTCCGATCGGTATGAACATCGCGTAGGCGAGCGGTATTATAAGCGACGGCAAGTACGCATACGAGAATCCGACGGGCATGCCCCAAATAAGATTGACGCAGTATATAACGACCGCCACCTGTATCATGATGATACAGCGAATGAATATCGAAAAATTAAAATTGATGTTTATGCGTTTGCGTTTGTCGGGTTCGCCCGCATAGCAAATGACGGCTATTATAAACATTACTATCGGCAAAAGTCCCGCCGCCATGTACAGCAAATAATCGTAAGGCATGCGCATTTTGAGCCCCGTATAGAACGTAAGGAACAACGTAAGACCTATTATGAACATCGCCGCGCACATGACGGTATAGTGCGTCATCATAAGGCGGTTGCTGTAATAATAATACTTATGCGCGTATTGCTTGGCGGAATTGTTGTGCGCCGATATCTGCACTTCGTTGCCGAGATCGCGCGCCGACGTTTTTACGCGGACGAACTGCTTGTCCGCTTCGGTCTCGACCGCCGCTTGCTCGGTAACCGGCTGTTGCTCGGCTATCGGCTCGCGCACGTCGGGCGCGGCAATTTCCAACCGCTCCACAAGATCGGAAAGCACCGTTTTGTATTCGCGTCGCGCGACGCTCTCGTCGGGGTCGGGGAATCCGATATTGGATACCGTTCCCGCTTGCTGTTTGGGCGCGGGCGGGGGAGCTTGCGTAACGGGCGCGGCTTGTTTGCTCTGCGCGACAGCAGGCACGGGATCGGGCGCTTTCGCGGGCGCGGGCGGGGAATAACGATGCACGTCGCTCGGCGGCGTCGCTTGTTGCGCGCGCTCGTGCGGCGGCTCGGTAAAGCCCGTTTTGCCGTGAGCGTCCGAATAGCTTTCGCCGTGTTCCGCTTGATAGTATTTTTCTATGATCGACCGCGGGTCTGTCGGCTCGCGTGCCGACGGCACTTCGTAAGCGGGCGTGGCGACCTGTTCCGCCGTATCGGTTTCGTTAAGCACGATCGCTCCCGACAGTGTGTCTTGTTCTTGCTCGTCGTCCGCAAGGCTTTCGGCGAGCGACACCATATCTTCGAAAAATCCGTCGTCGCGTTCGTCGGTCGCGGCGTGAACGTCGTTTGCCGTTTTGTCGCTTTCCGCAGGCGTTTCGACGGACTCGATCGAAGTTTGCGCTTGTTGCACGGGCGGGGCTTCCTGTTTTTTGCGTTTGGGGCGGGGCGCTCGGCGCTTGGAAACGGAGTACGTTTCGTCCTCGACGTCCGAATAATCGTCCTGTTGCAAAAATACGGGATCGCCGCCCGTTATAAGTCCGCCGAACAAAGCGCTCGCGCGCTCGAATTCGTTTTTGTATTTTAAAAACACTTCCTTCCCGCTTTCGGTAAGAGTGTAGTACTTGCGTCTGCCGCCGTCCGATTCCGAAGAATCCCAATACGACGAAACAAACCCTTGTTTTTCCAAGCGTTTGAGACATGCGTAAACGGTGGGTTGCTTTATCTCCCACTGCCCGTCGCCGCGCGAGTTGATCTGTTTTATCAGATCGTAGCCGTAACGGTCGCCTTCGTACAATACTTTAAGGATTATAGTATCGACATTTCCGCGAATTAAGTCGCTTTCAGCCATTCGTAGTTCCTCGCAATTGCATATATTGTACTATATAATTGCCGTTATGTCAATGTTTTTTTGCGTTTTGCTCCATACAAATTGGCTCGCTCGCCGTCGCATAAGGTATTTTGATGTCGAACGTTCTCTTTAAAAAGGCGTATCGATGCGTTCGATCGCTAAAATTTTCGTCCGTGTCGATTTTTTGCCTTAAAAGTATTGACAAATTATGAACAAATTGTTAATATTATTGTGTATACATATACAATTATGAACAAATTGTAAACAAGGTACTTACTCGCGAGGTATATGATGAAACGTCATACAAGCAAAGCCGAAAAGAATATTAAGACAAAAAGCGCGCGCGTGTTCGCACTGATAGCCGCCGTATTCACAGCGATAGCGGTTGCGGTCACTTGCGCCGTGTGCCTGGATAAGCTCGCTCCGCCCGCGTCGGTCGACGGCGTCGGTTCGGGCGACGTGAGTACGAGTACGACATATACTAATCTTACGGGAGATAAAACAGCGCAAGGCGTTTTGGTCGCGAATGATATAATAGATTATTCTTATGCGGCGAATAACGCGTATTCCATAAAATTGCCCAAAGGCACTTATAAACTCGAAGTATGGGGTGCGCAAGGAGGATATTATGACAGCTCGCAAGGCGCGGGGGCAAAGGGCGGTTATACTTATGCCACATATGAAGTAACTCCGACAAGCGGGCAATATATATATATTTATGTCGGCGGACAGGGCACATCGGGGACCGGTGCCAATAAAACGGGCGGCTATAACGGCGGCGGGACGGTTTATATCGGCAACGGCGGCGGAGCCGGCGGCGGTGCTACTCATATGGCTACCGCAAGCGGCTTATTGAACGCGCTTAAAAGCAATCAATCGGCAGTTCTCTTAGTCGGCGGCGGCGGCGGCGGATCGACGACCAATGCGCACAGCGGTACGGCGGGTATAGGCGGTGCCGGCGGCGGTGGCAACGCTAACGGCGGAGCGTCGACGGGCGGCTGGATAGATGGGTCGGGTTACCAGGCGAGCGGCGGTACTCAAACTTCCGGCGGCGGCGGCGGTAAAGGCGCTACTACGTCGTCTTGTTCGTCTGTTATAGGTCAAAACGGTGATTTCGGAAAGGGCGGCGACAGTTACGGCGCAACAAATAGTACTGCGGGTTACGAAGCCGGCGGCGGCGGCGGCGGCGGCTGGTGGGGCGGCGGCGGCGGCGGCGGCGATAGTAACAGCGCAGGCGCCGACGGGCGTACCGGCGGCGGCGGCGGGTCCGGTCATATTAAGTCGGGTCTTTCCGGCGGCGGAACGAGCGGGAATTGGTCGGGTAACGGAAAGGCGCGTATAACCGTAATTAGCGTCAATCAGCCGCCTAAAACCAAAAATGCGACGGTAAACGCGATGAAACGCGGCGTTTCCGGTTCGGTTGCGGTAAGTACGAGTACGATAGCTACCGATCCCGAAGGGACTGCCATGTACTTTACAAACGGCACTTCGAGCAATCTCGACACGTTTACGACGACTGCGAACACGGGCATATTCCTTGACTCGTCATGTTCTACTGTTGCGACAAAGTATTTGACCTGGACGTGGTCGGGGTCTTCGCCTAACGTAAATACTTTTAATATAACGAGCGTTAAAATGTATCCCCGCGTCGGAACCGACGGTTGTACGGCAAACGGCAGACTGACATTATATGCGCGAGTTCGAGACAGTTTCGGCGCGTCTAATACGCGCGGATGGGCTGTAATTATGTTTTACGTGCAAGTGCCGGCAAACACCGTTTCTACGAAATCCGCCGCAATAACGGGATCGAGCGGGAATTATGTATTGGGCAGTTCGACTACAACTACAAAGCCGACGGGTGCATACAATCCGACTACGAGCAATATTTACAATCCCAACGGCACGGGCAGATATACGGCGATATTTTCAAAACCGCTCAAATATAACGAGCCGTTTACCGTTAAGGCGAGCGAGCTTTTAAGCGGTCTGTGTTCATACGATCAGGTCGTTATTTCGCTCAACAGTACGTCTAACATCGCGAGCAGTGTAGCCAACCGTAAATATAAGATAAAAGAGTTCGACGAAAATACGAATAAAGTTACGGCGTATAATTTCAGTAAGGCGGCTATTGCCAACGCGTTTAGTCAAATATCGTTTGTCTGTTTGAGTCCCGATCCCAATTACCAAGTATTCCCCGTAACGCTTTACGTCGTAGAAAAAAGTACGGCATACGGTTCTTCGTATCCAAACGTCGTACCCAATATTACTACATACGCTTTGGATATAGTGTTCGGTATGCAAAATTCCCGTCCCGTAGTCGGAACGGTGAGCAATATCGTCGACGTTGCGGTAGGCGAAACGCGCAATCTTGCGCTCAGCAGTTATTTTAAAGACGACGACGGCGCTATTTCGAGCGCGACGCATTCCATAACGGGCGTTGTAGTTCCGTCCAAAGAATTCGTCCAACTCAACGCAGATGCGGGCGTCGTTGCGCAAACGGGCGTTAACGCGGGCTTCTATAATATAGGCGCGGGCAGTTATACCGTGTCGTCGCCCGAATACACGACTTCGGCAACGACGGCTGTCGATACGGGCTTTCATGCGGGTATCGCTTACAATTCAACGTCAACGGGAAGCAACGGGAGCAATACCACTCGCGAAGCGTTCATGCGGTATACTTACGCCAACGACGTGTTGACGGTAGTCGGCTTGCGGTCGAGTTTTTCGCAGTATGCGTCCAATCGGTCGAGCAAGCCGGGGCATTTCTATTTATTATTGCACATACAGGATAAACGCGATACGGCGGATAACGGAATATGGTTGCCGCTCGCTTTCCGCGTGGGATATTCCACATCATATGCTCCCGTCGCTACGGTGACCGCGCCCAATACAGGCACGTCGTCGAGCAATTTGACCGAGCAATCGGCGGTATCTACGATGCCGACCGCGTCGGGCAGTGTGGGGCAAAGCTTCTATTTTGCGCCTATGGCGGTCAATTACGGCGGTTCGCACGTTTTCGGTCAATATTTGAAAGACGGCGCGCTCACGTCCGACGGTTTGCAACCGCTTGCGATAGACGGCGACAATTATTCTACGAACAACGGACTTGCGGCGCGCAGCGGCAAGCTAAACGAATTTTTGCGGTTGTCCGACAGCGTCACCGCGGAAAGCATCGTGCGTAGCGTTAGCGACGTCGGAGTGTCTGTCGCGAACGGCGTAGCCGAAAACAGGTTTATCAAAGCCGAAATTATAGATATTTATTTGCCCAAATCGTATTTTGCTACGGGTACGTTCCAAGGCGGGCGCGTCATAGCGGGCAGCGGTACGGCTGATACAAACGGATTTAAATACGTTTCGCTCGCGGTGAAGAACGTCGGCGGGGTGGATTACTACGTTACGAACGGTATAAAGATAACGTTGAAGTCCGCCACCATGAACAGATATTTCTACGCCAATGCGACCGTCGTCGATTCTGCGGGCAAGACGAGCGCGGCGATAGATATAGCTTTGCGCGTCAACAATACCGCGCCGACGGCGACGGAAAACGAAAGCTCTGTCGCGACGTTCCGCGATCAGTACGGCGAATCGTACAGTACGTATGAATACGATCCCGAAAACGGCGTAACTACTCCTACGTTTACGTTTAAAGTTCCGCTCGGCAACAGGTTTATCATCACGCCGTACGATTTCGTATCCGATTACAACATGACCAATTCGGGCGTCGTCGCGCCTGCGGGCGGGTTTACGCTCAACGGATTGAGCGGCGTTTACGATCCCGCTACGGGTACTTTGTCCGATTCCGATGCCAAGAACGAAAGCAATATGTCGTTCGACGGTTTGTTCGCGTCCGAATACGGAACGGCGTCGTATGTGGATTCGCTTAAATCGATGCTCGGCATAGTCGACGGCACGACAGCCGTCAAAAAGGTGAGCGCGACAGCCGCCGGCACTGCGGCAGGCTCGGCGACGGTAGCTGATCAAAACGTATTGAACGATAAGCTGTTTTTTGCGCGTTCGGGCGACGGCAACGACGCGTATACGTTTGCGCCGACTTCGTTCGATAATTTTGCGGTTTCGGCTGTCGATACGTCCAATTACTTGACGTATAATATGGGCAATAAAGTCAAGCTCGGTCAAACGACGTACGGCGTAGACTTTATAATGATAACGGCGGTCAGCCGTTCCACGCGCCCCGCATACTTCGATCTGACCGTGCGCGACCGTTACGGCAACTCTTCGGACGGTAACGCAAGCTTTGTCGTGCGTATTGCCATAGAAGTCGTCAATACCGCGCCGACGGTCAAGGACGTAAACCGCTATCAGGAGCTTGCAGTCGCGCCTGTCAACGCGCAAGGCAACGTAACGTTATCATCCGTCACGTTCTCGTCCAACGGTAACGGCGACGCGACAGGATTGATGAAGGATCTCGATAACGATATCCCCGAATTTTTGTTGTCGAGCGGCGTTATACTTACCAATTCCGTCGCAAACGTTCAGTCGCTCATAGGACATAACGCGACTTCGTTCGACGAAATAATAAACAACCATAAATATCTGCTCACCGACGACGGAACTGTCGGCGGCAGATCGCTCGGCGAATATGTGACGGCGACGCTCGTCAATCCGTACGAGCTGTACGTGACCGCCAAAAGCTCGACGAAGGCGATAGCGGGCGGCGTTTACGTTTGCTTTTTGGTTAGCGACGGCAACGGAAGTACCGTCGTCGGCTACGTTCGCATAGAGGTCGTGGATTCCGCGCCCGTATTCAATACGTCTACCGAAAACGGTTTCGATCTCAACGATCCGCTGTGGTCGATAAAGACCACGAGCAACGCCGATATTTCGCGCGATCGTTATATAGTAGGTTCGACGTATGCGGCGGAACAGCTCAAAAGCGTGCGCGGCGCGGTAGACGCAGATATCAAGCTTATAGCGACGGACGACGACGCTTTGCACGGCAAGCTGTTGCTTTCTCGGCGTTTGGATACCGATACGGGATTCGATTACGTTAATTTGGCTGTACCCGAAGACAAAACGTCGGCTATACCCGCGGAGAGCTACGATCTCGCGGTGCCTAACGTTTCGGTGGCTACCGGGTTCGGTAAAGACGTTAACGCCGCGGCGCTCGTATTTACTCGCACGCTCGGCGCGGACGGGTCCGTTACGGACGAAGCGGTCATACCCAACAGGTTTGTCGCCGAAGTAATGTTTTTTGTCGACGGCGATTGGATATCGCGCGATACGCTTATAAGCGAACATCTTGCGGGCAATGCGATCGGCGACGTGTCAATGTTTTTCGACAGCGTCGGTCGGTTCGTATATCCCGACTGGGCGGTGCATATCCACGCTACCGAGGGCTTCGAGAGCAACGTGCGTTTGGGCTTGACTTTGTCTATACGCGACAGAGCGGAGTTCGGCGGCGATACCGCAGGGCTTAAAACCGCATACGATTCGGACAGACGCAACGGCAACACGACAGTAAGCGGGTATATGGTCGCGACGGTCTATCACTCGATATCCACCACCGGTATCCGCACGAAAGACGAGTATGCGGGCAACTATGCTGATAACTACGTAGTGGAATATACTGACGCCGCCAATACTACGGTAGCTTATGTGCCTACCTACGACGGCGACGCGAACAGCGTTTATCCCGACGGCAGTTTGGGCAACGTCACTTATAACGTTATAGACGGCAATAATTGGCTTGCGCCCAACGGCGACGGAACGCAGATATTAAAGGCTCGCGCGCAAGGTCAGCCCGACAACACGCTTGCGGGCGTAAACGCGGGCGCGCTTTACAACGTCGACAGTGTAGACGCGTTAAGCGGCGTTTACAACTATCCGTCGGTGATCGAGATCCCGTCTGACGGCTCGGAAGTGTTTGTGCCGATGAGCTATTTCGGATTGTTGCAAAGCCTTGTGGCGAGCGCGGACGAGGACGGCAGCTTCGACTATCTCAAAGAATATGTCGGGTACGACGTGGGCAATAACGACACGGTGTATTCGCGCGACAATATCGCGCACATAGCCGATGCGATAACAATTTCCGACGGCAATATGTCGTGGAGCGGATCGACGCTTAACAACAACCCGTATATAAACGTCGACGCGTTCGATATGTATTCGGCGGACGGCAGTACGAGCAGTGCGGGCGTGTTTGCAAACGAAAAGAACAAGCCGTACTACAATAACAGGCTTGCGGTCGTTACGATAGATAAGGACGGGCAGTTGATAGGTTACGAACGCGATGCCGCCAACCGCGACAGCTTTGTGGGCAACGGTTCGCTCATGTATCTCGAAGAGCAAGCCGTAAAATTGCAAGAGCATAATTTCGGGCTTGTGTTTAACAAGACCGAGATGCGTACGGGCGTGCATACGCTCACGCTTACGGTCGATCTTGCCAAATCCGAGGCGGGCAAGAACGCAGTCGAAGACGCGGAAACCGACCGTCGCTCGGTAACGGTTAATATCCATATCGAAAACTCCAAGATAGACCTTTCCGCCGACGGGAACACCGGCGACGTGACGGGAACAAAATACGACGAAGAAAAAGGCACGTATTACGTCGATCTCAAAATGCCGTCGTCTACGTCCAAGTCGTTTGCGCTTTCGCGCCGCGATACCGATACGGGCGTTGTGGAAACCATTTCCAACGATTATGCGAATGTCGATAAAATAGCTTACACCGATGCGGACTACCGCGCGGGTACGTCGTATCGCGATAGGGCGTACTTCTATTCCGATTCGTTCAACGAGCTTTCGGCTTGGTCGACGGGCGCGCCCGCGTATAACAGAGCGCTTGCGCTCAACGGCGACGGCTCGGCGTTCGAGAACACCGCTTCATCGTCTCGCGCGCAGAATTCCATACTCAATTATTTGGGTATAGAAAATATGACGGAAGTCGCCGCGGTCGATTCTTCGTATCAGCCCAACGGCGGTAAATACGGCTCCAATATTTACGGCGAGAGCGGTATCGACGGATACAGCAGTTATTTCAACGCGTCGCTTTCGGAAGCGGGACGCGTTATCAACATCACTGCGAGCCGCAAAACCGCTATTAACGACGTTGCGCTCAAAGCGGCATTCGGCAATACGCCGCTCACGCAACAAAACGTGACCGAATACTATGCCGAACGCGGCTTGGTGGCGGAATACGCCGATGCGACCGTCGACCCCGCAGAGCCGACGCGCGTGTATTATCCGTTCAAAACGCTCGTGTACGACAGTTGCGGCGCGGGCTGGATGGACGCGTCGTACGTCGCGCTCGAATTCCGTATAGAAATAACCAATGCCGCGCCCGTGCTTAAAAACGTCGGTACGGAAGTTTTGGATCAAAACGATAAGCTTATCGGACGCGAATACAGACTCAATCTCGCGGTAGGCAACAGCGTTACTATCAATCTGTACGATTTGGTATCCGATTCGGGCATGTACGTACAGCAAACGGGCAATAACTACGCGCTCGCGACCAAACAGTATTTCGAGAACACCGCGAAAAATCTCGATCTCGAAACGGGCGATTATTTGGATTCGCCGTTTGCTCATGACATTTATTTGGGCGGAACGCCTTACGACCCTTCTAACTACGTGCAAAAGGACGACGGAACGTATTACCGCAACGGCGGCGGCTTGACGTTGATGGGTTCGACCGACAGAGACGTTACGATGTGGATCGAAACGGCGTCCGACGTGACGAGCCTGTCCACGTCGACGGTGCCGAGCACCAACAATCTGTCATTTACGGTAAATCGCCGCACTACGGCGACCGTCGTCGAAAACGGCGTGAGCAAGAGCGTGTCTATCAACGAGTACCGCTTTACGGTGGTGTTCTACGACAGCTACGAGTGCGCTACATTGCCGTTTACGTTTATCATAACGATAACCAATCAATCGCCGACGATCACTGCGACCGAACGTCATTTCACCATGCATTCGGGCGATGACCTTACTGTTCTCACAACGTATTACGACAACTTTATCGGCGGCGTTGCGGGCGGTTCCGTCGCTTATAATAACTCGCTCACCAAAAAGCTTTACGATGCGCGCACGTCCGCAGACGGTTACGGCGAAACGCACGGCGACGGAAGCAACAACGAAACGGGTAGCGGCAGATATTGGTCGTTCCGCGATATAGACAGCTCGCATAAGGATGAGATCGTATATGACAGCACCGTCGGTCAATCTGAAAGCGGCGGAGTCCATCTCGGCTACTTGGGCTTGGCTAACGACGATACGCCGTGGAAGTTGCGTATATCTTCGGTGTCGTACTATACGGGCGTCGGCGCGCGACTGTGGGTCGAGCAAAATACGTTCACGCTCGGCGCGGAAAGCGACCATACGACTCAGGCGATGACGATGTCGCTAAATGTCCGAGCGTTGTCCGCTTGCGTCAACGAGCCAATAACCATAACTTTGACTGACGGCGAGGACGGCGTAGTAACGTGCACGCTGTATTTCACGGTAATAAGCTCCGCGCCGAACGCGCTCGATTATGCCGATCCGAGCGACCGCAGGCTCATCCAAGCGGCGGGACTGGAAGGCGAGACCGCGGGCAGCGCCGACGAGTATTTGCACGGCACGTACCGCATGTTCACCGTGCCGTCGGGCGAGATCGAGTGCGAAGTCGAAGGGTTCGACGGTAAAAAGACGGCAAAGCAAAATTACGTTATCGATATGACGTCGGTAGCAAAAGACCCCGACGGCGATTACGAAACGTCCAATATGACGCTGTTCGGCGACGGCAACTTTGCCGTTAACGACGTTGCGCTCGTGCGCGGCTTGGACGGTGTATACAGATCGGAGTATTTCGATATTCGCGTGCTTTCGGGCGGTCGATCGTTCTCTATAACCGCGACGGGCTTTAATCCGAGTACGTCTAACGGCTACGAAAAACTGACCTTCCGAGTCGCTGACTACGGTAACGGCAGTTACGAAAATTCGATAGAGATCACCATACACGTTTATACGCTGTACGGAGATATGATCAACGCGTCGGTCGCGGAAAAGACAAATACGCAGTATACAGAATACTTGCGCGGCGGCGATAAGGTCCACGTAAAATCGTACGACGAATTTTACGGTGCGGCGACGTCCGTCACGTCCGATTACGCGTTTGTCAAGCAAACGGGCAACGTCGGCAACGACGGCAATACCGCGTCGCCCATAACCGATAAGGACGTCGACGTGACCGATAAGCAAAGCTATTCCGCGCGGCTGTATGCGTTTATCGACGCAGACGAATCGGGCGAGTGGCACGCTTTGTCCGACGCGACGTTGAAGGAAATGTTCGCCGTCGACCCGACGACTAAATCTTTTGCGCTCAAACCGAACAGCGCCAACAATGCGTACTTTATCGGCGGCGTGATGTATAACGGCACGGTGCTTCCCGCGAGCGGCGGCGCTACCGACAGACTCAGCGCCGTCAATCGCTATGTCAACTTCGAGTTCGTCAACGGCGGGACTGCCGTAAGCTTTGTGCCTAACGCGTCTACGCTCGACAATAAAGAGATCCTGCTGTACGTGGAAGTCGAAAAGCATGTCGATACGTCGCGCGCGTTCATGCGTAAATATGCCGCGCTGTCGGCAGGTACGCTGTTCAGGCTCGAAGTAGAAGACTCCGCGCCCGCGCCCGTGACCGACGCAGGCATGGAAGACGGCGTAAACTTCGCGGCAACCGGTTATAAAGGCGACGTGGTTTCGTTCAAGATCCACGATGCCGACAACCCGTTCGGCGCGTTGTTTACCGACGCAGACTTCGGCGACACCGTCACCATCAAGCCGTTCACCGACGGCGATTACGAAAAGGCGCTCGCATCGGCGTTGCGCGTCGATCCCGATCTCGATTGGGCGGCTAAGGACGGCAAGCCGCGCGCGTTTACCGTCGACGTCGACGAAGCGACCAATACGCTGTCTATAACGGTCAACAGACGAATGGACAGCTTTAAGAACGACAAGTACGCCGAAAGCGTGAGCTTCCCGATAGTGTTCGAAGGCGTCGACCGCGCGGGCAAGACTGCTAAGACGGTGATAATGCTCACGATAGGCAACCGCGGTATCTCTTCGCAAAATTATATCGATCCCAAATACGACGCGGAAACGGGTATCGGTTATTCGTATTCTATCGGCGCGGACGGTAACTACGTCATCGACGCGCAGATACGGTACAGTCACGAACTTATCATAGATCTCAACGACTTCTTGATCGATCCCGACCGTATCTCGACGAGCGCGGACTGCGATTCGTTTAGGTTCGATACTTCGACAATAACGCATTATCCTTACGAATATTTGACCGACACCACGCAAGAGGTGTATTGGTACGAAACCTACGAGAACGGCGAGATCAATCCCGACAGACGCAAACTGCTTGCCACCGTTGAGCCTGTCGGCGCCGATAAATGGCACAGAACGGCTATAAAGATATCCGCCGCGGACACAACGCGTACGCTCAGCGCGAAAACGTATTTGCGCGTACTCGACAGGTCTACCGACAAGAGCGACGTGGATGCGGGCGTGTATATCACGCTCAATATAGTCGTAATGAACGACGCGCCGTACGTGATTTCGGGCAAAGAAGTTACGTCCGTGACGATGATCGGTTCGGACAGCAAAACTCCCGCGAGCATGTTGTTCTATATAGGCGACTTCGTTGCGGATAACAACGGATCGGACGTGGTCGGCGACGTTCCGAGCGCGTCGTCCGAAACGTACCTGCGCATATTCTCGCAACAGCCGTCGGAAGTGGAAGAACTGTATTCCAAGAAGTATTCGACGATACAGGGCATAAAGGACGACGGTTCGGGCGAAGTGGTCACGTCGTCGGCATTGTTTACGGTAACCATCCCGCAGACAATACCCGACGATCTGTTGCGCGCCCGTGCCGAACAGCGCGCCGAGGCCGGACTCGAACCCGAAAACAAGGATAATACGAACCTGTTCAATCAGTGGTTTATAATCACGCCGAACGAAGGCTATTACGGCGCAGGCTCGATAGAGATCACCGTAGCCGACGGCGATTCCAATACGCAGCCCGACTCGCTCAGCACGTCGTTCAGAATAAACGTTCGCGTGGTTTACGATCAAAACGAAACCGACGGCGCGTTCAATGCCGTTTCGATAGCGAGCTGTAAGACAAAGACGATAGATATCGGCACGCTAATGCCGGAGCTTGAAGATAAGCTCGGTTTCGGCAGAGAGATCGGCGTTATACCGAGTGCGGACGGCAATACGTTCGGTCAATCGGAGTTCTATTCGCTCACGTCGATAGCATTGCAAAACAGCGCCGATTCCGCTTACGTCGAGTTCAAGCGTGTCGATAATTCCGACGTGTGGAACGCAACGGCGTCCAAGCTCGTGACTATCGATCCTATCCGCGTCAACGTTAAGTACGTGCTCAAAGCCGATCCGACTTTCGAGTACAGCCGATACTTCATGCTTTCGGTCGTAACAAATCAACCGCCCACGCTCAAATACGACGAGATAACGTTCGTGCGGTACGATCGTACCGACGACCAATTGCGCGATTTGGACGATTCCAATACGGTAAAGCTCGAAGCGTGGCAATTGTTCGGCGACGCCGACGATCCCGACGGCAAGGCGTTGAGATTTATAAGCGCCAAGTCGCAAGTCCCGTCGATAGTGTCGGTCGCGCTCACGGATGACAACCGTTATCTCACGATAAGCTTTGCCGCAAAGGGCAGAGCGGACATAACGGTCGAGGTCACCGACGAAACGGGCGAACCCGTGTTGCTCACGTTTACAGCTATCAACGAGGATCTGCCCGAAGGCAGTCTGTGGGTGCGGATAATGGCGAGCTTCGAGTCCAACATGCTGCTGTGGATAATTATAGCCGCCGTCGTGCTGTTGCTGTTGATAATAATCATAATCATAATCACGGTCGCGGTCAAGCGCAAGCGCGCGCGTGAAGAGCTTGAAGCGTTGCTCGTATCCGAGATGGAGATCGAAGAGCAAATGCTCAAACTCGCAGGCGGCGACGTATCGACGCCGGGATATCAGAGCTACGGCTTCTTGCCGCCCGTCGCGCCGACGGCTACGCAACAAGACCCCGGTATGATGCTCGGAGCGGGCAATCCCGATGCCGCGCCTGCCGACGCTCTCGCGCTCAATCCCGCGCAAAATGATACCGCATCAGACGACGCTTTAAACGGCGGCGACGGCGAATAGCGTAACGTCATATCGATTTTTTGAAAGACCTTTATGTGTCGATCGGCATGTAAAGGTCTTTTTATTTATGGTGTATAAACTTTTTGCCGTTATGCCTAAACTTTATGCTTGAAAAGGAGCGATCGATAGTTTATAATATAGTAAAATAAATCGAAATAGGAGGACTCGTAATGAAAGCAGTATATGAAACGAAATCTGTTACTACTGTCTTATCGTTTTGTTCGGCGTTGTTCATCGCCTTGCTGTCAATATCGTAAGCGGAACTTCTTATGCCGCGCCGTATGTTGCGGGCGTTGCGGCTTTAATGATGTCTGTCAATTCGGATTTAAGGGGTAGACATTTAAAAAAGCTTATTTCGGAAAACAGCGATACTATAAGTATCAGATACGGTAACGGCGAAACGGCGCAAGTAAAAAAGCTCAACGCATTTAAAGCGGTGTCGGCGGCTAAATCTTATCGTGTTAACTGAATGCTATATGGGAGATTAAACCATGAAAAAATTTATATGTGTAATATTAATCGTCATGATGTTAGGGTGCGTAATCGGTTGCGGCAATACGAATGCCGATGTGGAAAAATATGATTTGACGATAATCGGCGGGGAAGACATATTAAAGCCGCTTGCGCCGTCATATAAAGCGGGAAGAGCTGTGAAATTTCAGCTGTCGCGTGTGGATTTATATGATCCCGACATAACAATGATCGTGTGTTTAGACGGTGTCGCTTTAAAAAGAGATGTAACACATATAGGCATGGTGGCGTATTACGAATATAATTTTACTATGCCTGCGCACGACGCAGTTTTGACGATAGAGTATATAGATACTTTTTATGAAAACACAGCAGGAAAAAAAATCGAATTCGATATTTTATCAGGAGATGCGCATTTAAATTTCGATCCGGACGTTTTTAAAGAGAAAAGAGATATTATTACAACATCGGAAAAGTGGGATCGATATATCGAAAGTGTAGATAAACGAGCTGTCGAATTTCTACCCGATTTAGCCGATGAGTTCTTTGATACCGATTCATTGATCATTGTATCTGGCTCGCATTATTCTTACGGTAATGTCTTGAAAAAAGTCAAAATGGTTAAAACGAGTACTATAAATGAAAAGTTTTGTTTAACGGTAAAAATAAATGTTATGTCCGGAGGGTTCCAATCGCCTACGTCGGGGTGCATTTTAATTAAAGTCAAAAAGGAAGACGTCGAAAATTGCAACCTATCGGTCAAAATATATCCCGATTATTTTTGGAACAATGTATTTAATGCGGAGAAATGATATGAAAAAATTTATATGTATAATATTAAGCGTCATGATGTTAGGGTGCGTAATCGGTTGCGGCAATACGAATGCCGATGTGGAAAAATATGATTTGACGATAATCGGCGGGGAAGACATATTAAAGCCGCTTGCTTCGTCGTATAAAGCGGGAAGAGCGGTAAAATTTTATTTGCCGTGTGTGGAATTAGATGTCCCGGACATAGCAATGAGCGTGTGTTTGGACGGCATCGCTTTAAATAGAGACGTGACACATATAGGTATAGGGGCATATTACGAATATAATTTTACCATGCCCGCATACAACACTGTTTGACACAATAGAATCGGATTCTAAACAATAACGTAAAAAATAACACGAACTTTGAAAAGCGATTCGCGTTATTTTGTCAAGCTTTAATGCTTAAATTAATAATTTGCAGATTAATATCGTGTAAATACTATTTACGAGCTAATGTCGTTTAGGCAAACCTATAAGCAGTATATCATATTTCCGAAACGGCTTTGCCCGTCGCTTTATTGCTCAAACGTTTGATGTCCGCTATCGCGCCCGCAATTACTATAAGGTCGTCGGCGAGAAGCCTGCAATCGCCGGCGGGGGAGGTTATTATCTCGTCGCCGCGTTTTATAACGACGATATTGACGTGTTCGGTATTGCGCAGATCGAGTTCGATAAGAGTTTTGTCCTGCCAGCGTTTGGGCGTGCGGATCTCTACCATGCGGAAGCTGTCGGCAAGCGTCATTATTTCCACGACGTTCGGCTTGGCAAGCATGGCGGCAAGTCGCTCGCCCATGGCTTCTTCGGGAATCATTACCGAGTCCGCGCCTATTTTTTCGAGTACGAGCTTATGCCTTTCGTCGCTCGCTTTCGATATTACTTTCGGTATGCCCAATTGTTTGCACAACAGCGTTATGAATATGCTCGCTTCTATGTTGGACGCTATGCACACTATCGCCACGTCCATATTGTTTATGCCCAATCTTTCGAGATTGCGCTCGTCGGTCGCGTCGGCGCACACGGCGTGAGTGCAGTACGACGAGATCTCGTTTATTTTTTCTTCGTCGCTGTCTATGCACAGCACTTCCGCGCCGTACTCGTACAGCGCTTTGGTAAGGGCGACGCCGAACCTGCCCAGTCCGAAAACGACGTATTGATTGTTCTTTTTCATAAAAGCTCCTTTATCCTATCATTATGTTGGCGGCGGGGAACTTGATGCCCGTGCTTTCGTGTTTGCCGAACATCATTCCGATACTGAGCGGACCGAGCCTGCCTATAAACATTACTACGGCGAGTACGTACAATGCCGCGTCGGATAGCGACGGAACGATGCCCATGGAAAGCCCTGTTGTCGTAAATGCCGATACCGTGTCGTACAGCATGTATCCGACGGGCGAAATGCCGTCCGTTGCGCCGATTATCGATACGCCCGTGAGAATGAGCGCGCTGCCGAGCATCAGCACGGCGACGGCGCGAAAGCCTGTTTTAAAGCTTATGCTGTTTTTGCCGACGCATATCTCGTCCTTGCCGCGCAAGCCCGACCAGCCCATAAGCACGAGTACGGCAAAAGTGGTGGTTTTAATCCCGCCGCCGGTACTGCACGGCGACGAGCCGATAAACATGATAACTGCGGACATCACCATGCCCGAAGCGGATAGTTTGGTTTGATCGAGCGACGAATAGCCCGCGGTCGAGCTTGCGGTTACCGATTGGAACAGGCTGTTGAGCAGTTTTTCTCCGCCGTTCATGCCCGACGTGGCGGCGGATCCAAACTCCGACGCGAGAAAAAAGAATGTGCCGAACGTCATTATAGACAGCGATACGATGAGTACCGCTTTGGTATGAAAGCGATAGCGTTTATAATGAAAGCGGCATTTGAGAATGTCGTCTATAACGGGGAAGCCGAACGAGCCGAGTATGGCAATAAGCGCGACTATCAAAATTATTCCCGCATTGCCGTTGTAATCCGAAAGCGAACCGTAAGGGTTGGCGGGAGTGCCCAAAATATCGAATCCCGCATTGCAGAACGCGGAAACCGACGTGAACAACGCTTGCCATATGCCTATCGCGCCGTTTTTGACGCAAAAGAACGGTGTGAGCGCCGCCGCTCCGACGATCTCTATTATAAGCGTCATGATGATTATATTGCGCACAAGCCGCACAACGCCTTTTATTTGGTCTTGACCGAGCGCTTCCTGTATGGCTATCCTGTCTTTAAGCGTGATGCGCTTGCCGATTATGATAAACACAAAAGTCGCCATCGTCATAAAGCCGAGTCCGCCGAACTGGATCAATAGAAAAAGTATCGCTTGACCGAAACCGGTATACGTTAACGCAGTCGACGATACGACAAGCCCCGTGCCGCATACTCCGTTCATCGCCCAAAACACGGCGTGAGTAAACGACATCCATTTCCCGTCGGTATTGGAGATGGGCAGGGCGAGCAAAAATGCGCCGACAAACATGACGACGAGAAATCCGAGCAACACCACGACCATAGGACGCAGGCTGAACCGTCTTTTGATTTTTTTACCCGATGCTGTCATTTTTTAACGCGCTCCGTCAAAATGCACGACGCGGTCGCCGCAATAGCATTGCCGTCGCCCACGATACCCAAGCCTTCCGTCGTCGTCGCAGATACGTTGACGCGCTCTATGCTTATGCAAAGCGCGGCAGCAAGGCTTGCGCGAATATCTTTTATGACGGGGGAGAGCTTTGGCTTTTGCGCTATAACGACCGCCGATACGTTAACGATTTCGAGCGAGCGTTCGCGCAGTTCGTTTAAAACATTGTCAAGCAGTTTAAGCGACGATATGCCGTTCAAGCTTGCGTCGGTATCCGGAAACAGTACGCCTATGTCGGGAAGCTCGGCGGCGGACAGCAACGCGTCCATGACCGCGTGTGTCAATACGTCCGCATCGGAATGCCCGAGCAAGCCTTTCTCGTATTCTATATGCATTCCGCCGAGTATCAGCGGTCTGCCTTCGACAAGCCTGTGAACGTCGTACCCGACGCCTATTTTATTGTTGACGGGCGATATACGGAACAGATCCGCTGTCGTGGTTATCTTGATGTTTGAGTAATCGCCCTCTACAAGCCGCGGCGAATAGCCCGCACGTTCGTAGGCTTCTGCGTCGTCGGTTATGTTGTCCGTGCCTATCCGTTCGTATGCGTCCGTTATTTGCGCGCAGTCGAATGCTTGCGGCGTTTGCGTATTGTAAAGCTCAGTGCGCGGCAGGCTGTGTACGTTATTGTTTGCGTCCATGCGTTTTACCGTATCCACGGTCGGCACCGCCGCGATCCCGCTGCCGTATTCCGTCGCCGATCGCACGGCGCGCGATATTAGCTCTTTATCGACGAACGGGCGCGCGCCGTCGTGAATGACGGCAATGTCGCAATCGCAGGCTCTAAGCCCGTTAAGTACGCTTTGCGCCCGCGTATCGCCGCCGTCGGTCACGGATACGTTTTCGTAATCGGCGAGCAGTCGGGAAATGTTTTCGCGGTCGGCGGGGGCAACTACCGCTATAATGTGCGAAACGCCGTATTCGGTGAAAGCGTCAAGCACATGTTCGAGAACTGTCTTTTGTCCGAGCATGTGCAATACCTTGTTGTAGGCAAGTCCCGTGCGCTCGCCCTTGCCGGCGCAAACGATTATCGCGCCGACGGTGGGGCGTTCAGTTTTGTATTTCATACAGCGTCTGAGCGTCCTCCTTGCCGACTTTTTCGTTGAGCGCTTTGACGGTGAACTTTATGGGCGTACCCAAACGTATTTCCACGACGTCGCCTACTTTGAGAACGCAGGCGGGTTTTACCTGTCTGCCGTTAACGTATATTTTGCCTGCGTCGCACGCTTCCGCGGCGACCGTCCTGCGTTTTATTATTCGCGATACCTTTAAAAATTTGTCTATGCGCATGAATACGGATCACAAAATTTTATTTGCCGATAACGCTACGGGCGTTTTATCGGCAACCTATATTATATCACCGCATCGAACAAATTGCAAGTGTTTGATAACACACCGCATTTACGATATGCGGCAGGGCGCACAACGTCTGTCGACGTGCGAACTGTGCTTTATGTATTTTGCATATCGAATAACGGCGTGTGCGGATAGGCGTTATGGGCGAGCTGTTCTCGGTCTTGCGCAGTTCTGTTGCCGACCGAGAAACGGCGGGCGAGCGGGCGATCGCTTTCATATATAATATATACGCATACGCTTTAAATAAGTAAATTTTCGGGTAAATCGCGTTGTTTTTCTGCTTGAAAAAATTTTTTAAAAATTTTTAAAAATATTGTTGAAAACGCTTGACATACATTTAGGGGTTTGATATAATGACTAAGCTGTCCGACAGAAGGACGGCACGGCACATTGACAAGTGAATAGATTTTAGCGAATTAGACTTTTTTATAAATATACAAAGTCAATTATTTATGTCAGTATGTTTTTGAGAAAGAATCGATCAACTTTTTATTTTTAGATAGCTTTATGGGCTTGTCCCATTGGTTATACGATTATTTTAGAGTTTGATTCTGGCTCAGGACGAACGCTGGCGGCGTGCTTAACACATGCAAGTCGAGCGGAATATGAGAGCTTGCTCTTATATTTAGCGGCGGACGGGTGAGTAACGCGTGAGCAACCTGCCTTCAACTGCGGGATAACACTTAGAAATAGGTGCTAATACCGCATAAGACCACACTCGGGCATCCGAGAGGGGTAAAAGAATTTCGGTTGAAGATGGGCTCGCGTCCCATTAGCTAGTTGGTGAGGTAACGGCCCACCAAGGCTATGATGGGTAGCCGACCTGAGAGGGTGATCGGCCACATTGGAACTGAGAAACGGTCCAAACTCCTACGGGAGGCAGCAGTGGGGAATATTGGGCAATGGAGGCAA
>CAMSYM010000017.1 GCA_947066105.1 uncultured Clostridia bacterium
GTGGCGGTAGCGTGCGTGCTGTGCTTGGACGTTTCCAAGCCCGTCGACGTCAACGGCGTCGAGCAGGATATCGCGCAAACTTCGTCAACGTTGTCCAATCCGACAGGGGATTATACTGGCGTTGGCAAGTTGAAAAACGGAGACGTGCTTAATTATTCATATTCGGGCGGTTATTATTCGATCAAACTGCCTAAGGGAAAATATAAGCTTGAAGTGTGGGGCGCGCAGGGCGGATATTATACCAACAGCACGAGTTCGCTCGGTGGTAAAGGCGGATATACATACGCTACGTATGAGGTCACGTCTACAAGCGGTCAATATATATATATATATATCGGCGGTCAGGGAAAATCGGGAACGGGTTCCAATAAGACCGGCGGTTATAACGGCGGCGGAACGGTTTATATCGGCAACGGCGGCGGGGCCGGCGGCGGCGCTACGCACATGGCTACGACCAGCGGTCTTTTGAGTGCGCTTAAAAGCAATCAATCGGCAGTTCTCTTAGTCGGCGGCGGCGGCGGCGGATCGACGACCAATGCGCACAGCGGAACATACGGTTTGGGTGGAGCCGGCGGCGGCGGCAACAACAACGGCGGAGCTTCGACCGGCGGCTGGATAGACGGTTCGGGCTATCAAGCGGGCGGCGGTACTCAAACTTCCGGCGGCAGGGGCGGTAAAGGCGCTACTACGTCGTCTTGTTCGTATGTTATAGGTCAAAGCGGCGATTTCGGTAAAGGCGGTGTAAGCTATGGCGCAACCAATAGTACCGGGGGGTACGAAGCCGGCGGCGGCGGCGGCGGCGGCTGGTGGGGCGGCGGCGGCGGCGGCGGCGATAGCAACAGTGCCGGCGCCGACGGACGTACCGGCGGCGGCGGCGGGTCCGGTCATATAAAGACGGGTCTTTCCGGCGGCGGAACGAGCGGGAATTGGTCCGGTAACGGAAAGGCGAGAATAAACGTTATTTCAGTTAACCAAGGACCCGTATCCAAAAATGCAACTATACAAAACGCGTCTGCGGCTAATTATTACCGCGGAACGAGTCGCAATTTAAATATTTCCGCAAGCTCTCTTGCAAGCGATAACGACTATGCAAATACTTCCGGCGCGACAGTAAACAGCGTTTATTTCAGCAACGGTTCGTCGTCTAATTACGATACTTTGCCGGGAACAAATGCGGGATTGTACCTTAATTCCGCATGCACTACTTCCGCAAGCGCATATTTGAGTTGGAAGTGGACGAATAATCAAACTCTCACTATCACGGATATTAAAAAATATCCGCGTAACGGCGTCGACGGATGTACTTCCAACGGGCGTTTGACTTTGTATACCAAAATGCGAGACAGTTTCGGCACGACTACTACGCGTGGTATTACGACCGTTATGTTTTATTTCGTAGTCAACGATCGCCCGATTACTGCCGCGTCGGATACGTTCAAACGAATTAATCGTACGGCAAACGGCAAGACTTACGAATATAGATACGGTAATCCTACGCATACCGGCGCCGATGCGGCTAAGTTGGATCATGTCGGTAATGTAAATAATATTTACAACCCTGTTCAGGGTGCAACGCAAAAAACGGTATTTTTGCCTAAGCCGATAGCTCCGACCGATACTTCGGGATATACTATCTATGCTTCGGATATATTCACCGATGCGGATACCGCATACGATAAGGTCGGGTTTAGGAGCGTTGCCGTAACGTCGGGTACTACAAACTATTCGAGTTATTATACGGTGACGTATAATGCCGACGGCAATTATGCTTCGGGAGTTGTTCCGTCGATAACCATAAAACCGTCGAGCATACGTCCGCCGAGCGCTATTTATGTATGTTTGACTATAACCGCTCAAACGAGCGAAACAGCATCCAAAGTTGCAATAGGTGCGCAGAACACGGCTGTCAGGCTTGTTTTCCGCTTGGCTAATACCCGTCCGTATTTTGCATCGTCGTCGGCGATCAATACCGGACTCTCCGAGCCGTACGTCGAACTCGATCCCGGTCAATCCAAGACGATTTCATTATCGCAGATGATAAAGGATATCGACGATTCGTCGCTCAGTTCTTATTTTGCGCAAGGCTCTGACGGCGTTAAAGTACCCGTTAACGAGTATATACAAGTCGATGCATCGAATATCGCAGTGCCGCTTAGAAGCGACGTCGGCAGTAACTATTACGGCAAAACGAGCGTAAACACGACGGCAGGCAAGCTTTCGTCGGCGACCGGCGAGGGTACGACCCCGACCGGATTTAAGACGGATGTTATAGCCGCAAACGGTAGTGCGGCGGCATCCACGGCGGCGGTGGTTTACAGCTTTGACAATAACAATACTATACGATTTACCGCACGCGCCGCTACTCAATATATGTATGGGCAGAGCGGACGTTTGGGCGATTTTTATGTTTTGGTGCGCGTAGTCGATCCCGCCGATGTTTCGGATACGGGTATATGGTATCCGATAGCGATAAAGGTAAGATCGTCCGCGCCGTCGGAATTGCCTACGGTCGCAAATTTCGACTTGACGTTTGACGGTTCGTTTACGGCGGGCATAGCCGACACTCCTACGTCGATAGGTCGCGACGCCGTGCAGAACACGCCCGAAGGCGTTATACTTACGCCGATAAGCTATATCGACGGCAACGGCGCCGTGCAGGGCATCGGCACTACGAGCTACGAATTCAATACCGAAAACGGTCACGCGAAGCCGTTTGCCATCGACCCCGATACATTTATGTATTCGGGCAATGGCGTTGCCAAAACGCGAGCGCTCAACGATATTATGATGCTTGACGGCACGAGGATCGCCGACGTGGTCAATTTGTACGACACTTCGAGTTTCTTTAAGGTCGAGCTTATAAGCCTGTATGCCAACAGGGAAGTCTTTTCGCGGCTCGGAATGTCCGCCGCGCAACTGGCGGCGTTCGGAGTGCGGACGTTCTCCGGCGATAACGGCGATGTGGGTTACGAGTTTTACGGACTCAAAGTAACGCCGTTGCGTTCCACCGATTCAGAGTATTTCCAATTTGACGTCAAACTCAAAGATTCGCATGACGCTAAGGGGACCGTTCGCATTTGCATAAAGATAGCGAACCGAGCAGTGCAAGCGCGTCGCGGTAATTATACTGGGCAAACGCCGCCTATCACTACCGCGTACGCGTTGAATCCGTCGGCGTCTGGCGAATACGTCTATAATAGAAGTATCGGCGCGCTTGCCGTAAATTACGAAATAGAGCGTAACGACGTTGTTCAGATCACTCCGTACGATTTGGCGTACGATCTCGATATGGACAGCGCCAATGCGATAATGAACGTCAACGGGCTTAATACCAACCCGACCGACGCCGGCTTTTCCGAAGTTGCGGCTTATGTCAACCGTCAATACAACATACCGCATACAAGCTCTGTCAACAGTCCTGCTACGTCTGCGACGCCCGTATACGCGCAGCGGCTCACGTTTATAAATACGGATAACTTTATAGCCAATGCAAATCAGTATTCGGCGTATATCTCCGCTACGGTGGAAAACTCTTGTATCGTGGGCGGAACGGAATATGCCGTGCCGTGCATAAAGATCGTGGGATTGTCGCGTACGACTTCGGCGGTAGTACAGTTGCGCTTTACGATAGGCGACGGCAGTTCGAGTATCGACTGTATCGTTACGGTCACAGTAAAAAATGCCGCGCCTATACTCAATACCGAAGAAAATCACCCCAAAGAGAATGAAGAAGATTTTCGTGTTTCCGAGCCGTATAATATGTCGGCGGAAATAGGCGGCGAGCTTAACAACGCCTATCAGTTTACCGCAAGACAGCTCGCTTACGATAAAGACGGCGATATACCGACGTTTATTTCGGGTAGCGCGCGCATTGTCGCAAAGGTGGGCGGAGAGTATTACGACATGCTCGATGCGGACTTTAACGGCGTGTCGTCAGTCGACGATGCGGTTTATAAGCTTTCCGACTACGTTCAGACTACGCTCACCAAAAACGGTATGGGCGACGACGTAGTGTACATCAAAGCTTTGTCGTCTACCGAGCTGTTCCCGGTTCCCGTATATTTGGAGTTCAAAGTGCAAGACGGGTTTAGAGCGCAACCGCAAACGTCGACGTTGCACTTGCTCATCAACGTACGCAATTCCAAGCCCGTGTTTGTCACAGATAACCTTATGATGACGAACGACAGCGAAGGCGAAGAAGAATATTCGTGGCAGATAAGCTATGAAAATAAATCGGAAACAAAGATACCGAGATATATTTTCAACAGCAAAGAGCTCAGTGATTCGGGCGTAATAAGCACCGCGTCGTCCAATAAAACCTGGTTGTTCGACGATTCCGACGCCGCGCAAAGCGCGATGCTCAATCCGTTGAAATGGGTGAACGACGATGATATCGTAAATAACTATACCGAAAATTTGATCGCGAAAGTATCGGGAACGAGAGTCGACGGCAACGCTTTCGGGCTTAATCCCAATGCCGCAGTTATATATACGGCTATTTATCCGAGCGAGGAAGTTGCCAAGCAATACCTTGCGTTGGAGCTGTTGTTCTTTGAAAAGTATATCGACGGCACGGGCAACGTTGCTTTCCGTGCGCTCGGCAACGATAACCCTGCGGTCATGACGAGCCGTTATTGGGCGTTGAAGATAGTCGATAATGCCGGTAGCAATGCTACTGCTATATCCGCGAATATAGCAATAGCTATAAAAGACGATCATCACGGTAAGCCGGTATATTCGGCGGATAAAACTACTTCGCAAACGGGCGATTCCGCGCTCACGGTATTCAATCTGTTCTATTCTTACAAAACGCCCGGTATAACGGCAATGCATACTTATTACCGCACTGACGGCAATGCGGAAGCAAACACGCCCATAGGCGGCGCAGGTGAAAACACCGTTTACGCTTTGCAGATAAACGGTTTCGATTCCGATCGCAGTTATCAGTTTGACGGTCCCGCGCCGACTACGCAGGAGGCGTTGCAAAAAGCGACATTTACAGAGAGATTTAAATATCAATATTTTGCAAAGACCATTACGCGCACGAGTGAAAATGACGAAACGGAAGTAGAAGTAACGTATAAGTACTATCCGGACAGTCAAAACGCGTTCTATTATGAGCCTATACAGGTCGGCGCAGGCGGTGTGGCCGATACTGTCGTGCCGATGAGTTATATGGCGATGCCCAAAGCGAGCGATGCGGGTACGGTCGGGGATCGCGTTCACGTAACGTTTGCCAATGCGAATGACGGACCTAAGCTTCAAGGAAGCAATAAATTGCTCGATGACGAATATCTTAATTGGGGCGATCCGACAAATCTACAATACGTTTTCGAGAACTTGACCCTTACGGACGTAAACGGCGCGACTTGGTCGGGCGCAACGCTTAACGATAACCCGTATATCACCATCGGATACGCAAAAGATCCGATGATGCTTAAAACAGCATACGTCAACGATAAACGTTATACGCTCGAAGCTTCGGGCGAATCGCAAACGGTAGGAAGAAAACGCATCGAGCATAAAAATTCCGACGGTAGCAGTATTTATCATGAGGATAAATACGGGTTTACGTTTGCCAAAAAGACGGGCGGACGGCGGTCGACGGGCACGCTCAAACTTACGCTCGCGCTTAAAACGTCCGTTTATGCCGCTAACGAATATAAAGAGAGCGCAGTCGAATACGTAGACGTAGAGATCAATCTTGCCAACTCCAAGCCTACGGTTTCTTATAACGATGTAAGTCTTGTAGGGTATATAGACAATCTCAACGTCAATATGACGACGAGCGACGTCAACGGCAAAGTGGTGTCGCTCAACGATAAGGCGAATGTCGAAACGGCGGTCGGCGACTATAAGCTTTATTACAGCGATCCCGACAGCACAGATACGATGAAGTTCTTGTTGTCGTCGGCGACGGGCGAAGATGCGAGCGATATGACGCCTAGCGAACGCGATTATATAACGCAAGTGTCCAATATGAGCCTTTCGCCCACGGCGTTTGAAAAGTATTACCGCGTAGCGGAAAGCGACAACAATATAACGATCGACGGTACGCCCGTCACTCTCAACGAGTACAAAGAGCAATACGTTCCCAATCCGGGATATAATAAATTCTTTGAAATTTCGCCGAGCAACGGCGCGTCGTCTACTATACAGATAATCCCCAAAGCCAAGACGCAACTCAATATCCCGTCGGGAACGTCTGCTTCCGACCGTAAGGCTATACTCGACGAGTATAATCTGCTCGAAGACGGAAACGGCATATATTATCCGTTCAGAATATTGTTCTACGACGAGATCAACGGTTCGCCCATAACCGAAGGCTCGTGGGGCGCGGCGATATTAAAGGTTTATATCGATAACGACCCTATAAAGGTCGACACGTCCGTGGTAACGGATAAATACACGGCGGCGGGCGCTTACCGCAATACGCCCAATTACAAATTCAAGCTGTCCAAGGGTACGGACTTCTTTGTCGACGTATCGTCGTTGCTCGTAGACAACGACATCAAGCTCGACGGAACGTCGTTTGCGGTCGATAACGCAAGCTTCACGCCCGAAGAAAAACTGTTTAACGACTATTTGGTCATGCCCGATCCCGACGATCACGTCAAGGTCGCGCCGTCTAACGGAAAGTTGCCGATAGTCGTCGGCGCGCCGGACGCAAGTTCCGGCATGCCCGCTTCGACATTGCGGTTCAAGGCCAACAACGCGTTCAAGGGTACCGTCGACTTGTTGTACACGTTTGGCGACAGCGTTGCGGACGTTACGGGAACGGGCGGGTCTTCCGTAAAAATAATGTTCTCGATAACTTACAACAACGAAAATCCGACGGCTAACGTAGATACCTTCGGCGGTTCGGAATCTATAAACATCGTTATGAAAACGGGCGACAGCTTTACGTTGTACGCCGCCGATTCCAACTTGTTTGCGGGCGATGCCGACGGCGGATTCAATTCGATAGGTTATGTAAACGGGTATGTGACAGAGCGTGCCGCCGATTATTTCGACGCATTCCATTTCAAGACCGCGGGAACGTATACCGAAAACTCTATCGGCGCGCTCGGCTCGCTCATCGTGGGCAGCGACGATGCGCCGAGTACGCTCAGATTCAGCAAATGGGATGCTTTTGCCAATCCCAACGATGCGAGCATGTTCGATATAGCTGTCGGTAAACGCTATCAATGCGAGTTCAGCAGTAACATGTTGCCCATGAGCGTGACGTTGAAAGCGTTGGGCGTTACCGATACCGTTTATACGCTCACGCTTATCGACGGCGAGCAAACTACGACTACCGTCAACATCAATATTACGGTGCTTCCGACCGCGCCCACGGCGAGCGACAGTTTGTTGCCGAAGGGCATGACTAAGGTCGAGGGCAGCGATAATACTTATGCAATATCGCTCGAATACGGCGAGAGCAGAGAGTATACGCTCCGTAGCTTTATGAAGGACGTCGATCTTGACGATATCAGCGGTTTGGAAGTTTATCGCAACGTCGACAACTCGCAGTATTCGATCGACAACCCCGTAGGCATATCCGCTATTTCGGTCGAAAGCACCAAGGTGCTTACGCAAAATGCGATATACATCACCGCAACGGACTTTATTCCTACCGAAGGCGAATATTCGTCGGTGTCGTTCCGCGTTGCCGACGCGCACGGCGCGATATCCGATTTTATCACGATCAACGTGTCGATAGCGCCTAAGGAAGTGGAAGTTATAGCTACTCAAACCAAAGTACACAAAGCCACGCTTAAAAGCTATGCCGATTACGAAGCGGACGGTCGATCCGTTTATATCGATCTTGTCGCGCCGGTAGGCGAAGCCGTGCTGTTGTCCGACCGCGACGCGCTTGCGCCTTCCGCTCGTTACGACGTAGAAGTATACGCTTTGGTCAAGAAAAACGCAGACGGCGTATTTTCGCAGTTGCTCCGTCCGACGGACGCCGGGTTCGTCGCAGACGATTGCAGGCTTGTAACGGTCAGCAGTTCGGGGATATCGTTCGGTAGCGGAGAGATCGTAGACTATGTCGAGCGATTCTTCACTGTGTCGTTGTCGTCCGACGGAAAGACTTTGGAATTTATACCCAATTCCGCTACCATAGCGGCGGAAAGCAATAACGCCGCGCTCGGCAATATTCGTTTGTATATCGTTGCCGCAAAGCGTTATATCAACGGCGACAAACAGACTATGACGAGCAAACAGGCGTTTGCCGATATATCGGTAGCAAACTCCGCGCTCGTAGCCGTGCCGTCGTCGCCCGTTAACTCCGGCTATCCGATGATCAAGGTCGGCGAAGACGAAGAGCGTTTGCGCGAGTCGGCGTTCCTTGAATTTACGGGTTCCGCGGGGGATTCGCTCACATGGGATCTGTACAATAATCTCGATCCCGATCTCGGCTTGTTCTACGATTACGATCTTATCAATAATCCCGCGATCAAGGTCGATAGACCGGACGGCGCGGGTTCTGTCAACGTCGGCGGATTGGAAACTATCAATTTCGTTAAAGCGGAAATAGGCGGTATATCCGAAACGGTGTCCGGCAAAGGCGACGTTATTTCGGTAACGCCGTCGGGCGACGGTAAAAAGCTTACCGTCAAGATCAACCGCAAGGTGTTCACGGGTCAACCGCCGAAGGACGGCAATACCAAGTCGTATACAGACGTTAAAGTAGACATATATTGCGCGGATACGATAGGTATGCGTTCTGGCATAACCAACACGCAAAATCTCGTTAAGACGACGATCAACGTTCGAGTCGAAAACGACGTTCCAGAGATCAAAGAAGTTACCGATCCCGCGCTCATATCCAAGCTCGGATATTCGCTCACTTACAGCGACGTCGAAGGATACGTGCTTGACGCCAAGCTTGAAAAAGGCGATAAGCTCTCGCTCAATATTCCCGACTTCATCGATGACGCCGATATCGATATGGACGAGTACGTGTTGCTGTATACGGGTAGCGAAAACAGCCTTATCACGAGTAGCGGCGTGTTGATGGGTTCTACGTCTCTCGACGGTACAAACGACGGCATAGGCAGAATAAAACAGGGATCGTCTACGTTGTTTACCGTGCGGCTCGTCACGTCCAGTAACAGTTATGCCGTTTCCACGCTGAGCAAGATAGAGTTTACGTGTGAATCGGTGGCGCGCGGCGCAATAGGTACATGTCACATACAACTTCGCGACTCAGTGCAGGGCGCGGTGACTCGAATTTTGACCGTGAATATAACGGTAGATAATATAGCGCCTAAGGTGAAGCCCGATATAAACACAAGCATTACTATGATGGGTATCGGGAAAGACGGCACCGAAGAAGATATGTTCGATGCGGCTAAATCGTATTTGATAACCGACTTCGTGACGGATGAAAACGGCGATAGCTATTTGGCGACGGATCCCGAAAATGCAGAGAAATTGCCGACGTATGTGTTTGTCGACGCGATACTCGTTTACGACCTTGACGATCCGATAAATAAACCGTACTTATACGGACCGAATTTAAAGGTCGTCAATGAAGATACCGGAATCGAGGAATACTCAACTACGACTTTGTGTCGTATAGATTGGGCTGAGACCGACGACAAGCATCAAACGTTCCGCATAACCCCGATCGCCGGCGTGTACGGCGTGCAAAAGATAACGCTTACGGTCGTCGACAGCGGATACGAGGACGGCGCAAGCGCGGGCGTCCAAGACGGCAAGACGTTCGATCTTAACCTTACCATTACCGTAGCCAACCCGTTGGAGGACGTAGCGGAAGTGCTTGACGGCAAGAATATCGCTTACGGCGTGACGCGCGCGATAACGGTCGAAGAATTGCTCGGCGAAGAGAACGCGCAAGGCTACGAGATCGATTCGATAGTCGAAGACGGTACCAACAATCTCGGCATATTCGCGCCCGGTCAGCAGGCGACTTATACGTCCGCCGATGGCAGCGCATCCGAAAACAAGTGGCGCATATACGCGCGTACGGAAGGCGCCGTCAATACCGTAGTTACGTTCAGAGCGGGCGATGTTACGCGCGTGCGCACATTGCCTATCACGGTCGTTCCCAACCAAAAACCGGTGCTGAAAGGCGATAAAAACATTTACGATTATACGGTGAGCATGCTTACCGATAACGTTGCCCGTACTCTCAAAATTTATCCCGAAGATTGGTTCGACGACTTCGACGAAGGCGATATAATGACTTTTGTGTCGCCGATAGCGTCGTCGCAATCGGTCATGGTCGAAGCGGTGCTTGATTTCGATACCGCGGCGGACGGCGGCAGAGCGTTCATAATGCTCAAATTCAACCGTCGCGGCGCGTCCGATATCACGCTCAACGTCAGCGACAAATCGGGCAAACTATACGAGTACACGATCACCGTCAATTGCACGGACGCTCCCGAACTGTCTTGGTGGGAGAACATAGTTTCGCTTATCGAGTCCAACTGGATGTGGTTCTGGATAATCGTGGGCGCGTCGTTGTTGTTTATCATACTGTTGATAATCATCATCGTGGTGGTCCACAAAAAGCGCAAGATGCGCAGAGAGATAGAAGCGCTTCTCAATGCGGAAACCGAGCTCGAAGAGGAAATGATGCGGTTGAGCGCAAGCTCCGCACCGTATCAGTCGTTCGGGTTCTTGCCGCCCACCAATCCCGCGGTCAACGATCCCGGTCTGATGATAGGCGGCAGTCCGACCAATCCCGCGCCCAACAGCTTGCAGCTCAATGCGGGTACGGGCATGGGCACGAAGCCGCAAAACCAGCAGATACCGCCTGCGGGCATGCCCAACGGCGGGCAGGGCAATGTTCCGCCTGCCGGTAACGACGGGTTCGATCCCGACGACTTTTGATCGATGAAATGACCAAGCGCAACAAAAACGCCGAGAGATCGGCGTTTTTGTATTGCGCCCGCGCTTATTCTAATTTGACGGCTTTAACGCAAATGCTTGACAGCCGAGCAAAAACCGAGTATAATTAAAACCGATGAAAAAATATCGGTATTATCAAAATAAAGAGAAGTGTATTTATCCGTACATTTCTCTTTTTTCAAAATAAGGAGGGATCATGGATATTATTCAAAAAAAGTACGACGAATGGCTCGAAAAGGCGACCGAATGCGCCGACGAGCTTAGATCGATGGACGCCGAACAAAAAAAGGAAGCGTTTTACAAGGATCTGGAATTCGGTACGGCGGGGCTTCGCGGCGTGATAGGCGCGGGCACGGACAGATTGAATGTTTATACCATAGGCAAGGTCACGCAGGGGCTTGCCGATTATGTGCTTGCGCATAAGAAAAAGGGCGCGACGGTCGCGATAAGTTACGATTCGCGTAATTTTTCGCAGGAATTCGCGCGGCATGCGGCGGCTGTGCTTGCGGCAAACGGGATAAAGGCGTACATAACGCGCAAACTTTTCCCCACGCCGTATCTGTCGTTCATGGTGCGCAAGTTCGAATGCGACGCGGGCATAATGATCACGGCGAGCCACAATCCCGCCAAGTTCAACGGCTATAAGGTGTACGGTCCGGACGGCTGTCAGGTAACCGATACCGCCGCCGCCGAGATATTCGATCATATACAAAAAGTGGATACTTTTAAAGTGCGGGCGTGCGATTTCGACGCCGCGCAAGCCGCCGGCGATATAGAGTTCGTCGAAGTGACGCGCGAATATTTGGACGCGGTGTACGCTTGCTCGGTAGGCGACGCGCGCGACGTTTCGATAGTGTACACGCCGCTCAACGGCACGGGTACGGAAATAGTCCCGCAAATGTTCCGCGAGCGCGGCTTCGATAAAGTTACGGTCGTACCCGAACAGGCAATGCCCGACGGCGATTTTCCCACTACGCCGTACCCCAATCCCGAAAAAGCTCAGGCTTTGGAGCTTGCGATCGCGCTTGCGAAAAAGCAGAACGCCGATATAGTAATAGGCACCGATCCCGACGCGGACAGGATAGGCGTGGCGGTAAAGACCGCAGACGGATACCGATTGATAACCGGCAACGAGATGGGCGTGCTTTTGATCGATTATATCTTTACGCATAAAAAAGACCTGCCCAAAGCCCCCGTAGTAGTCAAGACCATCGTCACGACCGATCTTGCGTCGCGCGTCGCTCAAAGCTACGGCGCGGAAGTGCGAGAGGTGCTTACGGGCTTTAAGTATATAGGCGAGATAATCAAAAAGCTCGAAAGCAAAAACGAAAGCGATCGCTTCGTGTTCGGCTACGAAGAAAGCTACGGATATTTATCGGGTACGTACGTGCGCGATAAGGACGCGGTGGTGGCGAGCATGCTCGTCGCCGAAATGGCGGCGGATTACCTTAAAGAAGGAAAGACGCTTGCCGACGTGCTCGACGGTATTTACGCCAAGTTCGGCAAATACTATCACCGCACCGTGTCGTTTACTTACGAGGGCGTTTCGGGCGCGCAAAAGATGAAGGACGTGCTTGCGGGTATCCGCAAAGCTCCGCCCAAAGCGATAGACGGTTCGACGGTCGAGGAAAGCATAGACTACTTGACGCAGACCGCGCTCGACTTGCCCAAGTCCGACGTATTGTCGTTCAAAGCCGAAGACGGAAGCAAGTTGATAGTTCGTCCGTCGGGTACCGAGCCGCTCATCAAGGTCTACATCACCGCGGCGAGCGGCGGGGAAGCGCGTATCGACGCGATACTTTCGCAAGTAAAATCGTTCATGTAACGGAAAGGGGGCATACGCGGATACATTTTCGCGAGTGCCGTTATAGGAGTAATCATGACAAACAACAAGGTCGAATTTATCGATTATCTCATGGAAAACGACGTCAAGTTCGTCAAACTGACGTTTTGCGATTTTTTGGGCAGACAGCGCAATATATCCGTGCTGACTTCACAGCTCGAAGACGCGTTCGAACACGGCGTGCTTATAGACAGCGCGGCGCTTACCGGCGTCGGCGGGACCGACCTAAAACTGAAACCGGTCGGGTCGTTGTTGTCGGTATTGCCTTGGCGTCCGCATTCGGGTCGAGTGGTGAGCGTGTTTTGCAACATATTCAACGCCGACGATACGCCGTATATCGGCGATCCGATGGTGCTGTTGGATACGCAGGTAAAAAAGCTCGGCGCGCTGGGGCTTAAAGCGCAGGTGGCGACCGAGTGCGAATTTTATGTGTTCAAGGAAGAACACGCCGAGGAACTCGTGCCGTTCGATCAAGCCGATTATTGCGCGTGTTCGCCTTACGATAAGTGCGAAAACCTGCGGCGCGACGTTATAATCAGTTTGGAGGACATGGGACTCAAACCGATCTCGTCGCACCACGAGCGCGGAATGGGGCAAAACGAAATAGACTTCGAAAGCGCCGATCCGTCGTCTGCCGCGCGCAACTTCATAATGTTCAAGACCGCGGTCAAAAACGTATGCGCGCTCAACGGCACGATAGCGTCGTTCATGCCGCGCCCCGTCAGCGGTATGCCGGGCAGCGGCTTGCACTTGTTGATAACGCTTTCGGGCAAAAACGCAGATAAAGCGACCGCGGCTTTCGCGGAAGGCGTTATGCGCAGATACCGCGAGATCACTTGCTTTGCCAATCCGACGCGCAACAGCTACCGTCGGTTAAAGCCCAATTTCGAAGTGTCGTACGATAACGTGCGCGGCAAGTCGTTGCGCATATTCGGCGATAACATAGTACAGCTTCGCACGCCCGATGCGAGCGGCAATATTTTTACGGTGCTGTCGCTCGTGTTTGCGGCGGGGCGCGAAGGCATAGAAAACGGCTATAATCTCCGTCCGCCGTGCGTAGGCGAAAACGACGGCTTTGCCGATATCGACGAGGCGTTCGCGTTCGCATCGAAAAGCGAGTGGTTGCGCGCCAACATCCCCGGCGTGTACGACGACGTGCTCGATTCGATGAAGCGCAGATACATCGCCGAGCAGGCGTTAAAGACCGACCGCGAAGTGTTTGACTTTTTAGCCGATATTTAAACAAAGGAGGACCGATTGGACGCACTTATCGTAGCGAACGCGTCGGCGCAACAGCGCGCGCTGACCGACGTGTTATACCACGAAAAAATCAATTGCGTGGTTTGCACTACCGCCGCCGAGGCTCGGCGGGCGTCGCTGTGCCGTCCTTTCGACCTGTTTATAATCAACAGCGGACTTTCGGACGAACACGGGAACGAGCTTGCGATGGCAGTCGCCGACGCCAACGGATGCGGCGGGATATTCGTCGACGACGCCATGCGCGTGGATCAGCTTGCCGACGAGCTTAACGACTGCGGCATAATAACGCTTGCGCGCCCCGTCGCCAAAACGACGTTGCTGGACGCCGTGCGGCTCATCAAGGTATCCAATGCGCGCGTGCGCGAGCTGAAAGCGCAAAACGAAGAGCTTAAAGCCAAGCTCGAAGACATGAAGTTTATAACCCGCGCCAAGATAGCGCTTATGCGTTCGCTCGGTTATACGGAAGAGCAGGCGCACCGTTACATCGAAAAAAAGTCTATGGAAATGCGCGTGTCGCGCCGCAAGGTAGCCATGGATATACTCAATACTTACGAGGCGATCTGAACAAGTGTACTACGACAAACCAAAAGAAGAATGCGGCGTTTTCGGCATAATTTCGCCGCGACCGATCCCTACCGTTCCGCTGTCTGCGAGCGCGTTGATGGCTTTGCAACACCGCGGCGAGGAGAGCGCGGGCATAGCGACTTTCGTCGACGGTGCGCTCAAATGCAAAAAGGGCATGGGGCTTGTGTCCGAAGTGTTTTCTTCCGACTATTTGGAGTATGCGGCAAATACCAAGATCGCAGTCGGACACGTCAGATATTCGACTACCGGTTCGTGCAATCTCGAAAACGCGCAACCGATAGAAACGGTGCATTCCAAAATTTCGCTCGCGCTCGCGCACAACGGCAATCTTACCAATTCGGCGCATATCCGCGGCGATCTCGTTCAGTCGGGCATGGTGTTGCATACCACCAACGACACCGAGATATTGAATATCCTTATCGTGCGCAACATGATAGAAACCAACGACATCGAGCGCGCGGTAGTCAAAGCGATGAACTTTGTCGAAGGCGCGTTTTCCATCGTGATAGCGACAAAGGACAAGCTTATAGCCGTTCGCGATCCCAACGGGTTCAAACCGCTGTGTATGGGGCGGCTCGGCGACGCGACGGTGTTCGCGTCCGAAACGTGCGCGCTCGACGCGTTGGGCGCGACCTTCGTCCGCGACGTGAAGCCGGGAGAGGTCGTCAGTTGCGACGGCAAGGGCAATATCAATACATACATGCTCGACAATGCGTCGCAGAGCGGCTTGTGCGCGTTCGAGTTTATTTATTTCGCGCGTCCCGATTCGGTCATCGACGGGATAAGCGTATACAAAGCGCGCGAGCAAATGGGCAGAGCGTTGTACAGACAAAAGCCTACGGACGCCGATTACGTTTGCGGCGTACCCGATTCGGGGCTGGTCGCGGCGCAGGGCTATTCGCAGGAATCGGGCATACCGACGGTACCCGCGTTCGTCAAAAACAAATACGTCGGGCGGTCTTTCATATTGCCCGATCAAGTAAAGCGCGAAAGCGCGGTCAATATCAAGCTTAACCCCATACGCTCGACGGTCGAAGGCAAACGTATCGTGCTTATCGACGACTCGATCGTGCGCTCGACTACGAGTACGCGCATAATAAGAATGTTGCGCGCGGCGGGCGCGAAAGAAATACATATGCGCATAAGCTCGCCGCCGTTCAAATACGAGTGCTATTTCGGCACGGACATCGACGACCGCGACAAGCTTGTAGCCAATCATTACGACACGGACGGTATTTGCAAAAGGATCGGCGCGGACAGTTTGGAGTATCTGTCGCTCGAAAATCTCAAAGCGATATCGCCCAATACGTCGTTCTGTTTTGGTTGCTTTACGGGCGATTATCCCGCGCCCGTTACTCCCATGCTCAAAAATTCATTCGATGAATTCGGAAAATAGACGAGAGGTATATATGGAAAGATATCTGATAATGAAAGACGGCACGGTCTACGTCGGCAAGGCGATAGGCGCGAGCGGCACGGCAATAGGCGAGGCGGTGTTCACGACCGCTATGTGCGGCTATTTGTTGACGCTGAGCGATCCGAGCTATTGCGGACAGATAGTCATGCAAACGTTTCCGCTCATAGGCAACTACGGCGCTATCGAATCGGACGCGGAAAGCGAAAAGCCGTTCCTTAACGGTTATATAGTGCGCGAGCTGTGCGACGTCGGCTCGAACTACCGCAAGGAGTGCGAGCTTGACGAGTATTTGAAAAAGCACAACGTAGTCGGTATAGCGGGCGTGGATACGCGCGCGATAACGCGCAAGATACGTAACATGGGCGTTATGAACTGTATGATCACGGACAGCGTAAAGGACTTGCCGCAAAAGATAGCCGCGCTCAAAAAGTATAAGGTGCGAGCCGCAGTAGAGCAAACGTCGTGTGCCGAGCCGCTCGAACTCGATCCGATAGACCAAACGCATAAATACCGCGTGGTGCTTTACGATTTCGGCGCGAAAAAGAATATCGAACGAATGCTCGTAAAGTACGGTTGCAGTGTGATACGCGTGCCGTACAACACGACTGCGGAACAAGCGCTGGCGTATGAGCCGGACGGCATAATGCTGTCTAACGGCGGCGGCGATCCCGCCGACAATACGGGCGTGATAGAAGAGCTTAAAAAGCTCAACGCCCAAAAACTGCCCACGTTCGGCATTTGCTTGGGGCATCAATTGCTCGCGCTTTCGTACGGCGGGAAAACCGTAAAACTCAAATACGGACACCGCGGCGGCAATCAACCCGTTAAAGATCTGTTAACGGGCAAAACTTACATAACCAGCCAAAACCACGGTTATGCGGTCAAGGCGGACAGCCTTGCGCCCGACGTCGGGAAGGTGCGGTTTGTAAACGCCAACGACAAAACCGTCGAGGGCATAGACTATACGTGCGCGCCCGCTTTCTCGGTGCAGTTCCACCCCGAAGCGTGCGGCGGCCCGAAGGACACCGAATTGTTGTTTGCAAGGTTTGTTCAAATGATGGAGGATAATCGTCATGCCTAAGGATAAAAGCATCAAGAAAGTACTCGTCATCGGCTCCGGTCCGATAACGATAGGTCAGGCGGCGGAGTTCGACTATGCGGGAACGCAGGCATGCCGCACGCTCAAAAGCAAAAAGGTCGAGGTCGTTTTGGTCAATTCCAATCCCGCGACGATCATGACCGATAAAGCCATGGCGGACGCTATCTATATTGAACCGCTTACCGTGCCTACGCTCGAACGCATAATCTTGCGCGAAAAGCCCGACGGCATTTTGCCGGGACTGGGCGGACAAACGGGTTTGACGCTGTCCATGGAGCTTGCCAAATCGGGATTTTTGGCGGAACACGGCGTGCGGCTGTTGGGCGTGCGTCCCGAAACGATAGACAAAGCCGAAGACCGCGAGCTGTTTAAGGAAGCGATGCTCGAAATCGATCAGCCGTGCATACCGAGCGACGTAGTTACCGACGTGGACGCGGCGGTGGAGTTTGCCGACAAGATAGGCTATCCCGTTATAGTCCGTCCCGCATTCACGCTCGGCGGCGCTGGCGGCGGCATTGCCGAAAACGAAAAGGAACTGCGCGAGATAGCGCGCGGCGGGCTGGAACTTTCGCCCATACATCAAGCGCTCATCGAAAAGAGCATATACGGCTGGAAAGAGATAGAATTCGAGGTGATGCGCGATCGCTTAGGCAACGTCATTACCGTTTGCTCGATGGAAAATCTCGATCCCGTCGGTATCCATACCGGCGACAGCATAGTCGTAGCGCCCACGATGACTCTGTCGGACAAGGACTATCAAATGTTGCGGACGGCGGCGCTCGATATAATCACGCACCTTAAAATAGAGGGCGGCTGTAACTGTCAGTTCGCGCTCGACCCCAAATCGAGCGATTATGCCGTAATAGAAGTCAATCCGCGCGTTTCGCGGTCGTCGGCGCTTGCGAGCAAGGCGACGGGCTATCCGATAGCCAAGGTCACAACGCTCATCGCGCTCGGCTATACGCTCGACGAGATCACCAACGCCGTTACAGGCAAAACATGCGCGTGCTTCGAGCCTGCGATCGACTATTGCGTAGTCAAGCTTCCCAAATGGCCGTTCGATAAATTCGTGTACGCAAAGCGTACGCTCGGCACGCAAATGAAGGCGACGGGCGAAGTCATGTCAATTGCGCCGAGCTTCGAGGCGGGGCTGTTGAAAGCTGTGCGAGGCGCGCTCGGCACGGACACTTTGCGCAATCCGCATTACGAAAAACTGACCGACGCGGAAATAGAGAGCATGCTCATGCCTGCGACCGATTATCGTTTGTTCATACTGTACGAAGCGGTAAAGCGCGGGATAAGCGTAGATAAGATATACGATATAACCAAGATCGACCCGTGGTTCTTGAACAAGATCAAAAATCTCGTCGAGTACGAAAACGGCATAGCCGACCGTCCAATTACCAAAGACGAATATATGACGGGCAAAAAGCTCGGTTATCCCGACAAGGCGCTCGAAAAAATATCGGGCAATAAACTGCCCATGCATCGCCGCGCAGTATTCAAAACGGTCGATACGTGCGCCGCGGAATTCAAAGCGGAAACGCCGTACTTCTATTCGACATACGACGACGAGAACGAAGCCAAAGAATTCATCGAAGAAAAAAAGAGCGACCGCAAGCGCGTCATAGTTTTCGGATCGGGTCCTATCCGTATAGGTCAGGGCATCGAGTTCGACTATGCGTCGGTGCATTGCGTGTGGGAGCTTAAAGAACTCGGCTACGACGTCGCGATAGTCAACAACAATCCCGAAACGGTGTCCACCGATTTCGACACGGCGGACAGACTGTATTTCGAGCCGCTCACAGAAGAGGACGTCGACAACGTTATCGCGACCGAGCGCCCGTACGGCGTGGTGGTCGCGTTCGGCGGGCAGACTGCTATAAAGCTCACAAAGCACCTGTCCGAAAAAGGCGTGCGGATATTGGGAACGCCCGCCGACTCGATAGACGCGGCGGAGGACCGCGAGCGGTTCGACGCATTGCTCGAAAAGCTGGACATAGCGCGTCCGCAGGGACGCACCGTCAAAACGACCGAGCAGGCGCTCGCGGCGGGCAACGCGCTCGGCTATCCGGTGCTTTTGCGTCCGTCGTACGTTTTGGGCGGGCAAAACATGATAATAGCCTTCTCCGACGACGACGTTAAGGAATATATGTCGATAATACTCGACGGCAATCCCGACAACGTCGTGCTTATAGACAAGTACGTGATGGGTACTGAGATCGAAGTGGACGCCATATGCGACGGCGAGGATATACTTATCCCCGGCATAATGGAACACATCGAGCGCGCAGGTATTCACAGCGGCGACTCGATAGCGGTATATCCCGCGCAGAACATTTCCGATAAAAACAAGGAAGAGATAATCGATTATACCCGTCGGCTCGCGACCGCGCTCGATACCAAGGGGCTGGTAAATATCCAGTACATAATAAGCGACGGAAAGATATACGTTATAGAAGTCAATCCGCGCTCGTCGCGCACTATCCCGTACATTTCCAAGGTGACGGGCGTGCCTATGATAAAACTCGCGACCGAGTGTATGGTCGGGAAAAAGCTCAAAAAACTCGGCTACGGCACGGGACTGTATCCGTCCGCGCCGTACGTCGCAGTAAAAGTGCCTATATTCTCATTTGAAAAGCTCACCGATCTCGACACGCACTTGGGACCCGAAATGAAGTCGACGGGCGAGGTTTTGGGCGTAGGCAAAACGCTGGACGAGGCGCTGTATAAGGGGCTTGTTGCGGCGAGCTACAAGCTGAAACGCCGCGGCGGCATATTGATGACGGTGCGCGATACCGATAAATCGGAGATCGCCAACGTTGCGAAAAATTACTACGAACTCGGCTTCGAGTTGTACGCGACCGCAGGCACGGCGGAAGTTATACGGCGTTCGGGCATGCAGGTAACGGTAGCGGACAAGCTCAACGAGACCCCCAACGAAAACACGATGAGCCTGCTCAATTCGGGCAAGATAGACTATCTGATATCCACGTCCACTCGCGGCAGGATACCGACGCACGACGACGTGCGCTTGCGTTGCAGAGCGGTCGCAAGGGGGATACCTTGCCTTACCGCCATCGATACAGCAAACGCCGTGGCGCGCGCGTTGAAGAGCCGATACAGCCAGTACAATACCGAGCTTGTCGACATCAACAACATGCGCACGGAGCGGCAACGGCTCAACTTTATAAAAATGCACGGTTGCGGCAACGATTATATTTACGTAGACTGCCTGACAAGACCTATCGGCAATATGGAATCGGTCGCAGTCAACCTTTCGGACAGGCATTTCAGCGTGGGCGGCGACGGCGTGATATTCATTTATCCGTCCGAAACGTGCGACGCGAAAATGCGCATGTTCAATTCCGACGGGTCGGAAGGCAAGATGTGCGGCAACGGAATACGTTGCGTAGGCAAATACCTTTACGACAACGGCAAGACCGATAAACTCGACATCACGGTCGACACTCTTTCGGGCGTGAAAAAACTTAAACTTTTCGCGCGCGACGGCAAGGTCAATTCGGTAAAGGTCGATATGGGCGCCGTCATGCTCGATCCGGCAAAAGTACCCGTTAATATTTCGGGCGAGCGCGTGGTCGCGCATAAGATTTCCACGCCGCGCGGCGATATGGATATAACATGCTCGTCTATGGGCAATCCGCACTGCACCGTCATAGTTTCGGACGTGCAAAACTGCGACGTGGAAGGCTTGGGCAAAATGCTCGGCGAGGACAAGTCGTTGTTCCCCGAAGGCGTCAACGTCGGGTTTATGCAGGCGATAGACCGTACTCACTTGAAGCTGCGCGTCTACGAGCGCGGCACGGGCGAGACCATGGCTTGCGGAAGCGGCGCGTGCGCGGCGGCGGTCGCGGCTGTTCTCAACGGCTTGTGCGATAAAGACACCGATATTTCGGTGCGCTTGCCGGGCGGAGAACTGACCATTCGTTATACGGACGACGCGGTGTATCTTACGGGCGAAGCGTGCGAAGTGTTCAGAGGAACGGTAAGGCTTTAATTAGAATTCGCAATTAGGAATTCGGAATGCGGAATGACGGTCGATTAAGAATGCGTAATGCGATAATGCGTAATTGTCGGACCGTTGCGCGGTGAGAATAAATTAAGAATTCGGAATTATCGTCGATAAAGCGTTCCGGGCTAACTGCAATTTGCGTCGGTTCGGTATCGGGTCGCGCGTTGCGAACATAATTCGCTTGACATATATCGCTTTTTGGGCTACACTTAACAAATCGATACAATACACATTCGGAAAAAGGTTTTCACGGAGAGATCATGGAAAAATACATATTCGTAACCGGCGGGGTCGTATCGGGACTCGGCAAGGGAATAACGGCGGCGAGTCTCGGACTTATACTCAAATCCAAAGGTTTAAAGGTCATCGCGCAAAAGCTCGATCCGTATATCAACGTCGATCCGGGCACGATGAGTCCGTACCAGCACGGCGAAGTTTTCGTTACGGAGGACGGCGCCGAGACCGATCTAGATCTCGGACATTACGAGCGGTTCATCGACGAAAACCTGAATAAGTTTTCCAATCTGACTACGGGCAAGGTGTATTCCACCGTATTGCAAAACGAACGCGACGGCGTGTATAACGGCGAGACCGTTCAGGTCATTCCGCACATAACCAGTCAGATCAAAAAGTTTATATATTCGGTAGGCAAAAAGATCGATGCGGACGTGGTCATCACCGAGATAGGCGGCACGGTAGGCGATATAGAAAGCTTGCCGTTTATAGAAGCCATTCGTCAGGTGAGCAACGACGTAGGCAGGGAAAACTGTCTGTTCGTACACGTCACGCTCGCGCCGACCATCACGTCGAGCGGCGAAGTAAAGACCAAGCCGACGCAGCATTCGGTAAAGACGTTGCGCTCGCTCGGTATTTCGCCCGATCTCGTGGTTTTGCGCACGAGCAAGCCGTTGGACGACAAGCTCAAAGAACGGCTCGCTATGTCGTGTAACATCGAACCCGATTGCGTCATCGAAAACCGCGACGCCGATCTTTTGTACGAAGTTCCGTTGTTGCTTTTGAACAGCGGCATAGGCGATATCGTCGCGCGCGAGCTCGATCTGCCCGACGTTCCGCCTCAGCTCGACGAGTGGCGCGCAATGGTGAAAATGGCGAAGGAACGCGAAGGCACGGTGACTATCGCGCTCGTCGGGAAATACGTGCAAATGTTCGACGCGTATCTTTCGGTCGTGGAAGCGCTCACGCACGGCGGCATACATAACGGCGTAAAGATCGATCTCAAATGGATAGACGCCGAAAAATTGACCGACGATACGGTCGCGAGCTATCTCGATCAAGCCGACGGCGTCATCGTTCCCGGCGGGTTCGGCGACCGCGGTATAGAGGGCATGGTGACAGCCGCCAAGTATTGCCGCGAGAACGATAAACCGTACTTCGGCATATGTTTGGGTATGCAGATCATAGCGATAGAGTTCGCGCGCAACGTTTTGGGGCTTGCCGACGCCAATTCGCGCGAGTTCGATCCCGCATCGGCGCACAAAGTGATAGACATCATGGAAGATCAGGTCGGTTGCGAGAACACGGGCGGCACGATGCGGTTGGGCGCGTACGAGTGCATGATAAAGCCCGATACCACGCTCGCAAGGTGCTACGGCAACGGCGTGACTTCGGTCACGGAACGGCACCGCCACCGTTACGAATTCAACAACGCAATGCGCGAACCTATGCAAAATGCGGGGCTTACGCTCGGCGGCATTTCGCCCAACGGAAATCTCGTCGAATCGGTGGAGATAACCGACAAGCGGTTTTATCTAGGCGTACAGTATCATCCCGAATTCAAATCCCGCCCGGCGCGTCCGCAAGCCATATTCCGCGAGTTTATCGCGGCGGCGAAAGGTTTTGCCGCGGACAGGCGCGTTAAAAAAGGCAAAAAATAACAGCAAAACGTCGCGCGAGCGTATATTCAACGAAAGGAGTTTTGACGGTAAACAATGAAACTCAATCGCAATTTTAAAAATTTAAAAGAGAATTATCTTTTTGCGGAAGTGGAAAAGCGGGTGAATGCGTATAAAGCGGAATTCCCGCAGTCCGACATCATAAGCTTGGGTATCGGCGACGTTACTCAGCCGCTGTCGCTCAAAACGGTGGAAGCGTGCAAAAGCGCCGCCGTCGATATGAGTACGCGTACGGGCTTTCGCGGATACGGACCGTACGACGGCTATGCGTTTTTGAAAAACGCGATAGTCGATTATTACAAAACTCGCGGCGTGGATATAAACGCCGACGAGATATTCGTTACCGACGGCGCAAAAAACGGTATCGGTAACTTTTTGGATCTGTTCGATACCGACAATACGGTCATGATCCCAGATCCCGTTTATCCCGCGTATGTCGACGCCAATGTTTTGGCGGGACATAAAATAGTGTACGTCGACGCCACCAAGGACAACGGGTTTTTGGCGATGCCGCCCAAAAAGGGCAAGGCGGATATAATATATATTTGTTCGCCTAACAATCCGACGGGCGCGGCATATACCGTTGAGCAATTAAAGGAATGGGTGGACTTCGCGCTTGAAAATCAAGCGGTCATACTTTACGATGCGGCGTACGAAGCGTATATCGAGAACAATGGCATAGCGCGGTCTATATTCGAAGTGACGGGCGCGCGCGATTGCGCCGTGGAGTTTTGCTCGTTTTCCAAAATGTCGGGCTTTACGGGCGTGCGGTGCGGTTGGACGGTCATACCCATGGCGTCGCCGCTCAACCGTATGTGGTTGCATCGCCAAGCCATCAAATTCAACGGCACGTCTTACGTCGTACAGCGCATGGCGGAAAGCGCGTTGCGCGGCGGGTTCGACGACACCAAGCGCATGGTCGAAGCCTACAAAAAGAATGCGCGGCTCATCACGCAAAAGTTCGACGAGCTGGGTATAGAATACGTCGGCGGCGTCAACGCGCCGTACGTATGGTTCAATTGCGGAATAGATTCGTGGCAGTTCTTTGACTATCTGCTCAAAAAGACGCGTATAGTCTGCACTCCCGGCAGCGGATTCGGCAGAAACGGCAACGGCTGGGTACGTCTTACCGCGTTCAACACCGAAGAACGTACCGTCGAAGCGCTCAAACGTTTCGAGCCGTTCTGGAAAGAATTTCAAGCCGTGGGCGATAAACTGTTCGCACGCGTGTAAACTCGCGGTCAATTGAAGGTCACTGTCAAAATACCAAAAAACCATCTTACCGCGCCGATCGATCTCGGCGAAGTGATGGTATCGCACACCGTTTGCGGAGTACGTTTATCGTACTCTGAATTTCCGTTTTTGCAGTTTCCCGAAAAACGCGCGGTGCTGTTCGACGCTTATTCGACGTCGCACAAATACAAGCCGTTCGACACGGATTGCGGCGTTGTCGCGTTCCCGTTTTGTTTGACGTGTATGACCGACGACGGCGAGCGCGTCGCGTATTGCGGACTTAGATTTACGGAAGCTCGCGCCGTCGAGTGGAAAACGTTGTGCGATAAATCCGCGCTCGGCAGGCTCGCGGTCGATAAATATGCGGCGGCGGTGCCTATAACGTCGGGCGTGTGCTGTATTGCGGACGAGACTGCCTACGACGCATATTTGTCGCATATCAAGGACTATGTGCATCCGCTCGACGGTTTGATCGTGCTTAACGGACAGACTCATACCGAAGTGGAAGTCGGCGGAAAGAAGCTTGCGGTATTTTCCACGGGCTGGGGCGACGGACAATATAATTGTTACGTCGGCTATTCGGCGGACGGTTCGCCGACGGCGATCGTCGTCGATTTCGGCATGATCGAATATCCCGATACGGACGAAACGCCCGTCGAAGCGGAGATAGACGTCGCCGACGACACGTTTGTATACGATCCCGAAAAGACCGAGCGCGAAAACAATATAGCGCGGCAAACGCACGAGCTAAAACACACGGTCGATCCCGTCAAGCGCATGCGCGCGTTCGCTCGGCGCGGATATTCGTATCACAGCTCGCGCGATCTCGACGCGGCGCTTGCCGATTATCTTGCGGCTATCGAATGCTGCAAGCTGATAACCGATCGCGCGGAATTGCAATGGGCGTGGTCGGTGTACGACAACGCCGCGGAGCTGTTGAGCGCGCGTAGCGATTACGATTCCGTCGTGCGGCTTATGACCGAAGCGCTCGACGCGAGCGACGGGTTTTTCGCGGGAGCGTACGTTCGATTGATAGACACGTATCAAACTGTAAAGCGCGTGGACAAAGCGCTCGAAACGGCGGAACGCATGAAAGAAAAGCGTCCGACCGATCCCGTGGCGTATATCAAATACGCCGAGTGTTGCGTGTCGGCAATGGATTACGGCGCGGCGGCGGATGCGTTCGATCGCTTGGCTACCGAATTCAAGCTGTACGAAAATCTGTTCGACGAAGCGTCGTGCTATATCGCGCTCGGCGAACACGGAAAGGCGACGGACGCGCTCGAACGTCACCCGGCAAAGGAACAGTACGAGCAGTACTGGTATTACAAGGCGTACATCGATTACAAGGAGCGGCGGTTCGACAGGGCGCGCGAGCATGCGGAAATGTCGCACGCGCTCGACGGCGAATACATGCCTGCGCTGTATTTGCTGATCGACATCGAATCGGTTTTGCAGGAATATCATGCCGTGGCGCAGTATGCCGAACAGTACAAAAAGCTCAAACCCGACAACGAATACGGTTACAGCGTGTGCGCCGAAGCGCATCTTATGCTCGGCAACTATTCGGAATGCGCGCGCAATTATTTGTATTTGTACGCGCGCATAAAACCGACGGACAAATACGCCGCGCTCGCCGCAATGATCTGCAAAACTACGGGCGATCAAAAGCGTTGCGCGGAAATGTTGCGTATACTCAAACGCAAGCGCAGTGCGTACTGCTACGGCGCGATATACGGCGTTTACAGCGCCAAGTACCGCGAGATAACCGACAGACTCGATAAAGTAGTCAAGCAATTGCGCGGCGACGAAGAATTTTTGTTTTTGTTCGCATTGTATTTGTTGCAGACCAACAACGTCGTGCCGGCGGCGCGCATGCTCGGCGAGCTTGGCAGGGGCAAGAACCCGACGAGCGAGATCGTCGCGTTGCAGATACGGCTGGCGGACAGACTGGGCGACAAAAAACAGTTTTTGACCTTTTTCGATTATTACGTAGAGCATTTCGTTTCCACGGACATGCCCGCAAAGGAAAAGCGCGCGCTCGCCGAGCGGCTAATGCTCGCGCCGAAAATTCGTACGGATTGGTTGGCTTCCGTCGGTCGCGGCGCGCATCAATCGAACAAAGATCAGTAGGCGTGGAAGGCTATAACACAAAAACAAGCGATTGTCAATACCTTCCGCAAAAATTTTCCCTATAAAATTTTACGGACACCCGTTGATTTTTTTACGCCGAACGTATATAATATAGGTACATCCTGCGGTGTACGAGATAAAACCTTATTTATAACCTCAATCAAGAAAAGGGATGGCGCGTACGCTATGCATTATGTCGGGCCTCAGTAATTTTGACGCAAGTCAAGCAGGGGAAGACAGAAGCACGGCGTCAGCCGACCCACCTGCCATAAGGCGGGTTAAAATCAGGTAAACTCTGCGGCACAAGCGGGATTTTTTGTGCCGTAAATTCACTAAGGCGAATAAAACTGTATTGTTTGTAATTCCGAACGAGCGCAGCACAGCGCATTACTTTTTTGTCCTACGTAGCAAGGTGAAGCCTTATTCTGAACAAGCGCAGCGCAGTGAAGGATCTCATCATTATTAAATATGGTTGAGATTCTTCGGTGGGCAAAAAACGCTCAGAATGACAAAAGAATACTGCGGGAATTCTTAATTATCCGTTAATGCCGAATTCTTATTCACATTGCGGCGGATCGCCTTGATTTCTCGGCTGCGCTTACGCTCCGCTCGAAATGATGGGGTGTTAGGTTGTGGTATGCTTTTCTATAAATAACAGAGACGCTTTTCTACTCTCCCCATCATCTCGACCGAAGTGCGCTTTGCGCACGTAGCGGAGAGATCTAGGCGTTAGCCGCACATTACTCGATTGACCATAATTCCGCATTCCGCATTCCGCATTCCTAATTCTCTCTCCGCGCAGGGGGGGGGCTATCATTCCGCATTTCTAATTTCGCATTCGATATAATATTTGCTTTACTAATTGTCGGTCATGCGTCATATAATACGGTATGAGCGAGTACGATTCCGGCGCATATTTCGTGCGGCGCGGCGGAAGGCGCGACCGCAATCGCAAGCGCGGCGGCGGACGGTCGCGGCGTGCGGCGGGAGCGCTGATAACGGTGTTGCTGTTGCTTACGGCGGCTATATGCGCATTGGTCGCGTTTTTACCGCGGTTGTCGACCGTGGGCGCACCCGCGCCCAATTTTAAGGGCAAAACGTTTTACATGCTTGCGACGGGCAGATCGACCGATCGCGAGCAGTCGCATGTGATGGCGCAGTACGCGGTGGAGCGCGGCGGCGCGGGATATATATACAACGACGGCGAGTATAAGATAATAGCGGCGGTGTACGATAAGGAATCGGACGCAAAAACGCTTGCTTCGGTCAATGAAAACTCATACTATTTCGCATTGACCGTTCCCAAATGCAGTGTCGCCGAAACCGATGCGCGTGCGCTCGAATACTTGACGGGCGAGTGGTACGATACTGTCCGCACCGCCGCGTCCGAACTTCAACGCGGAAATATCGCCGAATCCCAAGCCGAGCATGCCGTCGCGTCGGCGTGTTTAAGGCTTAAAGCGTTTTCGGGCGAAACAAGCTCCGTGCTTTTGACTGCGGCGCTCGATGTTGCGAGCGAATACGATTGTCCCGACTCGTATTCGATCCTGTCGTATTTGCATTATGTGCATGTGCGCGCGATAACGCTTGCAGCAATATCGCTGTCGTAGCGGATTGGTTTCTTCCACATTGGGCGGGGCGGCGTTATATCGGCGTATACACGATATGGTGGCGGACAAAACGGTGCGGCAAAAGTTCGCATATGCGAACACGTTTAAAATGCGGAATTATACTTGAAAATCAGCGAATTATGTGTTATTATATACAAGTATGCGGTATAGGCGGGCAAGCAGTGCGTTCGTTCCGTATATTCGACAGTAAATTACCCAAAAGGAGTAAATACACCAATGACCGATGAAAAGGACATAAAGTTCGCCGAAGTTCTGGAAAGTCTTAAAGACGTTCCCGGACCGGTAATGATGGCGATGCAAAAAGCGCAGGATATTTACGGATATCTTCCGCTCGAAGTTCAACTCAAAATCGCCGACTTTTTCGGCGTGCCGCTTGCAACGGTGTACGGCATAGCCACGTTCTATTCGCAGTTCAGGCTCGAACAGCCGGGGCAGATAAAGATAGCCGTGTGCTTGGGTACCGCATGCTACGTAAAGGGTAGCGGCGGCGTTATAGATAAATTCGGACGCATGCTCGGCGTAGAACCCGGTCATACCACCGCCGACGGACGGTTTACGCTCGAAGCGACGCGTTGTATCGGTTGTTGCGGGCTTGCGCCCGTACTTACCGTCAACGGCGAGGTCTACGGCAAGGTGACGGAAGACAGCGTGGACGAGATATTGGCAAAGTACAACAACATTTGATCGCGCGTAGCTTGCGTGTACGGGCTTTGTGCGGCGCGCCGCGACGGTCGTGCGGATCCTATCCGCAATTGTTACGACGGCATACCGTTTGCCCGTTCGATGCGATCTTGCGGTCGAAACACGTGCTTATACTTAACGTTAAATTCAACACTCTCTTAATTTCAGGAGCGATAAATGAAAACTTTACAGCAGTTACAGGAAATACGCGATAGGCTTAAAGCCACTATCGACGAACGGCAGGAGGGCGCGGCGGTCACGCCGGGCTTGCCGCGTATGTACATACTTGTTTGCGGCGGTACGGGCTGTACATCCGGCAACAGCAAGATCATATACGATAACTTCGTTTCTCGGCTCAAAGAAAAAGGACTGGAAAACGAAGTCAAGATCATCATGACCGGTTGTTTCGGTTTGTGTTCCAAGGGTCCGATCGCGGTCGTTTATCCCGACGGCTCGTTCTATACGCATGTTCAGCCCGACGACGTTACCGAGATCGTGGAAAAGCATATCGTCGGCGGACAACCCGTCGAACGGTTGTTGCATGCCGAGAAGGACATCCACGGACAGCTTAAAAGCATCAACGATACCGATTTTTACCGCAGTCAGCGGCGCGTCGTGTTGCGCAACTGCGGCGTGATCGATCCCGAAAACATCGACGAATATCTCGCGACCGACGGCTACAAGGCGTATGAAAAAGCGGTTACGCAAATGACGCCGCAGCAGGTCATCGACGAGATCAAAAAGAGCGGACTTCGCGGACGCGGCGGCGCGGGATTTTCCACCGGCATGAAGTGGCAATTCACCCACGACGCGCCGGGTACGGAAAAGTACGTTGCGTGTAACGCCGACGAGGGCGACCCCGGCGCGTTTATGGACCGCTCGCTTTTGGAAGGCGATCCGCACGCCGTCATCGAAGCCATGATGATAGCGGGCTATGCGGTCGGTGCGGAACACGGCGTTATTTACGTGCGCGCCGAGTACCCGATAGCCGTTCACCGTTTGGAAGTCGCCATAGCGCAGGCGCGCGAGTACGGTATACTCGGCGATAACGTTATGGGACAGGGCAAAAAGTTCGATCTGGAATTGCGTTTGGGCGCGGGCGCGTTCGTTTGCGGCGAGGAGACCGCCTTGTTGAACTCCGCGGAAGGCAAGCGCGGCGAGCCGCGTCAGCGTCCGCCGTTCCCCGCGATAAAAGGCTTGTTCGGTAAGCCGACGCTTATCAACAACGTCGAAACCTACGGCAATATCACGCAGATAATTCTCAACGGCGCGGACTGGTTCGCGTCCGTCGGCACGGAAAAGAGCAAGGGAACAAAGGTGTTCGCGCTCGGCGGCAAGCTCGAAAACGTCGGGCTTGTGGAGATACCCATGGGTACGCCGCTCCGCACGATAGTCGAGGATATAGGCGGCGGTTGCCCCAACGGCAAAAAGTTCAAAGCCGCGCAAACGGGCGGACCGAGCGGCGGGTGCATCCCCGCATCGCTTATCGATACGCCGATCGATTACGACAACCTTATGGCTATCGGCTCGATGATGGGTTCGGGCGGGCTTATAGTCATGGACGAAGACAACTGCATGGTCGATATCGCCAAGTTCTTTCTGGAATTTACCGTCGACGAGTCGTGCGGAAAATGCACGCCCTGCCGTATAGGCAATAAACGCCTTTTGGAAATGCTCGATAAAGTGACCAAAGGCGAGGCGACGCTCGAAGATCTCGATAAGATGGAAGAGCTGTGCTATTACATAAAAGACAATTCGCTGTGCGGACTCGGTCAGACCGCGCCCAACCCCGTGTTGAGTACGCTCCGCTATTTCCGCGACGAGTACGAAGCGCACTGCGACGGCAAGTGTCCTGCGGGCGTTTGCAAAGCGCTCGTCAGCTTTAAGGTCGATAAGGAAAAATGTATCGGTTGCACGCTGTGCGCGCGCAACTGTCCCGTCGGCGCGATATCCGCGACCGAAGAGAAAGCATCCAACGGCAGACCGATCCATGTCATCGATCCCAAAAAGTGTATCAAGTGCGGGGTGTGTATATCCAAGTGTCCTAAGGGCGCAATATATAAATAGTGCGCGCAAGCGATTTACGCGTAAGCTTGCTGCCGATTTACGCGGTAAATACGTTGCTCGCTCTCGACGTAGCGCTGCTACGACTTCGAGCGACGCGCCTTTTTACCGCATAAATCGTCTACGCGATCTTATCGCGCCATCGCTTTTGCTCACTATTCGTACATAGATTTATCGATCCAACATTCGTAAATACAATTTTGTATTCGGAATTATAATAGGAGAAATTCCCATTTATGAAAAACGTCAATTTAAAAGTCAACGGGGTAGCGGTCACCGTACCCGAAGGCACGCGTATACTGGACGCCGCCGTCAAGGCGGGATTTAATATCCCCACGCTGTGCTATATGAAAGACCTTTGCAACGAGAGCAGTTGCCGCGTTTGCGTCGTTGAGATAAAGAACAACCGCAAGCTTATGACGGCGTGTTCGACGGTGGTTGCCGAGGGCATGGAAGTTTTCACCAATACTCCAAAGGTCCGCGCATCGCGCAAGATCACGCTCGAACTCATGCTGAGCAATCACCATAAGGAATGTCTCAGTTGCGTGCGTAGCGGGAATTGCGAGTTGCAGACGCTGTCCACCGAATACGGTTGCGACGCGACTAAATACAGCGGCGCGATGAACGATTACGACGTCGACGACGTTACGCCGTTTTTGGTGCGCGACAACAATAAGTGCATACTTTGCCGTCGTTGCGTCGCCGCGTGCAATACCGTACAGACCGTCGGCGTTATCGACGCTGGCAACCGCGGGTTCGCAACGCGTATCGCAAGCCCGTTCGATAAGTCGCTCGGCGAAGTGCCGTGCGTGGCATGCGGTCAATGTATCAACGTTTGCCCGACGGGTGCGCTCCGCGAAAAGGACAGCGCTTCCGATGTGGAGAAATTGCTCGCCGATCCGACCAAAACGGTCATAGTCGGCACGGCTCCCGCGGTACGCGCGGCGCTCGGCGAGGAGTTCGGGTATCCGATCGGTACGGATACCGAGGGCAGAATGGTCGCGGCGCTCAAAGCGATGGGCTTCGATAAAGTGTTCGACGTGAATATGGCGGCGGATATGACCATCATGGAAGAAGGCACGGAGTTTTTGGAACGGCTCAACGATCCGAACGCGACGTTGCCCATGATCACTTCGTGCAGTCCCGGTTGGATACGGTTTATCGAATACAATTATCCCGATCAGCTTAAAAACCTTTCGTCGTGCAAATCGCCGCAACAGATGTTCGGCGCGATCATGAAAACGTATTACGCCAAAAAGCTCGGCATAGATCCCAAGGATCTTGCCGTCGTCACGGTCATGCCGTGCATAGCCAAAAAGTTCGAGCTTACGCGCGACGATCAGTCGGCGGCGGGCGTGCCCGATATCGACGTTTCTGTCACGACGCGCGAGCTTGCTCGGCTCATCAAAAAGTTCGGCATTAATTTCGCGGCGCTCGATCCCAAAACCGAATTCGACGATCCCATCGGCAAGGGCAGTACGGCGGGGCTTATATTCGGCGCGACGGGCGGCGTTATGGAAGCGGCGCTCCGCACGGTCGCCGAAGTCGTTACCGGCGAAAAGCTCGACAACGTCGACTTCAAAGCGGTGCGCGGCACGAAAGGCATTAAGGAAGCGTCCGTTACGCTCAACGGCAAGCAGATAAACATAGCCGTCGCGAGCGGACTCGGAAATGCGCGCAAGATAATGGACGATATCAAGGCGGGCAAGAGCAAGTACCACTTTGTCGAGATAATGGCTTGCCCCGGCGGTTGCGTCAATGGCGGCGGTCAACCCATAGTCGACAGCGCAACGCGCAATCTCGTCGACGTGCCTAAGACCCGCGCCAAAGTCCTTTACAAAAAGGACGGCAAGAGCGAGCTTCGCAAGAGCCACGAAAATCCCGTCGTCAAAGCGTTGTACGAAGAATTTTTCGGCAAGCCCGGCAGCCACACTTCGCACGAAGTGTTGCATACGAGCTACGTCAAGCGCGACAGGTTTTGATAGAATACAACATTGAAAGTGCGGCACATGTCGCACTTTTTTAATGCGTTCGGGCGGTTGAGTGTTGTATAAAGCGAGTATCCGATCGGTCTACGGTGTTGCGCTAGACATTAATTCGATGATATTGCGTTATAAAAAACAGTTGATTTACGCGCGCGTTTGGTGTATAATTAAAATCGGCGGGATATAGCATGACTGTCGACGAGATCAAACGTAATATCGAGCTTGTGACCGAGCGCGTGGCGCGCGCATCAGCACGGTCGGGGCGCGCGGTGACCGTCGTGGCGGCTACCAAAAACGTGCCTGCGGAGTTTATCGACGTCGCTGTCGATAGCGGTATAGATAATATCGGAGAAAACCGCGTTCAAGAGTATCTCGGCAAAAAGGACGGCGTACAACGCGCAATATGGCACTTTATAGGCACTTTGCAACGCAATAAGGCAAAGTATCTCGTCGGGAACGTAGCGCTCATTCAGTCGGTAAACTGTATCGAGCTGGCGCGCGAGATAGACAGGCTTGCAAGATTGCGCAACGTGCGACAGCAGGTGCTTATCGAGTTGAACGCGGCGGGCGAGCAGTCCAAAACGGGTGCGCCCGTCGATATTGCGGACGACCTTATAGCCGAAGTCCGAGAGCTTAAAAACGTGGTAGTGCGCGGCATAATGTCAGTTCCGCCCAAAGACGCGGGCGACGCGGTCTATGCAAAACTTGCCGCGAAGTTTGAAAAACATAAAAGCGACGCGTTCGATATACTGTCGGTGGGCATGAGTTCGGATTACGAGCGCGCGATAGCGCAGGGCAGTAACATGGTGCGACCGGGTACGGCGATATTCGGGTCGCGAACACATAGGTAGGAGCTGTTATGGCAAACGGAGATTTTTTCGACGCGTTCTTGCGTAACGCGAGCAATTACAACGGCGGCGCGCCCGAAGTTTACGAGGACACGCACGACGCAAACGGCAATTATACGGGCGGTGCGCGTAACAGCGGTTTTGCCGCGCCGCAACAGTCGTATGCGCAACAGCCGATCTTTCCGCAACAGCCCGCCGCGCCGACGTACCCGCAACAGTCCGCGCCGATGTATACTCCGCCGCCGCACGGTTCGGCGGCACAGCGTACCGAACACAGTTTGGAACACCCGCCGCAATTCGCGCAGGTGAACACGGGCGGCGTACAGTCGCAAGCAATGCCGCTCCCCACGCTCGATCAGTACGTATCGCCGCAACTCAATCAGAATTTCGTTATATACCGTCCGCGCACAACCAAGGACGTAGAACAATTGATAGCGTATTTACGACGGCGCGAGCCTGCGCTGGTCGATCTCGATCCCATATCCGATTCGCCCGACGCGCAACGGCTCATGGACTTTACGTCCGGCGCGGCGTACGCGCTCGGCGACAGAGTGATGACCATTCGTCGCAACCTGTTTTTGATAACGCCCGATACGATAGACGTACTAAAACCGGACGGAGAAGAATGATCGGAAAAATGTCGGACAATTCGTTTAAAAATTTCTTTTCCCGCGCATGGGAATTTATAAAGCGCGTAGCCAAGATCGTATGGAACTATCTGAAAATCGCCAAGATGGAATGGATAGTTATGATCGGACTTTTCGCGTTGGATCTTATAAGCAAAACGATCGTGGAAAAAACGCTCGGCTATCATAACGAATTGACGTTGATACCGAATTTTTTGGCGTTTGAACTGATCCCCAACTATAATGCGGCGTACGGCGCGGATTTTGTTAGCAAGTGGTTGGGAACTATGGGCGCGCGCATATTTTTCAGCGTGTTCGCCGTCGCGGCGTCGGTCGCGTTTATACTCGTGCTTATCAAAAACAAGGGGAAAAGCAAGGTCTTTCGCATCGGTATAGCTATGTTCGTCGCGGGCGCTATGGGTAATTGCATAGACCGCATGTTCATAGGCTGGGTGCGCGATTTCGTACACTTTACTTTTCAGCCGTATATTTTCAATATAGCCGACGCGGAGCTTATTTTCGGCGTCGTGCTTATCGTCGTGTATTTTCTGTTCCTGTACAGGGACAGCGATAAGCGCAAGGAGCAACCTACCGCGCCGCTCGTCGACGATCTCGGCGAGATAGCGCCAGTCGATATGACTGCGGAAACGGGCGAAAGTTCGGACGCGGGCGAAACCGCGCCCGTCGACGGTATCGACGCTACCGTCCAAGACGTTACTGTCGACGACGGTGTCGAGAACGAAACGCCGTCGGGTGAAGCTCCTGCCGAAAATGCCGAAAAGGTCGCGGCGGAACGAACCGAAAGCGCGCCGAAAAAAAGCGCGCCCGCAAAACGACGGGCGAAGCGATCCGCCGAAAAACCCGTGTCCGACGGACAAGTCGAACAAGTCGAACAAGACGGCGTAAAGTCTGTCGTCGTTGAAAACGGTGTCGATACGGAGCGCGACGATACATGACGACCGTCTACTGCACCGAAGGCGGCGCGCGGTTGGACGTGTTTTTGACCGACGAAACGGAGTTTACGCGTTCGCACATTAAAAATCTCATCGACGGCGGCAAGGTGTTTATCGACGGCGTGCCGGCGGTCAAGGCGGGGCAAACGGTCAAAACGGGCGATACCGTGTCGTTCGAGGACGAAGTACGGAGCGACGAAGTTTTGCCCGAAAATATCCCGTTGGACGTGGTATACGAGGACGCCGAGCTGGCGGTAATAAACAAACAGCGCGGGCTTGTGGTCCACCCCGGCGCGGGCAACCGCAACGGAACGCTCGTAAACGCATTGTTGTACAGGTTCGGCAACGTGTCGCAAGCGGGCGGCTCGGCGCGTGCGGGTATCGTACACAGGCTGGACAAGGATACGACGGGGCTTATGGTCGTGTGCAAGACCGATCGTGCGCACGCCGCGCTCGGCGAGCAGTTTGCCGCGCATACGGTGAAAAAGCTGTACCGCGCCGTACTCGACGGCGAGCTGAAATGCGATCGCGGAACAGTCGACGCGCCTATCGGGCGCGACAAAAAAAACAGGCTCAAAATGTGCGTGACTTCGGACGGCAGACGCGCCGTCACCGATTACGCCGTTTTGGAGCGGTTCAAAAGCAATTGTTACGTCGAGTTTACGTTGCACACGGGCAGGACGCATCAAATACGCGTTCATGCGGCGTACTTGAAGCACCCCATAACGTGCGACGCTTTGTACGGCGGAAGCACGCAAAAATTCGATGCGGCGGGGCAACTGTTGCACTCGCGTACGCTGGGCTTTACCCACCCGCGAAGCGGCGAACGACTGGAATTCACGGCGGACGAGCCGCGCGATTTTGCGCAAGCGCTCAACGCATTGAGAAGCCGTTGACGGATACAAGGAGATAAAATGAAACGTAAAGACATACTCGGGATCAAGGATCTGTCAAAGTCCGAAGTCAACGAGATATTGACGGTAGCGAACGCCATGCGCGAGCGACTGGACGACCGCGAGCGCGGCAGCGAGCTTGCGGGCAAGAACGTGGCGACGTTGTTTTACGAAAACTCGACGCGCACGCGCAATTCGTTCGATCTCGCCGCCAAAAATTTGGGCGCGTCGGTAATGGGCATATCCGTTGCGGCGTCGTCCGTGCAAAAGGGCGAAACGCTTGTCGATACGGGCAAAACGCTCGACGCGCTCAAAACGGACGCCGTGATAATACGCCACCCCGTGGCGGGCAGTGCGCGACTGCTTGCGGAAACGATAAAAGCGTCGGTCATAAACGCGGGCGACGGCATGAACGAACACCCGTCGCAAGCGCTTTTGGACGCGCTCACGGCGACGCGGTATTTCGGCGGGCTTGCCGATAAAAAGCTTGTTATAGTGGGCGATATACGGCACTCTCGCGTGGCGCGCAGTAATATATTGCTGTTCGGCATGCTCGGCGCGTCGGTCACCGTTTGCGGACCGTATACGCTTATACCCGACGGTATAGCGGGACTGGGTTGCGAAGTGGACAGCGATCTCGACAGCGCGCTCGACGGCGCGAACATAGTTATGCCGTTAAGGATACAGTTCGAGCGCATGAGCGGCGCGTTTTTCCCGTCGCGCGAGGAATATCACGAATACTACGGCGTGACGCAAAAGCGTTTGCGGCTTTGCGCCGACGATCATATAGTCATGCATCCCGGACCCGTGAACCGCGAGGCGGAGATCGCCGGCGACGTGGCGGACGGCGCGCGGAGCGTGATCGAAGAACAAGTGACTAACGGCGTTGCGGTGCGCATGGCTATGCTGAAACTGCTGTTGGACGGAGGTAACGTACGGTGATACTTTTGAAAAATGCGACCGTCGTCAATGCGGGCGGAATGCAACAAACGGACGTGCTGATCGACGGCGAGACCGTCGCGCGCATAGCGCCGAATATAGAATGCTTTGGCGCGGAAGAGATAGATTGCGACGGCAAGCTCGTATTTCCGGGATTTATAGACATGCATTGCCATCTGCGCGAGCCGGGGCAAACTCACAAGGAAGATATCGGATCGGGTTCGCTTGCGGCGCTTGCGGGCGGATACACCACTGTGTGCTGTATGCCCAATACCGACCCGCCGACGGATACCGCCGCCGCGGTCGCGTATATCCGCAAACGCTCCGCCGAATGCGGGAATGCGGACGTTTTGCCCGTAGGCTGTATAACGCGCGGGCAAAAGGGCGAAGAGCTTGCCGAGTTCGGACACATGAAAGCGCAAGGCGCGATAGCGGTGTCGGACGACGGCTTGCCCGTAGGTAACGGCGCTGTAATGCTCAACGCGCTAAAATACGCCAAGACATTCGGGCTTACCGTATTGTCGCACAGCGAGGATAAAAGCATTTCGGGCAACGGCGTTGTCAACGCAGGCGAAAACGCGACCGCGAGCGGACTGCGCGGCATTCCCAAAGCCGCGGAGAGCGCGGCAGTCGCGCGCGACGTATTGCTCGCGGAGGAAGCGGGCGCGCGTCTGCACGTATGTCACGTGTCGACCGCCGAGTCCGTCGATATCATTCGTCAAGCGAAAAAGCGCGGCGTAAAGGTCACATGCGAAACGTGTCCGCACTATTTCGCGGCGACCGACGACGAGATACTTTCGTACAATACCAACGCCAAGATCAACCCGCCTTTGCGCGGAGAGCGCGACGTCGACGCTATAATCGAAGGCATAGTCGACGGCACTATCGACGTGATCGCTACCGATCACGCGCCGCATCATTTCGACGAGAAAAACAAGGAATTCGATTACGCGCCGTTCGGCACGGTCGGACTGGAAACGGCGTTTGCCGTCGCGTATACGCGGCTCGTGCTTACCGAAACGGTCAAGCTTTCCGACCTGTGTCGGCTCATGAGCGCCGCGCCCGCAAACATACTCGGACTTACCGACAGGGGCAGGATCGAAGTCGGAGCGCGCGCGGATATAGTCATAGTCGATCCCGACGCGGAGTACACGGTGGATACGGCATACTTCAAGTCCAAGGGTAAAAATTCGTTGTTCGACGGTTGGCGGCTCAACGGCGCAGTCGTCGGCGCGATAGTTAAAGGAGAGAAAAAACAATTATGAAAAACGTCACCGATAAACTTATAGACCGCATAGAAAAGCTCGGAAACCCGACGGTTGCGGGACTCGATCCGCGGATCGAGTATTTGCCCGCGTCGCTCAAAAAGACCGCTACGGACAAAAAGAGCGCGGCACAGGCGTTGACGGAGTTCAATTGCCGCATAATCGACAGCATAAAAGATGTAGTGCCGGCGGTAAAGATACAGTCTGCGTTCTACGAAATATTTTCGCATTACGGCACGGAAGCTATGAACAAAACGGCGGAGTACGCGCAGGCGGCGGGGCTTATGGTCATGGCGGACGTCAAGCGCAACGATATCGGGTCGACTGCGGCGGCTTATGCCGAAGCGTATCTCGACGACGCGCTTTACGACTACATAACGGTCAATCCGTATTTGGGTCACGACGGTATCAAACCGTTCACCGATAAATGTAACGCAAACGGCAAGGGTATTTTCGTGCTTGCGCGAACGTCCAATCCGTCGGCGGCGGTCATACAAAACATGAAGCTCGAAAGCGGCGAACCGCTGTACGTGCATATAGGCAAGCTCATAGAGCAATGGGGCGCGGACAACGTCGGTGAATACGGCTACGGCGCAGTCGGCGCGGTCGTCGGCGCGACCAATCCGACGGAGGCGGCGGAACTGCGCAAAACGCTCGAACACACGTTTTTTCTCGTTCCCGGCTACGGCGCGCAGGGCGGCAAGGGCAAGGATGCGGCGGCGTCGTTCGATAAGAACGGGCGCGGCGCGATAGTCAATAATTCGCGCGGCATAATCGCGGCGTATTTGACCGAAAAGTACGACGGCATGAATTATTACGATGCGGCGCGCGAAGCCGCTTTGGCAATGCGCGACGATCTTAACGATGCGTTGGGCGATATTCGATAGCATAAAACAAAGGACGATATTTACATGAAACCGATAAAAGCTCAACTTAAAATTATATCTAACGAACGGTTCGGAAATAATTTACACCGCATCGCCTGCGAGAGCGCGCAAAAGCTCCCGCACATTGCGGCGGGACAGTTCGCGCATATAAAAGTGCCTAACAAGGATCTGCGTCGACCTATCTGTGTGTATGCAAGCGACGATCGCACCGTAACGTTTATCATAGCAAACGTCGGCGAAGGCACTGCGGCGTTTACCGCACTCGGCGCGGGCGCGGAGTTCGACGCGCTGTTGCCGCTCGGCAACGGATTCCCCGTACTTCCCGACAAGACCAACATCGCGTTATTGGGCGGCGGAACGGGTTGCGCGCCGTTGTTGAAGATAGCGCGCGACAATCCGTCGCTCAACGTTACGGCTTTGCTCGGTTTTCCCAATGCCGAAGCGCGCAAAGCGTACGGCGACGACTTCGACAAGGCGTGTAAAAAGGTTTGCTATTGCACGGACGACGGAAGCTACGGTTATCACGGATACCCGACCGAACTGCTTACGGAGATCGCGCCCGAAGTACTGTATGTGTGCGGCGCGCCGGGCATGATGAAAACGGCTAAGGAATACTGCCGCAAGCTCGGCGTAATAGGGTTTGCGAGCGTGGAACAGCGCATGGGTTGCGGTGTGGGCGCTTGCTTGGTATGCTCGGTGCGTATCATGCAGGACGGCAAGGAAAAGCTTTTGCGCGCCTGTGCGGACGGTCCCGTGTTCCCGTTGGAAGAGATCGTTTTGTAATGCGGAATGCGGAATTAATGACCGCTACGCGGTGAGAGGGATATAGCTATTCTTTTGTCCTACGCAGCAGCCGCAGGCTATTCTGAGCGAAGCGAAGAATCTCAACCATTTAATATTAGTGCGGCTAACGCCTGGATCTCTCCACTACACTCGCATACGCTCGTTTCGGTCGAGATGATGGGGTGAGTGGTTTGGCTATTCAAAGTATTCTTTTGTCATCCTGAGCGAAGCGAAGGATCTCATCCTTATTTAATAAAGTAGAGATTCTTCACTGCGCTACGCTTGTTCAGAATAAGGCTACGCCTTGCTACGTAGGACAAAAAAGCAGTTGTATACTACGCTTGTTCGTAATAAGGCTACGTCTTGCTACGTAGGACAAATAACGATATCGCGCTACGCTTGTTCGGAATAGTCGAAACGGTGACGCGCGACAAGAAAAAACGGCTTAAATGATCGATCGACAATAATTCCGTATTCCGCATTATTATTAACTCCATAGAGGTAATTATGGTAAACACAAAAGTCAATATAGCGGGCGTCGAGTTTAAAAACCCGATAATCGCCGCGTCGGGAACGTTCGGGTTCGGGCGCGAATACAACGAGTTTTACGACGTGGGTAAGCTCGGCGGCATAAGCTCTAAGGGGCTGACGCTGTTGCCGCGACAGGGTAATGCGCCCGTCAGAATAGCCGAAACGCCGTCGGGCATGCTCAACAGCGTGGGGCTTCAAAATCCCGGAGTGGAGTATTTTATACAGAACGAATTGCCGTTCATGAAAAACACGGGCGCGGTCGTCATAGCAAACGCCGCGGGCGCGTGCGAGGAAGATTACGTCGAGATAGTGCGGATATTGAGCGGTACGGACGTCGACATGATAGAGCTTAATATTTCATGCCCCAACGTAAAGAAGGGCGGCATGGCGTTCGGCGTCGATCCCGACGGAGTGGAGCATATAGTAAAAGCGGCGCGCAAGCAATGCAAAAAACCGCTCATAGTCAAGTTGACGCCAAACGTGGCGGACATCGCCAAAAACGCATTGGCGGCCGAGCGCGCGGGCGCGGACGCGATCAGTCTTATAAACACTGTCGCGGCTATGGCGGTCGACTTTAAAAAACGCAAGCCCGTGCTTGCCGCGGTCACGGGCGGGTTGAGCGGTGCGGCGGTCAAGCCGATAGCGTTGCGCATGGTTTACGAATGCCACAAGGCGGTAAAGATACCTATTATAGGCATGGGCGGGATAATGACGGGTACGGACGTCGGCGAATTTATGCTGTGCGGCGCGACTGCGGTCCAGGTCGGCACAGCCAATATTTTCGATCCGTTCGCCGCCCTAACGATAGCAAATGAGTTGACAAACCTTTGCGAAAGTGATAATATTAACAATGTACAAACGCTGATCGGAGGATTATCCGTTGACTGACGACGTAATGCAATTATTCGAACAATCGGGAGCGGTACTGCACGGGCATTTTATTTTGACGTCGGGCTTGCATTCCGACACATACATGCAGTGCGCAAAACTGTTCGAGTTCGGCGACATTTCCCAAAAACTTTGCGAAAAGTCTGCGGCTAAGCTTAAAAAGTACAATGCCGACGTTATAGTGTCGCCTGCGGTCGGCGCGATCATCTTCGGTTACGAGCTTGGCAAACAGCTCGGCATACCCAACATGTTCGCCGAACGCGAAAAGGACGGCAACTTCGCGTTGCGTCGCGGATTCGAGCTTAAAAATGGCGCACGCGTTATCATTGCGGAAAACGTCGTTACGACGGGCGGCTCGGTAAAGGAAGTCATAGAACTTGTAAAGAGCCTTGGCGGGCAGGTCGTCGCGGTCGCGGAAGTGGTGGACAGAAGCGGCGGCAAAGTCGATTTCGGCGTGCCTAACGAGAGCCTGTTGCAGATAGACGTCAAAACGTATTCGCCCCAAGACTGCCCTATGTGCAAGGCGGGAACGACCGCCGTCAAACCGGGGTCAAAAGGACTTAAATAGAAATTCGCATATCGCGGCATACTATAAAGGTATTATAATTATGGCTAAACGCACAAAAACGACCAAAACCAAGACAACGTCCGAACGCAGAACCGTGGCTTTTTCGCTGAATAAGTTCGCGTTTTGGATAGTTATCGTAATAGGCATAGCTATGGCTGTGTCGGGCTTTTTGAATTTCTTCGATTGGGCGTGGGTCAATACGGCGTGCGCGTGGGTGCAAAGCCTGTGCTTCGCGCTCGGAATGTTTATTCCGGTAGTGTTGTCGTACCGCGTGGCGCGCAATAAAGGCATGGGTTGGTTCATTCTGTGGATAATACTCGTACTGCTCGTAATATTCGGACTTGTGTCGACGCTCATCGGCTTGTTGCGCATATAAATAAAATCAAACCAAAGGAAACATCATGGCTGTCAAGAAAAAACAAAACGCTTTCGTAAGATATTTCGTGCCGTTCGGCTTGCGGCAGGTCGGCGATCTCGCAATGTTGGTAGGCGGGATACTGCTCCTGATCGGGCTTTTCACCGTCGAAGGCGTGCTTATTGCAGGCTTTATCGCGTATATACTCGGTTCGGGCATATCGATAGCTCGGTGCTGTACTGTGTTGTTTTCCAAATCGGTCAACCACCGCGACCCCGCGTATAAGTCCGCAATAATAAATATAGTCATAATGGGCGTGCTGTTCGCACTCGCCGTGTTCGGACTGGTTTGGACGATTGTCGGTTAAATACTCCGCCGCGCTTTGATACATGCGCGGCTTTTTAATTGCTACGGTAAAAATATACTATGTTTGCGCTCGGTGCGGCGCGCGGTGTTTTATGGTAAAAAAATACAAAAAAACGGATAACGTTTCGTATGCGCTCGGCGCGACGGTCACGATGGAACTTTTAAAACGCAAGCCGCATGCGGCGCGTTGCGTGTACGTTTCGCCCAAGTCCGAAGTTTCGGCGGCGGTCGATAGCGCTCGCGCGCTCGGCGTGCCAGTCGTCGAAAGCGAAAAAGCTTTTAATATTTTGAGTCCCAAAGAGAATTGTTTCGTGATAGGCGAGTTCGATAAGTTCGACAGCGCGATAAACGCCGAAAATAACCATATCGTGCTTGTCAACCCGTCCAACAGCGGCAATCTCGGCACTATCATGCGCGATATCGCGGCTTTCGATTGCGCCGACCTTGTCGTGATTCGCCCCGCCGTCGATCCGTTCGACCCTAAAACAGTGCGCGCGAGCATGGGCGCGGCGTTCGGCATAAGCTTCGAGCTGTTCGATAGCTTCGACGAGTATGCGGAAAAATTCGGCAAGAACAGAACGATCGTGCCGTTTATGCTTAACGGACGACCGTTTGCGAAAACGCGTTTTGACGGAACGCAAAAGTATACGCTCGTTTTCGGTAACGAGGCGACCGGACTGCCCGATACGTTTAACGGTTACGGCGCGGTCAGGATAGAACAATCCGAAAAAGTGGACAGCCTTAACTTGTCCACGGCGGTCGCGATCGCGTTGTATAAGCTGAGCGTGGCGTATGAGAATTCGGAATAAGGAAGAGATTCTTCACTGCGCTACGCTTGTTCTGGATATCAATGATAAAGTTAGATAAATATATGGCTAACAACAACAAACACCCCATCATTTCGAGCGGAGCGAGAGTAAAAGCAGTAATATTAATTTGTTCGTAAGTACGATAAACTGTAATTATAGAAAACAAAAACTTCGCGTAGCCTTTGGCTACCGAGAAATCAAGGCGAGCCGCCGCAAGGTGAATAAGTAATTCGGAATTCGGAATGCGGAATTACGGTCGATTGAGTATTAGTGCGGCTGACGCCTGGATCTCTCCACTGCACTCGCTATCGCTCGTTCGGTCGAGATGATGGGGAGAGTGGAACGGCTTTACTATACGTTTATATTCAGAAAATAGAGTGCAAAAATGCATTGCTTTTATATAGAAAAGCGAACAACAACCAACACTCCCATCATTTCGAGCGGAGCCGTAGGCGCAGTCGAGAAATCAAGGCGAACTGCCGCAAAGTGAATTCGGAATGCGGAATTACGGTCGATTATAGTTATGCGGCTACGCCTGGATCTCTCCACTGCACTCGCTATCGCTCGTTCGGTCGAGATGATGGGGAGAGTGGAACGGCTTTACTATACGTTTATATTCAGAAAATAGAGTGCAAAAATGCATTGCTTTTATATAGAAAAGCGAACAACAACCAACACTCCCATCATTTCGAGCGAAGCAGTAGGCACAGTCGAGATGATGGGGGTGGGTGAAAAAGTGTTGCTATTATCTATGCAAAAAAGCAACCAACAACCAATGCTCCCATCATTTCGAGCGGAGCCGTAGGCGCAGTCGAGAAATCAAGGCGAACCGCCGCATAGTGAACGAGTAATTCGGAATGCGGAATTACGGTCGATTATAGTTATGCGGCTACGCCTGGATCTC
>CAMSYM010000018.1 GCA_947066105.1 uncultured Clostridia bacterium
TCACATTTACGTGTGTATACAGGATAATGTTAACACATTGTTCATATTTTGTCAATACATTTATGGCAAGTTTTACTATACAATCGACAAAAATTACGTTTGATTTTCTTTTACAGACATAGTATACTATATGCAAATAATGGTTTATGAGCAAATATCGTGCATAACGGAAATACATCATAGCATACGGTGCGACGATTTGCCCATAAGTCATATCCGTAAAACATGGCGTAATGCGCTTGACAGCACGCATAAAATAATGTATAATCATTCATGCTTGCGGGGGTGGCGAAATTGGCAGACGCGCAGGTCTCAGAAGCCTGTGGGTAACACCGTACGAGTTCAAGTCTCGTCCTCCGCACCAAGCGCACCGAATTCGGCGCGCTTTTTTCGTACCGCGGACTATTATTGACAAGCGTAGCGTACTACTGTATTTATTTTTTGTCCTACTCATCCCATCATCTCGACCGAAGTGCGATTTGCGCACATAGCGGAGAGATCTAGGCGTCAGCCGCACGATATTAAATAAACCGTAATTCCTAATTCCGAATTACTTATTCACCATGCGGCGGCTCGCCTTGATTTCTCGACTGCGCTTCGCTCCGCTCGAAATGATGGGGAGTGTTTGTTATAGATTACATTTCTAATCAAGTATAGCAAAGCCGTTCCACTCACCCCATCATCTCGACCGAAACGAGCGTATGCGAGTGTAGTGGAGAGATCTAGGCGTCAGCCGCACGATATTAAATAATCCGTAATTCCGCATTCCGAATTCCGAATTATTTATCCACCTTGCGGCAGTTCGCCTTGATTTCTCGACTGCGCTTCGCTCCGCTCGAAATGATGGGTGTGTTGGTTGTGTTTTTTCATACATAAGTATACTGTGCTCTTGTCATTCTGAACAAGCGTAGCACAGTAAAGAATTTCATCAATATTAAATAAGGTTGAGATTCTTCGCTTCGCTCAGAATGACAAAGAAAAGTCACCCATCACCTCGACCGAAACGAGCGTCAGCGAGTGGAGTGGAGAGATCAAGGCGTCAGCCGCTCCGAAAAGATCTATTCCGTGTCGGGCGACCAAACGGCGTATAGCGTCGTGCCGTCGGCTATCTGCCTTATTTCGTCGCGCAAAAGACAAGCCTTAAATGTTGTTTTGCCATCGTTACCGACCATTTCGGTCACACCGAACTTGATCTCGCCGCCGCGCTCTGTCGCCCACCCCGCAAAGATATAGCCCTTTCGGTAAGGGACTGCTATATAAGACGAAACATAAGTACCCGAATAAATTATAGTGCTAACGGTAGAATTCCCGTTAGTTTCGGTCTCAATAACACAATCCTTATAAGTAAACGTGTCGACGTACGGATAACAGCCGTCAAGCCCCATTGTACATCCGGCGCATGTATTACCATCGGCGGCATCCCACCAATAATCGAGGGAATCAGTAGGCACGTGAAAACCGTCGGGTCGTAATTCATCGCCGCAAATATAATGCGTGCCACCGTAAAACGCGCCTGCTCCTACCTTAATAACGGTTTCCGGTATAGCTATCGGATTTTCTATAAGCTCACACCCTAAAAACGCATACGAGCCTATCTCGGTCAATCCGTACGGCAATCTGTATCTTTTAAGATTAACACAATCCGAAAAAGCGGCGCTTCCTATCTTTTTTAAAGTACTCGGAAACACAACTTCTTCAAGATAGGGGCATTCCATAAATGCACCGCTTTCTATGACTTCTATACCTTCCGGTATAGCCATATACGATATTTCGCGGCTTTCAAAAGCGCCACTCCCTATTATTTTGACATATTCGGGTATCTCGGACTTATCGAATCCGCATACCGCCACATTGTCCGATTTTCGAATCACACAATTTCCGTCAACCTTATATACGGGATTTTTTTCATCTATGATAACCGAATCGACCGCCTTACAACCGGCAAACGCATCGGGATTGAGTTTCGTCAACGTACTCGGAAGCTTTACCGTTTGCAAGCTTCCGCAACCCGAAAACATCCCCAAACCGATCGAAGTTATTCCCTCCGGCAACGAGATCTCTTTTAACGATTTACAATTGGAAAAAGCAGAATTACCTATACTTTTTATCCCACTCGGAATATCTATTTGTTGCAAACTTTTGCAACCCGAAAATGCTCCGCCTTCTATCGATCTGACATAATCGGGTATTACGCTTTCGGAACAACCTGCTATAAGCACATTGTCCTGTTTGCGTATTATACAGTTTCCATCCCCTGCATAAACGACGTTATCCAAGTCTACGTTTAGCGCAATCAAATTTTCGCAGTATGAAACCGATGAAGAAGCCATCTTTTCCACACAGTACGGTATGGTCAGCGATTCGAGAGCGCTTGCAAAAAACGCCACACGCTCTATTTCAGTCACCGACACGGGAAGCTCGACGTCTGTCAAGCTTTTACAGAATGCAAACATTCTATAACCGATGTTTTTCGTATACGGCGATAATTCGATACGCTTTAATGCGGTACAAAACTCAAACACGGAATCGCCTATACTCGTTATGCTATCGGGCAAAAGCACGCCCGTTATTTTAGTGCATTTGTAAAATGCATTGTTAGCGAGCTTTGTTACCGGTTTACCGTAGGGACCTTTTTCGGGAACGACCACTTTACCGTTAATACTTTTTTTATCACTACAAGATATCGCATATTCATTGCCGCCGTTAATAGGCGAAAACGTCCATTTTTCCACATCCTTTACCGTATAATCGTATGCGCAAGACCATTCGGAATCGGCGGAACCCCCTGCTCCGTGTGCCATGACCCGCATTGAATACGTCGCTATACCGTCAGTCAATTTAAAAACGTCAAAACGGTTGCTGTCCGTTTCGTACAATTCGCCGCAAATATCCACCGCATAGCCGTTAGCGCCGACAACGCTATCCCATACCAAATACCCGCCGTCGTCGACATAAACGTTTTGCGGTGCGGATAATGGTTGCTCCGTTGTACCGCATGATACGACACAACCCATAGCAACCGCACACAGTACGCATATAATAAACGCATAAAACCCGATAAAACAAGATGATTTTTTATATACCATACCTTAATACCTTTTTAGATCAAATCTCAAAAAATACCGCTCGCAGAAAAATAATAGTCGTATTCGTCTTGGGTCATGATTACCTGCCATCCCGGAATAAAGAACCAATCATCGCCTCCGGAAAACAACAGAAACGGTCCGTCCGAACCGACGGGCATAGCTTTGCAGGAAACAACGCATCTGCCGTCATAATTATCATATGCATCGAGAGAATACCCTTTGACAAAATCCACGATCGCATCGTGAATTACGGGAACATACGCATTGTTCATAACGCAAACGTTACTGTTGAATTCCGAAAAATCGTAATCGGCGGAATTATATACGAATACAGGGAACGGATCCGCGTCTATGATTAAATCATAGCCGAGAACGCTCATATCGAATATCCAATCTTTTGTATACTCTTCGGTATCCCACGTAACGCTAACCGCATAGGCGTGTCTATCGACAAAATACAGATTGAATTCATAAGAATATAATTGAACATATTCACGTTTAAAAAGATCGTAATATGTGTCCCCGTCGGCATGACACAAAACGCTTACATGCGCATAATCGTTTAACAAATCGGCTACCGTCAATTCCGTTCCGAAAAGATTGTCGTAATACGCATATCTTATAAATGTGATAAAATAGTATTTAATAAACCACTCACCTATTGCCGAAGCCTCCAACGACCCGTCCGCGACCGACTTATCGAGAATAAAGGTGCAGTCATGGATCCTTAAATCGCCCGAAAGATAATCCGTTCCGCAATCAACGACCGCTCGATAAAACACATTTTGTATAAACGTAAACAACATATCGGTATTTATATGAATATCCACATAGTCCAAAAAATCACGGTAATTTACGAACGATCCCTCGTCAGTGCCGTTGATAAACATTATATCGCAACCGCGCTTTTTAAGCTCGGAAAACATTTCTTCGAAAGCGGTCGTTAACAGTTTCAAATTATTATCATCTATTTGATACGGAAATCTTTTGCTCATTTCCACTATAACGCAACAATCGGAAATGCCATAAAATTCATCGCTTTTTTGTACCAAATCGATAAAATTCAAAAAGCTCATGTCTTCGGGACACTGTAAATAATCAAGACTTGCAACACATCCGCTGTCAAGCAACGCGTCTGCAACGCCTTTGCTTCCGTCATAATCGCTTATGTACAATAACGGTCTTTTACTCCATGTATCGGGCGCGCTCTCCCCGTTCCCGGCGGAATCGGCTTTTACCTCTCCAAAACCGAACAAAGCGACTACGAGCATTACGATAGCCGATATCGCCGCGAGTACCCGTATACGAAACATCGATCTTGCGTCGGTCATGCGAAAAATATCCTTCTTGTGTATTTATTTTTCATTGATTATATCATAATACTATATTAATGTCAAATAAATACATAAGTCATAAAAAATTACTTTTTGTAGAGTTTTATCGCAAATCAAACTTGTCCTGCGGCAAATCGCATAGATTTCTCGACCGCGCCCACTCTACGCTCGAAATGACACAACAGATCATACGGTGGATATCCTTCGCTCCGCTCAGAATGACAAGAACTAGTATGAGCTATTGAGATACTTCGCGTTGCTCAGGATAGCCTGCGGCTACTTCGTAGGACAAAAGAGTACGACTGTCATCTCGACCGAATGAATGAGAGTAGCAAACCACTCACCCCATCATCTCGACCGAAACGAGCGTATGCGAGTGTAGTGGAGAGATCTAGGCGTCAGCCGCACATTACTCACTCACCGCGTAGCGGTCATTAATTCCGAATTATTTATTCTCCTTGCGGCGGTTCGCCTTGATTTCTCGACTGCGCTTCGCTCCGCTCGAAATGATGGGGGTGTTGGTTGTTGTTCGCTTTTCTATATAAAACTGCAATGCATTTTTGCACTCTTTTTTCTCAATATGTAAAAAATATAGCAAAGCCGTTCCACTCCCCACCCATCATCTCGACCGAAACGAGCGTATGCGAGTGTAGTGGAGAGATCTAGGCGTTAGCCGCACATTACTCACTCACCGCGTAGCGGTCATCAATTCCGAATTCCGCTTTCCTATTTCGAATTACTCGTTCACATTGCGGCGGTTCGCCTTGATTTCTCGGTAGCCGAAGGCTACGCGTAGTTTTTTGTTACGATTAACGATATTTTACAATTCTAAATCTCGTTAATATTAATTATGCTTTATCACTTGCTCCGCTCGAAATGATGGGTGTGTTTGTTGTTGTTCGATTTTCTATACAAACAACAACTTTTTCTTCTCCTATTTAATCAATTATAAGAATGAGTAGCTAAATTACATTCCCCATCATCTCGACCGAAGTGCGATTTGCGCACGTAGCGGAGAGATCTAGGCGTCAGCCGCTCCGAAAATATCTATTCCGTTTCGGGCGACCAAACGGCGTATAGCGTCGTACCGTCGGCTATCTGTTTGATATCATCGGAAAACAAACAAGCAAAATACGTTTTGCCGGTTTTGGAATTTGTTTTTTCTACAATGCCAAACTTTACTTCACCGTCGCGCTCTGTTGCCCACCCTGCAAAGGCATAGCCCTTTCGGTAAGGAACTGCTATATAAGACGAAACATAAGTACCCGAATAAGTTATCACGGTTTGCGTAATACCGTTTTCTTCGACCTGTTGAGAACGCGGTTTCTTATAAGTAAACGTGTCGACGTACGGATAACAGCCGTCGTACCCCATTACTATCCCCGCACACTTCATTCCTGCTCCACAATCCCACCAATAATCGCCGGGCGTAGTAGGCACGTGAAAACCGTCGGGTCGTAATTCATCGCCGCAAATATAATGCGTGCCACCGTAAAACGCGCCTGCTCCTACCTTAATAACGGTTTCCGGTATAGCTATCGGATTTTCTATAAGCTCACACCCTAAAAACGCATACGAGCCTATCTCGGTCAATCCGTACGGCAATCTGTATCTTTTAAGATTAACACAATCCGAAAAAGCGGCGCTTCCTATCTTTTTTAAAGTACTCGGAAACACGACTTCTTCAAGATAGGGGCATTCCATAAATGCGCCGCTTTCTATGACTTCTATACCTTCCGGTATATTCATATACGACATTTCGCGTCCCGCAAAAGCGCCACTCCCTATTATCTCGGCATATTCCGGAATTACGGAATTCTCGAAGCCACAAGCAACAGCATTATCCGTTATCCGCATTACGCAATTTCCGTCAACTTTATATACGGGATTTTTTTCATCTATGATAACCGAATCGACCGCCTTACAACCGACAAACGCATCGGGATTGAGTTTCGTCAACGTACTCGGAAGCTTTACCGTTTGCAAGCTTCCGCAACCCGAAAACATCCCCAAACCGATCGAAGTTATTCCCTCCGGCAACGAGATCTCTTTTAACGATTTACAATTGGAAAAAGCAGAATTACCTATACTTTTTATCCCACTCGGAATATCTATTTGTTGCAAACTTTTGCAACCCGAAAATGCTCCGCCTTCTATCGATCTGACATAATCGGGTATTACGCTTGTATCACATCCCCAAACAAGCGCATCGTCAGAACTGCGTATTATACAATTTCCGTCGTCTTTATAAACGACATTGTTTTTACTCACCGCAAAGCGTTCTATCGGAGAATATGTCAAAAAACCCGGAAATATATTCGCGATGCTTCCGTGAAACGAAATGCTCGTAACATTTTTCAGCAATGACCCGCCTGCTCCGCTGACAGCAGTCACGGGCTTACCGTCCGGACCGACAGCAGGGAATAAAAGCTTACCCGAAATATCTTTATCCTGACATGTCACTTGATATTCGCTATCGTTATTTATAAGCTTAAACGACCATTTTTTTGCTATCGACACCGTGTACTCGCATATCTCGGACCAAGCCGAATCGTCGGCAACTTTAAGATCGCCGCAAGCCATTACTCTCGCGGAATAGGTTTTGGGAAAATTCGTAAGATCAAACACGTCCAGTTTGTTTGTTTTCGTTTCGTATGTTTCGCCGTCGAAATCCACGACATACCCGTCCGCACCGTCCACTTCGTCCCAAACCAAGTATCCGGAATCTGCGACGTGAACGTTTTGCGGAGCATATAAAACAGCTTCTTCGTTACAAGCAACCAACGCAAGCATAACAACAATTCCTACCGCAATAACGGCAGGCCATAAGAATATTTTACGAAATACTTTTAAGTTTTGCTCCATAACGCTCCTTATTTTTTATTAATACAAAACATGTTTTCAAAATATCCCGCTTCCGGATAAATAATACGCAGCATCGTTTTCATCCATTATTATTTGCCAACAAGGCAACGTCAAGCCTTCGTCGAGACCGAATAATATCATCCAACCGTCGGAACCGACAGTGACGGGCTTATACGAAACAACGCATCGACCGTTGTAATTATTATATGCATGCAGATCCTCGTCGTTGATAAACGCGACCATGACATCATAGATCAAAGAAATACTTGCTCCCGTCGTCGTATAAATACCCGAACCGCAATACTCGTCTAAATTATATCCATCCGAATCATAAATGTACACTGAGAACTTGTTATAACATCCTTCGTAATTCCCACGCAAATACAAAACGTCTTGTATCCAACCGTAAGCGTAAACATCTCCATACCAAGAAGTGCCGACCGCATATACGTTTCTGCCATAAAAATATTTGTCGCCGTTATAATCAAAATCGACGGTTACTTGCTCGAAAACATCGTAGCATGAGTTACCGCTCAAATTGCACAAAACACTGATATTGTTAGCTTCCATAACTTCGGCGACGGTAGAATTCGTGCCGTACAGTTCTTCATAATAACCGAATCTTATCAACGGGATAAAATACGTTCGCAAAAACCATGAACTCACTATTTCCGAACTATCGACGCCGTAAGCGATCGATTGGTCAAATATAAACGTGCAATCTGTGAGCTTACCTTCCGTTTGCGACGAGCCGCCATCCGAAACAGCTCGCACGAATATATTTTGAATAAAAATATTCAATAAATCAGTATTCACGTGAATATCGACATATTCCAAAAAATCCGTATACCCGGCAAATCGCGATTCGTCGGTTCCGCATACAAACATTATTTTGCAACCGCAGTTTTTGAGTTCCGCAAAAATACTCTTTAATTTATTTGGCAACAGTTCGTCGCTATTGGCTCCGTCGTCGATTTGAAATGAAAAGCCCTGCCGCATTTCCATTATTATATATGAATCGGAAATATCGTTAAACGTGCCGAGATCCAAATGCAAATTTATAAAATCGATATACATCGTACCTTGATCGCAATAATACAACTCAACTTTATCAAACCCGCCATCGACATCAAGCCCCGCGGCAAAACTTTGACTGCCTTCATAATCGCTGAAATAATATAATTCTCTTTTCAAGCCCGGATCGCTCGGCGCGCTCTCCCCGTTCCCGGCGGAATCGGCTTTTACCGCTCCAAACCCGAACAAAGCGACTACGAGCATTACGATAGCCGATATCGCCGCGAGTACCCGTATACGAAACATCGATCTTGCGTCGGTCATGCGAAAAATATCCTTCTTGTGTATTTATTTTTCATTGATTATATCATAATACTATATTAATGTCAAATAAATACATAAGTCATAAAAAATTACTTTTTGTAGAGTTTTATCGCAAATCAAACTTGTCCTGCGGCAAATCGCATAGATTTCTCGACCGCGCCCACTCTACGCTCGAAATGACACAACAGATCATACGGTGGATATCCTTCGCTCCGCTCAGAATGACAAGAACTAGTATGAGCTATTGAGATACTTCGCGTTGCTCAGGATAGCCTGCGGCTACTTCGTAGGACAAAAGAGTACGACTGTCATCTCGACCGAATGAATGAGAGTAGCAAACCACTCACCCCATCATCTCGACCGAAACGAGCGTATGCGAGTGTAGTGGAGAGATCTAGGCGTTAGCCGCACATTACTCACTCACCGCGTAGCGGTCATCAATTCCGAATTCCGAATTACTTATCGTCGTCGATACTTGCGCATTGACGACGATAAGATTTCTCGCGTTTATAATAAAAATCTATTTGTCGAATTTTCTTTTTGTGCCGAGCAGTTTTATAAAATCGTCGATAAGCGGTTGCTCTATCGGGAAAACCGCTGTTTTGACGTTGTCTTTTTCGGGTGCGGCGGCATACGCGGCGGTAATCCGTTCGGGCATATCGTTCAGTACGCTTGCCGAATGATCGCGCTCGGTTTCATCGAATGCGACCGTAAGATATATTTTTTTGTTTTCTACGCTCAATGCGCACAGCGTTTTGCCGTTCGTTTCGTACTTGCATTCGACGTAGCCGTTATCGTCGACGCGCCACTTTGCGTCGGCGACGTATCTGTCCTCTATCGCACAGCGCATTTCCGTCCAATCGTCGAAAGCGCCCCAGCCGATGATATCTATCAGCTCTTTGTCTTTTACTTGTTCCGTCATATCGATAACTCCTTTATAAAAAATTTTTATTTATTGTCGGCTTTGCCGCATTTTAAAAATTTGTCGAAAATATCCGTTCCGAGCGAAGCGTTCCGTCGTCGCCGAGTATGTCGAGCAATGTTCCCGCGAATATCGCGACGAACGACGCGGCAAAAACCGCCATTATCCCGTTGCCGACAACGAAAAATATGTTTATAAAGCTCGACTTTGCAAGTACGGAATTAAGTCCCAACCCGAACAAGACCGCGTTTAAGACCGAAAAAACCGAAAACAGCAAAACATATCTTCGCGTCGACAGCCACGCCGTTTCGGACCGCCGCATTTCGGAAACTATCGGCGCGCTCGGCGCACCGTCCGTTGCGACGTATGATCTTTCCGTCTTTTCTTCCATACCGTTAACCGCCGCGAAAAAGCGTCAGATCTCTTCAAACAGCTCCGTACCGACGCCGCATATCGGGCATTGATACCCGTCGGGCAATTGCTCGCCTTCGTACACATACCCGCAAAGCGTGCATTTGAATTTACGTGCAGGCTTTGCCGCGGTCGATCCCGCCGCCGTATCGGCATTGTAAGTCGGCGCATTCTTCGGACTCGAACCTTTGATGACTTTATGATAATAGTCGTACGTCATCTGCTCGCGGTCGCCGAACATTTCCGAGCCTGCGAGCTTACCCAAAAACACCGTATGCGTGGGAGTTTCCCATATGTCGATAACGTCGCAAGCAAAATATCCGCAACCGTCGGTTATCACGGGAAGCTTGTCGCACACCTTCCAATCAATGCCGTCGAACTTATCGCAGTCCCTGCCCGACTTGAAGCCGAGCGCGCCGATCAACTTGGGATCGCTGTCCTTTGCGAGTACCGACACCGCGAACTTGCCCGTGAGCTTGATGCACTCGTTGGTATAATTGTCGTGATGGATACTGACGGCAAAAGTAGCGGGTTCGGCGGTGACCTGTATCGCGCAGTTTGCGATACAGCCCTTGGGCTCGCCGTCGCGCCACGCGGTGACTGCGTACACGCCGTAAGATAGTTTTTGAGTTATGTCCTTTGCCATGATCGCTCCTTACTGTATCATTATATCACGTTATGCCGCCCGCGTCAATACCATTCGCCGAAAAATATAACGTAATTTTGTCGAGCGGGCGCGGATAAATGCAATTGCTTGACAAACGCGCGCGCTATCATATATAATAGTGTAGTGTCGGGCGTTGAGCGCGTACGTTGTGCATGTACGCACGCGACCCGCACAACGGATCGCACCGAATATCCGCGCCGCGCCGCGCAGAGCATTTCGGTCGACCGCACTTTCGGGATGATCAATTTATGTATCGAATAGGTTTGGACATAGGTTCTACCACAATAAAAACGGCGGTACTCGACGAAAACGACAAGCTCGTGCATTCGAGCTACGAACGGCACAATTCGGACGTGCGCGCCACTTTATACAACGTACTGAAAAATCTATTAAAGTCGTACGACGAATTTACGATCACCGTGACGGGATCGGGCGGTATCTCCGTGTCCGAATGGCTGAGCATACCGTTCGTGCAGGAAGTCATAGCGGGCGTAGAAGCTATAAAACGCCTTATTCCCGAAACCGACGTCGCCATAGAACTCGGCGGCGAGGACGCCAAGATAACGTATCTTAAAGGCGGCGTAGACCAGCGCATGAACGGAACGTGCGCGGGCGGCACGGGCGCGTTTATCGATCAAATGGCGGTGCTTTTAAACACCGACGCGCACGGACTCAACGAGCTTGCAAAGGACGCGACCATCATCTACCCCATCGCGTCGCGTTGCGGCGTTTTTGCCAAGTCGGACATACAACCGCTGATCAACGACGGCGCGAAAAAATCGGATATAGCCGCGTCGGTATTTCAGTCGGTAGTCAATCAAACGATATCCGGGCTTGCGTGCGGCAAGCCTATACGCGGCAACGTCGCTTTTCTCGGCGGTCCGTTGCACTTTTTGAGCGAGCTTGGACACCGATTCACTGTCACGCTCAAACCCGAAAAAGCGATATTCCCCGAAAACTCGCAAGTGTTCAACGCCATAGGCGCGGCGTTTAAATCGGAAAAAGCGTTCACTTCCGCAGAACTGCTCGAAAAGCTCGAACAAGTCAAAAACGTAGGCGAACAGGAAGTGACGCGGCTCGATCCGCTGTTCAAGGATAAGGACGAGCTTACGGCGTTCCGTTTGCGGCACAGCAAGGTAGCCATACCGTTCGCCGACATAAAAGCGCACAAGGGCGCGGCGTTTTTGGGTATAGACGCAGGGTCTACGACCACAAAGGTAGCGCTCATCGACAAAGACGGCGGGCTGTTGTATTCTTGGTACGGCTCCAATTCGGGCGATCCGCTCGCGTCCGTCACAGATATAGTCAAGCAGATATACGAGCTTTTACCGCCCGAAGCGTACATAGGCTACGGCACTATCACGGGCTACGGCGAAAGCCTTATCAAAACGGCGCTCGATCTCGACAACGGCGAAATAGAAACGATGGCGCATCTCACCGCGTCCCAACAGATATTGCCGGGCGTGGAGTTTTTGCTCGACATCGGCGGACAGGACATGAAGTGCCTGCGCATAAAAAACGGGGTCATCACGGATATACTTCTCAACGAGGCGTGTTCGTCGGGTTGCGGAAGCTTTATAGAAACGTTCGCCAAAGCGATAGGCACGGACGCCGAGCAGTTCGCCAAGATCGGATTGCAGTCGAGCGCGCCCGTCGATCTCGGCTCGCGTTGCACCGTGTTTATGAATTCGCGCGTCAAGCAGGCGCAAAAGGAAGGCGCGACCGTCGCGGATATTTCCGCGGGACTCGCCTATTCGGTAGTTAAGAACGCGCTGTTCAAGGTAATAAAACTGCGCGACGCCAAGGAAATGGGCAGTAAGATCATCGTTCAGGGCGGCACTTTTCTCAACGAGTCGGTCTTGCGCGCGTTCGAGCTTGTTTCGGGACGCGAAGTCGTCCGCCCCAATCAAGCGGGGCTTATGGGCGCTTACGGCGCGGCGCTTATCAGCCGCAACAATTATACGGGCGGCAAAAGCACGATAAAGACCAAAGAACAACTCGAAAAATTCCGCGTGGTAAAGTCGTCGCGGCGTTGCGAAAAATGCGGGAATCACTGCCTTTTGACCATATCGGAATTCGACGACGGGCGCACGTTTATTTCCAACAACCGTTGCGACCGCGGCGGTAACGCGCCCGAAAAAACGGTGCAAAAATTGCCCGATATGTTCGACGAAAAGTACAAACGGCTGTTTGCATACTGCCGACCGTTGCCCGAAGACAAAGCGCCGCGCGGCGTGATAGGCATTCCGCGCGTACTCAATCTTTACGAAAACTATCCGTACTGGTTCACTCTGTTCACCGAGCTCGGTTACTCGGTAAAGCTGTCGCCGCGCAGTACGCGCGACGTGTATTCGCTGGGCATAGAGACCATGCCGTCCGAATCGGTATGCTATCCCGCAAAAATAGCGCACGGGCATGTTCAAGCGCTTATCGATGCGGGCGTTAAATTTATATTTTATCCGTGCTTGCCGTACGAACGCAAGGAAGACCCCAATGCGGACAACCATTACAACTGCCCCGTCGTCGGCTCGTATCCCGAAGTGATACGGCTCAACATGCGCGACGAGTTTATAAAAAACAACGTTACGTTCGCCGCGCCCGTTTTGCCGATAGCGAGCAAAACGCGCATGATCGCGCGGCTCAAACAGGAATTCCCCGATATCCCAAGATCGCATATTTCGCGTGCGGTCAAAAAGGCATACGAAGCGCAGGACGATTTTAACGCATGGTCGCGCCGTCGCGGCGAAGAGATAGTCAAGCTGTTGGACGAAACGGGCGGACACGGCATAGTGCTTGCGGGTCGCCCGTATCATCTCGATCCGGAGATCAACCACGGCGTGTCGCAAATGATCAACTCCTACGGGTTTGCGGTACTGACCGAGGACAGCGTCGCGCACCTTAACAAAGCGCCGCGCCCGCTACGCGTGGTCGATCAGTGGACGTATCATTCGCGGCTGTATTCCGCCGCCAACTTTGTGAGAACGCGCAATAATCTCGATCTCGTTCAGCTCAACTCGTTCGGGTGCGGACTGGACGCCGTGACCACCGACCAGGTGCAAGAACTTTTGGAAGCGGCGAACAAGGTATACACTCTGCTCAAAATCGACGAGGTGAGCAATCTCGGCGCGGCGCGTATCCGTATACGCTCGCTCATGGCGGTCATAAAGGACAGACAGCTAAAAAACATCGAGGCTAAAACGCCCGCGCCGCAAGCGACGCGCGTCACGTTCACGGAGCAAATGCGCGACGCATATACGATACTGTCGCCGCAGATCTCGCCGTATCACCTTAACTTCGTGCAAGCGGCTATGCGCAACAACGGTTATCGCATGGAAGTTTTGCCAGACAGCCGCGACGCGGTCGCAACGGGCTTGAAGTACGTCAACAACGACGCATGCTACCCCACCGTGATCGTAGTCGGACAGGTAATGAACGCATTGCTGTCGGGCAAGTACGACCTTGACCGCACCGCCGTTATAATGACGCAGACGGGCGGCGGGTGCAGAGCGACCAACTACATAGCGCTGATACGCCGCGCGCTCAAAAGCGCGGGCATGCCGCAAGTTCCCGTCGTTTCGCTGTCCGCGCAAGGACTGGAAAAAAATCCGGGATTCAAAATCACGTTGCCGCTTATAAAGTCGCTAATCAACTCGCTCGTTTACGGCGATCTTTTGATGCGGTGCTTATACCGCGTACGACCTTACGAAGCCAACGTCGGCGAGACGCAGGCGCTGTACGAAAAGTGGAACAAACTGCTCGTGTCCGAATTCGAGCGCGGCAACGTTCCCGCAAAAAAACACTGCGCGCAAATAGTCAAGGAGTTCGACGCAATACCCACGCTCGATATAGTAAAACCGCGCGTCGGCATCGTCGGGGAGATCTTGGTCAAGTTCCACCCGCTCGCAAACAACTATGCGGTCGAGCTTGTGGAACGCGAGGGCGGAGAAGCCGTCGTACCCGACCTACTCGACTTTTTCCTTTATTCGCTGTACAACACAACGATCAAGCACGATCTGTTGGACGGCAAAGGAACGAGCAAAACGATCTCCGATATAGGCATTTCCATCGTCGAGCGCATGCGCCGTCCGATGGTAAAAGCGCTCGAAGGCACTAAGTTCGGCACGCCGTCGCGCATACAAAAGCTCGCGGCGAGCGCAAAGGATGTGACGTCGCTGGGAACTATGGTCGGCGAAGGCTGGTTCCTTACCGCCGAGATGCTCGAACTGATAGCCGAAGGCGCGCCCAATATCATATGCATGCAACCGTTCGCTTGCCTGCCCAATCACGTGACGGGCAAAGGCGTTATGAAAGAGCTTAAACGCCGCTACCCGCAAGCGAACATCGTCGCGGTAGACTACGATCCGGGCGCGAGCGAGGTCAATCAGGTAAACCGCATCAAGCTGATGATGTCCGTCGCGCACGATAGCATAGCGTAGCTATGCAACGATATAAATTCACAATGTGAATTTATGAAATAAGCCTAACGGCTCACGATATGCGCCAACGCGCATGAAATGCCGCCTACGGCGGCGATTATGATAGATCGACAACAACGTTTGCAGTAAGCAAACATATCGCATTCGCTGCAAGCGAATATATCACACGCGCATAAGCGCGTATATCTCGCGACGTCAGTCGCATATCACGTCCGCACGGCGGACATCGGTACGGAGGTTCTCATGTCAATCAACACAACGGCATTGGTCGGCGCACAGTGGGGCGACGAAGGCAAGGGCAAGATAATAGATATTCTTGCCGAGCATGCGGATTACGTAGTACGCGCTACGGGCGGCAGTAACGCCGGTCACACCGTAGTCAACGGCGACAAGGTCTACAAGCTCCATCTCATTCCGAGCGGCATACTCTACCCCGACACCGTCAACATCATCGGTAACGGCGTAGTTCTCGACCCCAAAGTCGTACTCGAAGAAATGGACGCGCTCGCCGCGCTCGGCGTGTCATTCGACAAGCTGTTGATCGACGTGCGCGCGCATATCGTATTGCCGTACCATAAAGAGCTTGACGAGCTGGCGGAAAAAGCAAAGGGCGCGGACGCGATAGGCACGACCAAACGCGGCATCGGTCCGTGCTACGCCGACAAGTGCGACCGCATAGGCATCAGGCTTATCGACATGCTGCGACCCGACGTTTTTGCGCAAAAGCTCAAAAGCAACGTCGAGTTTAAAAACAAGCTTATCACCGCGGTGTACGGCGGAAAGCCGCTCGACTACAAATCCATGTACGCCGAATACTGCGGCTATGCCGAGCGTTTGAAAAAATTCGCCGCCGACACGGGCGTTATTCTCTACGACGCGATAGTATCGGGCAAGCGCGTGGTATTCGAAGGCGCGCAGGGCACGCTTTTGGATCTCGACAGCGGCACGTATCCGTTCGTCACAAGCTCGCACCCCATAACGGGCGGATTTTGCGCGGGTGCGGGCGTAGGACCGACGGCTATAAAAGAATGCTTGGGCATTGCCAAATCGTACACGACGCGCGTCGGCGCGGGTCCGTTCCCCACAGAGCTGAACGACGAAGTGGGCAAACACTTATTGCACGTCGGACACGAATTCGGCACGACGACCGGCAGAGCGCGGCGTTGCGGCTGGTTGGACGCCGTCATACTGCGCATAGCCGTGCGCATTAACGGGCTTACTTCGCTCGCCATAAACAAGCTAGATACGCTGACCGGCATTAAAAAGCTTAAAATAGCCACACACTATATGATGGACGGTAAACCCGTGCGCGACTTCCCCGCCGACATATCGTTGCTCGAAAGCTGCACGCCCGTTTATACAGAGCTCGACGGCTGGGACGACGACATAAGCAAATGCAAAACATTCGACGAGCTTCCCGCCGCCGCCAAAGCGTACATCGAAAAAATCGAAGAGCTTGCGGGTTGCCGCGTTTCGATGATAGGCGTCGGTCCCGACCGAGATCAAAACATAGTAAGATAATCAAACACAAAACGATCGAATTATGACATACAAGCCGACGTAGCCGCGCATACAGAGCGACGTCGGCTTAAATTTAGGGCAATGAAAAAACCGATACGAAAAAACAAAAAACAAGGGCTTTTGCGACGGTTTGTAAGTTACTACAAACCGCATAAAAAATTGTTTGCCATCGACATGGTCTGCGCGTTTATAATATCCGCGCTCAACCTTGTTTATCCGTATGTCACAAAAGAAATAATAAACAATTACGTGCCTAACCGTCTTATGACCATGCTGTTATCGGCGGCGGGGTTTCTTATCGGATTCTACCTGCTTAAAGCGGGACTTAATTACTTTTTGCACTCTTGGGGACACATTGTCGGCGTACGCATACAATCAGACATGCGGCGCGAGCTGTTTGCGCACCTGCAAAAATTGCCGTTTTGCTACTTCGACGACAACAAAACGGGCGTGATCATGAGCCGCATGACAAACGATCTGTTCCAAGTGTCCGAGCTTGCGCACCACGGACCGGAAGACGTGTTTTTATCGCTTATAACAATGATCGGAGCGTTTGCCGTACTCGCCACGATAAACATATATCTCGTACTTATCGTGTTTGCGTTTATTCCGATTTTCGTACTGTTCGCGCTGTTGATGCGCAAGCACATGAACAAGGTTTATAAAGAAGCGCGCGCGGCGCAGGGCGAAATAACCGCGGATATAGAAAGCGCGATTTCCGGCATGCGAGTATCGCGCGCATACACCGCGCAGGAACACGAACAACAAAAGTTCGACGTCGGCAACGGTAAATTCGTAGAGTGCCGAAAACGTCAATTTATTTTGCTGGGAAAGTTCCACTCGTCCATGACGTTTTTTACCGATTTCCTGTATTTTATCGTACTGTTCGCAGGCGGGCTGTTTTTTTATTACGGAAAGATCAACGTCGGCGACTTTACCGCATTCGTGCTGTACGTAAGCACGCTTATCACGCCGATACGCACGCTTATTACGATATACGACCAGATCCAAGAGGGCGCGACGGGCTTTAAACGGTTTTGCGACATTATGGACGTAGAGCCGGAAAAGCAAGCCCCCGACGCGATTTCGCCAAACAAGCTCGACGGGCATATCGTTTTCGACAACGTAACGTTCGGCTATAAAAATTCGGACGGCGACGGCGATACGACGGTCATACGCGATTTCTCGCTCGAAATCCACGCGGGAAAAACAGTGGCGCTCGTCGGTCCGTCGGGCGGCGGCAAGACCACGCTGTGCCATCTTATCCCCCGCTTTTACGAGATAGACGACGGCTGTATAAAGATAGACGGACACGATATTCGCAAACTCGACCGCAACGTATTGCGCCGCAATATCGGCATAGTTCAACAGGACGTGTATTTGTTCAACGGCACTGTCAAAGAAAATATCGCGTACGGCGATTTTACCGCAAGCGACGACCGAATAATCGCCGCCGCCAAAAGAGCTAACATCCACGACTATATCATGTCCATGCCCAACGGCTACGACACCGAAGTCGGCGAACGCGGCGTCAAGCTTTCGGGCGGACAAAAACAGCGCATTTCGATAGCGCGCGCGTTCCTTAAAAACCCGCCGATCTTGATACTCGACGAAGCTACGTCCGCGCTCGACAACGCGACCGAAATGCTGATACAGGGCGCGCTCGCCGAACTGTCAAACGGCAGAACGACGCTCGTCGTGGCGCACCGTCTTTCCACGGTAAAAAACGCCGACGAGATAATCGTCATAACGCAAAACGGTGCGGAAGAACGCGGCACGCACGAGCAGCTGATGGCGAACAACGGTATTTATAAAACGCTGTACGACTATCAGTTTAAAAACCTATAATACCGTTCATAGTCGATTTTATATAACAAATTTATACTATAAAAAACGGAGCTGTACAAACAACAGTTCCGTTCAATTTATCATTTATCGAAGCGTCCGAGATATTTATTCCGATCGTGCGCGACCGCCGCCCGACGCTTGCCTATACAGTTCTGCGGCTTTATCGACGTCACGAGCGACGCCGACGCCTTTTTCGTAACACTCGGCTAACAACGCCTGTGCGCCCGCATGCTCGGCGTGCGCCGCATTACCGAGCCAATATACCGCCGTGGATGGGTTTTTATCGACGCCGACGTTGTTCAGATAACACTTGCCCAATTCGTACCACGCATCGGCAACGCCGCATATCCCCGCTTTTTCGAACCACTCGAAAGCGCGCGGTTTATCGACGGCAACGCCTCTACCGTACATCAAGCACATGCCGTACTCGTATTCGCCGAACGGCTCTTTGCCTTGCGCCGAGCCTTTGAACCATTCTGACGCGGCGCGCTCGTCTCTGCCGACGATATCGCCGTCGCGATATATTGTGCCGAGCATATACATTGCGCCGGCATGCCCGAGCGCGGCGGCACGGTCATACAGCTCCAACGCCTTTTGCCCGTTCTTTTCGACGCCGTCGCCGTGCAAGTACGAATATGCCATATTCAGCATTGCGTCCGCATTGTCTTTTTCTGCCGCAAGCCCGTAGTATTCCCACGCTTTTGCCCTGTCGCGCACGACGCCGCGACCCTCGTCGTAGCACACGCCGATATCGTTTAACGCGGCGACATTCCCGTTTTTTGCCGCTTCGCAGTACCATTTGAACGCGCGTTCGGGATCTTCGTCTCTGCCTATCCCCGCATCGAAGCAAGTACCGAACAGCTCTTGCGCGTCGGCATTGCCAAGGACTGCCGCGTCGCCGTAATTATCGGCGGCTTTTTTAACGTCCGATCGTACGCCGCGTCCGTCGAAATAGCATTTGCCGACGTACAGCTTTGCTTCGGCATGTCCAAGCTCCGCGGCTTTACAAAACAGCTTGAACGCCTTTTTGTATTTTTCGGCTTTATACAGTTCGAGCGCGCGCTCGAACAACGCCGTCGCTTTTTGGGAATTTTCCACGTCTGTTCGCCCGATCGATACAAAATTTATTTATTGAGCATCACCTTGATAAACTCCGAAAAAATCGGGTTGGTATTGAGCAAGCGCGAATGATATTCCGGACTGTAAATCGTGCCGATAAAAAACTTGTTTGTCGGTATCTCGTACGCTTCGGGAACGCCCGTCGGCGAATGCGCCGAGAACACAAGCCCGCTCTTTAAAAACAACTGCTCGTAAGTACGCGAAAAGTCGAAGCGGTGTCTGTGCCGTTCGCTTACCGTCTGCTCGCCGTAAATACGGCTGAGATACGTTCCGGGCGTGATGAGCGTGGGAAACGCGCCCTTTTTGAGCATAGGCGGTTCTACATTGCAAACGACGGCGTACGGCGATTCGGTATTGAATTCCTGCGAGTCCGCATCGGTCATGCCGCACACGTCGCGGGCGAATTCGATCAAGCCCGCCTGCGCGCCCATGCCTATCAACAAACAAGGTATATCGTTTTCGCGCGCATATTTAGCCGCGACTATCTTTCCGTCGAAACCGCGCACGCCGAACCCCGGCGCGATCACTATGCCCGCATACCCGTCAAGCACGCTCGGATCATCGTTTACGTCCGCGCTCGACACGAGCGTGATATCGACTGCGGCATTCTTCAAAAGCCCCGCGGTTTTCAGAGCGTCTGTCAACGATTGATACGCCGTTGCTTTTTCGGTATACTTGCCTACGAGCGCAATGCGCAACTTGTCGTCCGCGTTTTGCGCCTTTTCCGCACGCTCGCACATATCGCGCCATGCGTCGAGCTTCGGTTCGCTCGCGTCCATTTTGAGCTTTGCGAGCGCAACGCCTTCGAAATTCTGCTCGTGAAGTTTGAGCGGGACTTGATACAGATTGTCCGTGGTAACACTCTCGATGATAGCTTTCGTATCGACGTTGCAAAACTGCGATATCTTCTTTTTGGACGAATCGTCGAGCGCATAGTCCGAGCGACACACTATGATATCGGGCTGAATGCCTATATTCTGCAATTCCTTGACAGAATTCTGCGTCGGCTTGGTCTTATGCTCGCCGCTCATTTCGATGATAGGTACGTAAGTGACGTGGATATACACCGTATTGCCCTTGCCGAGCACGACCTTGCACTGACGGATAGCTTCGAGATACGGGTGGTTTTCTATATCGCCGACCACGCCGCCTATCTCGCACACGACGACGTCCGTTTCGGGCTTATCGAGCATTTTGAGCGTGCGAATTATCTCGCCCGTGATGTGCGGAACGACCTGCACAGAATCGCCGCCGTACGCGCCGTCGCGCTCGCGACGGATGACCGCGGAATAGATCTTGCCGCTCGTGATATTGCTGTTTTCGGACAGGTTTTGATCCAAAAACCGCTCGTAGTGTCCTATTACGAGATCGCCCTCGCCGCCGTCCTCGGTGACGAAAACTTCGCCGTGCTGGTACGGGCTTAAAAACAACGAATCGACGTTAAAGTATGGATCGAACTTGATCATATCGACCGTATAGCCTTGCGCCTTGATAAGCATTGCCATGCTTGCCGCAGTGATACCCTTGCCGAGTCCCGACACCACACCGCCTGTAACGAAAATGTATTTAGACATACGCCTGCTCCTGTTATCTTAAGATTATTTTATCTTGAAGCCTATTTCTTTGAGTTTTTTGGAATTGTATTCCACAACGTCCAAAAGCCTGTCGAATATCTTTTGCGCGGTAGCGCGTTCGGGCAAGGACCGCGAAACGTTGCCGCCCGTATTGTCCGAGTGCGCAAAGAAGTTGCGTTGCAAAAAATATTCGGTGTACAATGCGACCAGCACTTCGGGATATATTACGCTCTTAATCCTCTGACAGTAGCCGCTTTTAAGCACGTAGTTCCCGTCGTCGTTTTTGTCGAACGCCTGCCCGATCATTTTTACCTTGATGTTTTCGGCGGTTTGCAGATCGAACACGAACCGCTCCAACCCCCTGAACGCAGGGACCAACAACACCGAATAATCGGAAAGCATCAAGTTTTTTTGCGCAAAGTCGTGTATACCGTACGAAAAGTCTATGCGCGATTGTTCGGACAAATAATCGTATGCCGTGGGCAACCGCTTTTTAAGCTTGTTCTGAACGTCGGACACCTTGCCGCCGCCCGCGCTCCCGTCCGATTTTTGCACGTAATTTTCGAGCGCCGACGAATAATCGCTGTCATGGCTTACCTGCGACATCACTTCGCCGAACAGCTCCGACCGCTTGCCCTGCAACTGCAAAGTCATGCGCTTGGTCGCGTAACGCAACAGGACCTTTTGCCCCGCCGCGTCGGTGACGGCATAAGACTTTACCTCCTGCGGCGTGCCGGCAAACTCCACTCCGTCCGAAATCACCGTTTTGCCGTAATCACGAAGTCGCGCTATCGCGCCGTCGAGCGCGGCGGGCGGATAGTTCTTAACGGAATACCCGTTCTTGTATTCCATAGGCTTTTCCGCTTGCTTGTCGCGATCCGCGTCCCGCACCGCGTCGTCGGTCTTGCGCGGGCGACCGCGCTTGCGCTTGATCGGCTGTTCGTCGTACTGTTGCGGCTGTTCCTGCACGGACTGTACCGCTATATGCGCGGGCTTGTCGACGACAGTTTGTTCGGCGTTTTTACGCGGACGACCGCGCTTGCGCTTTTGCATATCGCCCTGCGCATTGGAGTTGACGCTTTGGACTCGCGTATTTATGCGAAACTCGCCGCCGCGCGCCGAGCTTTCGTCGTCGCTGCCGAACGATATCACCGCACGCCGCGGCGCGACGCCCGGTGCCCTGCCGCCGACGGATATAGCTATACCGCACGTTTTGTCGTTATCCGCGCCGTGTTCCGACTGTGCGCGAGTTTCGCGCATGATCGGTCGTTCTATCGGACGAATGACGGCAGTTTCGCCGTACGACGGCAACGGGTGTTTTTGTATTTGCCGCGCGGCTGTCGGTTTGACCTGTGCCGCAGTTCTCGCGCCGTCGCTATTGCGCTTTATCGTTTGCGGCGGAAATATCTCGTCGGTAGTTACGATCACGCCTTTCGACGTTGCAAGCACCGTCGGTACGGGCGCGAACTCGTTGCGACGCTTTATGCGATCGGGCGGAACGAACAGCTTTGCGCGCTTACTGCGTTCGTCGAACGTTCCGTTGCCCGTCGCGCTTTCGCGAACGTCGCGTCCCGCTGCAACGGAACTGCCCTGCGCCGGCACGGTAGAGCTTTTTACCGACTTGTCCGTCGGATCGAACAGATCGAGCAGTTGTCGCGCATGATCGCCGCGCGCCGTGATCGACACTATGTTAGCGGAAGTGTCGTAAACGACCGCTATGCGCGAATCGTCGTGCAAAAACGAATACCTGTCGTAGTGCGAACGGTCGGTCGATTTGACGCAACCGTTAGGCACGAACACGCGCGTATCTATCTTTGCGATAAATTCCGCCACTTCGGTATCCGAACACGGCGAAATATTGAACCTTACATTATCCATTGATTCTCCGATCATCAAAACATTTATTTTTTGTCATAAACGTATATCCGCATGTTACCGTAAGACCATTATCATCTAAAATAATAGTCGCGGCATTTTATCTTTTGCGCGCTTGTCCAATCTTATTGAACGACCGAATATATTTCGACGACCTTGCGCTGTTTACGCATTATTCGCAGTCGGGGCAAAACATCGAGCGTTGCCCCGACGCGAATACTTTGCGTATTACTATTATATTCGACCGTCGCGCAAAAATTATAAGCGACCGAGCGGCCGCTTATAACCAAGCTTTATTTCTTTACTTTGCGGAACCTTACCACGTAGACTATAACGCCCGCGAGCAAGACGACCGCAATTACGATGAGCGCCGTCGACAATCCCGTCCAAATGGTGGGAGTGCTCGAACCCTTGCTTACTACCGTAATTTCGAATTCCAACGGCGACACGTTGCCGACGGAGTCTTTTGCTTCGTAGCGGACCCTGTACGTACCCGCCATGTTGAGTACTATATCCGTTCCGTTGTTGACGCGATCGGCGTTGCTCGTGAACGAGCCTGTGACCGTCGCATCGGCAACGGTTTCGCCGGACGGGTCTTTGAGCGTTTTGGTTATTTCCACGCCGCTTTCGCTGTTGATAAGGACCATCTTGCCGAACTCGAATTTATCGCCGACAGTCATCGTGACGGCTACGTTCGTACCGCCCTCTACCTTGAATTCGGGACCTATAACGTCGCCAACGCTGATCTCGTACGTCGCGGTCGCAGGCGAAGAGTTGGCGTACGTCGCGGTAACGCTTACGGTGTATTTGCCGTCCATCGTGGCAATAAACGAATTCTTTTCTTTATCGAATTTAACGCTGCCGCCGTTGCGATCCTTGACTTCGATCTTGACCACGGCTTCGCCGTTTTCGGTGTAAGCCACGATCTTGGGAAGCTCGACTTCCACTTCTTTCTTTACGGGCGTGTCGTCTTCATTTGTCGGGAAGGCTTTATACGTCGGCATAACGCCTTGAACTTCGAGTACGGGCGCGGAGCTGTCGGTAATGTTGAAGTTATACACGCCGTTGTTGGAACCCGCCGCCGTTACCTTGCTGTAATCGAATCCGTTTTCGGTTATTTCGTCGGCGTTGATATAGCCGTCTGAAACGGTGTACGAACCCTGCGTTTTGGCGGTGAACTCACTGCCCATCAACGAGAATATGCCGCCGCTTATCTTGCGAACTACGCGATACACGTCGCCTTCGTTGCCGTTGATGCCTTTGATGGTTTCGTTGTGGAGCTTATAGGTCACGTCCACTTCGCCGCTCGCGCCTATTGTAGCCGAAGAAGCTTCGCCGTTACCGCTCGTCGATTTTTTAACGCCGGTCAAGGTATAAGCGTAAACGCTGTTATTGCCGTTGACGTCGAACACGCGCACCGTGACGGTATATTTGTCTTCCGCTTCGAGCGTGGGAACAGCCGCATTGAACATGATGTTCTGAACATAGATCGTAACGCTGTCCGTCGCTTCTTTGGTCGTGGTTTCGAGCGTAACGTTGAGCGGATTGCCCTGCGGATCGCGTACCGAAACTTCGTAACCGGTATATTTGCGCATAGCTTTATCGCTGTTGGTGATCGTAAAGCCTTTGAACGTAACGTTGTCGCCCGCGGTGATCTCGCCGCTGTCTTTGAGCGTCATGTTCGTGCCGCTGTAAGTTATCGTACCCGCGTCTTCGCCTACTACCGTGAGCGAAGCGTCGCACTGCTTGTAAGCGTCTGCCGCAACGTCTGCGGCGTCGAGATCTACGTCCTTGTTGTCGATGATAACGTTGCTCTTGAAGTTGCCCGCTTTATCGGTCGCCGAAACATAGAAGTACAGCTTATCGGTAAGCGCGAATCGACTTTCGTTTTCCTTACCTTTGTTGAAGATAAGCTTGCCGTCTTCGATATCCGCGACTTCGCCGCCGAGCACGTCGTATTTTTCGCCGTTGTTGTTGTAGATCCTGTAAACCTTTTTAAGACGGGAGTCCGCCGCGTCCGCAACGCTCGCATTGGGAACGGTAAACGTCTTGTCCGCCGACGAGATATAATCGGGAACGGTGACTTCCGCCGTCGTAGGCGCCGCAGAATCGGTGTAAGTGTCCTGCAAGGTCACGGTAAACGTTCTCGACGAAGTGTTGTTAGCCTTATCGCGAGCGCGGTAAAGCACCGTATACGTGCCGGGAAGCGTTTGATTTTCGCCCGTGGAATTGGTCTTGTTGTAAAGGTTAAAGTCGAAAGTGAACGGATTTTCTTTGTTGAACGTTACTTTATCGCCTTTATGCTCTTTGTTATACGTATCGGTATACGTGAATTTGCTGTCGTTGCTGTCGTCGCCCGCCAAAATGTTGGTGAACTCGACTATCGTTTTGGAGTTGTCCGAATCGGTGATACGGAAATACAACGATATAAGATCTTTATCGTCGGCGCCTGTCGCAACGGCATGATCCTTATTGTCCACAACGTCGGGAACGGTAAACGTTATTTTACCGCCGTTGTCGACGGAATTGTCTTCCGCGTCTTTAACGGTCAACCCCCACGTTTCGGGTATACGCCATTCTTCTACGTTTTTGAATACCGGCGCGACAAGGTCGGAAACAGTCATATAATACTCGCGGGTACTCGACTTACCTACCGAGCCCGAACCGTTGGGATCGTAAGCGTCGCTGTACGCCGTGTAAGTCACTTTGTACGTGCCTGTTTTAAGCGGATAGAACGTCATGGCGCGGTCGTTGTCGAACAACACGTCGGCATACGTTTTGCCGTCCTTTTGATACGCATAGCCGTTTTCGTCGATGTCGACGTTTTTGACTTTTTCGCCCGACGGATCGGTCACTTCGATAACGACCTTAACGTTATCGTCGGACGCATCGGTAGCCGTCGCTTTGGGCAACGTAACGGCGCGATTTATGGAAACGTCTTTTTGCACGCCCGAAACGCTGAGCGTGGGAGTGCCCGTACGATTTACTTGGCTCTGCACGTTGACGCCGAACGTCTGGCTGAAATGCTTGGCGCCTTCCGCCGACGCGCCGTCGCCGATACCGCCGAGCTGAGCGTCGTACGTGATAAATACTTTACCAGTCGTGCTACCCGCTTCGAACGTGCTGTTGCCGTCGCCGTCGAAATATTTGCCGCCGCGCGAATCGGTAGCCGTTACGGTGTACTTGCCGGGATATTCCTGCAAAATATTGTTGTCGTCGTAATACACGACCTTTGCCGACGGCAATTCGAACGACTTGCCCGTTTGAATGAGCGACGGGATGTCCGCGCCGTTGTAATCGACTTTAAGGAAAAACTCCTCGTCCAGTCTTACACGCACGTAAAAATCGTAAGCTACGTCCGTACCGAAAGAAACTTTATAGTTGCCTAACTGCAAAGCTTCGACCTTACCGTCGGTCACATCCGCTTCTTCGCCGTCGGGAGCGTATACCGTCGCGCCCGCGGGAACGGTGAATTTTTCACCGTACACACAGCTTTCGGGAACGCTGATATTTGTAGCGACCGATACGGGCGTGACCGTCGGCGTGCTTGCGGCTTCGTCGGCAAACGCCGAACCGACCGAAGGCACTGCGAGCGAAAGACACGTTGCCGAAGTTGCAAGGCACAACAACCCTGCGGTTGCGCTTATGCCTATCTTTTTGATCAGACTGCGATTTTTCATTTATTCGACCATCTCCTAGTAGATGCTTTTGTACATATACTGTAAAAGTATACTATTATGCGCAAAATTTGTCAAACATTTTGACGCCCTTATCGAAAATAGTTTTGCCGTTTTTGCCGTCGCATCGGGGCGGAAAATACGTTACTGTACTATTATGAGAAAAGGCGAAAATAATTATGCTTATTGCCGTTCATCCTTTCACACGGATAACAACTTTATAGATTCGGGAAGCGGAATTCGGAATTCCGAATTTTTATAACACTCTTATCATCGCGTCGATACTGCCGACAGAACCGAGCTTGCTCACGGTGTCGAGCGAGCGCATTACGGCATGCTCGCGCGCGGCATGCGTCAAAAACACGAGCGTTGCGGCGTCGTCTGCGCACGGGCGTTGGATCGCCGAGCGTATGCTCACGCCGTTGTCGCCGAACACAGTCGCGACGCGGCTCAATACGCCCGCCTTATCGTCCACCGTCATGCCGATGTAATACTTGCTCGTAAAATCTCCGACCAGTTCTATGCCCTTGTCGATCATACCGTCGTTGGCGAAATCGCAATATGCGGGCGGAGCGGACAGCGCGCGCACCACGTCCGAAACGATCGCGCTACCCGTTGGATGCGCGCCCGCGCCCGCGCCGTAGAACATAAGATCGCCTACGTGATCGCCGTTTAAATACACCGCGTTGTACGCGCCGGATACCGATGCGAGCGGATGATCCTTGGGAACGAACAGCGGATGCACGCGCGCTTCGACTTTGTCGCCGTCGCGCGAACCTATGGCTATGAGTTTGATCTCGTATCCCAACTCGTGCGCGTTGGCTATATCGTTCGCGGTAACTTTGGTGATGCCTTCGCGGAATATGCTCGTATACGGAACGCATGTATGGAAAGCGAGCGACGCGAGTATGGACAGCTTGTACGCCGCATCGTAGCCTTCCACGTCGGACGTTGGATCGGCTTCCGCAAAGCCCTTTTCCTGAGCCCGCGCAAGCGCCTGCTCGTAGCTAAGCCCGTCGCGGCTCATTTTACTGAGTATGTAATTTGTCGTGCCGTTTATTATGCCGTAAAGCCGCTTCACTCTGTCGCCTTGAAAGCTCTCGCCCAGCGCGCGTATTATCGGCACGCCGCCCACACAGCTCGCCTCGAAAAACAGCCCGCAACCGTGCGCTTTGGCGATCGGTTCAAGCTCGCTCCAATGCTTGGCGAGCAACTCCTTGTTCGCCGTGACAACGGACTTCCCCGCAGATAACAGCTTTATAATAAAGTCCTTGGTCGGACGCACGCCGCCCATCGTTTCTATCACCAGCTCGATATCGGGATCGGACGCGAGCGCGTCTATATCGGCACAAAACAGCTTTGCGGGTACTCCGCGCTTTTCGAGCGGAGCGGACGTGCGGTCGAGTATCGCCGCGACTTCGATATCCAGTCCGCGCGTCGAACGTATATATTCGGCATTGCCGGTCAGTATATCGTACGCGCCGCCGCCGACCGTACCGAAACCCATTATCGCTATTTTATGCTTTTTCATGCTTTGCGCCTCTCGTCGAATTATTGAGTTTGTAAAGGATATTCAGTCCGCGCAACGTGAGCGTTCTGTCCACGACGTCTATGACGGACACGCAACCGTTGACTATGTCCGAGATGCCGCCCGTCGCTATCACCTTGGCGTCGAGCAGACCCGTTTCGGTCTTTATACGGTCGACCATAGATTCGACCATGCCCGAATACCCGAAGATTATTCCCGACTGCATATTGGTGATCGTAGTCTTTCCGACCGCAGTCTTGGGTACGGCAAGCTCCACTTTGGGCAAGCGCGCCGCCGATGCGGAAAGCGATTCAGCCGCCGCTTTAAGCCCGAAAGATATCGCGCCGCCGAGCAACTCCCCGTCCGCCGTGACTACGTTGAACGTGGTCGCCGTGCCGCAGTCTATAACTATACACGGTCCGCCGTAAAGCTTATACGCGCCCACACAGCCCGCTACGCGATCCGCGCCCAGCTCCTTGGGATTATCGTACTTGATATACAGCCCCGTTTTGAGCCGCGCGCCGACCGTCATCGGCTTAAAACCGAAGTAGTTTTCTATCATATGCTCGAACGTGTAATTCAGGTTGGGATTGACCGAACTCACTATCGCCCCGTCGACGTCGCGCGGCGCGATGTTCTTGACTTCGAGCATGTCCTTGACGAGCAACCAGTACTCGTCGCCCGTCTTGTTGCTCGACGCCATGCGCAACGTGTCGACAAGCTCGTCGCCGTCGAACACGCCCATTTTGATATTGGTGTTGCCTATATCGAAAACAAGTATCATTCGCTTATTTCTCCGTTGTCGTTTTTACCGTCGTGCGCGGACGGCGCGCTGTCGGACGCTCCCGCCGACGTAGGCTTGCCCGCGCCCCGTTTAAACACCGCCTTATCGAGCGTGAGCGTTACGGGCGGGGCGAGCGCCGCCATGCACGCGCATTCTATCGCGCCGTTTATCAGCATAGACGGGATCGCCAACCACACGGTCGTCGCGCCCGCCGTCAGGCTCGGCAACGCGAGCGCAAACAGCCCGACGACGAACGCGGTATTCAAAATACTGCCTACCGCCGCTGCGCCCGATACGCATGCGAATCTCGCAACGTAACGTTGCGGCTTTACCAAACGCGTCAACAGCTTATAAGTTCCGAAACAGCCGAGCGCCGCCAACACGCGCGGCAGTATCGCTATATACGGCGCTTCGACGAACGCAGTCGCTACGAACGACGCGGGCATAAGAAAACTGTACGCTATGCTCACCGCGCCGAACGCAAGCCCGACAAACGCCGTCACTCCGACGGTCAGCGTCGTAGCCGCAACGACGACGGGCAAAAAGAACACGTACGGCAAAAGTCCCGTCACACAGCAAAGCGCGGCGAGCGTCGCCGCGAGCGTTATAGAACGCGTATTTATCTTCATTATTCACCACCGTTGGACTTCCGCCTATGAATCGGATAACCCACGACCTACGAAATAAACGGACGGGGCTTGCGCCGTCGCCCGCTGTTCATAGTTTAGCACAGCGCAAAAAAATAAGCAAATAAACAATTAAAGTTTTTTGCACACAACTCCGAAAATGCCATAAACTGATGATAGATAGACGTCTATGACCAAAGAAAAACCTTAGCCGAACGGACGCGTATCCGCGGACGCGTGCGACGGCGACGGCAAACGACTATTATTCAAGGAGGAACGCGAAATGTTTAACGGTGGCGGAAACTGCTGCGATATACTCATGCTGTTGTTGCTTTGCAGCTGCTGCGGCGGACACGGTTGCGGTTGCGACTGCGGCTGCAAGAAAGGCTGCGATTGCAACGATATACTCATGTTATACATTCTTATGTGCTGCTGCGGCGGCAAAGATAAATGCTGCTGCTAATTTAGTACATAAGCGCGCGGAACGCGTGTCCGTGCGTCATGCCGAAAAGCAAAAAAAGAGCCGTCCGAGATCTCGCGCGGCTCCTTTTTGTTGCGTGGTCAAATGACCTTTAAATACATACCTTTACTGTTTTTAAGAAACGGCTCGCCGTCATTATCAAGACCGTCGATAAGTTTTCCTATTTCATTTACAAACGACTCTCTTGAATCCGAATATGCTTCTTCAAACATTCTTTCAAAAAACGCTTTTTCATTAGCTTCGATATCTAATTCACTGATAAAATTTTTAATAAAATTATGGAACGTAAAAACCGTACCGTTTTCATTTATTATTTGGGGAATTTTACCGTCTATCCCTTGGGTAATTTTACCGTCTATCCCTATTACTTCAATTTTTGCATTTGGTTTATAGATCTTATACCACGATAAACAAATTTGCGCAATTCTGCCGGTATCGGTAAAAAATTCCGTATCGGGACTAAACCACAATGTATGATTGTTCAAATATCTTTTACAAATATAAAACATTTCTTTTATACATTTTTTTCTGATATTAGCATTTACAATATTACAGTATAATTCATAATATGAAATCAAAGCTCGCATATAATTAGGCACACTGTTGGCGACTATCGACACGTTACCGCCCGGAAAAGATTCGTTGACATATTGGTTGATTTCATTAAATTTGCCCGTTATCTCATCTTCCGATTCTGTCCCTGTAACTTTCTGTACGTATAACAAAACACTTATTACAGCAAGTAGCGACGGGATATATAAAAACTTAATATTTATATGTTTACTATCGTTTTCTTGCAACTCTTTTTCCTTTAAATATGTGAAAAATGCATTGGTAATACAATCATTAGCTTTATGTAAATAATAACCATCATTTTTGCTACTTAACAAATATTTACGCAAACTTATATGTGCGCATTGTGCAGCCAATAAAGGATCGCTTGGCGACAATAAATAACCGTATTGCGCAGCTTTTTCGGATTCGTCCCACTCACCGCAAGCTTTATGTATTTCCGAAATTTCAAGATAATATTTAGGATCGCGTTTTTCACTTATAAGTTCATTTAATATTTTCTTCGCATTGTTTAATAATTCTTCTTTTCGTAATAAGCGACTAATATCATCATTATATTTAATTTCAATATTTAACAAACTCTTCGCATTTTCAATCAATCCTTTTTTATCTATTGCTTTTGTATTATAACTAAGTTTTTCAAGAGTTTTTGCCACTGAAAATCTGCATCCATTAAATAGCACTTTATCGATCTCATATTTTACAAAATTCAATCGCCATCCCTTATGCAATAAAATATGACACACATCCCCTAAATAAAGATTAGACAGTCCGCTATAAATATCTTTTCTATGTATTCCTTCCGAAGTTTCGTCATTAGACGAATACCGTGTCGCAATTTGATAAACACGCGCCATAATAGATTTTATAATAAACTCTCTTTGTTTCTCATCACACTTAGTAACACTGTTAATTTCATTACAGTATCCGTTAATATTATTAATAAAACTTACTATTTCATCATCATTTTCGACATTAGAAATATCTCCCGATTTTTCAATAACATCTATTTCCGTACGAGCCATGATATAATTAACGACTACATAAATCTTACTGCTTTTTCCGTCCGCTAAGCTTCCCAAGACATTGATCGTATCTTCAAGCGCTTCGATCACATTAGCAAAATCACGTGTGCGTCCAGCCACATGTCTATACAAATTATATACTTTATAAGTAAGCAAGGCAAGCTTTTGATCTATTTTTACATCTACACCGATTTCGCATTCTAATTGCTTAAATAAATCTATAAGCTTTAAGTATACACGGGATATTTTATTTTTACAGTCATTATAATTTCCTCTATCATAACTAAGTAACGCATTTATATAACCTATATTAACTTTTGTTATCAAATTATCGCTTTCGTTTTCGTCAACAGAAAAACCATTTACTATGCTTTCGGCAAGATCGGCATAACGATTATCAAAATCGACTTTAATTTCGCCGAGCCGCTCGATCGCTTCGGTCATTTTGTTATCGTTATTTTCCAGCTTTTGATTTGTGTCTTCCGAAATTTTTTCAACTTCTTTTTTATTAAGCGTATACGAAGTCAACGGTACTATAAGCGTCAATAATGTAATCAATAACGATGCTATCGAGATAAATACGTTCGTAACGCCGTCATTTTCGGGTTTGTTGGCAAAAATTACGGAAGCGGCAATAATGCCGCCGACAAGCCCCAGCAAAATCAAAGCCAAAACGATCAATACGATATAATTTATCACACTGTTTTTATGACGCTTTTGACTGCGATTCGAGCTTTGCTCTACATGACTGTTTATTCTTTTGTCTTTCATCTTGTTTCTCCCTTGGTAAGATTTTATTTACGGATATATTTTACGCCCGATGTTTCTCGGAAAAGGTATCGCGTCGCGCACGTGTCCGAGATCGAACAAACACATGATCAAACGCTCCAAACCCATGCCCATGCCGCAGTGCGGAACGGTGCCGTACCGCCTAAGATCGGCGAACCAATCGTAAGCCGGATTTTTATCCTTGCCCTTTTCGGCAAGCCGAGAACGCAACTCGTCGTAGTCGGTTATCTTTTCCGCAATGCCCAAAAGCTCGCCATGTCCGTTGTGCCATATGAGATCGGCGGTCATCGTCAATCGCTTGTCGTCCGCGCAATATCTGTACGGGAAGCCCTCCACCCCGACTGGATTGCGCGTTATCCATACCGGCGCGCCGAAATGCTCCGCCAAAAACGTCTCGGCGCGCGCGTTAAGGCTTTTCCCGAACGGAATATTTATACCGTGCTTGTTAAGCAATTCGAGCGCATCGATATACGCTATGCGTTGAAAAGGCGTTTTAAGCGCCGCATCGTCGAATCGAGTACCCAGCGTCGCGCACAGCTCGTCGGCATACGGCGCGACCTGTTTAGTCACAAATGCGAGCAAGCTTTCGACCACCGAAAAGAACTCGTCGTACGAGCAAAACGCGTGTTCCGATTTGACGTGCCAATATTCGTTTAAATGCCGCTTGCTCGACGTTTCTTTTGCGCGAAAGCTCGGACCGATATTATATACCTTTTCCAGCGCGTGTACGGCGCTTTCCAAATAGAACCCGACGCACTGCGTTAAAAACACGTCGTTTCCGTCGTTTTCCAGCCCTGCTATTATTGCCGTTTCTTCGTCGTACAGTATTACCGGACAAAGTATAGGCGCTGTGACTTCGTAATAGCCTTCACGGTCAAACCACTTTCTCACCGCGCCGGCAACCAAATTGCGCGCTTTCATCGCGGCGATAAGCTTTTCGTTGCGTATATATAAATGCCTGTTGCTCAAAACGTTATCGGCATTATCGGACGAAAAAATATTGAACTTACTGCGCGGCGGCGGATCGATCTGCAATTCGACTTTTCCTATCGTTTCGATGTCTTCGGCTACTATTTCCGCAACGCCGTTGTATATGCGCACCGTTCCGCTAACGCAAACGGATTCTTCCTTTTTACAACCGAAATCACGGTCGGCAACGACCTGCACCTTGCCCGTAGAATCGACCACGTCGAAAAACGTTTTTGTTTTTTCACTGCGTATCGACGCTATCCAACCGAAAACGGTTACTGCCGTGTCCGCGGCAACGCTATTCAAATCGGAAATAAATAATTCTTTCATGGTAATAAAATATATATGTTTACGAATATGTTATCATTTACCGCCGTTTTTGTCAATGCTTTGATACGCTTTATTTTTATTCAGTCGATGTCACATAAAAAACGCGAAGTTTTAACTTCGCCGATAATGATAATTTACTGTCTATTCTTCTTGTCCTACGTAGCAAGGCGTAGCCTTATTCTTCTAATTCCTAATTCCGAACTCTCATTGCGGCGGATCGCCTTGATTTCTCGACTGCGCTTCGCTCCGCTCGAAATGATGGGGGTGTTTGTTGTTTGCTTTTCTATACAAAGAACAACAACTCTATTTCTTCTCCTATTTATCAATTATAAGAATGAGTAGCCAATCACATTCCCCCATCATCTCGACCGAAACGAGCGTATGCAAGTGTAGTGGAGAGATCTAGGCATCAGCCGCATAAATAATCTCGACCATAATTCCGCATTCCGAATTCCTAATTCCGAATTCACTTTGCGGCGGATCGCTTTGATTTCTCGACTGCGCTTCGCTCCGCTCGAAATGATGGGGGTGTTTGTTGTTTGCTTTTCTATATAAAACGGCAATGCATTTTTGCACTCTATTTTCTCAATATAAAAAGTATAGCAAAGCTGTTCCACTCTCCCCATCATCTCGACCGAAACGAGCGATAGCGAGTGGAGTGGAGAGATCTAGGCGTTAGCCGCACTAACACTAAATCGACAATAATTCCGAATTCGGATTATATGTTTTCGCGATAAAGAGTAAGCTCCATTTCGATAGTATGCGATTTTTCGTCACCGTATAGTTGACGGTCGGTATAGCGACGCAATTCGTCAAACATTCTTTTAAACTCCGGATCGTCGAACAGTTGATTTGCACTCGCTTCCAAGCCGTCCAAGCATGCGTCGACGACTACCCAACCGACGTCGCAAGTCGTCTCTGTAATGTTAGGCATTTGCATATCCGCCGAAATAGTTTTTTTCATGTGTATTCTCCTTGAAACGGCAATTAATATTTCACACCGATTTGTCATATATTAAGCATTACACACCATATTGTCATAGAATCCTGATGAGGTGAACAATGCAACAATCATATAAATTAAATAAATTCGGTGAAAAACTCAGATATTTGCTTACTGTTAAAGAGTGGTCGCAACAACAACTTGCCAACAAACTGGGAACTACTCAACAATGTATAAGCCGTTGGATAAACGGCAACCGAGAACCGAGCCTTGACGATGTATTATTAGTGTGCCACTATCTTGATGAAGACCCAAATGAAATACTGGGCTTTAACGATATATCTCCCGAAGAGTATTCAAAGTTTGATAATATCCAACATTGAATGTCTCAATAAGAGCATAGCACACCAATATGTCGTATGTCAAGCAAATCACACCGATTTGTCATAATATTGTAATGATCAGTAGTTAGTGAATGAATACTCTAACGAATTATTAGGTTTTAACAATATATCCCCCACGAGTTAATAATTTTTAAGTAAATAATAACTACAAAACACCGTACAAGCTATAAATACCAAATGAATAAATCAAGAAACACCATAAATAATTTCAGCGAAAATCTTAAAATTGCCTTAGCCGCAAAAGGCTTAACACAACATCAACTTGCCGAAAAGTTAGGATTAAGTCAACAATGCGTAAGTCGATGGATAAAAGGCAATCGAGAACCGAGTATTGACAATATCATTTTGTTATGTTATTTTTTAGACGAAGACCCCAATGAATTATTGGGCTTTAACGATATAACGCCAAACGAGTTTAAAAAATTCGACGAGCTTTTTTTCAAGCAAAAAAAGAGTAGCTAAACCACTCTCCCTTATTACTATAATTAAGAATAGTATACCCAAACACCCACCCCATCATCTCGACCGAAACGAGCAAAGCGAGTGTAGTGGAGAGATCTAGGCGTAGCCGCATATTGCTCACTCACCGCGTAGCGGTCATTAATTCCGCATTCCGAATTCATAATTCCGAATTCTCTTTGCGGCGGATCGCCTTGATTTCTCGACTGCGCTTCGCTCCGCTCGAAATGATGGGGGTGTTTGTTGTCGATTACGTTTCTAAATAAGTATAGCAAAGCCATTCTACTCTCCCCATCATCTCGACCGAAGTGCGCTTGCGCACGTAGCGGAGAGATCTAGGCGAAGCCGCACTAATATTAAATAGACTATAATTCCGCATTCCGAATTCATAATTCCGAATTCTCTTTGCGGCGGATCGCCTTGATTTCTCGACTGCGCTTCGCTCCGCTCGAAATGATGGGGGTTATTTGTTGTCGATTACGTTACTAAATAAGTATAGCAAAGCCGTTCTACTCTCCCCATCATCTCGACCGAAACGAGCGTATGCGAGTGTAGTGGAGAAATCTAGGCGAAGCCGCACTAATATTAAATAGACTATAATTCCGCATTCCGAATTCATAATTCCGAATTCTCTTTGCGGCGGATCGCCTTGATTTCTCGACTGCGCTTCGCTCCGCTCGAAATGATGGGGGTTATTTGTTGTCGATTACGTTACTAAATAAGTATAGCAAAGCCGTTCTACTCTCCCCATCATCTCGACCGAAACGAGCGTATGCGAGTGTAGTGGAGAAATCTAGGCGAAGCCGCACCAATACTTAATCGACCATCTGCTTATTTATTCTGTCAATAAATCATGCCACTCCGGATTTAATGAATTTATGAGTTCGATCTTTTTTTCTCTGCGCCATTTTTTGATTTGCTTTTCGCGTTCGATAGCAGTAGTATGGCGACTATGGCTTTCTACATACACAACCTTATACGCATTATATCGTTCCGCGAAACCGTCATTGAACTTCTGTCTATGCTCAAATGTACGTCGATTAATATTATTAGTAACGCCTACATATAACACGCTATTTGTATAATTCGTCAAGATATATACGTAATATTCTCTCATGTTGACATTATAACAAAAAAATGAACTAAAAATCAAGTTAGCGGACATGATTTTAAGTATAAAAAGCTATTTCTTTATGCGGATAAAATACTTATTCGTTATGCGGCGGATCGCCTTGATTTCTCGGTAGCCGAAGGCTACGCGTAGTTTTTTATTACGATTAACGATATTTTACAATTCTAAATCTCATTAATATTAATTGTGCTTTTTCACTTGCTCCGCTCGAAATGATGGGTGTATTGGTTGTGGATCACTTTTAATCAAGTATAGCAAAGCCGATTCACTCACCCCATCATCTCGACCGAAACGAGCGTCAGCGAGTGGAGTGGAGAGATCCAGGCGTAGCCGCACTAATACTAAATCGACTATGATTCTGAATTCCGAATTTATTTTTCACCTTGCGGCGGATCGCCTTGATTTCTCGACTGCGCTTCGCTCCGCTCGAAATGATGGGAGTGTTTGGTCGTTGTTTACTTTTCTATATAAAGAACGACATCACAATTTCTAATTTTTTTCAATATATAAAAAGAGTAGCTAAACCACTCTCCATTGTTATTATAATTAAGAATAGTATACCCAAACACCCCACACCCATCATCTCGACCGAAACGAGCGTATACGAGTGGAGTGGAGAGATCTAGGCGTTAGCCGCATAAATATAAATCGACCGTAATTCCGCATTCTAAATTACCGATTCACCTTGCGGCGGCTCACCTTGATTTCTCGGTAGCCGAAGGCTACGCGTAGTTTTTTGTTACGATAAACTATATTTTACAATTCTAAATCTCGTTTGTATTAATTGTGCTTTTTCACTTGCTCTACCCGAAATGATGGGTAGCAATAATATACTCTTGCTCAATTCTCTTGCAAGGGGCATCAGTTCCGCGTTCTTTATTCCCACACACACCGTTCGAAATGACAAGTTTTTTCAAAGAAATAACACCCTAACAAATGTTAGAGTGTATTAATGAAATGCGGCAGGTTGCCCGCACTGTCAGGAACAAAACAAAAGACACCCTAATTTACTTAGAGTGTCTTTCAATGAAATGCGGCAGCTACCTACCCTCCCGGTCAGTCACCCGACAGGTACTCTCGGCTCCATAGGGCTTAACTTCTGTGTTCGGAATGTGAACAGGTGTGACCCCTACGACATGACCACCGCAATGGCTCCCCGGACAGGACTCGAACCTGTGACAATTCGGTTAACAGCCGAACGCTCTACCTACTGAGCTACCGAGGATCATGCGTTCTTGCTTATGCTTGGCTATCAACGCACAAGTTCTTGCGGATTTTATTCTGTTAAAGAATGTTCTTCCGTCCTTCGTCCCGTCGAACAAAGGCAACTGCCTATAACTTATTGCTTACATACAGGGTCTAATCTTGCAAATCACCTATTAATTTAGGCAATCGGTTATGATCAAGCCCTCGACTAATTAGTATCGCTCACCTGAATACATTGCTGCACTTACAGCTGCGACCTATCAACCACGTCGTCTACATGGAGTCTTACTCTATACTTGCGTATAGATGGGATATCTAATCTTGAGGTGGGTTTCACGCTTAGATGCTTTCAGCGTTTATC
>CAMSYM010000019.1 GCA_947066105.1 uncultured Clostridia bacterium
TAGAAAGCGCGTTGCTTCTTGTGGTCGGCAATCTCTTTTTCCGTTGCGTTTTTCTTTAACCGATACGGCGTATAAGCTATATCGAATATTACCGGTTGTCCTATAATTTTTACCTCCTTGTTTTATAGTTCCTCTCGCGTGGACGAAATGGGGAACGGTGGGTATCCCACGTTCTCAAAATAAATTTGAGGTCGAACGACTGCAAATTCTTAGCCTGCTTCCCAAAACATCGTTTTGGCTTGACCTTTGCTTCAACGTTTGCTTACCATTTTGCATACGATACAATCTCCTTATAGTGCGTTAAAATAGTGTACAGGCTCGTACAGTTTTTATACTCTTTGCAGTTATCCAAACCTATATCCAAATAGCCCCAATCAACCTTATCCAAAAGATGCAATCGCGAGGCAAATAAGTCGTTTTGGATATGCGGATGCAAACTCATAAACTCCTCAAAAGTTATTCCTTGATGAGAGCGGTTTGTAGCTTCGGCTATCTGCTCGTCCGTTACTTTGACCTTTTCGGATTTGCCGCCTTTACAGCCGCTTATGATGCGCACCTTCGAAAGCTCTAATTTTGTCTTTGCAAGGTCAAAATACATATCCACGGGTGGTTTTAACTTTTTCGGTTCTTTACCGTCAAACATATACCCGCAAAGTGCTTTAATATATTCGCCGCCGTCCTCGTCACTCATAAGCTTGATTGCCTTGTAATAGCTTTCAAGGAATGCAAAATGCGCCATCCTCTTGTTGTAGCTCTTGGGCGTTTTGCCTGCCGATTCAAGTTGCTTTACTCTTGTCAATATGTCTTCTATATTGCTCCATATAAAGGCCTCCGTATCGTCCGCAATTTGAGACGGTTGCACACCGCAAAATACATATTCGCAAATGCTTTTAATAATCCGCCCTGCGGTGTTGTTGTCTACGTTCTTTACGAGTTTCCAATACAAGTCGTAAAACGTAAATCGTTTAAGTTGTCCATCCATACTTTCCTCCGTTTTATATTTTTTGAACACGCAAAAACCGCCGACTTGTTCAGCCGACGGTTTCTTGTTATGTTCTCTATAATGTCTATTATACTTTGAGCTTGGTGTATCGGGAAAGCAATATAGAATGGTGTCGAAAAGCACCCGAAAACGCCCGAAAAGCGTGCAAATGATTATGCCGGCGCAATAAATACGAAACTGCTTCTAATTACGCCATTCCCACTTTTTACGGTTTTTTTGTAAATTTCAGATCGTACAAAGTATATTCGCCATTGTCATCTTCAACGACTTCGGGCATAGTATAGCCGCTATCGGATAACATTTCACGATACAACGGATGCTTAACAATAGGTTCATAAACGCGCCAATTCGTAGAATTCATTTGTTCATAATGCCTTATAAGTAAAACCAATACGGCATAGCTCGTTATCTGTTTTGCTACCAATTCGTCGCGTTCGGATTTTGTCTGAGCTATTGTTTCGTAGATAACAGCCTTTTCGGATTTTTCGGCTTTACTGTATAAATCGTACAAAGCGTTTAGCTTCGTTTTGTACTCCTCGCAAATTTCTATTACTTTATCTCTGTGCCGATAGTCAGTAGAATTGCCGGAAGTAATTAACTCATCCGCTATTCCTGCAACCGACGTGTAGTACGTCTTATGTTTTTTGCCTGCATTGAATTTTACCTTATCCGCTATGGTGTATATGTGATCCATAGTGGTGTAGAATTTCTCGTATTCCTTCGTGCTGTCTTCCGGAGAAAAATCTATTTCCTTAAAGAAGTCTGGATTGATTTTTTCGTATTTATTCCGAATAGTAATCAGCTCTTTCGTTACGTTGATGTTATCGTAAGCGCGTTTAGCTTTATCTATCTCGATACCCGAAAGAACGGCGAGCTTGCACACGTCAAAATATATTTCGTCAGTTTTATCGTCCAAGTAGCCCTTAATTACCATATCCCACAAAAGCGTATTCAGCTTTTGAGATAGGTTTACGATTTCGCCGATTTTGTTTACGCTCGTATTATAGTCCAATTCGTACAGAGCCTGATTCGTTTTGGAGACCGACTGAATATTACATACGGGAACTTTGAATTCGTTATAGAACTCCGTCGCGGCCTTTACGAGTATAGCGTTATCCGTTATAAGCATTGAATCCGAATCATAGTCACAACCGTTAAGTCGCTGTTGTATGTTTTCGTTTATGGCATTAACGCAAACGATATTATCTCCCAAATCAAAGTAGTCCCAAATATCTCCATCCAAATTATTTTCCACAAGATAGAGATTTCCCATAGTGATGTGGGGAGAGCGTGCGCAAAGCAGTTTTGCCTTATTGGGGAAATACGCCGAGCGAATCTGTCCTTGTTTTAATTCACTTACTATTTCTTCACCGGCAATATACTTCAATAGTTCCGCGCCGTTACCGAATAAAGTAGCGTTGGTGCCGTTTAATAAAATCTTGCCACGCTTGAGCTTTTGTTTCAGGTTCTTTACGACTTCGTTTCGGAAATTGGTATAGAGCTTGGTATTTTCAAATTCAAAGTTATGGTGGAGGATAGAAAGGATAATGTCGGCGCGGTCTATAAGTTCATCATCATTTGTCTGATCGTCTATATCCTTTTCTTTTGCATAAGCGTTTGCAAAGTGGTAACGCATAAAAGCCGCATCGGAACGAATAGTCTTTATGTATTCAATACTCGGCGTCAATAGCTTTTCGCAGTTTCTTTCGGTGAGGAAGACCGAGTTCAAAAGCTGATAGCTTGACTGCACCATACGTCCGTCGAAGTATCTTGTTCGCTTATCCCACTTGACCACACCGAAAGTATCGTTTGTGCTTTCAGCCCATTTGCGAATATTGCGTTCGGTAAGACCGTCAACAAATTTAAGGTATTTCAAACTGTTCGGCGTTGTCACCATCACGATTTGATTTATATCCGTCGCAAGCGTAATGAAACCGCGAGAGCGCAAATCGTCAAGTGAAACATTTTTATCTTTAAGCCACTTTTGCAACTTTGTCCTGAAAGCACACGACTTAAAGAATTTATTGCGCAGCAATAGAAAATGTTTGTCTGCATAAGCTCCCACAAATAAGCGCTCGTCCAAGAGGCTTTCGCCGTCCCAAATATCGTTGGTTATTTGCGTTCTCTTTTGCTCGGCAATAAGTTCTCCGTTTTGCAATTCCACGGAAACAACTTCATCTTCAAAAGTACTTTTATAATCCGGCACAAACAGAATGCCGTTAAGCGGAATATCTATCGTGCCTTTTATGCTACTTAACGACAAAGCGCGATATGATTCCCACGAAGCCAAATCACAGTTAGGTTTTAATCCGCAATCGCTCCATTTTGACATTGATTTATAAATTCGCTCGTCTATGAACAAACAGTTACCTTCTCGTGAACTGCCGGCACTACGCTTATATCTTACATAGTGAACACCGTCCACGTTAAATCCGTTTTCGTAAAAGTGCTTGCGTAGTTCTTTAACCTTAACGGAAGTACCTTCTGTGGATTTATATGCGAAATTAAATTTTATACTCACTACAGCGGTGGTATAATTGTTATAGTAATTATCTTGAAAGACGAGCTTTTTGCGACAAATGCGCGAATATGCTTTTTCAAGCTCTATCGCATCTAACGAATAGTCCAATACATTTTTGAACAACCGAAAATAAGCGTAACACTTATATTCGGGCATTTTATACCCGACAGCAACGCCATATTCTTGCTCGTGCTTGTATATATCGCTCGCTTCTAACGAGAGTATTCGGTATCCGTATTTCATAGTTAAATTATATCGTAAAAGTGGAGAAATATCAAGCATGAATAATAATCGATTGATATTATTGCTACTTTATGGTATAATGAGTCTATAATAATTTGGATGGTAAAAATATGCTGCTTAATGATAATGAATATATTGCAGTTGTAGAAGAAATTAAAAACAGAATTCAATCGGCAAAATATAAAGCATCGGTTGCAGTAAACAGCGAGCTTATATTGTTGTACTACAACATAGGTAAAACGATAAACGAGCACAAGGTATGGGGCAATAAATTCATAGATAATCTTTCTAAGGACATCGCTCTTGCATATCCAGGCGTGAAAGGCTACTCAGCTCGCAATCTTAAATATATGGCAAAGTTTGCAGCCGAATTTACCGACGCTCAATTTGTGCAACAAGCTGTTGCACAAATTCCGTGGGGACATATTGTGGTGCTTTTAGATAGCGTCCCGATTGATGAACAAAGACGCTGGTACGTACTTAATACGATTGAACACGGCTGTTCCAGAAACGTACTTGTTCATCAAATAGAAAGCAACCTTTACGAAAGACAAGCTATTTCTGAAAAAGTTAGCAACTTTGAAAGTCACTTGCCTGCGCCGCAAAGCGAGCTTGCCGTTCAGACAATGAAGGATCCGTACGTGTTTGACTTTGTGCCTTTCAAAAAAGATATGGAAGAACGCGATATTGAAAACGCCCTTGTCAAAGACATAACGGCGTTTCTGTTAGAGCTGGGTACAGGTTTTGCATTCTTAGGACATCAATATCATCTTAACGTAGGCGGTGACGATTTTTATATAGACCTGCTGTTCTATAACATCAACTTGCGGTGCTACGTTGTTATAGAATTAAAGAACGAGAAATTCAAACCGGAACACGCGGGGCAGCTCAGTTTTTACATTTCAGCAGTAGACGGTGAACTGAAAAAAGAGGGCGATAATCCTACGATAGGCTTGCTACTTTGCAAAAGCAAAAACAATCTTGTTGCCGAATACGCTTTGCGAGATGTAAATAAACCTATGGGAATAAGCGGATACCATCTTAGTGAACTTCCCGAAGAATATAAAGATTTATTGCCTTCTATCGAGGATATACAAAAAAGGATTAAATAAAATCATATTGGAGGATTAACCAAATGAAGCACACTGAACCAAATCTGCAATTTGATGAAGCAGAGAATTATTTTTCTAAAAGCAATAAAAGCAAGCACCTAAAGTTTAGGGTTATGTTTGTAATATAGGACTTAGGAATAATAGATTATGGGTAATGATAAACAAAAAAATCTTCATTATACATTAACTAAAAAGACTTTTATCTTCTTAGTTGTTTATTATTGTGTTTTACTTATAGCTGGCATAGCTTTTTGTGTATATGTATTGAGTCAAGTGACAGAATTAGTGAGTAAAAATCTGCTGCTATGGACATCTATATGTTCCATAGCTTCTTCAGTAACATTTTCTTCAATTCACTACTTAAAAATAATTTATAAAGCTAGCATAACAGAAAGAATTGATCCTCCGAACGGCATATCTTTATGTCATTTGGGGAATATCATTTATTTCGTTTTACGCCCTATATTTGCTATGGCTTTTTCTATTATTACGATATTTGCAATGGTTGGAGGTTTAATAATCATTACAACATCATTAGAATATATTATAAATGAAAGGTTTTTGTACCTATCAGTAGCCATTTCCAGTATAATTGGATTTTCAACAGGTACTGTTTTAGATAAGTTTAATTTTTTAAGCAAGCAACAAATAGAGAAAAATTTATTTGTAGGCAATGATAATAAGGAGGATAAAACAAATGACGAAAACAACGGGAAAGACAGAATTAATTAAACAATTACATATGCTCGCAAAAAACGTTCTTCAGTTAAAGGAGACGCATAGACAAAAAAGACCAATTGTAATTGAATTTAGCGGGTCTCCGAAGTCAGGAAAAACATCATGCATTACGTCTCTGTCATTGTTCTTAAAGAGGAACGGCTTTAGGGTAGAAATAGTTCAAGAACGTGCAAGTGTTTGTCCTGTTGCTGATAAAAGAAGTCCTATGTTTAATTTATGGACAGCTTGTATGTCGGTATCTGGAATGCTGGCTGCTTTGGAAAAAGATTCTCCATTATGTGATGTTCTTATCCTTGATAGAGGGATATTTGATGCTTGTTGCTGGTTTGAATGGCTAAATAAAAAGAAGATGTTTGAGGACGAACAAAAAAAGCTTGTTGAGCAATTTTTACTGATGGATTCGCTGGTTAATCGAATAGATATCGTTTTTTCATTTGTGGCTGAAGCCAGTGTTTCAATTAAGAGAGAGTATGCTAACTTGCTAACAGATAAGCCTGGTTCTATTATGAATAAACCTGTTTTAGAGGAATATTTACAAGCAATTGAGGATACTATTAAATCAAAGGAAAAATATTTCCATAAAATAGCCAGAATAGATACTAGTAATAAAAATCAAGATCAGGTTGGAAAGGAAGTAACAGAAATCACATTGGAAACATTAAAAGATACTTTAATGGAACGTATTGGGTTCTGTGAGCCGAATGAAAAAGAAATGGCATTTCTTTCAAGCAAAAATATTTTTAGTTTTAATGAAGTGCAGCCAATTATTCAGAAAGTTAAGTTTGATTTAAGAGATACTGTTGAGAGCACTATTGGAAAATTACAACCGATTCCAATAGCGGTATTGGCCGATTCCAAATTAAATACAGTCCTTGTGGTCAAGAAAACCGCTAAAGCAACGTCTGGAGAATCCCCGGAAAAAGATAAAAGCTTGCTGTATATTGGTGGCCATTCAAGAATTGAAGATTCAACAGCAATAAATGAAAGAGATATTCTTTCCATTTGTAGATACACTTTGAGACGAGAGATTAAAGAAGAGATAGGTATATCTCTAGCTGTTGATAATATTACTCCATTTGCAATTTATACGCCAACATCAGCAAAAAGCAAAAAACATATTGCCATATGTTTTTTACTTGAAGTTGATTCTGCAACTTTAAAGTTAAGTTTAGATCAAGAAGAGTTAATTACAACTAAAGGGAGAAGTAAGAGCGGCAGGTTCTTTTCTATTGATGAAATATTGCGCACGGAACATGATAATTTAGAAATATGGAGTAAATTAATACTTAAAGAATGTTTTAAGAAAGATATTATTAAAGAGGGTGATTTAATTATGCAAGGCTCGCTCTTTGATTTATTAGATAATTAAATATATTTAAAAGCCCATTGTAACTTAAAATACAAAAATAATTAACAGAAAAATTCATTTAATGTTATACTGCCCCACGAAACGGCAAGTTTTTCTACAATTTTTCTACAAAAGTCGTTTGCATTTGCGAAAAAATAGAAATAACTAACTGTAACTCTAATGCGCTCAAATACAGCAAAAGTGCATAAAAATAAGCCTTATATCGGTCGGCAAGGTGCAAAAACGATAATAAAAATAACTATAAATCAAAAGAAATAAACAGGCATAATTTGGCGTTTGAGACTTGAAAACCGTTTGGCGGCAACGTCACGGGGGTTCGAATCCCTCCGCCTCCGCCAACACAAAGACGCATCATGTAAGAGATGCGTCTTTGTGTTGAGAGAGCCGGAGAATAGGTCAAGAGAAGCGCGGCAAAGGCGAAGTAAATAGCCAATAAATAAGTATATTAAATACGGCATGAAGAGAAAGCCATTTTTTCCGCGAGTTCAATAGGCGCTCGGGCGAAGTCCGAAGCCCGTACGCGGTGTTGCGCACAATTTCTCCGTCTCCGCCAAAGCCCCGATAATCGGGGGTTTTTTATTTGTGAAAATGACTTTACCTATCTTTTTATTTGCGTATAACAATATAATATGATTATTTGTTAAAATCGGTAAAGCCGAATCGTTGCATTTCGGATTTTGATTTTTTATTCTTTTACTGATTGCCCGCAAAACGCATAAGCGTTGTTTTGATCGCGATAAAATACGGGATAGTCTTTTACAGTCGTTTATTGGATGCTTTGATCATAAAGCTGTTGGCAAGGCTTTTGTCGCACAGTCGTGAGAATATGGCTTCGCCGTAGCGTTTGATCAAAGCGTCGGGCGTGAGATTGGTAGTAACGACGGTGTATTTTTTTCGCAACCACCGTTCGTTGACAACGGTATACATGTATTCGAGCGTGATGTTTTTGAGCATGGTCTCCGTGCCGAGATCGTCTATGCACAGTATATCCGCGTCGAGCATGGGCGAAAAAAGATCTCGGTAATCGTCGATGGCGAATTGCGTGTGATAGTCCTTGGCGCGGCGCACGAACTCGAATGCGCTTACCGTTACAGCCGACCTGCCGCTTTTAAGGAACGCGCAGGCGATTGCCGCCGCAAGCACCGTTTTACCCGTGCCGGACGAACCCGCTATCATAAAGAACGGCTTGCCGTCGGGATACGTTCGCATGTAATCGTGCGCCGCATCGTATACGGCGGTCATGCTTTTGGGCGCGGTCTTTTGCGCGTCGTCGAAGTCGATAAGCGGGAGAGTCAGGTTTTCGCGGTCGGCATTTATGGCGCGACGTATAACGCACCCGCAATATTTTCCGTTTACTATGCCGGTATCGCCGCATTTATTACACTGCGGCGGCGGCTCTATTTGCTCGCGTTTTAATCCCGCGCGCACGAACTCGGCTTTGAGCTTGCTTCGCGCGGCGTCGAGCGAGTCTGGTTCGCCCTTGGCTTTATTTACGGCTTGCGTCTGATAATCGGCAAAAGCGTCGCGGAGCGCGGCATTGCCCGCGAGCGCGTTGCGCCACAGTTCGAGTCCCGCGTCCTGTCTGGCGCGGCGTGCATCCGTTATGTCGCGAACGGCGCGTCGGTAAGCGTTCATTTATCGTCCTCCGTGATCTGCGTAAACAGCGCGTTAAGCTCGTCCGCCGAGTATTTTTCGTTGACAGTGCCGTTTTGTGCGTCGGTTTGCGTTTGCGGCGGTGCGGAGAGCTTGGCTTTTTGCAGGTCGGTTATGCCCGCTTCGTGCCAACCGACCAATATCCTGTTGACGTATGCGAACGGATTGACTTTGCCGACGGCGAGCGATGCGGCGTGATCGATAACGTCCTGCGGCATGCCGCGAGTTTCCGCCCAGTCAGTAAAGTACGCGCGGTGCGTGTCCTTGACCGCGCCCTTTATGCCGAATTTTTTCAACAGCGCGTCTATTTGCGCGTCGAACCGTTTTTCGCGGTCTATGCTCGCGCGTATGCGCGATTCGGTGCGGATGTCCTTTTCGTAAAACTCGCGTATCACCGCGTCGAGATCGGACAGTTTTTTAAGATCGATCTTCATGCAGTATTCGGCGGCGGCGACGATCGCTTTGCCGTCGAATCCCAAACTCAGCCATGGCTTGACATACATCGCGATCTCAGGGTCGACGTTTTCGTAGTACAGCCCCAACGCCTTGTTTACCGCTTTGGCGAGCTTGTACAGCTCCTTCTTTTCGGTTTCGTATTTTTCTATTATGTCGAGCGTGTAAAAACCGTATCCGTGATATTCGGTCAGTTTGCCGTCGAGCGCCGCCGCGCCGCCGTGCTTTATGTTGCACGCCACGCCGTATATGAGCGCGTCGTCGTACTTGAACACCGTTCGCCATTTTTTATAGAGCTGAATGGATTCGTGATCGGGGCGTTTGCCGCCCATCGCGCCCATAACGTTGCGAAGGCTGTTGTAGTACACGCCGTATTCTTCCAAATGCTCGCCGACGGCGTCCGCGGAGCGGTACCCGTCCTCGGCAAGATTGCGTGCGACGGTCAGTATGTATGTGTACGACACGTTGTCGCCTTTAAGGTCGACGCAGTATTTGATTATCAGCACCATGGCTTGCCACTCGACATTGAGCTTTTCCATGAGCGTGTAATAGTTGTTATACTCGTTGGGCGTGATCTGCCGCGCGGCTATGTACAATTGCGCTTGGCGGTTGAATTCGCGGTATTTGTCCACGTCCACGGTTTTTATTTTGGGACGAGCGGCGCGCGGCGAAAAGTAACAAACGTCGTCGCCGAGCTTTGCCATAAGTCCTTGCTCCGTCCAGAAGTCGATCGCGGCTTCCACCGCTTCGGGCGTAAGGTCGAGCCGTCGCGCGAGCATGCTCACGCTGTCGTCGTTGTCGTTTTTGCGCGCGGCGAGCGACAACCCGTAAAGATACACCTTTACGTGATCACCGTCGGCATACGGCATATACTCGACTATAAATTTATTCTCGACGGTAACTACGCCGTCAAGACTCGCTTCGGACGACAGTTTGAACATCTTAAAGCCTCATTCGCTTGAAAAATCCGTATAATTGTTATATACTGGATAAGTGGATATACGTGTTTAATATGATACCACGATTGTGAAAATTTATCAACCGTTTTGTGCGGTCGGGAGAAAAGCATACATGAAGATATTACATACGGCGGACCTGCACTTGGGCAAAAGGCTCAATAAAGCGTCCCGACTGGACGAGCAGACTGCGCTGATAAAGGAATTGTCCAAACTCGCCGACGCAGAGAACGTCGACGTAGTGCTTATTGCGGGCGATATATTCGATGCGTCCGTGCCGCCGTCGGAAGCCGAACGCGTTTTTTACCGCGGCATGCTCACGCTTGCCGAGCGCGGTCGCGCGGTCGTCGCGCTTGCGGGCAATCACGACGACGAACGCCGCATGTGCGCGGCAAAACCGCTCGCCGATCTTCAAGGCATAGTTTTGGCGGGCGAGCTGGACTATTCGGCGCTCGGCGGCGAAACGTTGTCCGACCCCGCGCCGCCGCCGTCGCTGTACGCGCTTGCGGACGCCGCGGACTATCTGCAAAAACAGCGCATCAAAATTTACGGAAAATTAGGCGGCGTGACGGTTGTCAAGGGCGACGAAAAATGCGATATCGCGCTCGTGCCGTATCCGTCCGAAAGTCGACTTTCGCGTTGGTACGATCAGGATTACAACGTGCAATATTCCGACCGCGTTAAACAAACGCTCGAAAAAGCGTGCGATTTTTTTCAGCCCGATAATTACAAAATACTATGTACGCATTTGTTTTTGACCAAGTCGGAAGCGAGCGACGCGCTGGGCGGGCTTGTGGCGTTGCCGCTGTCCGTACTGCCGCAGTCGCCCGATTATATCGCGCTCGGACACGTGCATAAGCGTTTTCGCATAAGCAAAGCGCCGCTCGCCGAGTATTGCGGTTCGCCGTTGCAGTATGCGTATGACGAGAGCCGCAACAAGTCGGTCAATATTATAGACACGGTCAAGCGCACGGTGACGCAAGCCGTGTTGTCGTCAGGCAAAAAATTATACGAAGCGGACGCGACAAGCGCGGACGAGTGTATAGCCAAGCTCGACGAGCATGCGGGAGAATACGTGCGTATTCGCTACGGCGGCGAGCCGCTCGGTAAAGACGACGCTTTGCGGATAAAGTCGCACCCCGCGTTCAACGATCTTGTCGTAACGGCGACGGCGGGCGCGGACAATGCCGTCGAGCGGCGCGCGCACCTTACCGACGGAGAGATATTCGACCTGTATTACAAATACAGGCGTAACGACGCTCCGTCTGTCGAGCTGAAAAGCGCGTTTATCCAACTTATGGGAGAGCTTAAAAATGAAGCCGATCAGACTTGAAATAGAAGGCGTTAATTCGTTCGACCAAACGCAAACGCTGGATTTCAAAGCGGTCGGGCGCAGCGATCTGTTTTGCATTTGCGGCAAAACGGGCGCGGGCAAAACCACGATCTTCGACAGTTTGATGCTCGCGCTGTACGGCAAGAGCGGTAAAGGCAATCTTGCCGACGTCGTCAATCTGTCGCGAATGACTGCGCGCGTCAAGCTGGACTTTTCCGAATGCGGCGACGTTTATACCGTCGAACGCACGATAAAATGCAAACTCGAAAAAACGGACGGCGGTAAAAACGACAAGCGCGTTGCCGCTACCGATTGCATGCTGTACAAAAACGGCGCGCCCGTCGCCAAGGGCGCGGACGAATGCAATGCGTTGATAAGCGGCATGATCGGGCTGGACGAGAGCGAGTTCAAAAACGTGTATCTGCTCGAACAGGGCGAGTACGCCGATTTTCTCAAAAAACAACCCGCCAAGCAGACCGAAGCGGTGGGCAAAATATTTTCGCTCATGCGGTTTGCCGACGTATACAGGCTGGCTGTCGAGCGCGCGAGAGAAAGCGAGACGGAACAGCACGCCGTAGACGAACGCATATCCGATCTCGGCGACGTCACGCCCGAAAGACTGCGCGACGAAAAAACGGAGCTGACCAAGCTTCGCGCGCACACTACCGCGCTCGGCAAGGACGCGGCGCAAAAACGCGCCGATATAGACGCGCTGTCCAAAACTCGCGACGTTTATATTTCCGTTCGCGAAAAGCAGGACGCGGTGCGCAAATTGATGATACAAGCGGACGACTGTAAAAAAGCGCTGTATGAAGCCGAGTGCGCGTTAAAGGAGCTTGAAAGCACGGTGGATCGCTCGTTGCCGCAAAGGCTCGCGGCGTTGCGCGAACGCTCGACGGAACTTGCAGCGCTCAATGCCAAGGACAAGGCGTGTGCCGCCGCAACGGAGGACGGAGCGCGCAAGCTTGCGGAATACGGAAAAAAACAAGCCGAACTGACCGCCGCGCGGGCTCGCCAAGCCAAGCTTGCGGACAAGCGTGCAAGCGACGAAAAAGCGTTTTGCGAAACGCTTGACGCGTTCAAATCTCGCGCGGGCGCGATGTCTCAACGTTCGGTCGCGCTCGACGGCACGCTTGCGGCGTTAGACTCCGCGCCCGATGCGGTCGCGCTCGCAACTGCGTCAAGCGCGCTTGCCGCCGAGCGCAAAGCGTTCGACGAACAAACGCTTTCGCGCCGCAAAAAAGCGGACGAGCTTGACGGTATGCGCGAAAAGTGCAAGACGCAATTAAGTGTGATAGAAAAATTCACCGCCGAAAAAGCCGCGCTCGATATCGGTAAGACGGAAGCCGAGCAGATCGAAAACGTCGCCGCCAAAGCTTTGGCGCAAGCGCAGTTGGGTTCGCATGCGGCGGCGGTGCGTGCGGAGCTTCATGCGGGCGACGTTTGTCCCGTATGCGGCGGAAAGTACGACGGCGCCGAAAACTGCGGGGATACCGACGTTGCGGCGCGCAAGGCGGAGCATTCCGCGGCGACGGAGAACTTGAAGCATGCCGTAGAACGGCTGGCGGAGTGCGAAAAGCATCTCGAAAAGGCGAAAAACGATTACGGGCATATGACCGAGCTTGTCCGAAGCGCGGAGCGCGAGCTGGATAAACTCGACGGCGCGATAAACGAACTGCGCGTGGACGGCGCGGCTTACGCCGAACTTTCCGACATATTGCAAAACGCGCGGACGGCATACGGCATATGGCAAAACTCTGTAAGCGAGAGCGCAAAGCTCGAACCGGAGCTTGCCGCGCTCGGCGCGGAGGAGCTTGCGCTCAAAAACGCGGCGGACGACGCGCAACGCAATGCGGACAGGCTCAAAGCCGAACTCGGCGAAAACTTGGGAAAGACGGACGGCTTGATGGCGGACGTCAAACAACAAACGGCGGAGCTTGAAACGGCGCTCGCCCGCGACGACGAAAAGCGCAAAGCTCTGACGGTCGCAGTCGAAAGCGCTCGCGCGGCGGTCGACGCCGTAGCCAAGTCGCTCGAAACGGCAAAGGCGGACTGCCCCGTAGACATGCCCGAATTCGACGAAGCGGCGTACAACGACAAAAAAGAAACGCTCGACCGACTGACCGCGAGCGTACACGAAAACGAAACTGTCATCGCCGCCAAAACGGCGGAGCTTGCCGCGCTTGAAGAAAAGTGCGCTCTGCTCAAAAACCTGCAAGCCGACCGCGCCCGACTTTCCAAGCGCATCGATATATTCAAGAATATCGCCGAGCTGACAAAGGGCAAAGCGATGCTCAACTATGTCGCCGCCGAATACATAGCCGATTTTACGGCGGAAGCGAGCAAGATACTCAACGAGCTGTCGCACGGCAAGTATGCCATGAGCTATGACAAGATCAACGGGTTTGTCGTATCCGACTATCTCAACGACGGCAAGTCGCGCAAGACGGACACGCTGTCGGGCGGCGAACTGTTTTTGGCGTCGCTGTCGGTGGCAATCGCTATCGCGCGCATGCAGTCGGGCGGAAACAACGCGTTTTTCTTTTTGGACGAGGGGTTCGGCACGCTCGACGAGGAGCTTATCGACACGGTGTACGGCGCGCTCGAATCGCTGTCGCGCGACTGTCTTGTCGGCGTTATCTCGCACTCGACGGCGCTTATAGAAAAAATGCCGGCATGCGTGGAAGTAGTCGAGGCGACCGACACTTCGGGTAGTATCATCAAGTATTAGCTCGCGGAAACCGAGCGCGGGGGAGTTATGGAAAACACAGACGACGCAAACACGAACAGCGTATGGAAAAACGCGCAAGCGCCTATCGTCATAGGCGTTACCGCGCACCGCAATATCAGGTTCGAGCATTGCGACCGCATAAAGCGGCAGGTTGGCGAATTTATCGACGAGATAAAACTGCTTTGTCCAAATTCGCCGATAGTGATGCTGACGGGCTTGGCGATGGGCGGCGATATGTGGTGCGCCGAAGTCGCCGTCGAAAAGGGCGTCAAGCTAATGCTCGCATTGCCCGACGACGAGAAAACATACGTAAACGAAATAGACTTTCCGCTCGACGGCAAGGACAAGTATCATGCGCTCAAAAAAGCGGGCGCGGCGGATACGTTTGTCGTTTGCGATATGGAAAAGGTAGCGCACGCGGACGGCGACCGCGATTACAAATTCCGTCAACAGGCGATATACGTCGCTACCAACTGTCACGTCTTGCTCGCGCTGTGGGACGGCGCGAACGCGACCGACAAACGGTCGGAGTGCGGCACCAACGCGGCGGTCGGGTTTGCGCTGAAACACAATTATTACGAGCCGAACGGCATGGAGTTCGACCCGATTAACGACGGAGCGGTCGCGTGGATATATTCGCCGCGCGAAAACAGGGCGTCGGGCGAGAATACCGACCGCGCCGTAAAATATCTTGTTCCCAAGTCGCGGCTGGACGGCGGCAACGACGGCAAATATTACGATTCGTACGACAAAATGCCCGAACAGATATCGGAAATACTGTTGCGCACCGACAGATTCAACGCCGACTGTCGCGAATATTCGGCTAAACAAAAACCGCGAACGATACAAGAAAAGGAATATTTGCTCGGTTCGCGCGAGTATGCAGACGGGTCGGATAAGTCGCGCAAGATCCACGATTGCTGTAAGGTCGCGTCCGCGCTTTCGGCAGACTGCAAAAAGAAGAACTTGCGCGCTCTGATGTCGCTCGCGTTGACGGGTACGGCGCTCATTCTCGCGTTTATGGTTTACGATCAGCTCGCTTTTGTCTGGACGTCGTGGGTGTGTTTATCGGCTGTCGCGTTGCTTATAGGCGTTTATGCGGCAGTGCGCGTCGCACAAAAAACGGGCAGGCTCGGCAAGCGCAGATCGGGCAAAATTTCGTTCGACGCGCATACGCGGTTCGTCGAATACCGCGCGCTCGCGGAAGCTTTGCGCGTTCAGTATTATATAGTGTTGTTCGGATCGGACGACGGCGCTGGACGGTATATCGCTTGGTCGCAAAAAAGTTCTATGGCATGGGTGCGCAAAGCGGTCGCGGCGGCGTCGCTCGGCACGAGCCGACCGGCATGGACGTACGAAAAGTTGCGCGAGTTTTACAAAAGCGCGGATATGCCGATGGAAACGCGCACGATCAAAAACAACGGCGACGACGAAAAAAGCGTGTTCGTTAACAGACTGTTCGGCAAATGGGTGGGACACAGCAAGCACGAGCCGCATTATCACGCCAACGGGCAAATAGGCTATCATCTTAAAAACATACAAACCAAGCGCGAAAAGATCAAGCGTCGCGACGTCGTAAAGACTACCGTAATTGCGGCGACGGTAACGACGTATCTCGCGCTGTTCTTGTGCGAGCTTATCCCCGCCGTAGATATGCAGTATCGGTTGTTTTGGGTCGTAGATATGCGCATGCTGTTTAAAAGCATATTATCGGTTTTTACCGCGGCGGCGTTTTTGATATCTTATTATTACGATAAACAGGCGATCGATCAAACGGTGTTCGATTCGTATAATATGGTGGGCTTGTACGGCGCGGCTATCGACCGCGCCAACGAGATATACCGCACGTTCGATAAAAAATCGGACTGCGACGCGGCGCTCGAATCGCTCGTGCGCGAGCTTGCGCGCGAACAGCTTACTGAAAATTCGGCGTGGACGGCGTATAACAGGGGCGATAACATAGAGTTGCCGTTATGACGATCGAAAAAGCGCGCAAAAGCGAAAAACGCGTTCGACATTAATGTGTATAATCAAACATACTAACCGCAAAAAACCGTTGAGTTTGATCGCCGTTCGTGCTATAATATGCGTGTCGAATGCGGCGACGCGACGCTTGCAACGGCACGTTTAGCCGTAGAGCGCGCAACGACCGCGCAGTATAATAAATGTTTTTCGGAGGGACATCATGGCACGTTTCACTTTACCCCGCGATCTGTATCACGGCAAGGGCGCATTGTCAGCGCTCAAAACTTTCGAGGGCAAGCGCGCGCTTGTTTGCGTGGGCGGCGGCTCGATGAAAAAGTTCGGCTTTTTGGATAAAGCAGTCGGCTATCTTAAAGAGGCGGGTATGCAGGTAGAGCTGTTCGAAGGCATCGAACCCGATCCGTCGGTGGAAACGGTCATGCGCGGCGCGGAAGCAATGCGCAAATTCGATCCGGACTGGATAATCGCCATGGGCGGCGGTTCGCCTATCGACGCGGCAAAGGCGATGTGGATAAAGTACGAATATCCCGAAACGACGTTCGAGGACATGTGCAAGGTTTTCGGCTTGCCCAAGCTCCGTAAAAAAGCGCGGTTTTGCGCGATATCGTCCACTTCGGGAACGGCGACGGAAGTCACGGCGTTTTCGATAATCACCGATTACAAGAAGGGTATCAAATATCCGATAGCCGATTTCGAAATAACGCCCGACGTTGCGATAGTCGACCCCGATCTTGCCGAAACCATGCCGAAAAAGCTGGTCGCGCACACGGGTATGGACGCGATGACGCATTCGATAGAAGCGTACGTATCCACCGCGAACTGCGATTATTCGGACGCGCTCGCGCTGTACGCAATAAGAATGATCAAGGACGATCTCATAGATTCGTACAACGGCGATATGGCAAAGCGCGACCGCATGCACAACGCGCAGTGCCTTGCGGGCATGGCGTTCAGCAACGCGCTGTTGGGCATCGTGCATTCCATGGCGCACAAGACGGGCGCGGCGTTCGCCGATCTCGGCGCGCACATAATCCACGGCGCGGCAAACGCGATGTATCTGCCCAAGGTGATAGCGTTCAATGCCAAGGACGAAACCGCCGCCGCGCGATACGCCGTGATCGCCGACTATATGCGCTTGGGCGGGAACACTGTCGCCGAAAAGGTCAAGCTGTTGATAAACGAGTTGCGTAAGATGAACGACGCGCTCAATATCCCGCAATGCATAAAGAACTACGGCGCGGACAGCTATCCTGCGGAAAACGGGTTTGTGCCTGAGGACGTGTTCCTTAAACGCTTGCCCGACATCGCCGAAAACGCGCTCGGCGACGCATGCACGGGCAGTAATCCGCGTTCGATCGACCGTGCGCAAATGGAAAAACTGCTCAAATGCTGTTACTACGATACCGAAGTAGATTTCTGATAAAACGTTTTCGGGCGTAAGCCCGTCGCCCGAACGGCAGGCGTTGTTGCGGCAGTCGTATTCGGACGCATGCGCGGTTGCTTGCGGCAGGCGCGAACGGAGATACCGATGTATAAAATACTCAGTAAAAAACCGCTTAACAAAACGGTCACGCAAATGGAGATAGAAGCGCCGCTCGTCGCCGTCAAGGCGAAAGCTGGGCAGTTCGTGATATTGCGCGTAGACGAAAACGGCGAGCGCATCCCGCTCACGGTCGCGGGTCGCGACGTTTCGCGCGGGGCGGTAAAGATAATATTTCAAATAGTCGGCGCGACCACCGCGGCGCTCGACGCTAAAAGCGCGGGCGAATACATAACGGACTTTGTAGGTCCGCTCGGCGTACCCACGCACGTCGACGGTATAAGTAAAGCGTGCGTCGTCGGCGGAGGAGTGGGTTGCGCGATAGCCATGCCGATAGCGCAGGAATTAAAGCGGTTGGGCGCGAACGTCACGAGCGTGGTCGGGTTTAGGAACAAAGATCTCGTCATACTTCAAGACGAATTCCGCGCATGCTCGGACAAGCTCGTAACGGTCACCGACGACGGATCTTACGGCGAAAAAGGCAATGTGACGCTCCCGCTCAAACAAATGCTCGACGGCGGCGAGCGGTTCGACCGCGTTATAGCGATAGGTCCGCTCGTAATGATGAAGTACGTAGTTGCGACGGTCAAGCCGTACGGGATACCCGTGACGGTATCCATGAACCCCGTCATGATAGACGGCACGGGCATGTGCGGCGGGTGTCGGTTGACGCTCGTTCGCGACGGCAAGCGCACGACCAAATTCGCATGCGTCGACGGTCCCGACTTCGACGGTTACGAAGTGGATTTCGACGAAGCGACGGCGCGCGGAAAAATGTATTGCGATTTCGAACGCGCCGCGCACGACAGAGCGTGCAATCTCTTTAAAAATGCGGGAGGCGCGCAATGAGCATAGACCCCAAAAAGCACGAAATGCCCGTTCGCGACGCGCGCGAGCGTTCTTGCGATTTCGACGAGGTCGCGCTCGGCTATACGGCAAAGCTCGCCGTCGCCGAAGCGACGCGGTGTTTGGACTGCAAAAACAAGCCGTGCGTATCGGGCTGTCCCGTAAATATAGATATACCCGATTTTATCAAGCAAGTAAAGGTCGGCGATTTCGAGAGCGCGTATCGAACGATCGCGCGGTCGTCGTCGCTTCCCGCCGTTTGCGGCAGAGTGTGTCCGCAGGAAAAACAGTGCGAAAGCAAATGCACGCTCGGCATCAAGTTCGAGCCTGTCGGTATAGGCAGGCTGGAACGTTTCGTTGCCGATACGCATATGGCAAGCGCCCAAGCGCCCGCCGCGCCGCCGCCGTCCAACGGGCATAAGGTAGCGGTAGTCGGATCGGGGCCCGCGGGGCTGACTTGCGCGGGCGATCTTGCCAAAAAGGGATATGCCGTCACGGTGTTCGAGGCTTTGCATACCGCGGGCGGCGTGCTTGTTTACGGTATACCGGAGTTCCGCTTGCCAAAAAGCATAGTGGCAAACGAAGTGCGGCAATTAAAGGCGCTCGGCGTAGAGATAATGACAAACGTCGTAATAGGCAAAACTCTAACCGTGGACGAGCTGTTCGACATGGGGTACGAGTGCGTGTTTATCGGATCGGGCGCTGGCTTGCCCAAGTTTATGAACATAAAGGGCGAATCGCTCAACGGCGTGCTGTCCGCGAACGAGTTTTTGACGCGCGTCAACCTGATGAAAGCGTATATGCCGAACAGCAGTACGCCCGTTCGCCGCGCCCGAAAAACAGTTGTGGTCGGCGGCGGCAACGTAGCCATGGACGCGGCGCGTTGCGCAAAACGTTTGGGTTCGCAAGTAACGGTAGTGTACCGCCGCACCGAAAAAGAACTGCCTGCGCGCAAAGAGGAAGTCGAACACGCCAAGGAAGAAGGCGTCGACTTTGTGTTCCTTGCCAATCCGTTCGAAATAACCGACGACGGCAACGGTAACGTCGGCTCGGTCGTGTGCCGAAAAATGACGCTTTCCGCACCAGACGAGTCGGGCAGGGCGCGCCCCGTTCCGCTCGAAAACAGCGATTTCGCGATCGAAGCCGACTGCGTTATAATGTCGCTCGGCACGTCGCCCAACCCGCTCATACGCGACACCACGTCGGGACTGGACGTGGGCGAGCGCGGCGGTATAATAGTGGACGAAAGCGGCAAAACATCGCGTGTCGGCGTGTACGCGGGCGGCGACGCGGTTACGGGCGCGGCGACGGTCATACTCGCCATGGGCGCGGGAAAGACCGCCGCGCGGGCTATTGACGAATATATTAGCGGGAAAAAAGATCAATGCGGAATGCGGAATCAATGACCGCTACGCGGTGAGTAAGTAAAAGCAAATTATACAACTCATCATTTCGAGCGGAGCGGAGCGCAGTAGAGAAATCAAGGCGAACCGCCGCAATGTGAAAGATTAATTCGGAAAGCGGAATTCGGAATTCGGAATTATGGTCGATTGAGTATTAGTGCGGCTGACGCCCGGATCTCTCCGCTACGTGCGCAAAGCGCACTTCGGTCGAGATGATGGGGTGGGTGGTTTAGCTGTTCTCGCTTGCCTGGTCGAGATGACGGGGTGAGTGGAACAACTTTACTATACCTGATTAGAAAGATGATCCACAACAAACACCCCCATCATTTTGAGCGGAGCGAAGCATGGAGTATTGGTAATAATTGACCTGTTGCGAAATGATTAAGAAATAGTAACTCAATATGCAACGCGCCGTACTGTATTTTGTCATCCTGAGCAAAGCGAAAGATCTCATCCTTATTTAATAAAGTAGAGATTCTTCACGGCACTTCGCTATGCTTTTTTACATGACAAAAGAATTAGTAATTCGGAATTATAGCTCTCTCATTGCGGAGCAATCGAATTTTATTCGTAATGCGGTTACTTTATATCGACGAGCAAGTTTATCGTCGACGTCAGCGGAAGCTTATATGCGGGCAGTTCGGACAGGCGCGCGAGCGTGCGGTACAGTTGTTCCTGCGTTTTGCCTGCGAGTATGCGGTCGGTGTAATAGCGTATGTAATCGTTAAAGTCTTGATCGTCGTCGCCGCGTTCGAGCGAAAAGAAAATATGGAAAAACGTATTTAAATAGAAATCGTCGTTTATGTCTTTGAGAAATATTTTGGCGACTTCGCCGTATACGCCGTCCGGTTCCGCACCGATCGTTATCGTTTCGCCTATGGCGATCGACGAATAGTCCATATTGTGCATCCAATCCATAAGACTTACAAGCAGTCCGCCGTAATTGTTGTCTACGTCGATATTATTTATGTGTTCTATCATTTGACTGTTGCCCGCGAGCGCGTGCGCCATGTTGTCGCGGATCGCTTTGAAAAACGGTTCGCCCGTCATTTCGTTGGTGTACGACGATGCGGTTATCAAATAGTCGACTATCGCCTGAGAATATTCGGTTATGGAAACGGGAATGCCCGTGTTGGCTTTGACTATCGCGGTATACATTTCGTTCAGCCCCAGCGCGATCATGCTTTTAAGCTGTTCCTGTTGGTTGCTTAGCGTGTTGCCCGATACGCGGTCGAAAATAAGACTCAGTTGGTGATCGATGCCCGACAGGCTTTCGTGCGTCGAGTCGAGCATTTCTTTCATGAGCGCGTCGAACTGACTGAGCCTGTTGTTTTTGTAGATGAGTTTGTGTTCGATCTCCGACCAAAAGCTGTTGACCAGCGATTTTATTTGCAGTTCGAAGTTGTACGTTTCGCCCGCATACGTCACATTGCCGTCTATGCGGTAAATGCTGTAACCGTTTTTTTGACGTTCGGGTTGGGGCGAATCGAGATTGAGCCTTACCGCCTTTTTGTCGGACGGGCAGTACATGCCGTCGCCCACCGCGACGTCGAATACTTCGCGTATCTTTTCGTACAGATATTGTTCGTCCTTGAAAAATCGGCATTCTATTTTGACGCCGATTATGTCGTGCATCATGAATACTATTTTATCGGCGGGCGCGTCGCGGTAAAGATTGTTGCGCAATATCTTTTCTTTAAGGCTGTCGCGCGTTTTTATGCGCGACGTAACGCCTATGGTCGCGTCTATATCGCCCAAGCGCATTGTAAGGAATTCGGTCAGCTTGTCCGCCGCATGCGTAAACCCGACGAGATTGGCGTCCAAAGCCGCCGCCGCTTGTTCTATGTAATCGAATACGTTGAGTTTGCTCATTTGTCCCTCTCGTTGAGTTGTGTATTAGTTTTTTTGTTATCGATGCGACGCGTCGCAGTTCAACCGTACGTCCGCGTTATTTTTTGGAAATAAGCGTTTTGATTCCTTTGAAAAATTTGCCGTTAGCCATTTCGATGATCGCGCGGGCGGCGGCGAGCGACATGTCGCCGTCGGACATCGCCGCGACCGACGATAACGGCGTATATAACGCCGACGCTACGAACGATCTGTATTCGGGACTGTCGGGCGCGCCCGCAGATCTTGCGCGCCGCATTACCGCGAGCTTGGCTATCTTGCCGGACAACGTGTCTTTTATATCGTTTATACAGCAGGCGAGAGTATATTCGCCTTTTTTCGGCTTGGGAGCGGGCGCGGGGAACGGCGCGCCGTACAGCGCTTGAAAATCCGCGTCGGTTATTTTTGCGCGGTGCGGAACTTCGTACGCGGCGGGAACTTCGGCGCGTTGCGTATAGTCGCCGTCGATCTTGACCGAGATCTTTTTCTTGATATCTCCCGCGCTTGCGCCGACGAGAATGACGAACTCGCCGTCGGGTACGGCAAATCTGTCGGCAGCAACGTCGAAAAACTCGAACGCCGTTTTGTCGAGCGTAACGGTCGCCGTCGTCGATGTTTGACCTTCGACGAACACTTTGGCAAAGCCCGCAAGCTGTTTGCGCGCGCACATAACGCGCCCCGTGCGGTCGGATACGTAGACCTGTACCGTTTCGTATGCGTCGCGCATCGATTTGTTGGTGAGCGATACGGTAACTTCGAGTCGCCCGCCGTCTATGCGTTTCGCTCGCGCGTCGTCGTAACAAATGTCGGTAAACGACAGCCCGTGTCCGAACGGGAAAAGCGGGCGGCGGTCTATCGCGTCGTAATACCTGTAACCGACGTATATGCTTTCGCGGTACAATACGCGTTCGTCGCCGAAATCGTTGCCTATATCCGAAAGATCGGCGGGGAACGTTTCGGCAAGCTTGCCGTGCGGATTGATCCTGCCGTAAAGCGCGTCGACGGCGGCGAGCGCGCCGTTCTGTCCGTTAAGCCCCGCATAAATTATGCCGCGCACGCGGTTGACCCACGGCATGGCTATCGGACCGACCGAACACAATACTACCACCACGCGGTGTCCCGCCGCGGTCAGTTCGGATATGAGCGCGTTCTGTTCGTCGGGCAGGTCGAGCGTTTCGCGGTCGACGCCTTCTGCCGGAGCGGGCTGACCGACAAACACTATCGCAACGTCGCTGTCCGTCGCGCAGTCGAGCGCTTCGCGCAACAGCTTGGAGTTTTGTTTGGGGTCGGGCGAATAGCCACGGCAGTACGATACTTCTATGCCGCGCATACCGAACGCGTCGAGCGGCGAAACCGTTTTGAGCGGCGATACGTGCGCGCTCCCGCCGCCTTGGACAGGCGCGGACAGCGCGAACTCGCCGCAAACGAGCGCTTTCATGTCGCGGGTGAGCGGAAGAAAACCGCTTTCGTTTTTGAGCATTACAAGACTTGCGGCGGCGGCGTTGTACGACAGCCTGTCGTGCGCATCCGCATCGAAATCGCCGTAAGGCTCCAAATACACGTTGTCGATCAGTGCGAGCAAACGGCGCAATGCGTCGTCGATCATGCCTTCGGTAACTTTGCCGACGGCGACGGCTTCGCGCAGTTGTGTCTCAAACAAGCCGAGCGAGTCGGGCATTGCGAGATCTAGTCCCGCCGCGAGCGCGCTCACTCTGTCGCGCACCGCGCCCCAGTCGGAAACGACAGCGCCTTTGTAATCGAATTCGCCGCGCAACACGTCGGTCAGCAGATATTTGTTGTCGGCGCACTGTTCGCCGTTAAGCTTGTTGTACGCGCACATTACCGCTTCGGGCTTTGCTTCGAGCGCGATGCGGAACGGTTTGAGATACATTTCGTGCAATGCGCGCTTGTCGACTATCGAATCGCTCGTCATGCGGAACGCTTCTTGGTTGTTTGCGGCAAAATGTTTGACGCACGCGCCCACGCCCGTCGCTTGCACGCCGCGGATATAAGCGTTGCCGAGTTCGCCCGATAGATACGGGTCTTCCGAAAAGTATTCGAAATTGCGTCCGCCGAGCGGGTGACGCTTGATGTTGATGCCGGGCGCGAGCAAAAGATTGACGCCCATCGCCGTCGCTTCGTGTCCCAAACTTACGCCGATACTGTACAAAAGCGCGGGATCCCAGCTGTTGGCGAGCATGCCGGGCGTAGGATAGCATGTGGAGGGAACGGCGGAACCGCTCGCGCCGTCAGTCATTCTCAATCCGTTGGGTCCGTCGGACATGCGTACGCGCGGAAGCTCGCCTACGCCGAAAGTATGCCACATTCCTTCGCCGGACAGCATTCTTATTTTTTCGTCGAGCGTCAGATACGCCAGAGTTTTTTCTATGTTAAGTCTTTCCGTTTCCATAAAGGTTTTCGATATAGTTCAAGACTTGCGTCGGTGATGCCGAATGTCGGATACAGCGTGAAAAAACCTTTGTTAGCAAGCTTTTTCACTTGTATTTTAACATCGAACGGCTTACAAAAACTTTGTTTTTGTGTTGCTCCGCAACTATGTCCGCTAAACGCGGATAATAGCCGTTAGTTGGAATACGGCGTGGATCTGCCATTGCAAGCAAGCAAATCCACTTGTATTATAACATTGCAATGCAGTAAAATCAAGCTTTTATCGTCGGCTTGCGCATTAAAGCGCATCGGCGGGTCATATGCTGCGCGGCGAAAAGTTTTTTACTGTAAAAATGTGCGCAAAATTCGCGTGTTATCGTGTAAAACTAACAATAAATTTCGGAAATATACTTGACAGTATCACATATAAATAGTATAATGAAAACAACAAATATTAAAAGGAGAACCAAATTATGGCAAAGAAAGGTGATTACTTCGGACTGCCTTGGATAGTCAGCGTTATATTGGCTATAATCCCCGTTACGGCGTGGGTTTGCGGCTGGATAACTAGATTTTCCGAAGGCAAGATCGTAGCCGGACTCATTCGTTTGATTTTCGGTTTCACCATTGTGTGGATCATTGACCTAATTCTCATGATCGTCAGCAAGCACATACTTCGTATCCTGCCCTGCTGATAAAGCGCTACAATTTAATAATAAGAATTCGAGTTCGGCTTTGATGTCGGACTCGTTTCTTTTATGCCCGAAATTTTTCGGCGCGATAACTTGTGCGTTGGCAGAGCATACGGAAAGCGGGCGAGATCAAAACGAGAAAAAAACAAGCGACTGAATATTTACTGTTATTTAATGGCGATAACGGGAATACCGACTAAGCTCGACGATAGATCGAACATTTATCTCAAAACGCTTGACAAACCGCGTACATTTTTTTATAATGATAAAGCTATGGAGAAGTACCCAAGTGGCTCAAGGGGCTCCCCTGCTAAGGGAGTAGTTCGGTAACACGGAGCGCGGGTTCAAATCCCGCCTTCTCCGCCACAAGCACCCGATTTTGAACCCAAGCGGTTTAAGGGTGCTTTTTTGTTTGTGAGATAATTTATGTAAAGTCGTAAAATTATTCTAAATGGTTTTATGTAATGACGATAATATTATTTTAATTACCCAAAATACAGACTATTAAATCAGTCGATAGCAAATAATTTAATAATAAGCGTTAAATTCTGTGGTTTCGCTTTGTACGATGAATAGTTTTTCCGTAGATTTCTTGCGCTTCCTTATAAAGAGAAAGCAATTCATTACTTTCAATCAGCCTAACGCCTTTTTCTTTTGCATATTTATGGGTCGGTTTAGTGAATAGATTATTGGTAATAACGTATAATTGCGTTGGATGATAGTAATTTATAGATTTCAATACTTGATCTACGCTCTCTTTTCCCACCTTATTTTTCCAACGTTTTACTTGTATGGCAATGGTTTCATTTCCCTTTTCGGCTATTATATCAGCCCCGTGTTCATGCGAATGTTTGCGAAGCACTTTACAAACATATCCGTGCATGGAATATATCCAAGCGATACATTCTTCTAAATCGGAATAGCTCATTTCATTTATATAAGTCGTATTTAGCCACCAAAACCAAAACCCCTTGTCTTTTGCTATATGTTTTAATCGCAGTGTTTCAAACAGCATACAGATCCCTAAAAAATTCATCTCAATGAACAACATTATATCGATTATTTTTAGATAATTAAGATTAAACAGTGAGTTAAAATTAAATATATGTGCATACAATAGCAAGAAGCCGCTCAACAAAGGCGCAATTAATATTAGCAGAAGCCCCAAGGCTAGCGTGACTTTTGGATTGTCAACATCAGTCATTCGTTTCCATAAATCTTTTAGAATAATTATTTGCGCAAACATAGTATTCTCTCCGTTTTTTTATTTATTTTATACTAAAATATGATTTTTGTCAATTTGATCTTATGAACGGTAACGACGGCTTATGTACGTTCGGTTTCGGTGTGCACGACGGCACAGCCGAAATTATGTGCGAAAAGTACAATACTCTCGGATATAGCTCGGTATTTCATAAAAACGATGCGTATAAAACTCAAAAAATTGTCGAACAAATCAATGAAGAGTTAATTAATTTAAAGTAAATGCACAAGGGAATGCGGTGACAAGTACCTTATATAAAAACGTCGATTTGTATGTATGTCAACGGATTTTTACGCATGCGCAAAAAACATATTATGTTCGCTCATTCGACAAGGTTGTCGAATCGACGACCCGACAGCCTTTGCTTTCGTAGTATTTCAGCATTTCGGGGATATTCTTTTTGTCGTAGCTCGTTATGCAATCGGATAAAACGCAAACGCCGTAGTTTGCTTTGCGTAAATTATAGCAAGACGATTTGACGCATATGGCGGCGTCCGCGCCGGCAATGTAAAAGTCGTTTATACCGTTGCCGTCGATAAAATCCGAAAACTCCTTACAGCTCAGCATATTGCTTTTGTATTTCGTGAAAATATCGTTCGACACAATCTTCAATTCCGAAACCAATTCGACGCCGTGAGTGCCGTGCTTGAATGTTCGCGTACCCGCGGACAAGTTCTCGTGTTTTATATAAACGACATGAAGACCGTTAGACGCCGCCCATTCGATCGCGTTATTGACATTGTCTATAATATCTTTGTAATTTTTGGTAATGTCGTTTTGAAGGTCTATCACCACCAAGGCTTTGTTTTGCATTGTGAGTTCTCCTGCGATTTATCGATCGGCTTTATTGTAACATATAATAGTTGACATCACTATGGCAACGATATATAATTAATAAAAACAATTATTATAGGTATCGTAGAGTGAAAATTGACAGACTGATCGGCATTATAACGACACTGCTCGATAAAAAACGAATAGGCGCGCAGGAATTGGCGGATATGTTCGAAGTATCGCGGCGCACGATCTATCGCGACATAGACGCTATCAACATGGCGGGCGTGCCGATTTGTTCGACTTCGGGCGTAGGCGGCGGCTTTGAGATCATGCAAAACTACAAGCTCGAAAAAAATGTGTTTACCGTCGCCGATCTTACGGCTATTTTGACGGGACTTTACAGCGTTACCGATTTGGTGCGCGGCGACGAGTTGATGAACGCTCTAGCAAAGGTCAAAAGCTTTATTCCCGCCGACAGAGCAAAGGATGTCGAATTAAAAGCGAATCGGATATGCATCGATCTAAGCCCGTGGACGGGGAACAAAGATACGGAACGGTATTTGTCGATCGTAAAAACGGCTCTGACGGAAAGCAGGTTGCTTTCGTTCGAGTATGTCGACTGCCACGGGAATAGAACAAAGCGCACCGTCGAGCCGTACCGACTAATAATCAAAAGCAATCATTGGTATTTTCAGGGTTACTGTCGCATGCGAAATGATTTTCGTCTGTTCCGTCTGTGCCGTATTTTGGATATGCGTATGAGCGAAGAAACATTTTTACCGCGAGAATCGCAAAAACCGCAGTTGGATTTCGCCGACATTTTGGCGACCATGGAAACTAAAATAAAACTGCGCATCCATCGATCGGTGATGGACAGGGTACTCGATCATTGCTCCTACGACGATATTTCGCCCGACGGCGACGAGCATTATATCGTTCTGTTCCCGTTTATTTCAAACGATTATTATTACGACATTCTTTTAAGCTTCGGCAATAAATGCGAGTGCTTGGAGCCGTCGCATGTCCGTGCGGAATTAGTGCGGCGCGTTCGAGATATTTTGGCTTTGTATCAAAACCGAACTTAATTTGATCGCGGTAGATATATTTACGGTTTGATCGCGGACGCCTTTCGGCGATCCGTATTTCGGCGCAGTCGGTCTGCGCTTATGTCCGCATAAAACGATCTCCGAAAATTTTTTCGATGTTCGGCATAAAACGCTTGACAACGTCTTATCCGTGATATATACTAAGTGCAACAACTGTTGCAATTAGGCAGAAGGTAAATATGCGGAGCAAGGACAGGGAATTAAAAGACCGAATAAAGGCATACATAGAGCAAACGGCGGAGCGCGGCGGAAACTGTCCGTCGTATCGGGATATTGCGAGCGCGCTTGATACGAGCGCGAGTTCGGTGTGCAGGTATCTTTCGGCTATGGAGAACGACGGCGAAGTGGCGCTCGGCGAATTCGGGTACGAAACGCGGGCGATGCGGCGCGGCGAAAAGCCGACGGTCCGCGTTCCCATTCTCGGCAGCGTGCCTTGCGGACCGCTTACCGAAGAATACGAGAGTATAGACGGGTATTTGAAACTGCCCGTGTCGTTAGTCGGTCAGGGCAAGTTTTTCGTGCTTACGGCGAGCGGCGACAGCATGACGGGCGCAGGGATAGACGACGGCGATCTGGTGCTTGTAAGGCAACAGGAGAATGCGAACGACGGGGAGATCGCGGTCGCGCTCGTCGACAACGAGGTGACGCTCAAACGCGTTTATCGCGACGAAGCCAACAGGCGAATAGTTCTGCATCCCGAAAACGACGGCATGGACGACATAATAGTCGACGAGTGTAAAATACAGGGCGTAGCGGTAAAGGTGATAAAGGATCTGTAAGCGGAAGCGGATATTTCGGCGGGATAGATCGGGCGCTTTGACTGAATAAGCGTTGTTGATTTTTTGACCGATATCGGCGAATAACGGAAAGTATAAGAGAAAGGAGAAATATTATGGCAAAACGAACCGATTTAAAATGCCCGTTTTGCGGCTCGCTCATCGTAAGCGTGGGCGTCTGCAAGGATCTGGTAGTGACCTGTCACGAGTGCAAGGCGTCGCTGTTGATAACCAAAAACGACGACGGGTCGTGTATCGTCAGTGCGAAGCCGCACAAGCAGGCGGGCTGAGACCGCACGGTTTACAACAAAATAAAATAACGTATTTCGACGACGGACAGCGGCGGTAGCAAGCGTAAGACCAACTGCGTATCGGGATATAAGTTGTGCAGAAACCGAAGTTATCCGTAAACGGAAGCTATCAATGCCTCACAAGGACAGGACCGAAAAGGCTTTTCTTGTGAGGATTTTTATTTTCTTAAAAGCCCGTCGCGTTCCGTCCGAGCGCGGTCGGGCTTTTGCGTTTGAGATGCTTTGCAGGCGTAGCTCTGATCGGTAAAAAATTTACTTTATATAACGGAGAACACAAAATGAAATGGAATAACGGCAGAGAACGCGCCGAATTCGAGCGCGAGCAAAAAAAGTTGAGAGCGCGGTATGCGCGAGTCGGCATGACCGAATCGCAGATCGCGTCGATGTACGATTTCGACAAGCGGACGTTCAACGGGAACCGCAGGGAAGCCGAACACACGCAAAGCATGTGTTTTTCGGCGTTCGCCGACGGCGTGCCCGACGACGGGCAGACGCCGCTGTATAAGAGATTTTATTCGGAGCTTACCGTCGAGCTCGACGTATGCGCGGCGTCGCGGTTTTCTTGGATAGAAGAAATAAGCGACGACGGCATGGCGCGCGCGTTGAAAAGCCTGTCGCGCGAGCGGCTCGAAATATTGACTATGCTCGTCATCGACGGCATGACGCAAGCGGAAATAGCTCGCGCAAAGGGCGTATCGCAACAGTACATATCGCAGATCGCGATAAAGATCAAAAAAATCTTGGGGGAAGCGCTTGTAAAAAAAGCGGTTTCGTCGGCTACCACTTAAACGGTAGAACTATCGGGAGGTAATTCATGGAAAACTTGGAATGGATATTGTCGTTGGCGGTGACCGCGTTGAGTCTTGCGGTCGCGTGCGCGTCGTTTTTGATCAAGCTCGTACAAGCGTTGCGCGACAAGATCAAGGCGAAAAAGCGCGGCGAGCTGTTGGACGCCGTCGCGCCGATAATGGAGATCGCGGAGAACTGCGTAAAATACGACGGCGCGGACAAAAAGCGATACGTCATGCACAGCGTAGCCGAATACGCGGCGGAAAACGGGATAGCTTTCGACGCAAAAGCCGTTGCGGACAAGATCGAAGAGCTTGTAGCGTTTTCCAAGCAAGTCAACAAAAGAGAGAAATGACAATGAACGAAAAATTGCAAAGGTTTGTCGATCGCTTGAAACAAGCGCAACAAAGATCGGGATCAACGGTAGCGAACGCGACCGAAAAAAATATCGATCCGCAAAGATCGGGAGGTAAGATCATGAAAACATTCGTTAACAGAAACACACAGTACCCCGGACGTGTCAAGCTGACAAAAGTGTCGGAAGATCCGACGGGAACTATCTACGACAGCACGCCTGCGGAAGGCACGGTGTACAATGCGGGAACGCCGCTCGATGCGGAAACGTTCAACGACGCGTTCGACGAGCTTAAAAACGCCGACAAGCTGTACCGTCACCGTATTCGCCTGACGGGCGGCGGCAGTGCGAACACGGGCGGAGCAACGCCCGTCGGCGCGATCGAGATCTATACGCGGACGGAAACCGCATTGACGACGGCGTCCGCCGTAGCGTCCGCAATGGGCGTAACCAGCGGATCGACGGACGTGCCTGCCTGCGGGTGCGCATACAGCGGCAACAACACTGTAACGATAACGGGCGCGAAGGTGAGCGCGTCGGGCATAACGCTTTACGGAATGTATTTCGGCTATGCGTCTGGTAACGGCGCCATACAGCGCGTGAGCGTGTCTGTTACGAGCGTTACGGACGCAGTGACGGAGATAAAATAAAGGAGCGGCGACATGGGGCTAAAAATACAGGGAAATACCGTGACGGCGCAAAGCAAAGTCACGGTATTCGGCAACGATTGCAACGTCGTACAAATGTACGGCAACGAAGTATGGAAAAAACAGACCGACGAATGGGAAACATTGTTTTCGGGTACGAAAGTTTTCAATTCTTCCGGAAGCATGTATATTTACGGACTGAGTCCGAACGATACAGTAACGGTCACGGCTGACGGCGGATTTGTCGAATATGCGGAAAACGCGAACTATTGGCACCCCGCGTCGATGACGCGTCAACAACTGCCCGCGAGTTTGAGTTATTATTCGTACGCGAGCATCGAATTGAGCGTAGGCACAAACGAGCTGAATATCGTATTCAAAGATAGCGATCTGTCGTTTAAAGGTAGCGTAGTCAAATATGTTCCCGCGGGGATCAACATCACCGAAATAAGGAGAAAGCGATGAAAATATCCGTGATAATACCGATACACGATCTTGAAAAAGAGATCGTCGAGTGCCTTAACAGCGTTGCGGCGCAGGACTTCGACAAACGCGAATACGAGATTCTCGCCGTATTGGATAATTGCTCCGACGGCACGGAAGCCGTCATAAACGCATGGCGCGGCTTGCATCCCGACGTTGATATCAAAACGTTCGCGGCGAACTGCGGCAGTCCCGGCGGGGCGAGAAACGTCGGGCTGGACAACGCGTCGGGCGAATATGTGTTGTTCATAGACGGCGACGACTATTTGATGGACGGTTCGGCGATGAACGTACTGTATAACGCCGTGCAAGGGCATAACGCCGTAAGAGCGACAAAGCACGGGGTAAACGATATCCACGGCGATTTCAGTAAGCGGTTGACGCTGTGGCTGCACTTTTTTTCGCGCGAGCTTATAGGCGACAGCAGGTTCACCGACATGCTTCTCAACGAGGATTTCGAATTCGTAAAACGCATACGCAACAAGGCGGGATACGACGAAGTCACGGTAAGCACGCCGTTGTATTTTTACAATTACGACAGGCAAAGAATGCTTGACCGCATACATAACGTCGTGCGGCTCTCTTGCGAAAGGGAGCAACAAGGCTTGCCGCCGCTCTGCGTGTTCGACGAGTTTATACGCGACGACGTCGACGAAGAAACAAGGCGAAAAATTCTCGCTTGCCGAAATGAAGCTTAAAGACCGATACGTATTCGATTGGGACAGGATCTTGCATAAGGACGGCTATCACATCGAATACAGCATAACGGATATCTGCAACAGGAATTGCGCGTACTGTTCGCATCTCGCGCCGCTGGCAAAAAGCGCGAACTTCGTCGGCGAGCGCGAGTTCGAATATACCGCAAGCCTGTTGCAAAAGCTCCTGCCCGACGCGCACGCGTTTTGGCTGACGGGCGGCGAACCGACGTTGCATCCGAGCTTTATGCGACTGTTGGAAATATCCCGTAATATCTTTACCGACAATCACGTCGGGATATATTCCAACGGCATAACGCTCGCAAAGCGCGAAGCGGACGAAACGTTTTGGCGAGCCGTGCGGGACAACGGGATAGTGTGGGCGATCACGTGCTACGATAACGACGGCGCTTGGTTCGAACGCCTGTTCGCAAAGCACGGGTGCATAAACAACCTGGCGATATTGCATAGCGGCAAACGTTTTTTCAATCTCGTCAACTACTCGCGTGGTCGACCCGTTACGCGCGAAAAATACGTAAAATGCGGTTGGGAGCGGAGCAAGATAAACGTGCGCAACGGCAAGATCTACAACTGCCCGTCGGCGGAATTCGCCGAGCTGTTCAACGGATATTTCGGCGCGCGGCTCGAACTGACCGACAAAGACCGTCTTGTAATAGACGAAAATCTCACGCGAGAACAAATAGACGCATTCCGCAAAGAAGTACCGTTTTGCAGTCAATGCGATCTCGACAAGCGGTACACAATAATAACCGACAGCACGCCGAGCGAGCGGAAGATCACCGAGTGGTCGTGCTGCGAATAAACACAAGTCGCATACGACAAAGGAGAGTATCATGGAAAACACCGAAAAAATAATCGTGGGCTACGACGCGGAAACGGACGCCCGCGCGGCAGAAAAAACGACCGTATCCCGACGTATAGCGGAAGATCGTGCCGCTCGCACGGCGGGCATAGGCGTAGAAAACAAAAGCTTGCGCACCGCCAACGCGCGGCATTACATAGGCGAGAACGGCGAGCGCAAAGCGGTGATCACGGGCGCGCCGCGGCACTATTACAGCGTTGCGGACAAGCGCATGCGCAGGATAGACAACACGCTCGAACTTAAAAACGGCGCATACGAAAACAGATACAACGCGTTTAAAGTGCGGTTCGCCGCCGACGCGACGGACGACGGCATTATGCGCGTAAGTCAAGGCGATCACGAAATAGCGTTTTCGCTCGCGGACGACATTTGCGGCAACGCGCGTGTACGTCGCCGCATGTGCGGAGCGGTCTTGCGCGACGTAATATCGCGTATGACGGATATCGCCGACGACAAGCTCGAAAGCGGTATCGGCTATCCCGAAATATTCGACGGCGTGGACTTCGAGTACGAAGTCAAGCCCGACGGGATAAAGGAAAATATCACCGTGAATAAACGGCTCGACGGCTACGAGTTCGACTTTATAGTGTCGACTAAGGGCTTGCGGGTCGAGATCGACGACGAAAACAACACCGTCGCGTTCTATGCCGAAAACGCGGACGGCGACGCCGAGCCGATGTTTACCATGCCCGCGCCGTATATGTACGACGGTAACGGCGCGACGTCGCATGCGGTAAAATACGCAACGGAAAAGATAAGCCCCGAACGGTATCTGTTAAAGCTCCTGCCCGACGCGCAGTGGATAAACTCCGCCGACCGCGCGTTCCCCGTCACCGTCGATCCGACGATAATTTCCAAATTCAAAAGCGATCTGAATTTAGAATTTATCAAAAAAGACGCGAACGCGACGGGCGGATTGTATGCGAGCATAGCCGATCACCACATTTTGGGATTCGAGGAAGGCAGTGTTTGTAAAAGAAACGAAGAATTGTATTTGTACGTCGGTTTAGACGGATTGAAAAACATAGCCGAAATGCGCGACGGCAAAATAAACAGCGCGACGCTGTATTTCGCCATAGGCAAAGACAGATTCTTGCCGCAAGTGATGAATGCCAACGGATATTTTTCGATCTACGGCGTACCCGCGAACACGGCTTTGGATTTCGCGACTTTGGAAAAATTGCAGAGCGACGTGCTTGCCAACGCCAAGCCCGTATGCGACGAAAACAAATTTTATTATATGGAGTTCGATATTTCTTCCGCTATCGCCAAGGAATACACGGGCTTCGTTATCAAAGCCAATCGCGCAAACAACAGTTCGAGCCAATTGGCGCAGAACTACGCATTTATCATCACGAACGACGTTAAAACGCAGTTGTATGTTTCGTACACGCCCAAAAGCCATGTTCGCGGCAACAAATCCATATCCGCCCAATGCAATTCCGCCGGCACGGGCGCGATCGATCTGTTTACGGGCGATCTGACGTTCGTACACGACATATTGAGCTTCGACGGCGCACAGCTCCCGATGAATATTTCGCTCGTGTATGATTCCGACAGATACAAGGAGTACGAATTGAACGGTTACGGCTGCGGCAACGGCTGGCGGTTGAACTTTATGCAGACGATAGAGCGCATGAACGTGCCGACCGTCGGCGGCAACGGCGATATAGAATACTACGAATATACCGACGCGGCGGGGAACAAGCAGGAGATATGCACGAGATATTATAAGGAAACGGACAGCGACGATAAGAATAAAACGATCAAGCTTTACGGCTCGTATGCGGAAGGCTGCGGTCTGCTTTCGGAAATAAGCAACGACAATTACGTGCTTACAAAAACGTTCGACGAAAATAAAGCCGAAAATCTCGTACTGACCGACCGCGCGGGCAACAGAATGGTTTTCAAACCGAATTTCAGTTCGTCGATGTGGTTGCTCGCGTCGGTGGAAAAGCCCGAAACTACCGATCGCCCCACACTGAAAATGACCGTTCGGTATAACGGAAACAGCATAGTCGTCACCGATGCGAGCGGAAGGACGCTTACTTTCGAATTCGATCCGTTCAGCTACGGCTCGATCTTAAAACGCATAAAATACGACGGCAAAGAAATATTTTCGGTAAGCTATTCCGAACTCGATCTGGGCTATTGCATAGATACCGTAACGACGCCGCAAGGCGATATATCGTTCGGTTGCGACGGGCGCGGCTGTTTTAACAAAATAACCGACCCGTCGGGCTATACGCTGGAATACAAAATATCGTATGTCGACAATAAGCCGAAGATGGGCGGGTATTACATAAAATCGACGGTCGACGAAATATCTTATGCCGAGAACGATCGGGACGGCTTGACGATAGGCAACGAAAAAATATCGGAAAACATTACCGTGGAATACGATTCGGGCATATCCGACAGTGTATTCACAATGAGCGAAAACGTGAAAAATCTCACGACCGTCACCGACGCCGACGGCGTAAAGACGCATTATTTCTTCGACCCGCGCGGCGCGGTAAAGGCGGTGATAGACGGCAAGGGCAATATAGAAGCATATTCGACGAGCGTAAAAACCAAAAAAATAAGCGTGTCCGCGACAAACGGCAATACGTACGTATTCGCCAACGAAGTGCAACAGAGCACGGCGAGCGCGTACGGCGACGCGGACCCTTTGGCGGCGATCAATCCTACGGATATCCGCTACTTTTTCGGTCGCACTTTTATAAAGAATGATCCGCAAGCCGACGACGAAACGTTTTTGTGGTCTGCGATGAATACGTCGCGTTTGGCAACGGGCTGGTATATATTTATGACCAAGCTCACGGGGCGCGTGGCGGCGGGCGTTCGGTTCGACGACCTTACCGACGCGGGCGACAGGCGCATACCGTACGTAGCGTTGCGCGTGCGAAAGACGTATAATATTTCCGGCAAGGAAACGATCGAGGAAGACTATGTGCGCGCGGAGTCGACGGGTTCGGGCAACGGAAAAGCGCAGTTCATGTTTATGCCGTTCTATGTCGACGGGAAAAACCTGACGTACATGCGCGCGGACATAGTGACCGAAGGCAATCCGAACGACGTATTTATGGAGCAATGGCGCGTGGTGCGTGCGGCGCAAGGATCGAAGGTAACGATCAAGGATACGGACGTAGCGGTAAGCGAAACGTACGCCGAAGGACTGTATACGGCTACGACTACGGACATATCGAAGCGCAAAAACAACACGCGCGTAACGACGGTGCGACGCGGCAACAAATCGACGCAAACGGTGGTAGCGCAGTACGACTCCGCCAAAACGTCGGACGGGAAATACAAGTATCCCGAACGCGTGGTCAAGGAAGACCGCACTGGGCATCAGTATAATGGGGATACGGAAAAGGAATATACCTACGACGGCTTCGGGAACATAACGAGCGAAACGGTAAAGGAAAAGTATAATTCGAAAAGACAAATGCGACGAGACTGTACGTACGAGTCCGAGAACGGAAGCGCAGTCGGATACAAAAACATGCCGATGCGCGTAACGGGCGAAGACGGGAACGAAATAAAATACGACTACACAAACGAAGGGTATATAAAGCGCACGACGCTGCCGGGAACTAACGTAAACATAGACTATACGTATAACGGGATAGACGGGCTGTTAAAGAAAATACGCTCGGACGACGCGGAAAACACATTCTCGTACAACTGCGGGTATTTGACCAAGCTCGATCATCACGGATGCGAGTACGGATTCAAGTACGACGGGTTCGGAAGAATGACGGAAATAACAGTGGGCGGCGAGAAGTATATACAAACAAGATATGCGGAACACGGAACGGATATAGACGGAGTAACGGGCGCGACGAGCAAAACGACGGTGGAGTATATAGGCGAAAGAACGGTCAAGCCCGCGCCGTATAGCGGTAGAACGACGTGCGGACAGGACTATACCCGCGCGGCAACGGAACAAACCGACGGACAGGTGTATGCGTCGTATTACAATAAATTCGGCGAGCTGTTAAAAGTACGGTACGCAAAGAACACGGATATAGCCCACGCGTTCACGAGCGCGGACGACTACGTAACGGTGGAAGAAGAAATATACGGACCCAAAACGGTAAGGTATACCGTGGGAACGACAGTGTACGAATACAGCTACATAGCGGCAACGGGCGAGCTAATAGACAGCGTGGAATACGAAGCGGGCAACGAAAAGCAACGGGCGAGCATAACGGAGCGGGACGAGTACGGGAAAGTAAA
>CAMSYM010000020.1 GCA_947066105.1 uncultured Clostridia bacterium
TCGATTACGACATGACGGGAGCAAAGGTGTGGCTCGACTGCGGTTACGGCGCGGCGTCGACCGTCGCCAAACAGGCGTTCGAGCGTTTGGGCGCTACCGTCGAGATAGAAAACTTCAAGCTTCGCGGCGAAAAGATAAATTGCGGTTGCGGCGCGTTGCACCCCGATTACGTGTTGCATTCCATGGTCGGCACGGAATACAAGCTCGGTTTTTCGTACGACGGCGACGCCGACAGGCTGGCGTTCGTTTTCGACGGGCGAATAATGGACGGCGATTCGGTGCTGTACAACATCGGCAAGGAAATGACGTTGAAGGATAACGTGGTAGTGGGTACGATACTTACCAATACCGCGCTCGAACGACGGTTGGAAAAGGACGGCAGGCGGCTCGTGCGTACGCCCGTCGGCGATAAATACATTTGCGATCTTATGTTCAAAAAGGGGTACAATCTCGGCGGCGAGCAGAGCGGACACTACATCGTGTATCCGCAGGCGACGACGGGCGACGGCATAATGTCGAGCTTGTTCCTTACCAAAACTCTGTATAAAAATGGCAAGATCGGCGAATTTACGGAGCTTAATCTGTTCCCGCAAAAGGCGATAGCGGAATATGCCGATCAGTCCGTCATGTACGACAAAGAGATGATAGGGCTTATCGAAGAATATACGGCGCGGCTTGCCGGCATAGGCAGGCTGATAGTGCGCATGTCGGGGACGGAACCCAAGGTACGCGTCATGTGCGAATGCGAGGACCCGCGCAAGATAGACGAAACGTTGTCTGTATTCAAAAAGTATATCAATACGCGCAAGCGTTAACGGCATGCGCGGTTATGTCCGCGCATTTTATTGACAATAATACCTGCCTGTGGTATCATAAGCACGGACAAAGCGTCCGCACGAGGAAAAATGTCAGAACAACCGAAAAAGCCCGATAAGAAGAACAAGAAGCCCAAGCAGAAGCCCATCGAGCATATGCGGGAAATAACGTTGCGTTATCGCGGCGTGATTTTGATGTTTGCGGCTGACATTTTGCTTTGCATGGGCGCGTTTTGGGCGACGCGTTTCGCGATGTTCAAGGAAGTGGAATATCCGCTCAATTATTTGAACTTCGAGATCCCTATCATGATAATCATGGTCACGTTGCCCGTGTGTATGCTCGCATTGTTCAATTGTTACAACGTGGTGTGGAAGTTTGCGGGGCGGATCGAGTTTATCAAGTTCGTAGGCGCGTATCTCGTATCGTTCGCGCTGATGTTTATTGTCAAGGTCATACTCATAGCATCGTTCAACGTACAGCTTTGGGGTACGCAGATAGCGTTGTATCACGCGCTCGCGCTCGTGCTTACCGCCGTGACGCGGTTTTTCAACATGCTCATCGGGTACTTTAAGCACGTGCGACGCGGCGGTAAAACGGACGATCCCGAAAACGACATGATACGCACCGTCATTTACGGCGCGGGCAATATAGGTTCGGTACTCAACAACAGGTTTATAAACAATCCCGCCGAAGGATATTTGCCTGTCGCGTTCATCGACGACGATCCCGACAAGCACGGTATGTTCATAGGCGGCAATCCCGTCGCGGGCGGACTGGACGAGATAGAAGATATCGTTTCGCAGTTCGAGCCGGACATGTTCGTAATAGCGATAACCGATCTTACCAAATCGCAGTTGAACGGTATATACGAGCGGTTCGCAAAGTTTAAACTGCCCATAAAAATGTTGCCGCCGATAAGCGACGCGCAAAGCGCGGCAAAATCGACTCTCGCATTGCGCGATATCAATATCGAATCGTTGCTCGGCAGGGATGAATTCAAGGTGCGTCAAGAGCTTGTCGACGCGTCGGTCAAGGACAAGATAGTCATGGTTACGGGCGGCGCGGGGTCGATAGGCTCGGAGCTGTGCCGTCAGGCGCTCAAATTCGGGTGCAAGCATCTCGTCATATTCGATCAGCACGAAAACGGCATGTTCAACATCGATCAGGAATTCCGCAAGACGTACGATACGTCGCGGTATTCGTTGGTGATAGGCACCGTGCGCGAAACGGACAAGCTGGCGTGGGCGCTCAAAAAGTTTAAGCCCGAAGCCGTTTTCCATGCGGCGGCGTACAAGCACGTGCCGATGATGGAGATCGCGCCGACGGAAGCGGTAAAAAACAACGTAATGGGTACGCGCAACGTCATCGACCAGTGCAAGAAAGCGGGCGTAAAGCGGTTCGTGCTTATTTCGACGGACAAGGCGGTCAATCCCGCCAACGTAATGGGCGCGAGCAAGCGGCTTGCGGAAATGCTCGTGCAAACGCGCGCCGACGGGTCGGAAATGCAAATGGCGGCGGTGCGGTTCGGCAACGTTTTGGGTTCGTCGGGTTCGGTCATACCGACGTTTTTGAAGCAGATACGCGAAGGTGGTCCCGTCACTGTTACCGACCGCAACATAAAACGGTATTTCATGACTATCCCCGAAGCAGTGCGACTGGTATTGCAAACGGGCGCGCTCGCCAAAAACGGCGAAGTATTCGTTCTCGATATGGGCGAACCCGTGTATATTTACGATCTTGCTTGCAACCTTATTAGGCTCAACGGGTATGTGCCCAATAAAGATATCCAAATAGTGATATCGGGCTTGCGTCCCGGCGAAAAGCTGTTTGAAGAATTGCGGTACGACCAGGAAAAAGTAAACAAGACCTTGCACGAAGGTATATTCGTCACCAAGCTCGAAACGATAAACAAAGAAAAATTCGACCGCGATCTGCAACAGCTGTTTAAGCTCGCGGAAGGCGAAAACGAAGCGGCTGTCGAGAAAAAAGTGTTCGAGATAGTGCCGCGCGCCGCACGCGAACAGGCGATAAAGGAACGCGAATCGAGCATGCGCGCCGCCGCCGCGGAGGCGCAGATGTCGGCGGAAACGGTCGTTGCGGAAAGCGCGTCGCCCGCGCCCGTCACGGCGTAGCAACGAATAAATTTTATTTTGTCGTAATATAGATAGACGGTCGGGAGGCGCATAATTATGTATTGGTGGCAAGCTATGATCTTGGGGCTTGTTCAGGGCTTGACCGAGTTTTTGCCAGTATCGTCGAGCGGACATTTGATACTCGTTCGCGAACTGATGGGACTTAACAACTCAGCCAACGCGCAGTTCAATTTGATGTTCGATATCACGGTCCACGTCGGAACGCTCGTAGCCGTTGTCATCGTGCTGTATAAGCCCATACTCGATCTGTTTAAAAAACCGTTCAAAAAAGCGGCGATGCTCGTCGTCGCGACGGTACCCGCTGTGATCGTCGGGTTTGCGTTTAAGGATTACATCGAGCAGTATTTTTCCACTGCGACGTATTTGTGCTTTTTCTTCCTGTTCACCGCCGTTATCATGCTCGTCAGCGAGATCGTCGCCAAGCGCAACCGCGCGCCGAAAGATCTGTCGTGGGGCGGCGCGATAGCTATGGGCGTAATGCAGGGCGTGGGCGTGTTCCCCGGCGTGTCGCGTTCGGGCTCTACTATATTCGGCGGCACTGTTGCGGGAACGGACACCAAGCAGGTGGCTACTTTTTCGTTCTTGCTGAGCATACCCGTGATACTCGGTTCGCTGTTGTTGAGCGTTATCGACGTGGCGCAGGCGGGCGCGCTCGCTAACATAGACTGGTTCAGTATTTTCGTGGGCGCGGCGTCGGCTTTCGCATCTGGGTATATAGCGGTGCGCGTCATGCTGAAACTGATAGCAAAAGCCAACTTTAAATGGTTCTCGCTGTATTTGCTCGTCATTGCCATTTTGACGTTTTCGTTCTATTTCGTACCGTCGCTGTAATATAATATCCGTACGGGACGAATAACCCCGTAAAAATGTGTCTATTGGAGTATGCGCCCCCGTACGGGATATTTGCCCGCGCGGTCAATTTCGACTCACACAAGTCGAACGGCAATCATATACAAAAAGTATGATTGCTGTATTTTTCGGTGGCAGATCGTGCGAACACGATATCAGTATTATAACGGGCTTGCAGGTCATGTCCGCATGTACGCGCAAGTGCGTCGGCGTATATATCGACGAAAACGGTGCGTGGTGGGCGGCATCCGCCAAAAGCTTCGATAGCGTCAATACCGTCAAACGCATGAAGTTCGACGGAAAGCGCGTACATATCCGTCCCGGCGAAAGCGCGTTATACGCCAAAAACAAGCGACTGTGCGATATAGACGTCGCCGTTTTATGCATGCACGGAATGTTCGGCGAGGACGGAACGTTGCAGGGACTTTTGGAGATGTGCGGCATACCGTATACGGGCAGCGGCGTGGAAGCGTCCGCCATAGGCATGGATAAACTGCGATCGAAAGCGGTGTTCGAGCGCGACGGGTTAAACGTGTTGCCGTATACACCCGTTTTGCGGTCGCAATATACCGCGGATGCGGCGGTGGTAGTAAAACGCGTCAATGCGCTCGGCTATCCCGTTATAGTCAAGCCGTGCAATCTCGGCAGTTCGATAGGCATTTCCGTGGCTAACGACAATACCGAGCTGTTCACTGCGTTAAGGATAGCGTTCGAGTGGGACGATACGGTAATAGTCGAAAAGGCGTTGACCGATTTTATCGAAGTCAATTGCGCGGTCATCGGCGACTGCGACGACGGGCGATTCGCCGTGTCCGATACCGAACAGCCCGTCGGGTGGAAGGAGTTTTTGACGTTTGACGATAAGTACGCGGGCGACGTCAAATCGACCAAGCACAGGATACCCGCCGACGTCGGCGCGGAAAAAAACGAAAAGATCCAAGAGCTTGCCGAGCGCGCCTATCGCGCCGTGGGTTGCAGCGGCGTTGCCCGCATAGATTTTATGGTAAAGGGCGACGATATTTACGTCAACGAGATAAACACCATACCCGGCTCGCTCGCCAACGGGTTGTTTAAAAGCAGTATCGAGTTTTCGCGGCTAATAGAGCGCATGATAGACATCGCGTTAAAACGCAAACAACGTTCGGACGCGCTTAAACGCGTGTATACTCCCGCTATGCCGATCGCGGGAAAATAATGCCGCGCCGCGGTTTTCAATGTTCGGTCGACGATCGAACGGCGAATACGTCCATACCTTATAAGCGATCGATAAATAAATATTTATGATGTGTTGCCGCGCAGTTCGTTTTGACGAAATGCGCGGTTTTAAGTCATATCGCGCATATAAGCGACATATCAATAACCGAGTAAGACCCGTCGAAAAAATCGGAAAGGCGGGGCAAAAGGAGTTATTATATGCGCAAAAAACTCATTGTTTTAATGTTTGCTTTCGCCGTTGCGCTTACGGCGTGCGCGTGTTCCGCGCCGCAAAGCATCGAGCCGAGCAAGTACACTATTTCGGCTACGCTGTCCGCCGACAACGTGTTGACGGCGTCCGTGACGTGCGATTACGTCAACAATACCGACGTTCCGCTCGGCGAGCTGTGGTTCAATCTTTATCCCAACGCATACCGCGAAGGCGCCGAATATTCGCCCGTGCCGTCCAATCGTATAACGGAAGCGTATCCCGACGGCAGGAGCTACGGCGCGTTGGATATAACAGCCGTATCCGTCAACGGGAAATCGGTCGACGCGGTCATAGCCGGCGCTGACAAAAACGTATTGACGGTCGCGCTCGAAACCGCGCTCGACCCGACAGACGGCGTGTCGGTGGCTATCGAATACACGTTCAAACTGCCCAAGGTCAAGCACAGACTCGGTTATACGGATAAATCGGTCAATCTCGCCAATTTTTATCCGATAGCGTGCGTTTACCGCGACGGCGCGTTTGTCGCGGATCCGTATTACTCGATAGGCGATCCGTTTTTCAGCGAGTGTGCGGATTACGACGTAACTTTGACTGTGCCTGCCGGCTACGAGTGTGCGGCGACCGGCGTTGTCAAGGATAAGACCGACGGCGAAGATACCGTCACGTATAATATACAAGCGCACAACGTGCGCGATTTTGCGGCGGTCGTCGGCAAATATCAAAAGATGAGCGGGCTTGCAGGCTCGACGATAGTCAATTATTACTACCATACGGACAGCGATCCCGAAGGCTCGCTCAAAGCGGCGATCGATTCGATGAACGTTTTCGGCGAAATGTTCGGCGCGTATCCGTATACCGAATATTCGGTGGTGCAGACCGGCTTTTTGCAGGGCGGCATGGAATATCCCTGTCTTTCGATGATATCCGACGCTGTATCGGGCGACGTAGCGCGCGACGTGATAGTACACGAAACGGCGCACCAATGGTGGTACGGGTTGGTTGGCAACGACGAAGTCAAGTACGCGTGGTTGGACGAAGCGCTCGCCGAATATTCCACGATGATGTTCTACGAAAAGGCGGAAGGCTATAATTACACGTTTTCCGCCAAGCGCGCCGACGCGTTGTCCGCGTACATGCTGTATTGCGAAACGTTCAAAAACAACGGGTTGGGCGATACGTCCATGGACCGTTCGCTCGACGGCTATGAAGGCGAGATCGAATATTCGTACATGACCTACGTCAAGGGCGCGCTCATGCTCGACGATATACGCAACACGATAGGTAGCGACGCGTTCGTATCGGGACTCAAACGCTACGTTGCGGACAAAAAGTACGAGATAGCCGAACCGCAGGATCTTATCGGCGCAATGGAAAAATCGTCCAAGCGCAGTCTCGACGCGTTGTTCGATACGTGGCTCAGCGGCAAGATCAAGCTGTATTCTTCGCACTGATCGGTTGCGGATAAGTGCGGTAAACTATAAAGTTATGCACTTGTGCACAAAGTTATGCACATTCGCGGTGCGTAAAACTGTGTACAACGTGCGTAACAGGTCGAAAAAGGTGGTTTTATGGCGTTTATAACCGTAAGCAAAAAATCAATCGTGGTCGTGCTGTCGATAGTGCTTGCAGTAGTCGCGGCGACCGCGACTGCGGCGTCGGTGATAGCCGCCGCGTCGCGCGACGTGACCGGGATAACGATAGTTATCGACGCTGGACACGGCGGCGCGGACGGCGGCGTGACCGGCATATCGACGGGAACTAAGGAAAGCGACATCAATCTGTCTATTTCCAAGTACCTTATGAAGTATTTTCAAAACGGCGGATACAACGTGGTGATGACGCGTTCCGATCCTGCGGCGGTGTGCGGCGGGATAAAGTACAACAAGCGCGAGGACATGCGCGTGCGAAAAAACATACTCGAATCCGCCGAACCCGACCTTGTTATAAGCGTGCATTGCAATTCGTATCCCGTATCGTCCGTCAAGGGCGCGCAGGTGTTTTTCGCGTCGGAGCCGACGGGCGAGCGGTTTGCGGGCACGGTGCAAAATTATTTCAACGAAGTTCTCAACGCAAAGCCGCGCAAAGCCGCGGTGGGCGATTACTACATGCTCAAATGCAGTAAGTATCCGTCCATACTGTGCGAGTGCGGATTTTTGTCCAACGTCGGCGAAGAGAACATGTTGATAACGGCGAGCTATCAGGAAAAAATAGCGTATACCATTTATTCGGCGGTAAATTCGGTGTTTGCGGACAACGCGCAGACGCAGTCTTGATAAATTTAATCGATTTTTAATGTCGTACTAAACGCATTTTCATAAAAGCGCTTGCATTTTGTCGGTGTGTATGTTAAAATCATATTGTACCGCGAGCGTCGACGGATGCAGTTCGTCAAATAAATGCCGACGGTACGGAGGATCATATGTCGTTTTTATCGTTATCGGGCGGCGCCATCGCGGGTATTGCGGTCGGCGGAGCCGTGTTGATACTCATCTTGGTTTTTTGGTGGTATTTTGCGACCAAGAACGGACTTATTTCGGTGCGTAACGACGCGGAAGAAGCTTTTTCGGCAATGGACGTACACATGAAAAAGCGTTACGACCTTATTCCCAATCTCGTCGAAACGTGCAAGGGTTATGCCAAACACGAGTCCGAAACCTTGGCGCGCGTAACGCAGGCGCGCAACTACGCCATGGCGGCGAGCAGTCCCAACGAGCGTGCGGCAGCCGAGCGCGAACTCGCAAGCTCGCTCAAAGTTTTGATGACGCGCGTGCAGGAGTCGTATCCTCAGCTCAAAGCCGATACGCAATTCAACGGGCTTGCGCGTCAGCTCGAACAGATCGAACACGAAATAGCGCAAAGCCGTAAATTCTACAACGCCAAGATAAAAATGCTCAATAACAAAATAGAAAAATTCCCGTCGAGCATCGTTGCGGGTAAAATGGGATTGGAACGCAGGTCGTACTTCGAGCTTGACGATATTTCCGAACGCAACGCGCCCAGAGTCAGCTTTGACGACGCGCCCAAAACGAGACTTTGATATAGTATAAGTATATGAGAGCAAAGGTATTTCCGTATATAATCGTCGTAGCGGTAGTTATGGCGGTTATGTTTTTTCTGTCGGTGATCGGGCTGGACGCGTTTTTGCCGAGCGATCCGTACGCGAGCGCGAAACCCGATTACGGTATGGTGTTCGAGCGCATGGACGTTCGCATCGATTGGAATGCGGATAGGTCGTGCAGGATCGTGCAAAGCTTGGACGTGAGATTTTTGGACAATGCGGGCAGTCACGGCATATACGTAGATATCCCCGTCAATTCGGGCGAGTCCGTGCGCGGGATGAGCGTGACGGCAAAAGGCAATTACCGTTACGGCGGTAACGTGTATTTACCGTATTCTATAGAACACGAAAGCGGATTCAAGATCGTCCGCGTGATCGTCGGCGACGAGGACAGATCGTTCTACGCCGACGACAGCTTGACGTGTACGCTCGAATACGATTACATAACGCCCGTGCATCCCGACGGCGACGATCTGCTCGATATCAACGCCATAGGCTACGGTTGGCAAAGCCCTGTGACCGCCGCGACGGTGACGGTAACATATCCGACCGAACCGACTGCCGACGGGATACGGGTCTTGTCGGGTACGCAAAGCGTGCAGAACGAGCTTGCGGGCGATAAAGTTATCGTAAGCTCGGACAGAAAAACGATATCCGTAAACGCAGGCGAGCTTGCGCCGTTCAACGGCGTGCGCGTCAAATGCAAAATGCCCGACGGCGCGCTTACCGCGCGGTTCGATGCGCAAGCGTTGTGGTCGATAGCTATCGGCATGATATTGCTCGGCGTTACCGTAACGCTCATGCTTTTGTTCGGGCGGGATAAACCGCTTACGCCCGCCGTGGATTTTTATCCGCCGAGAATAGACGGCATGCGCCGTCAAAAGCGGCATATGTTGCCCGTGCAAATGGGCAAGCTCATAGATAATACGTGTTCTATGAACGACGTCACGTCGTTGATATTCTATTGGGCGAGCAAAGGATATTTGGCTATCGAGGACGATGCGGATCGGGGCGAAACGACGCTGATCAAGTTAAGACCGATCGATCCCGTCACGGCGTACGAAAAAAGCATGTTCGACAAACTGTTTGAAAACGGCGTCGAAGACGACGACGGCGGTTTGCGCGTGGAAATGTCGTCGCTCAAAGGGAAATTCGCGGAAACGATCGCGGCGACGAAAGCGGCGGTCGACAGCGAGTATTCAGGCAAGCTGTACAGGCGCGGATATAGCGTGCTTGCGTGGGTATTGCTCGCGGCATGCGCGCTGTTCGGCGTGGGCTTCGCCGTGTTTTCGTCGTTCAGGGTGGCGTTCGGCTGTTTTAACCCGATCGGCTTGACGGCATTGATCCCCGTAGCGGTCGCGGGCGCGATAGGCTTTGCGCTCGTTCGATATTATTTGAAGCTTTCGTCCGCAAAGCGTAAAGCATCGCTCGTCGCTTTGTTCGCGGCGACTCTGTTGACCGCGGTCGGCACGATGTTCGCCATACCGACGAGCGTTATGGGTTGGGTGGAAAAAGGCGTGTTCGCGTTTTCGCTCGCGGTGTCGGCGGCGATCGCGCCGTTCTTGACCAAGCGCACGGCGTTCTACGACGAACAGCTTAACAACATACTCGGATTTCGCGACTTTTTGCGCGACGCCGAAAAAGAGCGATTGGAAATGCTCATTGCCGACGATCCGCAGTATTATTATAACATTTTGCCGTATGCCAACGTTTTGGGCGTATCCGATATTTGGGAGGATAAATTCAAGGAGATAACCGTCGAGCCGCCGTCGTATTACCGCGGCAACGATATCTCGTTGTTCAATATTCTCATCATAAACAGACTGTGCCGTTCGGTCGGCAGTACTCTCACGTATTCGCCGCCCAAGGCTAACGGCGGGAGCTTTTCGGGCGGGTCGTCGCACGGCGGAGGCGGCGGATCGTTCGGCGGGTTCGGCGGCGGAGGCGGCGGACGCTGGTAGGCGGTCATGCCCGTTATGATATAAATTCTATTAGGTAAAAGCTCGACGCGCGTCGAGCTTTTTGCATTGCCACGGTGTTGACATTGAGTGCGTCGGGTAGTATAATGTATTTGATAATAATCTGACGGAGGCGGTCATGGCGATAGAATACGTAACGGCGGGCGAATCGCACGGGCAAATGCTGGTAGGGATAATAAGCAATATCCCCGCAGGTCTCACCGTCGACGACGAGTTTGTAAACGCCGAGCTTAAACGGCGCATGCTCGGTCTCGGTCGCGGCGCGCGTATGGAAATAGAAAACGACGTTGCGCGATTCGTGGCGGGCGTTCGCGCGCACAAGACGACGGGAAGTCCCGTGGCGGTGCTCATTCCCAACGACGATCATAAAAACTGGTCGCGCACGATCGGCGCGAACGCGACCGAAAACGACAGGCGGATAACCGCGGTGCGTCCAGGACACGCAGATCTTTCGGGCGCCGTCAAATACGGTTTTTCGGACGCGCGCAATGTGGCGGAGCGCGCGTCGGCGCGCAACACCGCGATGACCGTTGCGCTCGGCGCGCTCGCCAAGCTGTATTTGCGCGAATTGGGCATAACGGTAGCGAGCCATACGCTCGCCGTCGGCATTGCCAAAGCGTCGCCGCTTACCGATCTTTCGGACATAAACGCCCGCGCCGACGCCGATCGAGTGCGCTGTTTGGATAGGGTGGCAAGCGAAAAAATGGTCGGCGAAATACGCATGGCGGCGCTTTCCAACGACACGCTCGGCGGCGTGGCGGAAGTTTTGGTTTTGGGTTGCAAATCGGGCATAGGCAGTTATGTTTCGTCCGACAAACGGATCGACGGGCTTATAATGCGTGCAGTCGGCTGCATCCCGTCCGTGAAAGCGGTCGAGATAGGCGACGCAGTGGCGAGCGCGGGACTTTACGGCTCGGCTGTTCATGACGAAATTTTCCCGTCCGAAAAAGGCTTCGCGCGCAAAACCAATCGTGCGGGCGGCACGGAAGGCGGCATGACCAACGGATCGCCGCTTGTGGTGCGCGCGCATTTCAAACCTATACCGACGCTTAAAAACGGGCTTAACACCGTCGATATAGCTACGGGCAAGCCCGCGAAAGCGGCGAGCGAGCGTAGCGACGTTTGCGCCGTGCCTGCGGGCGGAGTGGTATGCGAGGCGGCTGTCGCGCTTGCGCTCGCGCAGGCATTGTCCGACATGCTCGGCGGCGATACGATGGACGAAGTCGCGGAGCGTTACCGTAAAAAGGCGTCCGCGGTATGACAAGCATAATTTTCGATAAACACGGGTTCGACCGTATCAAAGCCGAGATCTCGCGAGCGGCGCTCGTCGTGACGGATAGTAACATAGCGGGGCTTTACGGCGATATGTGCGACGGCGCGTTTCTCATTCCGTGCGGCGAGCAAGGCAAATCGCCCGAAACGCTGTTGGCTATTCTTAAAGAAATGCACGCGCGCGGCTTACGGCGCAACGACTGCGTGGTCGCGCTGGGCGGCGGTGCTGTCGGCGACGTTACGGGGCTTGCGGCGGCGTTATATATGCGCGGAATAAATTTTTCGGTCGTGCCGACGACGCTCACTGCGATAGTCGATTCGGGCTTGGGCGGCAAGACCGCCGTCGATTTTTGCGGCGTCAAAAATCTGGTAGGGGCTTTTCACGAACCCGTACGAATGGTAGTGTCGCTTGAATTTTTAAAGACTATGCCCGACCGCGATTATATCGGCGGGTGCGGGGAATGTATTAAAACGTGCTTGTTGACGCAAAACGCGTACAGACTGTTGCGCGATCGTTTTGACGCGTTGATCGCTCGCGAAACAGACGGGTTGTCGGAATTGATCGACGCTTGCATAGCGATAAAAAATACCGTAGCGACCGACGATCTCAAAGACCGCGGCGTGCGCAGGATACTTAACGTCGGACATACCGTCGGGCATGCGCTCGAAAGCGTCAACGGCTTTAAAGCGAGCCACGGCGAGTATGTGCTTATGGGCTTGATGACGGAATGCGCTATGTTCAAAGAATATATCGATCGCGATTTTTATGCGGAGATAGTCGAAATGTGCAAGCGATTGGTATCGCCGCCGCGCACGAGCGTCAAGCCCGTTTTGTCGCTCGCGTCCGCCGACAAAAAGAACGCGAACGGCTCGATAACCGTAATGTTGCCGGTTTCGGCGGGCAACATACTCGAATTGCGCGTCGACCGCGATTTGTTTTCCGCGCGTTACGAGCGCGCGACGGCGGAGCTGAGAAGTGGGCGTTAAGACTGTAAACAAGCTTGACGGCTACGATAAGACGATCGTGTGTCCGCCCGATAAAAGCGTATCCGTGCGCGCGGTGATTTTGGGCGCGTACGCCGTCGGGCGGACGACCGTGCGCAATTTATCGTTGTGCGCCGACGTTTTGTCGGCGGTCGACTGCATGCGACGGTTGGGCGCGGATATAAAGCTCGACGGTACTACCGCGTATTTTACGGGCGCGCCGTTTCACGGCGCAAAGCTCGATTGCGGCAACAGCGCGACGGTCGCGCGACTGCTCGCGGGCTTGCTTTCGGGGCTTAACGGCGTGTTCGAATTGACGGGCGACGAGTCGCTTTTGCGTAGACCCATGGCGCGCGTTATCGAGCCGCTTGTTGCCATGGGCGCGCGTATACAGCATACCGACGGGAAACTGCCGATAAAGATCATCGGCTCGCCGTTGAAAGGAACGGAATACACGTTGCCCGTGCCGTCTGCGCAGGTCAAAAGCGCGCTCATACTGGCGGGTCTTAACGCTGTCGGGCGAACGCGAGTCGTTCAGCCCGTCGCGGTGCGCGATCATACCGAACGGATGCTCGCCGCTATGGGCGGGGATATAAACGTCGACGGGAACGCCGTAGAAATTGGGCAATGCGCGTTGCGCGCCGTCGAAACGGAGATCCCCGGCGACGTGTCGAGCGCGGCGTATCCTATCTGCGTCGCGCTGTGTACGGGCGGAAAATGCACGGTGAAAAACGTCGGCGCGAATCCGACGCGAACGGGACTGTTCGACGTGCTTAAAAGTATCGGCGCGGATATGATCGTCGAAAACCGTCGCGTCGGCGTCGAGCCGTTATGCGACGTGACTGTGCGCGGCGGGCGTGCGCTCAGACCGTTGGTCGTTGACGGGCGTACGGTCGCGCGCGTTATCGACGAGATCCCCGCGCTGTGCGCGCTCGCGTGTTTTATCGACGGGATAAGCGTGATAGACGGAGCGGACGAACTGCGCGTCAAGGAGTGCGACAGGATAAAGGCGACGGTATCGGCGTTGCGCTCGCTCGGCGCGGACATAACCGAAACGGAGCACGGCATGATAATAAACGGCGGTAAGCGATTGTCGTTCGGTACGGTCGATCCGTGCGGGGATCACCGTATCGCTATGGCGGCGGCGGTCGCGGCTTGCGCGGGCAACGGCGCGGACATTATCGACGCGGAGTGCGTCGGGGTAAGCTATCCGAATTTTTTCAAGGAGATCATCGACGTTGAATAAACTGGCATTGTTGGGCAAGGACATATCGTATACGCTGTCGCCGGACGTGCATTGCGCGATAGCGCGAACGCTCGGCAAGGAAATGACGTTCGACACGGTCAACATTTCGTCGGAAACGCTTGCGATCACAGTCGATAGACTGCTCTCCGAGTACGACGGATTTTTTGTTACCAAGCCGTATAAGCTCGACGTAAAACAGTACGTCGGCTGTAACCGCGCGGGATCGATAAACGTTGTGCGGTCGCGCGACCGCGCGGTCGCCGAGACCGACGGCGATGGGTTTTTGCTCGCGCTCGATCGAAATTTCGCCGATTGGAGAATCGACGTAAATAACGCGCTCGTACTAGGCGCGGGCGGCGCGGCGCGTTCGGTCGCGACGGCGCTGTCGGCGCAGGGCAAGCGCGTGTTTATTTTGGACCGCACCGCCGTTCGCGCCGCCAAGCTGTGTACCGCGATAGGCGCGGAGCTGTATGCCAATCAGTCGGCTCAGCTCATAGTCAACTGTACGAGCGCGGGCTGGAACGGCGAGGACGTATTGCATTCGCTGTGCGTGTTGCCCGAATTCGATTATGCGTTCGATCTCGTGTACGCGCGCGGCGGCACGCCGTTTATAAAGCGGTGCGCTCAAAGCGGCGGGCGTGCGACAGACGGTACGGACATGTTGATATATCAGGCGATAGAGGGCGAAAAATTTATTTACGGGCGCGATCTCGATACCGAAAAGGTATTTGACGGCGTCAAAAAAATACTTGACGATACGGAGAGCAATGCATGAAGATCTTGATACTCAACGGCGTGAACATCAATATGACCGGCGAGCGCGAAAGCGTATACGGCAACCAAACGCTCGACGAGATAAACGCCGAGCTTCGCGAGTTTGCGCAAAAAAGGAACGTCGAGCTTGAATTCTTCCAATCGAATTGGGAGGGCGAGATAGTCGACCGTTTACAGCGCGGCGGGTTCGACGGGCTTGTTATCAATGCGGGAGCGTACACGCACTATTCGCACGCGATAGCGGACGCGCTCGCTTGCGTCCGCGTCAAAAAGGTGGAAGCGCACATGACTAATATCCTTGCGCGCGAGCCGTTCAGGCAGGTGAGCGTGCTTGCGCCCAATTGCGACGGGTGCGTTACGGGCATGGGCAAGGACTCGTACTTTTTGGCGGTGGAATATTTGTTATGGCAGTCGAGCGGCAAAAGAAATTAGCGTTCATAGGTCCGATGGGGAGCGGCAAAAGCACGCTTGCAGGCGCGTATGCGGCTAAACACGGTTTGACCGTGTTCGACACAGATAAAGAGTTTACGCGCCGCTACGGCGAAATAAAAGCGTATTTCGCGACATTCGGCGAGCGCGCGTTCCGCGATAAGGAGCGCGAGCTTGTCGCGCAAGCAGTGAATTCGGACGCGCTGATCGTTGCGTGCGGCGGCGGCGCAGTGACGTGTCGAGAAAATATGGCGGCGTTGAGAAAGACGGGCGACATAGTGCGGTTGAGCGCGTCGCCCGACGTTTTGCGCAGACGTATAGCAGCCGACGGCGACCGACCGCTTGCGGCGATCGCGGACAGGCTTAACGTCGAGCGCGAAAGCGCATACCGTCGTTACGCCGACTATACCGTCGATACCGACTGCGGTTCGGACTGTGCGCTCGCCGAGTTGGAACGCGCGCTCCAAGTGCCGCGCGCAAACAGATACGACGTTGTGTTATGCGACGCGGACGATACCTTGCTCGATTTTCAAACCGCTATGCGCGGAGCGATAGCGGATACGGCGCGCGCGGTCGGCGTAAAATTACCTGCGCGCGCCGTCGTTGCGGAATACGTCAAAATACTCCCCGACGTATGGGGGCGGCTGGAACGCGGCGAGCTGTCGCGCGACGACTTGCCGCGCGAGCGGTTCTCGTTGCTTGCCGCGCGGCTCGGCGTTAGGTTCGATTGGCGCGAGTTCGACGCGACGTACATGCGCGAGATCAAAAAGACGCGTTGCTTGATAGGCGGCGCGCTTGCGTTTGTCGACGGATTGCGTGCGCGCGGGATCAAGGTGTATATCGTTACCAACAGCTATAAGTCGGTCGCGTCCGAGCGGTTAAAGGCGTTGGACGGGCATACCGACGGATATTTTATTTCCGAAGACGTCGGCGCGGACAAACCCGACGCGCGGTTTTTCGAGTACGTGTATTCCGCGATAGGCAAGCCCGATAAGAACAGGCTCGTGATCTTCGGCGACGGCGTGTATCCCGATATCCACGGCGGCAAGACGTTCGGCATAGATACGTGTCTTTTCGATCCGAGCGGGGTAAAGCGTTCGGAAGCCGACTATACGGCGAGGAGCTACGCCGAGTTTTGCGAGATAGTATAAAGTCGACAAAAAAATATGCAATTCGATATGTAAATTGTCGAAAAAGCGCGAAAAGCATTTGTCAAATACTTCAAAAAGCTGTATAATACAAATAGATTTTGCTCGCGCTCGCGGGCAATGGGAGTATCAATGAACGATTACGGAGTTTTAAAGAGCGGAACGGATATTCGCGGCGTGGCGATCGCGTCCGAAGGTAAGCCCGCGTTGCTTACCGAGCAAGCCGTCGCCGATCTTGCGGGCGCGTTTGCGTTATGGCTGGTCGAGCGAACGGGCAAGCCGCGGTGCAAGATAGCCGTCGGGCGCGACAGTCGATTGACGGGCGAACTATTTGAAAAAACCATAGTGTCCGCGCTGAGCGATTGCGCGTTGGAGATATACGATTGCGGGCTGTTTTCCACGCCCGCGGCGTTCATGACGACCAAGTTGCCGTCTATGTCCGCCGACGGCGCGATAATGATAACCGCGAGCCATCATCCCAAGGACATCAACGGGCTTAAATTTTTTACCGCCGACGGCGGTGTGAACGGCGACGAGCTTAAACAGATAATCGCGCTCGCCGACGAGCAAAAGCGCATCAAGCCGTCGTCAAAGTCTATGGTCATCCGCCGCGACTATATGCGGCTTTACTGCGATACTCTTTCCGAAACCATACGAAAGGGTACGGGGCTTTTCATGCCGTTAAAGGGAATGAAGATAGTAGTCGACGCGGGACACGGTGCGGGCGGGTTTTTTGCCGATCGCGTGCTTGCGGCGCTCGGCGCGGCCGTATCCGCATCGCAGTTTTTGGAACCCGACGGAACTTTTCCCGCGCACCCGCCCAATCCCGAAAACGCGCAGGCTATGGACAGCCTTAAAACGCGCGTGATCGAGTCCAACGCCGATCTCGGCATAATTTTCGACGCCGACGTCGACCGTTGCGCGGTGGTAACGAAAGACGGGACGGAAGTCAACAGGTGCAGGCTTATCGCGCTCGCCGCGGCAATGATATTGCCCGAACATCCCGGCGCGACGATAGTTACCGATTCGGTGACGACGGAAGGCTTGCGCAATTTTATAGAAAGCTTGGGCGGTGTGCAAAAGCGGTTCCGCCGCGGCTACCGCAACGTTATCGACGAAGCCAAGCGTTTATGCGACAGCGGCGTCGACGCTCCGCTCGCAATAGAAAGCAGCGGACACGTTGCGTTTGCCGAACATTATTTTTTGGACGACGGCGCGTATTTCATCGCCAAGATATTGATAGCGTTTTCCGATCTTTACAGGCACGGCGGCGATTTGACCGATCTCATAGCGGGACTGGAAACGCCGCTCGAAGAGACCGATCTCAGGCTTAACTTCATAGGCGACGGCTGGCGTTCGACCGCCGAAAAAATAATATCGCGGTTAAACGGAATTGCGGAACGCATGTTAAAGCTTTCGCAGGATAATTACGAGGGCGTGCGGGCGTACGTATCGCATGCCGACGGGTATTTTATAGTGCGCACAAGCGTACACGACCCTGTTTTGCCCATATACATAGAATCGAACAAACCGAGCGGCGTATTGTTGATAGCGCGCTTTTTACACTCGTTCCTGAACGGGTTTGCGGACGTGGATTGCGCGCCGCTCGAAGAGTTTATCCGAAATTATGTTCCGCCGCAAACGTCGGCTTCCGCCGAATACGTGGATACCGACGAGTTCCGCGGATATGCGGGTGCGGACGACGACGAAACGGAATTTTAAATAAAGCATTTTCTTTAAAAGGAGAACAAGATGACTAACGAAGAACTCACCGTATCGACACTGCGCATGCTGTCCGTCGAGGCGATCGAAAAGGCAAAAAGCGGACATCCCGGCATATGCTTGGGCGCGGCGCCCATAGGCTACACGCTGTTCGCCAAGCATTTGAAGCACAATCCCAAAAATCCTAACTTTTTCGATAGGGACAGGTTCGTTCTTTCCGCGGGACACGGCTCGGCGCTGTTGTATTCGCTGTTGCACATATTCGGTTACGGACTTACCAAGGAAGACTTGATGCGCTTCCGTCAACACTCGTCCAAAACGCCCGGACATCCCGAATACGGAGTAACGACGGGCGTGGAGGTTTCGACGGGTCCTTTGGGGCAGGGCGTCGCAAACGCGGTCGGGTTCGCGCTTGCCGAACGAATTTTGGAGCAAAAGTTCAACCAACCCGATTGCAAGCTTATCGACCATTATACATACGCGCTCTGCGGCGACGGTTGCATGATGGAAGGTATCGAGAACGAAGCCGCATCGTTTGCCGGCACGCAAAAACTCGGCAAGCTCATAGTTTTGTACGACAGCAATAAGATAACCATAGAGGGCAGTACCGATATAGCGTTTACCGAGGACGTGGGCAAGCGTCATGAGGCGCTCGGCTGGCACGTCGTGCGCGTAAACAACGGCGAGAATATAGACGAGATATCGGCGGCGATCACGCTCGCAAAAGCCGAAAAGACCAAGCCGTCGTTAGTCATAATCAATACGACGATAGGCTACGGTTCGCCGCTTGCGGGTACGAGCGCATGCCACGGCGCGCCGCTCGGCTCTGAAAACATCAAAGCTTTGCGCAAAGCGCTCGGCTACAAGACAGCCGCTTTCGACGTTGCGCCCGCGGTAAGCGAGTTTGTTTCGTCGTTTGCGCCGACTTTCGCCAAGTACGAATCGGAATGGAACAAGACGGTCAAGGCGTATAAGACCAAGTATCCCGAGCTTTACGAAGAATTTCAAGCGTGGCGCAAAGGCAATATCGATTTCGAAGAACTCGACAGTATTTACGACAAGCCGCAAAAGGACGAGGCAACTCGCGCATCGTCGCACCGCATACTCAACGCTATTGCGGAGAAGTACCCGTTTATCATCGGCGGTTCGGCGGATCTCGCGCCGTCCAATCTCGTCGCGATAAAGGACGGCGGCGACGTGTCGGACGGACAATACGGGCGCAATATCCATTTCGGTATACGCGAGCATGCCATGGGCGCGATCTGCAACGGCATGTATCTGCACGGCGGTTTGTTGCCGTTCTGCTCGACGTTTACCGTATTTTCCGATTATATGAAAGCGGCTATACGCATGAGCGCGCTCATGAATATTCCCGTAATGTACATACTTTCGCACGACAGTATCGGCGTGGGCGAGGACGGTCCTACGCATCAGCCGATAGAACAGCTCGAAATGTTGCGGTCTATACCCGGAATAAAGGTATTCCGTCCCGCGGACTCGAAAGAGACCGCAGCGGCATACGAGTCGGCATGGACGGGCAAAAGCCCGACGGCGATCGTCACGTCGCGCCAAGCGCTCAAACAGCTCGACTGCACGGGCGTGGACGCGCTTTACGGCGGATATATAGTGGCGAACAGCGAAAAGGAAACACCCGACGTTATCCTTATGGCGAGCGGCTCGGAGCTGGGGCTTGCGATGGAAGCCAAGAAGAAACTGGCGCGTGAAGATATCGATGCGCGCGTCGTCAGCATGCCGTGCATGGAGTTGTTCGATATACAGACGGTAAAATACCGCGAATCCGTGTTGCCGTCGTCGGTGCGTGCGCGCGTCGCTATCGAAGCCGGACGTTCGACGGGCTGGTATAAGTACGTCGGGCTGGACGGCGAGTTTTGCTGTATGGACATATTCGGCACTTCCGCGCCCGCAAACGTTATGTTCGAGGTGTGCGGGTTCAACGTCGATAACGTTATAAAACTCGCCAAAAAGACGATACGCACTTGTTCCAAAAACGAAGCGTTGTTCGGCAATGTCGCGGCGGAAGAAAACGATGGTCAGTAAATTTTTCGCGTTTCTCGACAGAATGAAGCTCATCGACAGGTGGGCGCTCATGCGCAATACCGCCGTCGAGGACGTGGCGCAACATACCATGCAGGTCGCTATGATAGCGCATGCTCTGTGCGTTATAGAAAACGCGTTGTACGGCGGCAAGCTCGATGCGAACCGTGCGGCGGTGCTTGCGCTGTATCACGAAAGCGCGGAGGTCGTCACCGGCGATCTTCCGACGCCCGTCAAATATTACGATCAAGCAATAAACCGCGCGTACAAGAATATCGAAAGCAGGGCGGAGCAAAAGCTTATAGACACTTTGCCCGACGAACTGAAAAACGCTTTTGCGCCGTTTGTTAAGGCGGATAAGGGCGAGCGCGAATACGATTTTGTCAAGCGCGCGGATAAACTCAGCGCATTGATAAAATGTGTGGAGGAACTCGCCGTCGGCAACAACGAATTCAAAAATGCGTACGATGCTACTTTAAAAAGCTTGCAAGACGTATCGGAAAGGTCGGTGAAATATTTTATGGATACGTTTATCCCCGCATACTCGATGAGTTTGGATTACCTGCTCGATTAAATATTATACGTACACCGTGATTACGGATACTTGACAGCATAAAAAACGATAGGATATAATGTCCTATCGTTTTTTAACGGATGATTTATATGTGATTTATTTTTCCGTTCGGGTGTCGCCGGTGAAGAACAGGGCGACCGTTCCGGGTCCCGAATGACTGCCTATCACGTAGCTCAATGGGATTATTTTAACGGGCAGTCCGAATTTTGCCGTAATTTCGTCGGCAACGTACTTTGCGTCGTCGTAGCAATCGCCGTGCGTGATATATACGACGTCGCTCTCCTTATTATACCGCTCTTCCATTTTATCGACGAGCGCTTTGAGCGATTTTTTTCTGCCTATCACTTTTTTGATCGGTACGAGCCGACCGAGTTCGTCGACGTGAAGTACGGGTTTGATGTTGAGCATATTGCCGAAAAATGCGGAGCCTTTGCTCAATCTTCCGCCTCGCGCCAAGTATTTCAGATCGTCGACCACAAAGTAGTGGATAACGCGGTCGCGTATCTCTTCGGCGTAAGCGCATGTTTGATCGAATGTCGCGCCGGCGTCGCGTTTTTGTGCGACGAGAGTTACGAACAAGCCTTCGCCGCCGGACGCGCACTTTGAATCCACTACGCAAATTTTACGGTCGCTCGACGCGTTGAGCTTTTCGGCGACGCGCTTGAAGTTTTCGTAAGTTCCCGAAAGCGCGCCCGCAAACGACAAATACAATACGTCGTTGCCGCCGGCGGTGAGTTGTGTCAAAAAGCTTTCCGCCGTTTCTTCGTTGATCATCGAAGTGCTTGTTCGCGCGCCGTTGCGCATCGCGTCGTAAAACTCGTGAAATTGAAGCGCATTGGCTTCGTCTTTGCCGTAGCCGACGTCGTTGACAAAATACATCATGTCGAGCGAAAGCACGTTCATGCTACGCAACATTTCTTTTGTGAGATCGCACGTGCTGTCGGTGGCGATAATAAAACTCATGATTACCTCGCGTTATTTAATATAGTCGTCTTTGGTAAATATCTTTACTATTGTAAAAATGCGGGGGAAAGATCGACGCCAGATTCTTCGTCGAATTCGAGTACGAACAGCGCTCTGACGTACCCGCGGTCGAACGTGGTGGAATGTACGTAGAACTGTTTGCCGTAGTAGTAGCGGGCGAGTCGGTAGTATTTGGAATTGGTATGGAGCGCGATCGCTTTCGCGCCGTTGTCGCGAGCGTACATTACCGCCGCATCGAGCAGTGCGGAACCGAGTCCCGTATTGCTTATTTTGGGGCTTACGCCGAATCTGTAAACGTACCAGAGATCGTCGGACAGTTTTTTTATGCGTATCGCCCCGACAAGCTCGCCGAACCGTTCGACGACGAATACGGCGTTTTGACGTATGTCGTCGAGCGTCGTTTCGATAGTTTCTTTAAGCGCCTTTACTTCGTACTTAACGTGAAGATCGTCTTGATAAAGCGAAAACGATTCCTTGGTCACTTTGAGTACCGCGTCGGTATCGTTATCGGTCGCGCGGCGTATAGCGAGATATGTAGAAGTTTTTGCGGACACCGTTATTTACCCATCAGCAGGCACATGACCGCTTTTTGTACGTGCAAACGGTTTTCCGCTTCCTGGAACACGACCGATCGCGTGGAATCTATTACGTCCGCGGTGACTTCCTCGCCGCGGTGTGCGGGCAAGCAGTGCATGAACACGGCGTCCTTGTCCGCCATAGCCATGACGTCCGCATTTACTTGGTAGGGCATGAGCGCCTTTTCCTTGGCGGGATCCTTGGCTTGTCCCATGGAAAAGAATACGTCGGTATACAGTACGTCCGCGCCCGTCGCCGCTTCTTCGACGCTTTCGGTAACGGTGACGTTGCCGAACTTTTGCGCCGTCGCCGTGATCTCGGGATCGGGCGAAAAGCCTTTGGGCGAGCAAATGCAAACGTTCATGCCCGTTTTTGCGCCGGCGAGCATGAGCGAGTGCGCCATATTGTTGCCGTCGCCGAAATAGGCGAGCTTTATGCCGTTTAGATGCCCGTATTTTTCGTAAACCGTAAATATATCGGCAAGCGCTTGACAGGGGTGGAAATCGTCCGTCAAGCCGTTGATGACCGAAAACTTGCCGTATTTGGCGAGATCTTCCACGTCCGATTGTTTAAACGTACGGATCATCACGCCGTCGATACCGTAATGCGAAAGCACGCAGGCGGTGTCGTGGATCGTTTCGCCGCGACCGAGTTGTATATCGTTGCTCGAAAGAAACAACGAGTGTCCGCCGAGCTGGTGCATGCCCATTTCAAACGAAACGCGCGTGCGGGTGGACGATTTGGAAAATATCATCGCGAGCGTTTTGCCCTTTAAATATTCGTGCTTTTTGCCTTTCGCAAACGCGTTTTTAAGCGAACTCGAAAGGTGCAGTATCTCGTAAATATCTGCGGCGGAATAATCCAGCAGATTAAGCAAATGCTTATGTTCTATTTTGCCTTTGGCTTTATATGACGAAACGTCCATGTTACTCCTTGATCGCGCCGTGAAATGATTCGGCGGAAATTACATAAATAGATACTTATTATATCATTAATTATCAAAATATGCAAGCAAAACGTAAACGAAAAACGCATTTTCGGGGTTTTTGCCGAAAATGCGTCGATAAGTTTTCCTTAGCTGTACCGTTACATGACGTTTGTCGCCGCAAATACTTCGTCGAGCGCGGTGATAAGTCCGTCTATTTGTTCTTTAGTTATAGTGAGCGGGGGAACGAGCCGTATAGTGTTGTTGCCAGCGACGTTGACAAGATAGCCGCGTTCGCGCAGTTTGCCTTCGATCGCGGCGGCGGGCAGTTTGTCTGTAAGCTGTATGCCGCGCATCAGTCCTTTGCCGCGTATGTCGGAAATAAAATTGTATTTGGAAAAATGCGCGAGCCGTTCGCCCAAGTATTCGCCGACGTCTGCAGAGCTTTCCAAAAGTCCGCCGTCGGTAAGGATCTCCAAGACTTTATCTGCCGCGGCGCAAACCAACGGATTGCCGCCGAACGTCGAGCCGTGATCGCCGAGCGCGAACGCCGTTCCCACCTCTTCGGTGGCGATGCAAGCGCCCATGGGCAAACCTCCGGCTATGCCTTTGGCGAGCGTCACTATATCGGGCTTTACGCCGAAATGCTCGACGGAAAGCAGTTTGCCTGTTCTGCCCATGCCCGTTTGTACTTCGTCGACGATAAACAACACGCCTTTCGATTTGCACAGCGCGTACGCGTTGACCAAAAAGTCGTTGGGAAACGGACGCACGCCGCATTCGCCCTGTATGGTTTCGAGCATTACCGCGCCGACGTCGTCGGTGAGCTTGGCTTTAAAGTCGTCGAAGTCGTTGTATTTAAAGCTGTCGAAGCCGGTAGGCAGCGGGGCGTATACGCTGTGTTGATTCTCGTTGCCCGTTACCGTGAGCGTTGCGAGCGTTCTGCCGTGGAACGCGCGTTCGGCGGAAAGTATGCGCTTAAAGCCGCCGTGATTTTTGAAGTACCGTCGCGCGAGCTTGATCGCGCATTCGTTGGCTTCCGCGCCCGAATTGCAAAGAAAAACTCGCGAAAATCCCGTCACATCGCATAAGCGAGAAATATATTTCGACTGTATTTCGGTGTAATAATGGTTGGATACGTGGATAAGCTTATGCACTTGCGCGCATACCGCTTGCGTGTATTCGGGGTGGTCGTAGCCGAGAATGTTGCTGGCGATGCCCGCCACGAAATCGACGTATTCGTTGCCGTTTATGTCGTAAAGACAGTTGCCTTTTCCGTGGTCGAGTACAAGGCTGTCTCGCGAAAATACGGGCATGTAGTGAGCGGCTTCCGCTTCTTTGATCTTATTGAAATTCATTGTTCACCTGTTTATGCTTTATTTGCCATCGGGTGTTTAGATCGGCGTTATCGGCGCGGTCGTTCGTAAGGATACGCCGTTTGCGCGGCGGACGTTGCGGCGCGTTACGCTTCTATCATCGTTCCGACTCCGTCGTCGGTAAACAGCTCCAACAGTATGGAATGGGGGAGCGTTCCGTTCAGCACGAACACGCTGTTTATGCCGCGCTCTATCGCGTCGATACAGCTGTTTGCTTTGGGGACCATGCCGCCCGAAATCGAGCCGTCGGCTATCATTTTGCGCAGCTCGGATACCGAAATGCGGTCGATGAGCGTTTCCGCTTTGTCTTTGTTCGCCATTATGCCGTCTATGTCGGAAAGGAACAACAGCTTTTCGGCGTGCATCGCCGCGCCGATAGCCGCCGCCGCAACGTCCGCATTTACGTTATAGCTGTTGCCGTCTTCGTCGGTGGCAATGGACGCGATCACGGGGATAAATTCGTCCTTGGCGAGAATTTCCAAAAGCTTGGCGTTTATTTCGGTTATCTTGCCGACGTAGCCGAGCGCGGGGTCGAGCTTTTCCGCTTTTATAAGTCGCGCGTCCTTGCCGCAAAGTCCTATCGCTTTTACGCCAATGGAGTTGAGCTCGCCGACGATGTTTTTGTTTATCTTGCCGCAAAGTATCATTTGCGCCACTTCCATGGTCTGTTCGTCGGTGACGCGCATGCCGTTTTTGAATTGCGGTTCTATGCCCAGCCTGCCGAGCAGTTTGTTTATTTCGGGACCGCCGCCGTGAACGAGAATAGGGTTAACGCCGACTATTTTGAGCGCGGCGATGTCTTGAAGTATGGTCGTCGTGACCGCTTCGTCGTTCATGGCGTTGCCGCCGTACTTGACGACTATGGTTTTTCCCGTGTACTTGCGTATGTAGGGGAGCGCTTCGCAAATGATCTCCGCGCGCTCGATCGTCGATTTAAAACTGTCTTTCATTGTCTTACTTCCGAATGGTTTTTATATTGGCGCATACAGCGGCAAGCCCGCCGTTTCGTCCTGTCCGAACATTATGTTCATGTTTTGCACCGCTTGACCAGCCGCGCCCTTTAACAGATTGTCTATCACAGATATTATTATCCCGCGCTTGCCGGAAAACCGCGCCGAGAACAAACAGCGGTTTGTGTGCGCGACCGCCGAGATTTCGGGCAGTTGGTCGGTGTACGAAACGAACGGCTCGTTATTATATGCCGAACGCAAGGCGTTTAATGCCTCGTCTGCGTCCGTAACGTCGAAATATACCGTGGAAAGTATGCCGCGTTTTATGGGCAACAGGTGCGGAGTGAACAGGATATCCACGCCTAGCTTTTCGCTCATTTCGGGCGCGTGGCGGTGATTGAACACTCCGTACGCCTTGAAGCTCTCGTCGACGGCGCAGAACGAATACGCTTCGTCGCTTTTGCGTCCGGCGCCGCTCGTTCCGCTTTTGCTGTCGGCGATGATGTTTGCGGCAAGTCCCGCCTTGCACAGCGGGAGCATGGGCAAAAGCACGCTCGTAACGTAGCAACCGGGATTGGCGACGAGCCTTGCGTCGCGTATTTTATCGCGGTTGACTTCGCACAGCCCGTACACCGCCAGCGCGTTGAGATCGGGTCGGGGGTGAGTAACGTTATACGTTTTTTCGTACAGCTCGATATCGTCGAAACGGTAGTCGGCGGAAAGATCGATAACGCGCACGCCCGCGTCGATAAGATCGCCTACGAGCGTTGCTCCCGCCGTTTGCGGCAACGCTACGAACACCGCGTCGCATTTTTTGAGAAGCGGATCGTTCATGTCCGAAAACACGAGCGGCGACGGCAGTGCGGGAAACACGTCGCAAACGCGTTTGCCGTAATGCGCACGGCTCGTCACTATCGAAAGCTCGGCGGCAGGGTGCGACGCTATAAGTCGCAACACCTCCGCGCCCGCATAACCGTTTGCGCCCACTATGCCTACTTTGATATTGGGATTTTTCATAACGCTCCCGAACAAATTATTCCTTAAAGATTATAATACAAATCTCAAAAAAAGGCAACCGAATGGGGCGCATTGTCAAGTATCGGGTTTTATGTATTTATCGGATCGTATAACCGTATAAAAATGCTTGACAAAGCTCTTTAAATGATGTAAAATCATTATGCTTTGCCGGTGTGGTGGAATTGGCAGACGCGCCGGACTCAAAATCCGGTGGGCTAATAACCCGTATCGGTTCGACTCCGATCACCGGCACCAAAAAATCCGAACTGTAATTATTGCAGTTCGGATTTAAATTTATTAAAACTGCTTATTGTATTATTTTTAAGTCTAAAATAACTCTTATTTAAAGAATTTTAAAGAAAATTAATAAAAGCAATTGACAAACAGTCTTGTATGTGTTACTATGTATGTAATGAAATACAGGAGGGCTCTCAAATGGAGTACAGTCAAGTCATTTTGGAAATGCTGGAACGCATAAAGGTTCTGGAAAACAAAGTCAACGCTTTGGAAGGGAAGGTTGATATCGTAAAAGCGTCGCAGCCGCAAGTGGCGGTCAGGCTGGATAAGGTCGGCATAAAATACAGGAGCTTGGCGGAGTATTTATTGGCGTCCGGCGAGAATAGGGTCATTTTGTCTTATTCGCAAATAGAAGATATATTGGGCTTTCGTTTGCCCGATACGGCGCATAAATACAAACAGTCCTATTGGGCTAATACCGAAACTCATTCGTATGCAATGAGTTGGCTGGCGGTCGGGTATAAAGCGCGCGTCGATACCGAAAACGATGTCGTCACGTTTATTAAGAATTTGGCGTAAAACTAATTTTGCTGGTGATCGGCATTAAGATAGATTTTGATCAATTTACCGAAATTATTTGCAACAAGATAGAACGGGGCGGCGGCGAGTCGCATGCAATAATGATAAACGGCGGAGTAGTGGCTTTTTATTTGTCCGAAAACGGCGACGGCGTTATATGTTCGAATTATCGAATTTAAATTGTAAGTTTAATATACTGTATGCGATTTTGAATAAAGCGATCTCACTCGGCGGACAAATGGATCTCGGTGCCAATGCCGCACAAAACGGAACTCGCATTGGAAGTGGCGGATTATCGGTCGATACGATCTACGGATATATTTCCACAGAGTTTTACGGAAAAAATATAGGAGATAAAACATTGCGTCGTTCTACGTGTTATGCGGCTATACTCGATTGGGCGGGCTTTGTCGCGAATCATCGCGGCGGTTACATTACCGTGAATAAAATTTTCATGGATTGATCGAAGCGATTTGCGTTAACGTTTAAAATATTGACAACGTCGATGTAAAGTGTTAATATCATGGTGTTATGACCGACATGCACATACATACGCATTTTTCGTCGGACAGCGACGAGATATGCGAAAATTATTTGCTTGCCGCGCGCGCAAACGGCGATAAGGCGATAGGGTTTTCCGATCACTGCGACGGCGATCTGTTCGACGGCGACGAACATGCGTTGCTCGACGTTGACGGATACTTCGCGGAACTCGACCGCGCGGCGGCATCTTTCGACGATATCCGCGTGCTTAAAGGCGTGGAGTTCGGATATTCGCAGAGCGCCGAACGGCGTTATACGAGCATGTTGCGCGAGCATAAGTTCGATTATGCGATAATGAGCGTGCATTCGGTGCCGGGGCGCGGCGACTGCTATTATCCCGAATACTTCGATGGGCTTGACAAGCATCAAGCGTACGAGCTGTATTTAAACGCCGTATTGTCGAGCGTTACGTCGTCGGTGGATTTTCAAATTTTAGGGCATTTGGGTTATGTTGCGCGTTATGCGCCGTATACAGATAAGCGGTTGTATTACGGCGAGTTTGCGCCGCTTATAGACAGAATACTTTCGGCGGTGATCAATCGCGGCGCGGCGATAGAATTGAATACGCGCGCGAGCGGATCGGATTTCGGAATAGTGACGCCTTATGAGATCTTGGAGCGGTACATCGATCTCGGCGGGCGGCTTTTCACGTTCGGCAGCGATTCGCACAAGACCGAGCATTACCGTAATGGCGCGGAAACGGTAAAAGGCACGCTATATCGGCTGGGTATAAAAAGCACGGTGCGGTTCGAGCGCGGGATAGCGGTCGAAGAAAGTTTGTAATATCTTTTCACAGTTGTTTTGATTTATTTTTACGTATGTGGTAAACTACATACGTGATCGCGGAAATATGCGTACGTTCAGAAAACTATTGAAATTATTATCACAAAAGGCGGCGATAACGGTAGTATCGTTCCTGTTGCAGATCTCGATAATCGTTGTCGGGATACTTTATGCCGCGTCGCAGTTTTGGTGGATATGGCTGATCTTCGAGTTTTTCAGTTTTTTGATATGCCTGTATATAGTGTCGCGCGACATCAATCCGAGTTATAAGCTGAGTTGGTGCGTGCTGATATTGCTCGCGCCTGCGTTCGGCGGATTGGTGTACTTGTTCATAGGCAGACAGCGCATGAACAGACGGACGCGCAAGCGTTTTCAAAGCGCGTCGGATATGCAACAGGTAATGCTCAATATGACCAATGCGGAACTGCTCAACACGCGTACGACGCTTAATCCCACGGGTTCGACGTGCGCGGACCTTGTGCTAAATGCGGGATCGTATCCCGTGTACGGCGGCACGCAGACTAAGTATTACTCGCTCGGCGATAAGTTTTTTCCCGATATGCTCGACGACGTGCGCAACGCGAAAAAATTTATTTTCATGGAATATTTTATAATCGAGAGCGGCGAGATATGGGATGCGTTCGAAAAAGCGCTTATCGAGCGCGCGGCGGCGGGCGTGGACGTAAAGCTGATATACGACGACGTCGGAAGCATGTTTACTTTGCCTAAAAAGGGTATCAAGCGGTTGCTCAACGGCGGAGTGGAAGTGTTGCCGTTCAATAAAATAACGCTGTCGTTCGATATGCGTTTGAACAACCGTTCTCACCGCAAGATCACCGTTATCGACGGCGAAATAGCGTATACCGGCGGCAACAATATCGCCGACGAATACGCCAATAAGATAGTCAGGTTCGGGCACTGGAAGGATACGCACATGCGGTTCGAGGGCGGTGCGGTTTGGAGCTTTACCGCGATGTTCCTGTCGTTTTGGAGCATACTCGGCAAGCGCGAATTCGCATACGAAAACTATCTGTCGCCGACCGACTCGCCGACGGCGGTGGGGTATGTTCAGCCGTTATCGTCGGGACCGGGGCGCGACGAGCATTTGATAGAAAGCGCGTTTATAAATCTTATATCCACCGCCAAGCGTTCGGTGTGTATAACAACGCCGTATCTTATACTCGATAACGAAATGCAGACGGCGCTCGTCAATGCCGCGACTGCCGGTATCGACGTGCAAATAATAATACCGCATATCCCCGATAAAAAAATCGTGTACAAAACGACTAAATCGTTTATTCCGGTACTCAAAAAAGCGGGAGTGCGCGTTTTTACTTATACTCCGGGGTTTATCCACGCCAAGATGATGATAGTCGACGACGAGCGCGCGTTCATAGGCACGTGTAATATGGATTACCGTTCGTTCTATTTGCACTTCGAGGACGGCGCTATTTTATACAACGTAGATTCCATTGCGGATATGAAAGCCGATTTTATCGCGACGCGCGAAGTCAGTCACGAAATTACCGACGAGGAAATAAACGACGTCACGATGTTCACGTATTTGGCGCGGAGCATTTTGCGCTTGCTTGCGCCTATGATGTGACGCGATCGACGCGCTGTCCGCAACGGAAACGCGGATATTTTTAAACAGTAAAATTATGCGTCCGACGCCGTCGGATCGTTTTATTATACGTTTTACAGTGAAAATTTGATTTTTCGACCGTGTTTTACCAGTCTTCTTTTATATAGCGCGACGGTTGTTTTACGTCGTCGTAAAACTCGTCGTACGCATCTTTATCCGATCTGCGGCGGCGTTCGGGGAAGTCGTCTTGTTCGAAAGCGTCTTCGTCGGTATTTTCGCAAATGCGCATAAGTTCGAGATTTGTCATATATAGATTATATCAAAATCACGTGCGATGCGCAAGCGAACGGCGGGAAAACGGGCGTTTAATTTTTTTGCCGTATAAAAGCGGCGAGCCTTGACATATACGGCAAACGGTGGTATAATATATCGGCAGAGTAAAGACGACTCAAAAATTTTCAGGTTGGATGATTTCTTTTTAAGCGTATGTCGGGAGAATTGGACAAAAGCATAGCGAAAGCCGCGGCGGCGACAGTCAAGAAGAAAAAGCAACGTCGCGTCGGCAGGATAGCGGGCTTTGCGTTTGCGGCGGTAATGCTCGCGGTCATACTTTTATTGACGATAAATTCGATCATCGCCGCATCCGATCCCGAATATTATATGACGTTCGGCAACTATCGGTTGTTTCCCGTCGTCACGGATTCGATGTCGCCGGAGATACCGTCGGGCAGTTTGATCGCAACGGAGCGACCTAACGGACCGGAAACGATCTTGCCCGAAACGATAGTCGTGTGTCGAAACAGGGTGGGCGATACATTTTTCGAATATACCGTTTGCCGTACGGTATCGGTCAACGTCGACGAGAACGGCAGGCGAACATACGAATTGCGCGCCGACGGTTCCGACGGCGGGTCGATAGTGTGTACATACGACGATATCGTGGGGATATACCGCGGCGCCAAGGCGGGCGGCTGGGGCGCGTTCTTCGCGTTTTTCCGTTCGGCGGTAGGTTTGACGCTTTTGATATTGTCTGTCGTAACGATAGTTGCGGTTTGCGCGCTCGTGTGGTATATCGAGCGGGCGACGGCGCGGCGCAAGCTCAAAACCGCGGCGTTAAAAAAGAGCGCGGAAGCGTTGTCGGGCATCAGTTTGCGCTACGACAACATACACGGCGTTACCGCCGTAATGGACGTATTGGATCTCGTGACCGAAGAACCCAAGACCGCCAAGGAGAGCCGAGCCGTCGACGAGCGGCTGAACGCTTTTATAAAAGCGGATAATATCGAGCTGCCGCAAACGCCCGAAACGGTCGCGTTGCTGGACTCGTTGCCCGCGCCCGATACTCCCGGCTCGCTCGCGGCGGCGCTTGCGGCGGGCGCGACGTTGCGTCAGGCGGAGGACGGACAAACGCTGGTATTGACTACTATTTCGGGCGGGAAGAACATCATGCTCACGCCGGTGCAGACGGCGGACGGTATAATACTTTGTCAACAGGGCGCGCGAATCAAATCGGACATCGCGCCCAATCTCGAAGACATAGGCATTTCGAGCATGCCTGCATCGCCCGAATTTTTCGAAGGCTTGCCGCTCGAAAAAAACGTTATTTATCCGGAGCTGCCGCAACCCGCGCGGACGTTCGGACCGGACATGTTGCGCGGCGGCGCTTCCGACGGCGAGCGGTACGATTATGCGGATACTGGCAGGCTTTCCATGCCCGTGCCGACGGGGACAGCCGAGCATGCGGCTATCGACGGCGCAATGCCCGCGCGCGGTTTGCTCGAAAGCGCGAAAAACGCTTCGCCCGACGCGCCGAAAAGCGTCGTGCAGTCGCGTCCCGCCGCAGTATCGACGGGAGTCGTTGCGCCCGCTCGTCAAACCGAACGGGCTGACGCCGCGCATATACTGTTCGCGCGTTACCGCGAGCTGTCTGCGCGCAACGAAATTAGGCAGACAAAACAGCTCGGCGCGCTGTTGAAAAGCGCGACGCCTTTGACCGACGACGAGCGCAAAAAGATAGACGAATACAAAGCCGCGCACAAAGCTTCGTCGCGTAAAGCCAAGACCGACGCGGAGCGGGCGGCGGCGCGCGACAGGGCGGAATACGACCGAGCGTGCAAGCAGGTCGCCGAAAGTTCCGTTCTCGCCGCATTGACCGAAGAAGAGCGCGAGCTGTTTGCGACGGAACAAAAGCTGGATAAAACGCGCGGTTCGACGGTGCGCAAGCTAATGCGTATAGCCGCCGATCGCGAGATATTGAAAAAAATCGGGGAGTAAACAGGGGAATGCCAAAGCGCAATTCTAATAGGGATTAAAAAACTAAATTTTTAAGAGTTGCACTTTCAAGCGAGGACAAAAGCTCTCGAACGATATGTTCGAGAGCTTTTTACTA
>CAMSYM010000021.1 GCA_947066105.1 uncultured Clostridia bacterium
TAAACAGTAATTTAGCGGAGACAAAAATGAAAGATAATAGCGATTTACGCTTATTAAAAGCTCTCAAATAAATTTGTTTGAGAGCTTTTAACTATACATTTTAATAACGATAAATTGAAATTTATCTTGCATACGATTCGTCAAAATCTTGTGGGTCGCGAATAAGTTTTACTTTACCGTAAAGCACATCTGCGGCACCGCACTTGACCATACATTTAAAGCTTATAGTAAGGCTGTCTTCCGTATGTTCTAATATGACAAATTCGCCATAGTCGATTTCGTCTCTTTCCGCCGTATCCAAGTCGCAACAATAGCCATTGTTCGATGCAAAATATATTCCCTTATCGGTTAAGTCCTTTTCGTGTAAAATCAAGCCCGAATCGTTTTCTTCGGCAAACGGAACGTCGTCGAAATAGCCGATATTCAACTTAAAAAGATTGCTTTCGTAATCAATTACATCATCGTACTCTTCGGGGGCAGATATCATTTTTGTGCCGTATATTTGTAAAGCCAGATGATTGCCTTTAATGCCCTTGAAGTCTTTTTTCGTGGCAAATTTGCCTTCTGCCGAGAATTTAATACCTTCCCGCGTAAAATTAACAAAACCAAGCTCGCCGCTCTTCTTGTAGTCCAAAGCTGCATAAGCACCGTTAAGAAATCCGATTAGGGTTTTATTTGCGGCTACTATATTGTCTCTCGCGTCTTTCAAATACGCTACGGTTCTTTTGATTTGTTTCTCTGTTTTATGCACAAGAACAGCGAACGTAACGGTAGCTATTAAAAGCAAACCGCATAACGCTACGAAACAATACGAATACGGACATTTCAATCCTACACCGAGCAGTGACAAAGGAATAAGTATCGCAAAAAGGACCGTAAGATTTTTGAATATTTTAATACGCTTTTCCAATAAGCGTAAATCGCTATTATCTTTCATTTTTGTCTCCGCTAAATTACTGTTTACCGTATTTTCATTATTATCGATACAAAAAGTCGATCACGTCAACTGCGACAATTTCCGCATTCCTTTACAAATAACGTTTAACCGCGTCGCCGCGCGGAAAAACGCAACGGCATCTATCAATATCCGCCATCGACGTGCAACAGCGCGCCGTTTACAAACGAGGATCTTTCGTCGGCGAGAAACAGAGCGGCGTGGCTTATATCTTCGGGTCTGCCTATGCGCCTTACGGGCGTATTGTCCACTATGCGTATGAGCGCGTCGGGCGGCACGGGATCGTTCATATCGGTGGCGATAAGCCCCGCGACTATCGCGTTGACGGTAACGTATTCGCCCACTTCGCGTGACAGCGCTTTGGTAAGACCGTTGACGCCCGCTTTCGCCGCCGAGTACGCGGTTTCGGTACTCGAACCGCGCTCCGACCAGAACGAGCTTATATTGATCACCCTGCCGAACCCGCCGCTCAGCATGGCAGGCAAAAACGCGCGGGTCACAAGCCACACGCCTTTGAGATCGACGGCTATCACACGATCGAAGTCGCTTTCGGCGTCGGTCTGCATCAGTCCGAAGTGCGCTATCCCCGCATTGTTTATAAGCGTGTCCACGTGTCCGAACGCGACGGAATCCGCCATGCGCTTGACCTGCTCCGCGTCCGAAACGTCCGCTTGTATCGCTTGACACGCTATCTCGCGCGCGTTGAGTTCGTTGACAAGCTCCATTGCCGCTTTTTGCGACTTATTGTAGTTTATTATCACGTTATATCCGGCATTGCCGAAATCGACGGCGAGCTGTCTGCCTATCCCGCGCGCGCCGCCCGTGATGAGAACCGTTCTTTTCATGCGTCTTTCCTTTATCGACTCTTTCGCCGCACCGTACCGACGGCGTTTTGCTCTATTGCCTGTTTTGCTCTATTACCTTCAAACGATATTGTCGGGCAGATCGTTCTCGAACAGTATCACGCGCGCACCCGTTATATCCTTTAACGCGGCGACCGCCTCGTTGCGTGACGCGCACACCGTGATAACGCCCTCGTTCATGCCCGCCTTGACCGCGCCCTTTTTGATATCCGCCGCGCGCGATCCGATCAAAAACGCATAGTCGCACACCGCCGCTATCTGACCGCCCAGCCTTGTATTGCATTCCTTTTCTATGCCGCCCAGCTCGACGAACCCCGGCGTTATCACCACCTTTTTGCAATCGAAGCAGGCAAGCACGTCCAATGCGTTTTTCGCGCCGACGGGGTTGGAGTTGTACGCGTCGTCGATGACCGTCACCGACGGATCGACGGACGGCACGATCTGCAATCTGTGTTCGACCTGCGGCGCGTTTTCCGCCGCCTTTACTATATCCGCACGGTCTATGCCCAATTCGAGCGCGAGCCGAGCGCATGCGCACACCGTTTCGGCGATATGCCCGCCCAAAAGCTTACACGTTACGTCGTATTTGTTCTCGCCAATAACGAGCGTAAAGCAAGTACCCGAACCGTTTATTTTCAAGTTTTCGTAGCCGACATACGTTTTCGCGCCGACGTCGCCCGTCGTTTCGATAACGCACTCCGTTTCGCGCTCGCCGAGCTTGCGGCAATCGGCGTTGTACCCGTTGAGAACGAGCAAGCCGTTTTGCGGCAACGCCGCGCCCAGCTCGAACTTGGTATCGGCAACGCCGTCGCGACTGCCCATCGTTTCTATATGCATATCTCCGACCGCCGTTATTATTCCGAAAGTCGGCGATACTATGTCGCACAGTTCTTTTATGTCGCCCTTATACCGCGCGCCCATTTCCGCTATAAACACCTGTTCGTCGAGCGGCGCGCCGTTGACCGTTTTGCAAATGCCCATCGGCGTATTGTAATTGCCGGGGGTCGACAACACCGTGTATTTGCTTTCGAGCATGGCTTTGAGCAGGTTTTTCGCCGTCGTCTTGCCGAAGCTTCCCGTTATGCCTATGACGATAGGCGATCTTTCTTTGAGCTTGGCTTTGGCGCGCTTGACGTACTTTTTGTTGTTGAGTTTTTCAAACGGTGCGGTGATTGCATTGGCGACTATCGCTACCAACGGCGCGAACACGGCGAGCGCCGCGGTAAGCGTTTGGCAATATACAGAATATCGGCACGCCCACGCCACGCCCGCGCCCAGCACGAGCGTCAACAGCATGTCGACGGCGATCATGCGCACGGCGCGTCCCGTCGGCCTGACTGAATTGCTCCCGCTCTTGCCCGCCGATACTATGAACACGACGGCGAGCAAAACGTACATAGCCGCCGCGCAATATCTGACGTATTCGAACGCCGAAAAACAGCCGACGAAAACTATCATCGAAATGAACGAAAACAGCATCAACGCCGAATATCTGACTATCACGTCGTACGCCGAGCCTTTCCACCAGGCGACGACGCCGCGTGCGCGATAGCCCGAAAGCTGTATTATCTTGAACATCGGCAAGCCGATAAAGCAAGAAAGTATTGCCGATACGGCTATCAATGCGACCGAAACATAGTATTCCATGACCTATTCCATTATAAGTGATTTGAGCGCGGCGGCAAACCCGTAACCGTATTCGGCATAAGCGAAGTGTCCGCCGTCCGTGATTATCAGTTGACTGTCCGCAATGCCGCGTTTCAGGCGCTTCGCCATATAAAGCGGCGTATCTCTGTCGCGCTTGCCCCAGTACAACAGCGTTTTGCACTTGACGTACGGCAACAGCCCGTCGAGATGAGTATTTACGATGCGCACGAACACTCCGCGCATTTCGGGTACGAGATTATTATAATCCAAAGAACCCGCGCCGTCAAGGGGTTTTCCGCTTTTCTTTTTCCTGCGGTACGCCGCTATCCTAAACTCGCGTTTGATGCTGAACTTGGGCTTCATGCCCGCCGCCGCGGCGAGCGCCAGTTTTTTGCACTTGCCCTGCGCCGCGAGTATGAGCGCGATGCGACCGCCGAAGCTGTGACCGACGACGACGGGCTGTACTATGCCGAGACTTTCGAGAAACTTTTCGACGAGCGTCGCGTAGTCGTAAACGCCCCAGTCGGGCGGCACCGTTTTCGGGAACGCGAGCCGCACGCACGACACGCCCCAATCGCACGCCGCCGAGTACGCGCCCGCGAACGAGCGCAGATCGCCGCCCCAGCCGTGCAAAAACAGTACGGTGTCCGCACTGTCCGTTTTGTGCATTTCGTACTCGCAATCGACGTCGCCGAGCGTAACGCGCATTTTCGCCTCACATCAAAGGTTTTTCCGCATGATCGCGGCGTCTTGTCCTTTGTAGTATCGCGGACGCATTCCCACTTCGGCAAAACCGAGTTTTCGATACAGTCCCGCCGCGGGCGCGTTATCCGTCCGCACCAGCAAAAACACCGACCGCACGCCGCGCGATACAAGCTCTTTCAGCATAGCGTCGAACAGCGCTTTGCCCGCGCCGAGCCGCCTGTACTTCGGCAGTACGGCGATATTGGAAATCTCGCATTCGTCGACGGCAATGCTGCCCGATAAATATCCGACAAACTCGCCGTCGCGCTCCGCCGTCAAAAACACGGCGGCTGTATCGAGTATCTCGTCCGTTATCTGCTTTTCGCTCCACGCGCAGTCTATATACTCGCGTTCCGCCGCCGCAATGCTCGGCGCGTCGGAAAGCAACGCCCGCCGCACCGTAAACGCGTTCACAGGTCGCCCGCGCCGCGCTCGGGCTGAGCCTTGCGCACGTACAACGGCAACAGATCCTTGGCGGGTACGATCTCGCCCCCATGTTTTTTCACAGCCGTATACAGCTCGCGCTCGCCTACGCCGACCGTGCCGCCGAACGCGTCCGCAAGCTTTTTATCCACCGAAACCGCAAAACCGTCGTGCGCCGCTACGTACGCCTTGGCGTCGTCCGCGGTCATGCACGTCGGCGGATCGAGCTCGGTATCGCCGTCGTAGCTCGCTACGTAGCACACCTTGTTGCCCGCGTCGACTACTGACACGACTTTTCCGCCGTTATTATTATATGAACAAAGCCGCAGATTGTTTACCGCAAAGCAAGGCTTATCCAAGCAATAGCAAAACGCCTTGACGGTAGTCAAGCCTATCCGAAGCCCCGTGAACGATCCCGGTCCTATGCACGCCCCGAAAAGATCCACGTCGGCGAGCTTGATGCCCGCTTTTTCGAGCAAACCGTCTATCATCGGCATCAGCGTTTCCGACCCCGCGTTGCGGTCGTTCTCGTCGTAATAACGCGTATCGCCGACGACAAGCAATGCGCGCGTGCCGCACGCCGTATCTATAAACAACACGTTCATTTGAGTATAGTGACCTCCCGCATCTTTTCGTCGATCTTTTTGACTATCACCCGCACTACCGAGCAACCGTCGAACAGCTCGCGCACGTTCTCCCACCACTCGACCGCGCAAATACAGTCGGGCGCGCCTATAAAATCGGTCAGCCCCGCGCCGTAAGCTTCGTCGGCGTTTTCCAGTCTGTACGCGTCGAAATGACAAAAGTGCGCACGCCCCGAATACTCGTTCATAATGGTAAACGTAGGCGACACTACGGGCGACGTCACGCCCAAGCCTTCGGCAAGCCCTTTACAAAACACGGTCTTGCCCGCGCCGAGTTCGCCGGAAAGCAAGACCACGTCGCCGCCTTCGAGCGATTTGGCGAGATGTCTGCCGAGCGCGAGCATTCGCGCGGGCGATCTTATTATGATAACGTCCTTTTGAGAAACGTCGAGCATACAAACTCCTTGGATCGAGTATCAGATCTTTACGGCTTTGAACAGCGCGGGCGCGGCGACCGCTACCCATGCCGCGACCAGAAAATAACGCAAAAAGCAATAAAGCAACGGAACGCTCTGCGGCAAAAACAGTTTAAAGCCCTGCTGTATGCCCAACGCGACGCCCAGCCCTATCGCGAGCCTTAACGCGATTTTCCACCACACGCGGTTTGACGCGACGTCGTACTTGACGAAACGCTTTTCCGCAAAGTAGCCTATATCGAACGCGACGAACGCGCCCACGCCCTTTAATATATCCGCGCCGCTCGGCGAGTTCAACATGCCGAGTCCCGCCAACACGCTTACCGTCACGACGGTAAGTATCAAGCACGGCAACAGGAAAAACTCTTCCTTATCGCCGAACAGCGACAGCAATGCGTTGAACGCTATCGCGAAAAACACGCCCGCCGTCAAGCCGCAAAACACGTCCGACAAATAGTGCTGTCCCAAATACATGCGCGATAACATAACGAGCGCCGTCAAGCATGCGCACACGACGGGAACGACCTTGTATTTTTTTCCGTATTTGACGGTGAGCATCGTCGAGATCGACGCTATGCTTTCGGTATGCCCGGACGGGAACGAATAGGTAGTTTCGGGTTCGCCTATGCTCGTAACCTTATCGGGATACGCGTCGAACGGTCGAGTGCGCTTAAATCCGAGCTTTAAAAAATTGTTGAACGCCACGCCGAGTATATATACGTTGAACAGCCTGTAAGCGTAACGTTTGTCGATACACCAATACAGCACGACGGCGACCGCCATAAAGGCAAGCTCCGTTCCCAACTGCGTTATGCCCGTAAACAGCGCGTCGGAAAAGCCCGTCGACATGCGCTGCAACAGTTCGATCAGATTCGCTTCGAACAGCAATGTCAATCTCCGTAACGCTCGACGTTCGATCCGTCCGACCAAAGCCGTTCTATATTATAAAACTCGCGCGTTTTATCGGTAAATATATGGATTATAACGCCGCCGTAATCGAGCGCCACCCATTCCTTATCGACGTCGCGCTTGGAAGGATCTATGTCGAACTGCTTTTTGAGCCTGTCCTCTACGTAGTCGGTAAGCGCCTTGACAGCCGTAGTCGAAGTGACCGACGCTATCACGAAATAATCGGCGACTATCGTCTTGCCGTTGACCGATATTATATCTATATCGCGCGCTTTATGCAGGCTAAGCGCGTCCGCCGCCGCGACGGCAATATCCTTTATCTCGTCGCCTGTGCTTACGAATTGCGTTCTCGAAGCTTTGAGCGCGTCCGCCGCCCTGCGCGCAAAAGACTTTTCGATACCGTCGTCGACCGTCCGCAGTTCTTTGGATCTGTCGGGAACTACGCGCATGCCTTTCGACCGTTCGGCGGGTACTGCGCGCATTTCTTTGGACTTGGGATCGGGGGCGGTGCGCACGGCTTTGCTTCCGACGCGCACGGCGGGCAACCCGCTTTGCGCGGCATCGGGCATTTTTCGCGGCGGAAGTTCGGGTATGACGGTATCGCCGCACAACTTTTTGTAATACGCGAGCGCGCGTTCGGAAAGCTTGCATTTATCGGAGCTTTCCAGCTCGCCTATTTCGGAAAGCGCCGCGAGCATGGCGACGTTTTTGTCGAGCTTGCACAGATACAGCATTTTATCCAACGACTTATACGTCCTGCCGAGTTCGGTCTTGTCGGCAAGATACACTATCTCGTCGAGCAAGCTCATGTTTTCGTCGGCGGTAGAATGCAGTCTTATCGCGCGCGCTATCTCGTCCGAAACGCCCAGCTCGCGCCGAGCGATGTACGCCCCGATCGGCGCGTGCACCGTCGGACGCGGAAAGTCGGATATGTCCGCCTTATCGGCATATTCGGCGGGATCGACCGCTTTGGCTATATCGTGAAGTATGCACGCCGTGACCGCGTCGCGCACAGACCCGCCGTAAAGCTTGGCAAGCTCCGCGCCGCGCACAGCGGTACGGTAAGTATGGCGTATGCGCCTGTCGTCAAGTCCGTAAGCATACAAAGCCCCGACGTACTTTCCGTAAACGTCGAACAGCCCGTGTTTTTTCGCATACTCGTCGACGACGCTCGGCACGTATTTGTTGTCCGCGCCGAAAGCCGCGTCTATCTTGATGAGCGTCGACGAAATGTCGAGTCCGATAAACTTGGCGAACTTGATCTTTATCTTGTTGCGTTTAAGCTCTTTGAGCAATGCGTCCGTCGGCGCGAAGCCGGGGCGCGGCACGACGAAAAACGTGACGAGCGTTTTGAGCTTGTCCATATTTCGCCAACCGCCGAGCCGTATCAATTCTTCCGAGCCGAGTATCCAATACAACTCCGCGTCCGCATACTTCTTTTTGTAATACGCCGCGGTGTCGACGCTGTAACTGACGCCTTTTTTGCTTATCTCGTAGCGACTGACTTCGGTCTTGTCGGACTCGAAGACCTTTTTGCAAAGCTTATAGCGCGCCGCGCCGTCGTCGACAAGCTCGCCCGCTTTAAACGGCGAAATGTACGACGGCACTACTATCACTCTGTCAAACAGCCGTTCCGAATTTTTTACTATGTCGATATGCCCGAAATGAACGGGATCGAAGCTTCCGCCGAAAACGGCGATCTTTGTCTTTTTACTCTTCATAGGTAAACTCCGTATCGAGTATGCGCACGGCGTCGCCCGCCTTGATACCCGCTTTTTTGAGCGCTTTGGTAACGCCGCTCACGTCCAGTCTGCGTTGAAAGTACATAAAGCTGTCGCGGTCGTCCAATACGACGGTGCGCGCAAGCTTTTCTATAAGCGCGCCGCCCAGCACGAACGCGCCGTCGTCCGCGCGGTCTATCGTGTAAGATTCGGGATCGGCTTCTTCGTACACGAACGGCTCGAACTCCATCGGCGCGGGCGGCGGCAACGTTTTGAGCTTGCGCTCGACCGCCGTCACCAGCTCCGTCAAGCCTTTGTGCGTAACGCCGCTTATCTCGAATATCGGCGCGTCGTTCACCGCGGCGCGAAATTCCGCTATGCTTTGCGGATCGGCGCAGTCCGTCTTGTTCAACGCTATGATCTGCGGCACGTCCGCCAGCTCGTCGTTGTATCTGACAAGCTCCGTATTGACCGTTTTGTAATCGCGCACGGCGTCGTCGAAGGTGGATATATCCACTACGTGTACTATCAACCGCGTTCTGTCTATGTGCCGCAAAAACCTGTGGCCGAGTCCCGCGCCGTCCGCCGCGCCTTCTATAAGTCCGGGGATATCGGCTATCGTAAACGACCCGTCGTCGGTATAGCATACGCCGAGATTGGGCGACAGCGTGGTAAACGGATAGTTGGCTATCTTGGGGTTTGCGCGAGTAAGCACGGACAACAACGTCGACTTGCCCGCATTGGGAAGCCCCACAAGCCCGACGTCGGCAATGGTTTTAAGTTCGAGCACGACGGCGCGCTCCTTTGACGGTTCGCCCTTTTGGCTGAATCCGGGCGCTTGACGGCGCGACGACTTGAACCGCGCGTTGCCCTTACCGCCTATCCCGCCGCGCAAAACGGTTTTTTCGTCGTCGGGATAATACATGTCCGCTATTATGCCGCCGCTTTCCGCGTCGCGTATCACCGTGCCGCGCGGCACCGTAAGCACAAGGTCCGCGCCCGTCTTGCCGTGACGGTTTTTACCCGAACCGTTGCCGCCGTCCTCGGCGCGGTAATGCTTGCCGAACCGAAATTCGGAAAGCGACGACGCGTTGGCGTTTACCTTGAACACCACGTTTCCGCCGTCGCCGCCGTCGCCGCCGTCCGGTCCGCCGTTGGGCACGTACTTTTCGGTATAGAACGACGTACAGCCGTCGCCGCCGTCGCCCGCTTTTATATAAATTTTAGCTCTGTCCGTAAACATGTCGATCCTTGATAATGCAAATTCGTAATGCGTAATTATTGTCGAATTTATATTTTATAGACGACGACCCCCGATCCCGCATTCTTGATTGTTGACCATTCCCGCGTATTCCTTACACAGCGTATTGACCGCGCAGTTTTCGCAATCGGGTCTGCGCGCATTGCAACAATCGCGCCCGTGTCGTATCAGTAAAAAATGCACGTCGCGGTAATCGCTCGGCTCGAACGCCGCGCACAGATCGCGCTCCACTTCGTCGGGCGTTTTGCCGTCGGAAAGACCGAGCCTGTGCGACACGCGAAACACATGCGTATCCACCGCTATCGCAGGCTCGCCGAACGCGACGGAAAGCATGACGTTGGCGGTCTTGCGCCCCACTCCCGGCAAGCTCGTAAGCTCGTCCATCGTGCGCGGGACTTGTCCGCCGAACTCGCCGACGATCTTTTCGCAACACGCTTTGATGTTTTGCGCCTTGTTCTTGTACAGCCCGCAGCTTTTGATGTAGCTTTCGAGCGTCGAAATATCCATATCGCAAAACGCCTGCGGCGTATCGGCGACGCGGAAAAGCTCGCGCGTAACAAGATTGACGCGCTTATCCGTGCATTGCGCGCTGAGTATCACCGAGATCAAAAGCTCGAAGTCTGTGCCGTACTCCAACTCGCACGCCGCATCGGGATAAGTATTTTTAAGACGGTCGAGAAGCTCCATACAAAACAGTTTAACACAACACCGACGAAAAGTCAAGGGTGTGTCGCGCCGACAAGCAAACCCGATTTAAAACAGCAAGCCAAAAGCGCCCCGAAGGACGCTTTTGACGATCTAAGTATTTACTGCGCCGTCCGATCTCGTCGCCGACGCTTATTCGGTTTTGCCGACGTCGTTATCGTCCGCGTTTTCGTTAAGTTCGAGCGACTGCCCGTCGGCTATCGCCGCTTTCTTTTTGCGTTTTAATATACCGGGCTTCCAAGCGATCAACAGCCAAAACGCCATTATCCCCGCCGCGGTCACGTCGATAACGATAAGCACGGGTACCCACCAAGGGAATACGTCGCGCGCCGTACCGATGAGCGAGCCTTTATCGAGTCCTTGCGACGTTTCGGCAAAATGCTTGGTTTCGGCGTAAGCGTAAAGAATGTCCTTGGCGCTCTTGTGGATATAGTACTTGGCGGTGTCGCTCGAACGATCGTCGTATAAGCCCAAGCCCGCATCGGGATGAAGCATTTGACTGTTACCGCAACGTATGCCTTCGTCTATATCGTTTACTATGCCGCTCTGATAATAGTCCGTAATAACGGTGCCGCGGAAGCCCCACTCGTTACGAACGACCGCCGTAAGCATTGCGTAAGAACCCGAACAACGCGCGCCGCCCACGCGGTCGACGGACGCCATAAGACCGTTGCTGCCGCCCACTTTTACGGCAAGCTCGAACGGACGGAGATAGTTTTCGCGCAGGCTCTGTTCGGTCAACCATTTATACGCGCCGTTTCTGCCCGAATCCTGTTCGTTGGGTCCTATGTGTTTGATATACGCAAGCACGCCCTTTTCCTTGGCGCCGAGTACGTGGTACGCGCACATGATGCCGGCGAGCTGCGGGTCTTCGCTGTAATACTCGAAGTTTCTGCCGCCGAGAGGCGAACGGTGCAGGTTGGCGCCGGGACCGTACCAACCTTCTATGCCGAGCGCGTTGGCTTCTATGCCTATCGCTACACCCACTTGGTAAGCCATGTACCAATCCCAAGTCTGAGCAAGCACTGTCGAGCTGGGATAACAAACCGCTTTAAGGTTATTGCCGCCCAAAACGTTGGTGTTAAAGCCGCTCGGACCGTCCGTTTCCTTTGTTACGGGCTTATCGATCTTGTCTATGGCGATCGTTTTGAAGCCCGCCTGCGCAACGAGAAGGCTTGCCGTATCGAAGTCGATCTGACTTACGAGCTCGTTCCACATGTCGTCCTCGTACTTAACGCCGTAAAGATCCTGTATGGTCCATTGCGTATCCTTGGAATTGAACTTGGGCGCGACCGCGTCGGGATCGGCTATCGGACTTGACGGCAGCCCGTGCACGTCGTATCTGATCGAGCCGGCGTTTCTGTTTTCGCCTTTATCTTCGGGGAAAGTCGTAACGAAGTTTTCGCGCGTCATATACGATACGGGTCCGCCCGTATTTTCCGATCCGTCTATGGAATGGGGTTTTACCGAGAACGGTTCGTTTATTTTGCTGGACGCGCCCGAAGCGGAGTTCGTATACGTGGTGAATTGGTTTTCCACCTTCGTACCCGTCGCGTTATCTTCTTCGTAACGAATATCATCGCTTACCTTTACGGTATAGCTGTTAACGTTGTCGAGCGTCGATTTGAGCGTGTGTACGTCGGTGCGCAAGCTGATAGTATAGTCGCCCTTTTCAAGCTCGTAGCCCATAAAGCCGTTGTTGTTCTTGTCATAGCAGTCGTAGGACTTCATGTCCTCCACGTCCATGGAAAGCTTGACCACTTCGTACTGACCGGGTTTGAGCTCCGCCGTTTTCGCAAACGCGCCGAGCTTGATCGCCGACTTTTCTATGCCGCCTTTGGTATACGGCGCGGAGTAGTAAAGCTCCACCACGTCGCGACCCGCAACGTCGCCCGTATTAGTAACAGTGACTTCCATTTCGATCTTGCCGTCTTTGGCAAGCACGGTCCCGTTGTGTATATTGGACTTACTGACCACCCAGCTGAATTTCGTGTACGAAAGCCCGTAGCCGAACGGATATTGGACTACGTCCTCGTAGCCGTTCTTTATTCCCCAACGGTTTTTGGCGTAATCGGTTTCCCAAAAGCCTTCGGCGTCCGCAGTTTCGTACCAAAAATAGCCGGTATATATATCTTCGCGATATTCGGAATATTTGTTTTGTCTGCTGCCCAACGTGGTATCCGTGCTTATATCGAGATAGCTTCCCAAGCCCTCTCTGCCGGACGTCGCATACGACGCCGCCGTGGAAAGATCGTATGCCCACGTGTCGGCAAGTCTGCCCGACGGATTGGCTTTGCCCGCAAGCAAATTGGCAAGACCTATCGTGCCGCGAGTTCCGGGAGTACCCATATGCAACACCGCGTCTATCTTGTCGTCGTCGGCAAAGCCGAGCTCCATGGGATTGGTCGTGTTGGTGACGATTATTACGTTTTCAAAGTTGGACGTTACTTGATCGAGCATGTATTCTTCGAGCGGCGAAATGCTTTGAAGCTTTCTGTCGGCATTGTCGTCGCCCTTGTTTATGTACTGCTTTTTGGAGTAGTCGTTGCCCTCGCCCAAGATCCTGCCCAACACGACGATAGCCGTATCGGAAAAAGCTTTCGCATTGTTCATGCGTTTTTCGGTGTAGAACGATTTGGGCGCTTCGGTAACGCCGTAATATTTATCGTAAAGGTCTTCGGTATACGCCTCTATAACGTACGAACCGCCCTCGACGCGCGCCCAACCGAGATCGTTATACGCGTCGGCGAGTTCGGTATTGTACTCTATGCCGGCTTCTTTAAGCCCGCCGAGAAACGTTACCAGATCGTTACGCGAGCCGGTACCCGAACCCGTACCCTGCGGAATAAATCCGCCGTCGCTGCTCGTCCATCCGAACACGTTTACCTTTTTGTTTGCAAGCGGAAGCACGCCGTTGTTTTTGAGCAGCACCGCGCCGCCTTCCTCTACGTCTTCGGCGAGCGCTTTGCCGCTTTCGCGCGCCGCGAGCGCTTCCTTGCTGTCGTCGTTGAATCCGAAGCCGCACATGAACGCCGTGACCACGTTAAAGTTTATAAAACACATAGCGTTGCCGACAATGAGCGCGACCGCCACCGCCAAGCTTATTATGCTCGCTATTATGGGATGGATCAATTTTTTGATGTTTGCCATAAATAATAACTCCTTTTGAATTTTCGTCCCGTCGGCAAAAGAGTTCTCGGAACTCGCCGAGAACTCTTCCGAACGGGCTGTTTATATTTGCGGTTGCCGTTACGCCTCGGGATCGACGGGCGTCGAAGGTTGCTCGGGTTCCGTCGCTTCCGGCGTATAAACCATGGCGGCTACGGTGAGCGGAGTCGTCGTGCCGGTAGAAGCGTTGAACGAAATGCAGTCGAAGTCGAAGTGATTGGCAACCACTTCCATTACGAATACGTGTTCGCCTTCCGCAAGCGTCACGCCCTTCGCTACGCATACGTTGTGCCATTGTTGATTGGGCGTCATGACCGCATCGGGATTCGCCTGCGTAAGAGCCGCGCCGTCCATTTTGAACACAAAGTTCTCCGCAAACGTTTCGGTCTTGTCGCTGTACAGCCTGACCCAAATATCGATCGTACACGCTTCGGTAACGGTCAGCTTTACCGCGAATATCGAGCCTTTGGTAAAGGCATAAGTGGATTGACCGCCGCTTGCGGCATTGTTGCTGCCGATATTGAATCCGTTGCCGCCGCCGAAATCGTCTCGTTTGACGGCGGTAGAGCCGTCGAGAGCTTCCGCTTCCATTACTACGTGCTGAGACGTGCATTTGTTTGCGCACTCTTCGCGTTCGCATTCGGGATCGGTGCAACCGTCGCAGTACATGCATACGTTAGAACAGTTATGCGGGAGATAAGTATCTTGATCGTCGAGCGGAATACCGCTTTCGTCATACTCGCCCACCGCAAGGATCTCGAAATTTATACCGTCGATATTGCAGTCCGATCCCGTGTTTTTGACCGTGAACAGGTGATCGCCCGCAGGGATATTGTACGTGCCGAGATCGGTCTCGAACCAATCCCAATACATGCCCGCACCGGGATTACCGCCTTTTATGTCGAGATGCTCGACGAATTTAAGCTTGTAGCCGTCGATGCTGAAATCCCAATTCGTATCGACGAAATAGCTGTCGACCTTGGCGGCTTTAAAGCTTAATTTAACGGTGGAATTTTGCGCAAGGCGGAGCGTCGTGGACAATTCGGATCCGCCCATCAATGCGGCTATGCTCGTACCGCGGCTGGTCGTTTTTCCTTCCGATTCTCTCGTTACGGGTTCGAGTCCGAGACCGTTGACGATCTTATCGGGATGTGCCGCCGCCCAATCGGGTCGCGTACCCGCTTTTTCGGTATCGAAATCTTCGAGATCGACGAACTTCTCGCCCGTTTCCGAAAATTCGAACACGGTGGATATATAGCGCATTCCCACATAAAAGTCGATGTAATCGATGTCGGGTACTTGACTGCCGAGAACGTCGATAGTAAAATAGTTGTCGCCTTCTTTGAGAGTAAGATTGCGGATCACGATGTCGCGCCAATCGCACAAGCCCGCGTCTATGGTGGCGGTGCTTTCGAGCAATCCTTCTACGTCGCCGTCTTCGTTTACGGAACGGTTAAGGAAAATATTTACCGTTTCGCCGAGATTTTGTATATTGCTCTCGCTGCTGTTGGCAAGACGCATGACCATGGTCACGCCCGTAAACTCCTGCGCCGCTTCGATCTTAAAACCGAAGTAGTTAAAACGCACGCCGAAGCCGGTAAGATACTTGCCGCCGCTCGTTATGCCGTACGTAGGCGCTTCGGATCCGTCGCCGTCGCCGGGCTGCTCGCCGTCCCCGTCAGTTCCTTCGTCGGCGGTCGCTTCGGGAGCTTCGGGCGCGGGCGATTCGGGTTCAACGGGAGCGTCGGCTACAAACGACGTTACGCCGTTCGCTTTAACGACGCCCGTCATGTCGATATCCTCCGCTTCCACGCGAAACGCTTTGCTCGCATTTTCCGCCGCTATGGTAAGAAGGGGGTCGCCCGTTATTTCGGGGAACACGCGCGGATTTACGGTTATCGCGTAGCGCGCCGTCTTGCCGGAATAAGTGACCGTTACGTTGCGCTTGCCCTCCAACTCCATGTTGGGTTCGGATACTTTACAATCGGTGAGCGGCACGTCTTTTTTGCTGTCGTCGCTCATGACGGCTTTGACCTTTAAACCGTCGTAAGTGAATGTTTCCGCAAACGCGAAAGTGGTTTTGACCGCCGAAGTATCGAGTTCGATATCCTCCAAAGTGGCGGCGGGCGGATCAGGCGGATCGGACGGCGATCCGCATCCGATAAACGCTCCTACCGAGCCGAAAGTCAACGCAATAGTCAACAGCAAAGCCGTAAGCATGCGTTTAAGTGAACATTTTTTCATTTCTCTCTCCTTACCGAAAATATTTTCAAGCGGAATACCCGCTATGAAGCTTAAACGCAGTGTACAATACCGTTTGAAAATATTCAATACGTAATTACTAACCTTACATTTTACACGACTAATCTTGCATTTTACGTTATCCCCGCTCGGCGTGACGCAAAAAAGCGCTTGCGGGAATTCATCCGCAACGCACTATGACAAAAAGATGCGACATCCGTCTTTCGCCATGCTTTTATTCCGTATACTCGTCCGGCGAAAACAGTATATTTATTACGAACTGGTGGTTATCGGTGTTTATGGAAAAATCGCCGCCGTACTTATCGCAAACGTACTTGACGCTTTTCAGTCCGTAGCCGTGAAATCTTTTATCGGGCTTGGTGGTTTGCGGTATGCCGTCCTCGAAAGCAAGCTTTTTTTCGTAATAATTATTTACGTTGACCGAAACGATATTGCCCACGGCGCGCACGCGCAAGCTTATTATACGCTTATCGGCATCGAGCGATTGCACCGCTTCCACGGCGTTATCCAAAATGTTGCCGAACAGCGAGTATATATCTTCATCCTCCATAAAGTCGAGCTGTTTGCCGTCCGCGATACAGCTGAGCTTTATGCCCTTTTGATTGCATATAAGCCGCTTTTCGGTAAGAATCGTGTCGAGCGCCTCGTTATCCGTGCGCACGGTCGAGTCGTAAATGGATATGAGGTTCTCTATCTTGCGCGTACTCTCTTCGTTGATCGACAACCCGTCGCCCATATTGCGGATCTGGTGCTTTAAATCGTGACACTTTAAATTTATCAACTCGATGGTTTCCTTGGTGTACGCATACTGTTCCTTTTCCTTACGGCGAATGAGCATTATGGTGTTGAGCGATTCTTCGAGTTTATATCTGAGCGTTACTTGAAATTGCAAAAACAGCGCGATAACGCAGCTTATTATATTGTACAGCCCAACTATTATCAAATAAACCGTGTTGGCGTCGGGCGCGATGACGCTTACCACAAACGCGTTGAGTATTATGTCGACGGCGAGCAAAACGCCGACCAATACGAATATAAATACACTCTTTATTTGCAGCTTTTCGTTTTTGCATATAAGCCCGCCGAAGAAAAAGCAACAAAAAAAGTATATCACTATATATACGTAAAAGTATACTATCGCCACGAACGCATTGGGAAATACGACCGCCGACTGACTGCCGTACATAATGAACGAGCTGACGTCGACGCCCATTACATTAAGCACGAGATTGTACAATTCGTACGAAAGATGTTGGACCGTGTAACCCGCTATGCAACAAAACAGTATTTTAAGAAACGATTCTTTAAATAAGGACCACGACGCAAACAGCGTTACGGCAAACAGCACGAAAAACATCAACGATATGTATATCGCACCGTAAGACGCGAGCGGGAAAAAAAACGAAACGGCAAATATCACCGCCAAGCCTGCTATAAGCCGCAGTATAAAATATTCCCGCCTGCAAAGGTTTTTTAAAAACAGCGCCTCGGCAAGTATCAGTTCGATCATAAATTGAAACGACTTGTAAAATTCGAGCTGGGTCATTAAAACTTTTCACCCAAATAGTCGTTCAACATGCGCCGAAATTCTTTACGCTTTGGGTGACTCACCAAAAGCTCGTCGCCGCCCACCGTCACGGTATATCCTTTCATACCCGTAACGTACCGTAAATTTACCAAGTAGCAGCTATTACAACGTGCGTACCCCCCCCCCGTCGCATAGCTCTTGCTCCAACGATTTAAGCTTGCCCGTTGCGGTAAAATTTCCGTTTACGGTGTGAAACACGAGTTTGTGATTGACGGTTTCCACATACATGAGATCGGACGCCTTTATGCAGATCACCCCGTCCTTTTGCGGCACGTTTATCTTTACCGTGCCGTCGAGATTTATGCGTCTTATGGCGCGTTCGAGTTTGAGCGCGAAGTCGTAATACGACACGGGCTTTACCATGTAATCGAACGCATCCACTTCGTATCCTTTTACGGCAAACTGCGACATATTGGTAACGAAAACAAGCGTGACCACCCTGTCCATCTCGCGCAATTTGCGCGACGCTTCTATACCGTCCATGCCCGGCAATTCGATATCCATGAACACGATATCGAAATTGGACTTATAACCCGTTAAAAAATTTATCGGATTATCGAAGCAAACAATGCGAAATTGTTCTCCCTTTTCGGCGGTATATCTTCCGAAGTATTCAGAGAGCAGATCCTGCGCTTTCTTTTCGTCTTCGACTATCGCTATGTTGATCATTATTCACCCGTCTTGACGCATCCCGTTAAACAGCTTGCATAAGCTGTATCTTTGTGTTGCTGTCGTTAATTTACTTGTATTATAACGTTGCACGGCTTACAAAAACTTTGTTTTTGTGTTGCTTGTCGCAACTTAGTCCGCCGAACGCGAACAATAGCCGTTAGTTGAAATACGGCGCAGATTTGCCCTTGCAAGCAAGCAAATCCGCTTGTATTATAGCACAGCAAAAACGCATTGTCAATATGTACAATTGCGCTTCCCGGTTTTTATTATGCGTAAACGAACCCGCCGACGGGTTTAATCGTTTTCGAAAATTTGTTTGTACTTTTCTCCGTCAAACGAATACACGGCGCGAAGATTGGCGTAATGCCCGCAATTGAGCACGCTTTGACAAAGCTCGTAATCGTCGCATTCGACGGCAAGCCCGCACCCCGATCCCGACCGTATGGGCGAATTGACTATCTTCGCGCGCCCGCCCACCGCCGCCACCGCGTCGGCGAACCTAAACGCGCTGTTTCTCGAAAAAAACGAAAAAATGTATTCCATAAGCGTTTATTTCCTCTTTTATGTTCTAAACCGCCAAAATTCGCATTTACTAATAACGGTCTTATTCCGTTATATGTATTTGGAGCACGATACGCCATGATTTATTTCGACAACGCCGCAACAACATTTTACAAGCCCGACAGCGTGATAAAGTCGTGCGAGTACGCGCTTAAAAATCTTTGCGCCAATGCGGGCAGAGGCAGTCATTCGCGCGCGGTAAAAGCGGCGTCGATGGTGTATCGTGCGCGCAAAGCGGTCAAAAGCATAACGTCCTGCGACGACGTTATTTTCACGCTCAATTGCACGGACGCGCTCAACACCGTGCTGTTCGGCACGGCGCGGCGCGGCGGGCATGTTGTGACCACCGTGTACGAGCATAACAGCGTACTGCGCCCGCTTAACGAATTGGGCAAGCGCATGGGCGTGGAATTCACCGCCGTCAAGCCCAACTCGCACGGCATCATAGATCCCAACGACATCGAACGCGCAATACGCAAAAACACGTACATGATAGTCGTAAACCATGCGTCCAACGTTACGGGCGCGGTCGCTCCCGTGACCCGTATCGGCGGGATAGCCAATAGACACGGGCTTTTGTATCTTGTGGACGGAGCGCAGTCGGTGGGATATCTCGACACCGATATGCGCGAGATCGGCTGTGATTTTTTATGCTTTTCGCCGCATAAAGGGTTGCACGGCGTACAGGGCGTGGGCTGTCTTTGCGTGCGCGGCGAGCCGCATATGGAGCCGTATCGGTTCGGCGGAACGGGTTCCGCGTCGCACACGCTCGAACAGCCGTCCGATATACCCGACGGATTCGAATGCGGCACGATGCCCGTGCAAAACATATTCTCGCTGATCGCGGCGGTCACGCACTATAAACGCATGTCGCAATCGACCAAACGAAATCTCGCGGCGTGCGGCGACCTGTTGCGCGCCGAGCTGTCCGATATCCGCGGCATAAAGATATACGGCAAGTATAACGTACTGCCCAATATCGTGACGTTCAATATAGACGGCATGAACGCCGCGACCGTAGGCGACATACTCAACGACCAGTACGATATAGCCGTGCGGTGCGGACTGCACTGCGCGCCGCTGTGCCATAAATTTTTGGGTACGCTAAACGTCGGCGCGGTGCGCGCGTCGCTTTCCTATAACAACACCCGCGACGAAGTGGAATTTTTCGTTAAAGCAATAAAAGAAATAGCGAAGTAAAGATCGGCTCGACTCTCTATTCCTTCATCGAATTTCCCAATATTTTATATATTTTCTTTAACGTTCGGTACGCGGTCGAATAATGCACGCCCTTGATCTTCGCAATGGTCTTGATATCCATGCCTTGAAATATCCGCATGTCTATCAGGCTTTGATACTCGTCGCCGAGCTTGCTTATCGCGACGTTAAGATCGTGTTTTTCCAATATCGTTTCGGAAATATTGTCCGAGTCGGTCGACAAATTATTTTGTTCCGCAAACAAGTACTTTGCCCGGTCTCTGCGGTTGATCTTATACGCTTCGTTTTTTGTTATTTCGTATATCCATGCCAACCCGTTCTTTCGGGCGTCGAACTTTTCCAAATTGACGTAGATAGCTTTATAAACGATGTTAACTACGTCGTCGGTCTTGGATCTGTCGAATAAATACTTGAACGCAACGGCTTCTATGTACGCATACGCAAATTTAAAGAACTCTTCAAAACATTTTTCACCGTTTTTCAAACGCGTCAAATACCGATCGATCTTATTCTTTACATCCGACATCTATCTGCATCTCTGCAAACTTTTTAATAACAATACGACCGCGGTTTTGGCGTCGCAATCTATCCCGTTCCATAACTCCAACAATTCTTTTTCGCTTTCGTCTATCTCGGTCGGATCGTCGTGCGACGACAACAGCGACGCCACCGACACGTTCAAAACTTTGCAAATGCTGTCCAACATCTTTAAAGTAGGCATGGTTTTCGACTTTCGCCATTTATAAATAGCGCCGCAGGTCACGCCGGAATCGTTTGCCAAAGAATATATCGACCTTTCTTGCGCGGTCATTATCTTATCGAATTTATCGAATATCTTTTCGGAATCGAGTACGGTATAGGACATTTTTTACACCCGTTATAGTAATACATTCACATTATACTATACTCCGTTCATAAACATATAATACCGAATTATATAATGACAGTGAATGAATTCATAAAAACACAACGTCGTTCTGCGTTTATCAGACTATCGACAAACAAAAGGGAGATCCGCTCGGTCTCCCCTTTTATTATTTATTGCGTATGCCGATCGTCAATATCGATACGACAACAGCAGTCCGTATCGTTGCGATCGCGACAACGGCAATCGTTATCGAACGCGCATAAACGGCAGCAAACAATATCGCAACAACAGCGTTCGTAACCGTCGGGGGCGGATCGTACGACCGTTTGCACGGCATTGCTGTCGATCGCGATCGGCTCGGCGTCCGATCTATCGGTCACGGTGGAAACATTGGTCACGATCTTCTTTCGATCCGCCAGTACGTCGAATTCTACGGTAAAAGCTTCTCCGGGCGTTAAGCTCCTTATTACAAAACCGATTTCGGGATGGTAAACGGGATAGCCGATACCGTTGAACTTGACGCTGTTCGGAACAAAAGTCGTTCCGTCGGGTATGGGGTCTTTAAACACCATGCCCGATTTTGTTATATTGCCCGCGTTGACTATGGTTACGGTGTAATGCAACGTTTCGCCCGTAACGGCGAAAGCTTTATCTACGCTTTTTACCGCAACTATCTTGTCGACGATAGCGTTCACGAAAATACTGTCGGTGTTTTCGGTATATTTCACATCGCCGCGCACGGGGTCTTTAACAGTATGATCGAGCGTCGCAAAACATGTTATCGGCGCGGTCGGTATGTGTCCGTCGATTTTTATTTCGTATTCGATAACGACCGTTTCGCCGGGCGCCATATCGGGAATTGCAAAACCCGTCGCGGGATCGTAAGTCGGTTGCGCGACCCCGTTTATTTTAACGCTTCCCGCCGCAAAACTCGCGCCGTCGGGCGTCGGTATAGTCACGCGGTTATCAAACAACCTTGTCGACGAATTGTTGGTAACGGTAACGGTGTTGCGAACGACTTCCCCGTTTCGAACGAAAGTTTTATCCGAACGTATCTCTTTCGATACGGCATAAGATAAAACTTCCGTGGCGACCGCATTGCTCGTCAGTTCGCCGCGAGTTGCGTTTCCGTCGGGCATCATGGCATTGTAAATGACGTGCGATTGGTTGGGGATGATCATAATTCATACGCTCCTTTATAAGAATACCACATACTGCCCCCCCCCTCGTGGACGGGAGCCGAATATGTAGCGTACAAATTATACCGCGCAAGTAAGCGAAAATTATTGATTTTACTCCATTATATGAAGTTTTTCAAATCATGTTAACACAAGATGACCGACAGATCAAAATAACATTGTTTTATCGATCGTAAAGCTATAACTTATATCGCGAATGTTTTTCCGATTGAAATTTTGCTTTCTCTTTCCAATCGAGCTTTTCCGTCCATTCGTATTGCGTGGGCAAAAATGACTTTATATTTCCTTTCATGCCTTCAAAAGGTTCGTCATAGCAAATGATCGCGCTCGGCTTTATACGCTTTAACATCTCATTATATCCGGGCATAAAATCGTCTTCGCAATTTTCGCGGTAATAAGTGCAAACGGCAACCACCGAGCCTTGCTCTATCCCGTCGAAACAGAAGTTAAACGTACGTTCATCGCCCCACGCGACCGTCGGTATAACACGCAAGCCTTGACTTTGCCAATACGCGCCGCACCAACGATTTTTGAACACGCTTTCTATTTGAAGCGCAAGCGGCATATCGGTAAACATACTGAAATCGGGCGTTAACAGCGCATAGTATTGTTTGAGCTTATCTATCTCGTCGTCGGGCTTGTCGTAGACCTTATCAAACTTCCAATCGTGCATGAAAAAATGCACCGTTTTTTGTGCATTCTCTTTGTCGTTTATTTTTGCCTTGGTATAATCTATAAATTTGATTTTGTTTATATCGATCAGTTGTTGTCGCACAAGCGGAATATCGTACCTACCTGCACCGCGAAATTTGTTACGCACCAAAAGCCGTTTGTGTTTTGCTTTCTGTATTTCATATTCCGTTAATTCTTTCATTTTTTTCTCCTTTTTAATCTTCGGGCGGATTATCGTAATCCCCTTCGACGCCGCAGTACATAAAACACGGGTGTACCACCTCGTCCCATATGTCTTTGAGCAATCGTCCGTCGATATTCGCTTTGTCGCGAAATTCGTTTACATGGTTATATTCTTGCTTCATGTCCTTATTACAAAAAACCACTATGCAATCACCCGAAACATACGCATCCAAATCTTGACTTTTCATTTTGGTATATACTTCATGCACTAACCCGTGATGCCAAAACAGCATTTCCGAATAGAACATCAATCCATTTATAAAGTCCTCGAATGTCGCTTTGAACTTTTGTCCCGATCTATACTGCTCTCTCGCGCGCGAAAGCGGCACGAGCATGGGGTAGCTTATGCCTTGTTCTGTGTCCATTATATCGTTATCTTGACTTTGTTTCCATCCGCAATGCGGACACTTATCACTATTTCCGTAATCATCAACAAACGTAAGCCCACCGCATACTTCGCAAGGCACGGCGTTATTATATTCGTGCGGATCATATTTCTTTTCCATGTCGTTATTCGTCCCCCGCGTCCGAATTGTAGTTTATAAAGTCGGGATCTATATTGTCTTTATGACGGTAAACAATATACTTTATTCGTCCGTCAGTTAAAATCTTTTTTCCTATGACATCCCAAATATGGTCGTGTGGAAATTCATGATCATTATGCGCATCTTGATGAATGAAATCTCTATTACGTTTTACAACTCCCGTCGCGTTAAACCATCTGCTTTGGATTCTTTCTTTACTGTCTTGATCATAAAGATCTCACCTTGAATTAGGTTTGTCGCATTGTGTCGGTAAATCACCCGGCTTACCAAAAACTTTCACTACCCCGCCGCTCGGTATTCCTCCTGCACCCATTATACCAGTCCCCCCTTTGCTTTGTCAATGCGTACCGCTTCTGTTCCCATTTTATTCTCCTTTTCGGGCAACAAAAAACGGAAATCGCAATAGATTCCGTTTCGTGAGAGTATGAATTTTCCCTCGCATATAGTATAACATACCTTGTCAAGTCCATGAAATAATAACTATTATTCTTCCCGCTTTCAATATAAAAGCCGACACTATCCGTTATCGGAAAATGTCGATTTTTTCTCTTGGACACCCGACAAGATGAATGTCGAACTTTTATGCTCTTACTATATATTCGTCGGGGTTCTTTTCTTGCGACGTGAGTTCCACGTCGGGCGCGAGTTTGCGCAAGCAAAATTTATAGTACACCTCTTTATTTGAAGGACGCAACAGCGATACACAATCGATCAAGTACTGTCGCCAATCCTGCCATTTATCGGCATCGCGATAATGATTGATTTTGCCGATTTTATAGTGGTCTACGCTGTTATCTTTGAGCGTGCGCTCTATAAGCTTTATGCTCTCGCTCGGCTCTATCGTCGGCTCAAAGCTCGCAAAGGTTTTTATCCCAGCAGCGTGTAACGTTTTAAGCGTTTCCAATCGTTCTTCCGGTCGGCTCGCAAACGGCTCCCATTCCGCGCTTTTTTGTTCGTCCATAAATGTAAGCGTCGTGCCGACTGCTATGCGATTGCCGAATTCCTTGAACACGTCTATATCGCGCAACATTTTCTTTCCACCCTTGGATAACACCGCAACGGGCGCATGATATGTATTTAGCAGTTGCAGTATTGCTCTTGTGGTCGCGCCGTTATCCGCGCTGTCACAGTATACGTCGCCGACGAACGATAATAATATTTGTTCGTGATATTCGGTTTTTTGTAAGTCGGCTTCGGCAAGGGCTAAAATATTTTTGCGCGGCGACGGCGTGCCGAAATAGCTTTGTGCACTGCGTTGCAATGTTCCGGGTGCATAGCAATACTTACAACGATGACTGCACCCGATATATATGTTTAAGGCAAACGGACTGTATTCTCGCGCCATGCCCGTGGGTTTATAGATAACGCTCATAGAATGAGTATAGCATATCGACGCGAAAAATGCAAGTTGGCTGCAACGGCTTATTTATCAATACGGAAATATCCGTAATGCTTGGTAAAATTATCCTTGACTTCGTAGTAGAATACCTTGCTTACGCCGTATTTCGCCAAAAACTTATAGAAGAATTCAATTGCACGCGCATTAAACAGCGATGGCGCTTTATCGTAAAATGTACGAAAACCGAATTCGTCTTTTGCTTCATTCTGAATTTTTGTAAATTCATTTGTAATTGCCGTATAAATAATAGCAGTTCCGTTGCGAACATTCTTGTTTGTTAATATTTTCTTGTATATATCAAACGAAATTCCGTAACTGTCCACATCTATAACATTGAATTGACTTAGATCTAAAGAATCGAATATTCGATGGGAATCGGCAACAAGGTTTTTACCCTTATTCTTTTGTTTCTCGATCCCGAAATATCTATCGGTATGTATGTTTTTCCACAACACATTGTTTCCGCCAAATAGATCCAAAACTTTGATCGTGGATAAGTTTGCTACGGCTTGTTTTCTTATAAATATTTTATTGCCTATGGACTTATTGTCTGTCTTAGTTGGTAGTTGACTCAATCTCCACCTCCGATATTTGTTGCATGCTGGTGATAAGCGGCAAGAGCTTGTCGTTACTATTTATAGGTGCGCTTATTAAATAGTGTACATATCTAAGTTGCTTTAACAATCGCTTTTGAACTCTAACGAATGTGCGCAAGTATTTATCTACGTCTAAACCAAAGTTTTCGAAATCGAAATCTTGCAATTCTTTCAGTTCCGCATAAAGCGCTCCGTCATCAAATCCCGTTTCGAGATTAAGCGAATTATGCGCTATGACATAAGCGCGCATGTCATTCGCTGACAAATGGTCTAGCCTGACGCACGGCAGTTCCGTAAACCCCAATCGCCTTGCCGCTTCTATTCTCCCGTTTCCTTCTAATACGATATTGTTGTTACCGTAAATTCCCAACGGGTCGTTAAATCCGAATTTTACAATGGAATTAACTATATGTTCGATTTGCTTATCCGTATGTACTTTCGTATTATTTTTATAAGGAGTAAGTTTATCTATTGCAATGTATTCTATTCTCAATTCTTCCATTATTTCCTCCTTGCTTCGGGCGTAAGTCTAAAATCTTTCAAAAGTTTTTCCATAAGTTTATTACATTCCATCCACGTCTTGTAATGCTCGTTTTCTTTTACCAAAACTTTAGGGGTCATTCCGTCCGAGCAAATCCCTGTAACAATGCGTATGTATCGTTCGGGATTTTTGTTGTATTCGCGCCATGCTCTGTCGCGCATTATTTTCGCTTGACAATATTGCCGCACAAGTTCGACATCTGCTGATGTCTTTTTGTAGCGTGTGCTCGAAATTATTAACGCAGTGATTTCTCCCCACACTAAGCGTTCTTCCGCAGGCAAATCAGGCGGCGCTGTCAATAACTTGTTACTATCATCCAATTCCTCTCGATAAGCTCTTACTGCCGAACTATTTGTTTGTTCCGTTCCCATATTTATCTCCTTTTCTAGCAACAAAAAACGGAAGCCGCAAAGATTCCGTTTCCGAGAGCATAATATTTCTCTCGCATATAGTATAACATACCTTGTCAAGACCATGAAATAATAACTATTATCCTTTCGACTTTCAATATAAAAGCCGACACTATCCGTTATCGGAAAATGTCGACTTTTTCTCTTAGACACTCGACAAGATTGTGCGCGGAATCGCGCACGGGCTTCGGCTAACGCCGAGCGCCTAGCGAACTGCACGGCGCAAATCTTATCAATTAGTTTTTACCCTTCATCTCTTTACATTATTTTTCGTTATTTTGATTCTTCTCGCCGTGCTACGAATCTTGCGGGTATAGCAAAGCCCCACGCATAGCGTGGGGCTTTGTCTTTGTAGGACGAAAATACTGCCCACCTTTTTTGTCCATTTAGAGTCAATT
>CAMSYM010000022.1 GCA_947066105.1 uncultured Clostridia bacterium
ATAGCCCGAACGTTCTTTTTACGGTAAAGAAGTTCAAGCTATTAAGACTTGGTGCGCCGCTTTTTACGTTGTTACAATTATTCGATATTAATCGTCAGTTTCGCCCTGCGCTTGTTCGGGCGTAGGCTCGGCTTGCTTTTTCTTTTTGAGCGCCGCCGACACTATGCACAGCGCCATTGCCGCGACTAAGCACACAACAGACAGAACATACGCAAAGCCGAACTTATTGCCGTCGATTCCCATCATAACGTTGACGATATATCCGGCTTGCGTGAATATCCAAAACGCGAGTGCGGCGAAGTACACGACAAACGCGCCTATCTTGATCAACGAGTAGTCGAAAAACAGCGCCGCTACGTTGAGCAATATAGCTATTATCAACGGTACGTACACCGCCGCCGACACGAACGTTTCGGTCATTTTCGACTTGTCCTCGGCGGAACACAGATAGCAAACGAGCGCTATTATTCCGACGGCGATCGCTATTATATTAAGGATATAGCCTACGCCTTTTTTCTTGAAAAACTCTTTCATGCTCAGTTACCTTTGCCGTACTTTTCGGGATGTTTTTTCTCGTCGAGCCAGCGAAGCACTACCCACACTACGCCCGCTACGACCAAAATGCTCGCTATCACGTCGAACACGATCAAGCCGATCTCCCAGCCCGCCATATCGTAATAGACGTACGCGCCCGGCGCAACGCCGTTGTACGCGGCGCTGTTGACGACGGTATACGCGATGTTCTTTATCGCCGTACGCGCCGCCCACTGCGCGGTAGCAGTATCGAGATCGTTGAGCGTGGTCGAGCGCATGCCCATCCACAGATCGTTGCCGACCTTGTAGCCGCAGTCCTTGCTCTTGTTGTTGCCACTCGTAAAGTCGGTTATAACGAATCCGCGGAAGCCCCACTCGTCGCGAAGCACCGTCGTGAGCAATTGATAGCTCGCGCCGGAAAACACCGGACCGATATAGTTCATGGCAGTCATATACGCGCCCGCGGCTTTGATGGTGACAGTCTTTTGTCCGTCCGTTTCGGGATCGTACACAAGCTCGGTACATTCCGCTTCCTTGGTGCAGATCTCGAAGCCGCGCAGGTACATTTCGCGCATAGCCTGTTCGCTCGGATAGACCTGAATGTTACTGCGGTCGTGATCCATCTCGTTGAGCGCAAAGTGCTTGATGTGCGCGAACAATCCGTTCTGCCGCGCACCCGAAACCATCGCCGACGCGATCTTGCCCGAAATAAGCGGATCCTCGCTGTAATACTCGAAGTTGCGTCCGCCGAACGCGCTTCTGTGCAGATTGACTGCGGGCGCGTACCAGCCCTGAATGCCGTTGGTCAAGCCTTCCTGTCCGATGGTAAGCCCCATTTCGTAGATCAAGTCGACGTTGAACGTCGCGGCGGTTATAGGCGAGCTTGCCCACGCGCACGCTACCACGTGTCCCTGCGTTCCGCTCCAAGTGGCGGTGAGCCCGAGCGGTCCGTCGTTATCGCCCGTAGGCGCAAGCCCTATAACATCGAGCGCTTGCGTCATATACAAGCCGTAAGTGATGACTTTGCTTATGGAATCGACGTCGGTATAATCGAGCTGATCCAAAAGATCGTTCCACAATCCGTCCTCGTAGTCGATACCGCGCAACGAGCTGAGCGTCAATCCGTTTTTCGCGCCCGATACGGGTTTTTCCGCTTTGTACAACGTGGCGGAAGTATTCTTTACGCCCGAGATCGGGTCGTTGTCCTTATCGTACGCCGCGTTCGCCTTGACGATATAATCGGGCGCGGCTTTGTCCTGCGGCGCAGTCGGCCACGTGCCTGCGAAATCACTGCGCGACATGAGCGTCATATTGCCGTCGCTTATATAACGCGTGATATCGGCAAATTGGTTTTCGACGACTATCCCGTCCGAATCGCGCTTGCCGATCGCTTTGGCGTTATGCTTGACGCCGTTGTCGACGTACGCAACGGTCTGCGCTACGTTAAACTTTTGCGAACCCCATTCTTCGTGCGAATTTTTTCCGAGATATACGGTATATTCGCCCGCTTCGAGAACGTACCCGCCGTTTTCCGTATAATAGCCGCGGTCGTCGTAAGACGCAAACTCTTCCTGCGGGATAGTAAACGAAAAACTCTCGGTCTTGCCCGCGCCCACAGCGTACTTGCCGAAATCTATAAGCACTTTCGCCGATTTTTCTATCTTACTGCCCGTTCTGTCGTACGGCGCGCCGAGATAGATCTGCACCGTCTCCTTGACGTCGCGAGTAGAGCCGTTGGTTATACTGCCCGTAATGGTAACGCTTTCCTTCTCGTACTTGACGCTTGTGAGCGTTTGCGTTATCTTGTCGTTTTCGTAGTGCAAGCCGTAGCCGAACGGATATACGACCTGCGCGTCGTAATCGAACCCGGCGTAATTGCCCGCCGCTTTTTCCGCCGCCGCCGTTTCGTAATAGCGGTAGCCCATATAAATGCCTTCTTCGTACTCGAAAAACTTATTGGAATTTACGCCGTTGATATCGCTGCCGATATTGGTATACGTACCGTCGAGCGTATTCGCCCAGGTCGGATCGGCGGTATAGTCGGCTATCCAAGTATCGACCGTGCGCCCGGACGGATTGACGTCGCCGACCATGATCTCGCCGAGCGCTTTCATGCCCATCGCGCCGGGATTGCCTACCCACAGTATCGCGTCGATATCCGCGTCGTTTTGAAGCTCGCCTATCTCGACGATGTTGGAAAAGTTGCACACTACGACTACGCTCGCGCAATTGGTTTTGGCAAACGCGATAGCGTTTTTCTCGTGCGTAGTCAACTGCAACGAATGTTGCGCCGCGCCGTTATCGTACGGCTTGGACCACATGTCGTCGCCTTCCTGTCCGAGCCTGCCGATAAACACCACGCCGACAGTCCCCGCGCACGAGCTTTCAGTACCGACATACACGCTCGGATCGAATTCGTATATGGTCATATCGGTAGAGCCGCTCGACTTGAACGCGGCGTCGGACGATTTGAGTTCGAGCGCAGTCGCCGCTTTAAGCTTGTTCTCCACCGTAGTGTTGACTGTGAAGTTCGCATTGAGAGCTTCCGCGGGCGTCTCTACATAATCGAAATTCATGTTGGTAGCCGCAGAACCCGCGCCGCCCCAAACGGGACTGACGTATCGATAGCCGAACGGCGTTACTTTGGAATTCTTCGCGAGCGGTAAAACACCGTTGTTTTTAAGCAGGGTTATGCCCTCTTCGGTCACTTTGAGCGCCGTTTTTGCCGCATCGTTACGCGAGTTTTCCTCTATCTCCGTAGGCGGATCGGCGTTATCGAGCGTTCCCGCCGTCGGGTTGGGGTGCTTGACGTCGTAAAATTCGAGCGCTTCCGACGAAACGTTCTCCACCTGCGCGACGTGACGCTTGCCCCTGCCGAGTACCATGTTCAAGGTCGCCGAATACGTGTTTGCCGCGATCGACAATACGAGAACCAGAACGGCAAGAACAGCAATTATCGGGATAAGTATTATCCGAAATTTGTCGTTGCTCATTTTTGTCTTCATTTTTCCTTCTCCTATTTTTTATTGTATCTGTTCGATACCGTTAAGAGTTTACAATATAGCCGCGTTCTATTCAATATCGACAACGTAAATTCGCAAATCGCAACATAATTTGAGCCCGAACTTTTTTTGCACAAAAAATACGCACGGATATTACCGTACGTATCACTGAATATTCTACCGCGTAAAATTTACAACGGGAACAGTATATTAAGATCGAAAACGCCGTCGACGCCGTTGACAGACATAGTTCCGCCGTATTTTTCGGCAATATGCGCTATACTTTTAAGCCCGTAGCCGTGATTTATCTCGTCCTTTTTAGTTGTACGCGGCAGACCGTCGCCCGTTCGCCGCAATTCGCCGTCGTAGCAGTTATGCACGTTGACGGTTACGAAATCGCGTTCCCTGCCTATAACCAAATCGATGAACCGCCTATCGTCATCGGGAATGCGCTTCACTGCGGATATTGCGTTATCGAGCGCGTTGCCGAATAAAGCGTACAGCTCCGTTTCGCTCATAAAAGCGAGCAACGCCCCGTCGGCTATACACGACAAGCGTATCTTGTTTTTATAACAGTACAAGCTCTTTTCGGTCAGTATGGTATCGAGCGCTATATTGCCCGTATTGACTTCTCTGTCGTAAATGGATATTACATGTTCGAGTTCCGTTATCGCGGACTCGTTGATATGGCTCGCTCTGCCTATCTCGCGCACCTGATGTTTAAGGTCATGGCATTTTATATTGATCAACTCGATATTCTTTTTGCTTTTGACATATTGCTCTTGCGCTTCGCGCAGTATTTTGTTTATTGCGTCAAGTTCGGTCGCCATCTCTACGTTGCTAAGCATACTGAACAGCATAAAAATTATAAAGCAACAGCAAAGAGCATTGTATATACTTATAGTAGTCATCAGTGTTTTATCGGTCTTTCCGTATACGACAGCCGAATTGACGAATATCGAGATCACTATCGCCAACGCGCTTATTATGAGCAGCGGCATGTTTTTCAGTCGGAGTTCGCGGTTTTTCTTTATGCGATTTGCGAACACTATAAAAAACGCATAATACGATAAATAATATATAACAAACGTAAATATCCCGCCGAAAACGTCGGTCGCCGTCAACTGCAACACGGCTTCTTCCGTATACACGCCGTAAACATCGTTGTTCAACCCGGTCAACAACATCATGCCGTTGCTCAGGCAGTACGCAAAATGTTGGACCGTGTAAGCCGAGATCAAACAAAACAACAGGTTGAGCGCCGATACCTTGTAACACATCAAGTGCGTAACGAACGTTACGGCAAACATCGCCAAAAAAAGCGAAGACAGCGTTACCGCATTTTTAGGCTGAACGGGCAACACGACCGAAAACGTCAAACACAAAGCGACAAGCGCGGCATAACGCAATACGAAATATTTGCGTTTTGCAAGACGAAAAGTAAAAATAAACTCGATAACGAGCAGTTCGACCATAAATATGGGTTTATAAAACGTGAAATAACTCATATCAATGTTCGCATAAATGATCGGTCAAAGCTTTTTCAAACGCCGCGCGCTTAGGCGCGCTGACCGCAAGACTGCTCCCGCCCACGATCGCGCATCCGTTTTTTATAGCCGTCACATATCTGAGATTGACGAGATAACAATTATTGCACCGCACGAAAAGCTTATCGTCGAGCAATTCTTCCACGCTTTTGAGCGTGCCGTACGAAATCACGTCGCCGTCCTTGGTATGATATATGAGCTTATGCCCCATAACTTCCACGTAGTAAATATTAAGTATGTTTAGCCGCACTTTATCATACCCCGATGCGACTATAACAGACTTTGCTTCGCGCGACCGTAAATGCGCAAGCGCGCGTTTGAGCTTTACGGCAAAGCTCGCATACACTATGGGCTTGACTATAAAATCGTACGACCCGACCTCGTACCCCTTTATCGCGAACTTCGCCATATTGGTGACGAAAATAAGACAAACGCTGTCGTCGATCTCTCGCAACGAATGCGCGGCGGTCATGCCGTCCGCATCGGGAAGTTCGATATCCATAAACACTATATCCGCATCGGGCTTGTATTCGCTCAAAAATTTAAGCGAACTCGAATACTCGCTTATTCCGAACTCCAAACCGCTTTCCGCACCGTAACGCTCCAACGCCTTGCGCAAAGTAGCCGCATCGTCCTTATTATCCTCAACGATATTTATCTTGATCACCGTTTTTCTCCGAGCCGTTATACAGGAGCGGCGCATCAAACCGCTTCTCACCGAAAATTAATTTGCTTGTATTGTAAACTATAATCGCGACGAAGTCAATAGCAAATGCGCAAATCGTTACAAATTTTATACCGCTACGGACAAAAAAGCGAGCCTGCGCATGTATTTTCATACGCAGGCTTACGATCAAAACAATTCTTCGAGCGCGGTCTGAACGGCTATCGCGCCGTCGGCGGCGGCGGTCGTCAACTGGCGCACCGTTTTTTCCCGACAGTCGCCCGCCGCGTAAATGCCTTTTACGTTCGTGCGGCAACGTTCGTCCGCTTTTATATAACCGTCGGCGGTAAGCTCGACGGGCGCGAACGCGCCGTTATCGGGCTGACGTCCTATCGCTACGAACAAGCCTTCGGCGTTTACAGTCTGCTCCGCGCCCTTGACGTCGAGCCTGACGGCTGTCAACTCGTCGTCGCCGATCAGTTCTTTGACCGTCGCGTCCGTTACTATGCGGATATTATTGAGAATTTTCGCGCGGTCTACAAGCGTCTGCTCCGCACGGAACACGTCGCGTCGATGTACGATATACACAAGCCCCGCCACGCCCGCAAGATACAGCGCGTCGGTGAATGCGGCGTTGCCGCCGCCGACTACCGCGACCGTTTTATCCTTAAAGAACGCGCCGTCGCACAGCGCGCAATAGCTCACGCCCGAGCCGATAAGCTCTTCCTCGCGCGCAACGCCCAAACGCCGATGCTCGCACCCCGCGGCTATTATCACCGCCTTGCCGTCGTAGCGCCCGCCGTCGGTGACAACAGTCGTATAGCCGTCGTGCGGCTCTAATGCGACGACCGTTTCGCACTTGACGCTCGCACCCGATCTTTCGGCTTGGTCGAACAAGTCCGACGCAAACTGCGCGCCCGATATCGCGGGTATGCCGGGATAGTTTTCAACGAGCGGCGCGTCCACTATCTGTCCGCCGAACGACAGTTTTTCGATAACGAGCGCCGTTTTGTTCGCTCTGCAAGCATAAACGGCGGAGCTTAACCCCGCCGTTCCGCCGCCGATCACAATAAAATCAAGCATTGGGTTTTCCTCTTTTTCAACGATTGGTTTGTTAATAGTTGTGCGCAACTAAACCGCTTTGAATTCGCTTAGCGCCGACGATCTAAGTGCATTGCCAATAATAATCCTTAATTCCGCATTCTTAATTTATTCTCACCCCGGCAGGGGGAATCATTCATTACGCATTCACATTGCGGCTACGCCAAAGATTTCTCGGTAGCCGAAGGCTACGCGTAGTTTTAGTTTTCTATAATTACAGTTTATCGTTCTTACGAATAAATCAATAATACTGCTTTTACTCTCGCTCCGCTCGAAATGACGGGCATGTTGAATTGTAGGTTGCGTTTCTATATAGACAATAGAAACGCTTTCCATTTCTCCCCGTCATTCCAATTGTTCGAGAAGCATAGCAATTCCACTCTTCCATCATCTCGACCGAAGTGCGCTTGCGCACGTAGCGGAGAGATCTAGGCGTAGCCGCACTAATATTAAATGGTTGAGATTCTTCGCTTCGCTCAGAATGACAAAAGAATAGCTATATCCCTCTCACCGCGTAGCGGTCATTAATTCCGCTTTCCGAATTCCTAATTCCGAATTCAAATTATTCTTTCCCGCCGATAAACTTCTTAATTTCGGGTACGCCCGCATACTTATCGACGTCCGCGCCGTTGCTCACCACGAGCGTGGGCGCTTTTTTAACGCCGTACTGTTTAGCCGATTCGGGATCGACCGTCGCGTCGACGATATCCACCGTTATCCCCGCCTTTTCGAGCATGGGTATGGCTACCTTGCAGTTGGGGCAAGTGGGCGTGGTGAACAGCGTGTAATGCACTTCGCCCGTTATCTCGTTGTGTTCGGGTTCTGCCGCCGCCGCGCATTTATGCCCGGTATGCGGCGCGTCGTACTTCATGGTGTTATACGTTCTGCGGTCCTTGAATTCCTGCGCCTTGCCGTCGTTCCAGTTTTGAACGGGACGGTAATATCCGGTTATGCGGCTGTTGACTTCCGTCTTTGCGCCGCACTTGGGACAGGTATATATCTCGCCCGCAATATAGCCGTGATTGCGGCATACCGAATACGTCGGGGACAGTGTGAAATACGGGAGCTTGTAGTTTTCCGCGACCGTGCGCACGAGCTTAGCCGCCGCTTTCCAGTCGGGCAATTTTTCACCCAGGAACGTGTGGAACACCGTGCCGGAAGTATACAACGTTTGCAGTTCGTCTTGGATATCCAACGCGCTGAACACGTCCTCGGTATAGCCGACGGGCAAATGCGAGCTGTTGGTATAATACGGCGTACCGTTCTCGTTGGCGGTGATTATGTCGGGATAACGCTCCTTGTCGTGCTTCGCAAGGCGGTACGTCGTGGACTCCGCGGGCGTCGCTTCGAGATTGTAGAGATCGCCGTATTGCTCTTGATATATGACCAACCGCTCGCGCATGTGGTTGAGCACGTCCTGCGCAAATTTTTGCACGCGCGGATCGGTAAGGTTGGCTTTGAGCCATTTAGCGTTGAGTCCCGCTTCGTTCATGCCCACAAGCCCGATCGTGGAAAAGTGGTTGTTGAACGTGCCGAGATAGCGGCGGGTATACGGATACAGACCCTCGTCCATGAGCTTGGTTATGATGTCGCGCTTGATCTTTAACGAGCGCGCCGAAATATCCATCAACTTATCCAGTCGGTTGTAAAAGTCCTGTTCGTTCTCGGACAAGTACGCAAGCCGCGGCATATTGAGCGTTACGACGCCCACCGAACCGGTACTCTCGCCGCTCCCGAAAAATCCGCCCGACTTTTTGCGAAGCTCGCGAAGGTCGAGCCGCAAACGACAGCACATACTGCGGATATCGGACGGCTCCATGTCCGAATTTATATAGTTGCTGAAATACGGCGTTCCGTACTTAGCCGCCATCTCGAACAACAGCTTGTTGTTCTCGTTTTCCGACCAGTCGAAATCGCGGGTAATGGAATACGTGGGTATGGGATATTGGAATCCGCGTCCGTTGGCGTCGCCTTCGATCATTATCTCGATGAACGCCTTGTTCACCATGTCCATTTCCTTCTTGCAATCGCTGTACTTGAAGTCCATGGGCTTGCCGCCGACTATCGCCTGCTGATCGGCGAGATCGGGCGGGACCGTCCAGTCGAGCGTTATATTGCTGAACGGCGCTTGCGTACCCCAGCGCGACGGCGTGTTCACGCCGTATATGAACGACTCGATGCACTTTTTGACCTCGCCGTACGAAAGCTTGTCCACTTTGACGAACGGCGCGAGATACGTGTCGAACGACGAAAACGCTTGCGCGCCCGCCCACTCGTTTTGCATGATGCCCAAAAAGTTGACCATTTGGTTGCACAGCGTCGCCAAGTGGCTCGCGGGGCTGCTGCTTATTTTGCCGGGTATCCCGCCCAAGCCTTCCTGTATGAGCTGACGCAACGACCAACCCGCGCAATAGCCGGTAAGCATGGACATGTCGTGGATATGGATATCCGCGTTGCGGTGCGCGGACGCTATCTCCTCGTCGTAGATCTCCGAAAGCCAGTAATTGGCGGTGATCGCGCCGGAGTTGGACAAAATAAGTCCGCCCACCGAATACGTTACGGTGGAGTTTTCCTTGACGCGCCAGTCGGACGCTTTTACATAACTGTCCACAAGCTCTTTATAGTCGAGTATGGTGGACTTCATATTGCGGATCTTTTCGCGCTGTTTGCGGTACAAAATGTACGCTTTGGCGACGTCGGCATAACCCGCCTGAATAAGCACGTGTTCTACGCTGTCTTGGATATCCTCGACGGCGGCAAGCCCGTTCTTGACCTTGCCGGCAAAATCCGCGGTCACGCGCAACGCGATAAGATCGATTATATCGTCGTTATACTGTTTGTTTTGCGCGTCGAACGCCTTGCGGATAGCCTGACTTATCTTGGATATGTCGAACTCCGTGCGTTTTCCGTCCCGTTTGACTACTTGATACATGTGAACCTCCGTAGCAGGTCAAAGCCTGCAAAGCTTGTTCAGTATACCACCCTTATACGGGCTTGTCAAGCCTTTTACCACAATATATTGTGGTTTGCAAAAAAATTTTTCCACAAAAAACACAATATATACGAAACAATAATTATATTGTTTTACGACAGTCGACTAAACCGAGAGTATGAATGTAAATTAAGAATTTGTATTGCGTAATACGGAATGATGGTCGATTTAAATTCGGAATTCGGAATTCGGAATTAAGGTCAATTAAATATTCATGCGGCTACGCCTAGATCTCTCCGCTACGTGCGCAAAGCGCACTTCGGTCGAGATGATGGGGTGAGTGGTTTAGCTATTTAACACATTATTTTGTCATTCTGAGCGAAGCGGAGAATCTCAACCGCTCATACTCTCTTTTGTCCTACGAAGCAGCCGCATTCTGAGCGAAGCGAAGGATCTCAACCATTTAATTTGTTGTGTCATTTCGGGCGGAGCCGTAGGCGTAGTCGAGAAATCTTTTGCATCACTCTCTTTTGTCCTACGCAGTAGCCGCAGAGTATCAACTTCTTCTAATTTGTCCTACGCAGCAAGGCGTAGCCTTATTCTGAGCGTTTTTACCCACCGGAAGATCTTAATTGCCGTAACACTATTTTTGTCATCCTGAGCATCGCGAAGGATCTCATCCTTATAAATAATAAATAAAGATGAGATCCTTCACTGCGCTTCGCTTGTTCGGGATGACAAAGGACCGATGCGGCATTATTCATGATCGACATCAAATTCTTCACCGACCATAGATCCGCATTACGCTTATCCGATCCCTAATTCTCATAGTCCGCCACTTGCCGAATATGCAAGCAGTACGTGGGTGCGTTAGCGGGTATCGGCACGCCGCAATTGACGAGCGCCGCGCCCGAAAATGTTTTATTAAGCTCGCGGACGTGATAGAGATTATGTTCGTCAAGCCCGTCGAGATAGACGCGCATCGTTCCGCCGCCCGCATTCTCGCAAACGACGTACGCTTTGGATTTATCCTTTGTTACCGACATCAAGCAATTGCCGCCGCCCGTTGCGGAAAGAAAATACGAGTCGCCGAGCATGACGGTCGGCGCGTCGTCCTGATACGAAAAGATCTGCGCGCGCACGGCGCGTTTTATGTCCGCGCTCACCGATGCGGGGTCAAATTCGTACCCCAAGCACCCGATCGTCGCAACGTCGAATTCCGATTTGAGCCGACCGTCGAGAGTAACGACGGTGCGCGTCATGCACGGCGGATAACACAGCGACCGCCCGCGCGCCAGCTTGTGCGGCACTATTCCCCACTCGACGTTAAGCTCGGCGAATGTCCTACGTAATTTATGTCGCACGGCATACACCCCGCGCGCTATGCTCTGTATGCCGCCGCGCGGCAGATCGATCATCAAATACTCTATATCGCATTGGCGTATCGCGGTTTCGAGCGCGCAAAACAATAGGTCCGCCACGTCCTGCACGGTCAGATCCCAAGCGTAATTGCCGTTAGCCGTCTTTTTACACGCCGAGCCGAACAGCACGCCGTTTTTTTCGACGGCGTACGGATCGAGCTTGACGCCGAATTTTATTCCCGCCGCTTTGCACGCCGCGCTTGCGTCCGCGAGCGTTTTCGCGTCAACGACTCCCGCGTCGACGCAGAACACGTCGCAACCGAGTTCGCCCGTAGCTTTTGCCGCATCGGCAAGCCGCGCGCTCGGCAACGGCGGGCAAAACAAAACCACGGGACGACGTTCCGTCGCGAATTTGCCGCCCAACGTTTCGCGCATTATGTCGTGAAGTATGCGAGCCGCGCCGCCGACGCCGTTATCCGAATACACCGCGAGCAGTTCGGGCGACATATAAACTTCGTTCGGCGCAACGCTCGCGCGGTCGGTTTCGCGGCAATCTACGCGAATAACGCCGTCCGCGCACGACGCATCGATAACGCCGTCGCCGTAAACGCTCGCAAATCCGTACGCGCAGTCGCCGACGACCGCCGCCGCGAAATTATTAACCGCGCGATCGATCGGGGTCGCGTTGCCGTCGGGATATACTACGTCGCCGCCGTCCGCGACCGACAGTATGCGCGCGTCGCCGTTTATTCGCAAAACATTGCCGTTTTTAATATTGATCGCGCGATCGTAATTATTGTAAAATACGGCGCGCCGCGAAAACCCGCCGCGCGGGTACGGCGTGATATACAGCTCCGCGACGATCTTTCCGTCGGCGGTGCGCATATCCACCACCGCGGTCTTTCCGCCGTCGAGCGCCGACGCACGGTGCGGCTTTACGTCGAGCGTGCGCGCGCCCGCAAATTCGAGCTTATACTTTTTTTGCCCCGCCGAGATCTCCGGCGCAAACTCGCAAATCTCGCCTTTGCCGCACAGCGCGGTCAAATCGTCCTCCAATTCGACGCGCCGCCCGAAATAAGTAAAGTAAAGCGCGCCGTCGCGCACTTCGAGCGCATAGCAGATCTCGCCTGCGGTCATGTAGATCTTATCGCTTTCAATATTGATCATTTATTCACCGAGTTATCCGAAAATTTTGGCTGTTACGTCCAAAAACAGTTTTTGCGGCAGTATGCGTCTTAAAAAGTTCAACGCTTTATATTTGGCGCCGATAATGTACAAAGGTTTTTTGCTTTTGACGGCGCATTTAAATATCTTTTTGCTCGCGCGCGCAACGTCCATGCGCTTATGCTCGCGTCCGTCTATCTTGTCCGCCGCGCGCGTCGGCGCGTCGCCGTAACGCTCGCCGCCGTCGCCGTGCTTTACGCGGTTTTTGGTAAAATCCGTGCGGATATCTCCGGGGCATACGGAACTGACTCGGATCCCGTGATCTTTAAGCTCCGCATACAGCCCGAACGCCGCCATATTGACGGCGGCTTTGCTCGCACAGTACATCGCGCGGTACGGCAATGCGAACAACGCGCACGCCGACGAGATAAACACGGCGTTACCGCCCGCGCGCATGTGTTTGAGCGCGCACCGCACGAGATCGAGCGCGCCCGTAAAATTGAGCGAAAACTGATATCGTATATCTTCGAGCGGCAACAGCTCGGTCGCGCCCGACAGCCCGCCGCCCGCATTGGCGATAACGGTGTCTATACGACCGTACTCGGCGGCTATACCGTCGATCGCGCGTTCGACCGCGGCATGATCGGTGACGTCTACCGATATATCTCCGTCGCGACACACGCGCCGCGACAGCCCGATAACGGTATCGCCCGCCGCGCGGTACAACGCGCACAGCTCTTTGCCTATCCCGCTCGACGCGCCCGATATAACGACTATGCGCCGCTCGCGCTTTTTACTCATCGTTTTTTTGCTCGACGGGTTTTTCGCTCGACGCTTTTTTCGCGCCCGCGGTAGGCGCTTTCTTTTTGGCGACCTTGACGGGTCGAGCTTCTTCCGTTCCGCGCAAAGCTCCGAGCAAGCGGTTTATCGCAGGCAAAAAGTCGGGTTCGGTCTTGTATCCTTCGGCGAGCAACGCCTCGTTGTACAGTACCGTCACCGTATCGTCGAACATGCCGTCGGGCAGGTTTTTCAAATTTTTGATCGCGGGGTGATCGAGATTTACCTGCAACACCCGTTCCGCCTTGACGGCGTTGCCCATCGCCTCCATTATGCGCTCCATTTCGAGCGACACTTCGCCCTTGGCGGCGAGACAAACGGGATACGATTTGAGCTTGGTTGTAGCGGTAACGGCGGCTTTGCCGTCGAGCTTTTGCTCCATGCGCTTCAATAAGCCCTCGTAGCCGCGCGTCTTTGCGGGCGACGCGTCCTTGCCCGACGCGATATTTTCGAACTTATGTCCGTCGTAGCTGTCGAGCATGCGCGCTATGAATTCGTCGACGGGATCGGTAAAATACAAAACGTCCTCGCCTTTTTCGCGCGCGCCTTCGAGCTGCGGGAGCATGGATATTTTTTCGGTCGTTTCGCCGCATGCATAAAGCACGGGCGCTTTTTTGCCGCGCTCCGCATCGTCGAGCGGCGCTTTGTTTTCCAACTGCTCGACGTATTCCTTTAACGTGACGAGCTTGGCTTGCGCGTCCGAATAGTACATCAACAGGTCTTTGAGCTTATCCTTGTTCGCGCCGAAATCGGAATACGCGCCGAACTTGATAGCCTTGCCGAACTGCTCGAAAATGCTTTGGTATTTTTCGCGGTCGTTTTTGAGCAGTTTGGAAAACTCGGCAAGCACCTTTTTTTCCAAACCCTTGGCTATCGCTACGAGTCTACGGTCGTGCTGTAACGTTTCGCGCGAAATGTTGAGCGCAAGGTCGGGCGTGTCCACCACGCCGCGGATAAATCCGAGATATTCGGGAACAAGCTCCTCGCAACGCTCCATTATAAGCACGCCGTTGCAGTACAGCGACAGCCCGCGCTTAAAGTCCTTGGTCAAGTAATCGTAAGACGGCTCGCTCGGCACAAACAACAACGCCGTATAGTCGACTGCGCCTTCCACGCGCGTTGCCACATGATACAACGGCGCGCGGTAATCGTGATAAGTGTGTTTGTAAAACTCTTCGAGCTCGTTTTCGCCAAGCTCCGACTTTTGCTTTTTCCACACCGGCGTCATGGAGTTTACCACGTCGTACTTTTCGACCGCAACGTCGCTGTCGTCGTTCAAACTGACCGGTATGCGTATGGGATATCTGATATAATCGGAATATTTTTTTACGAGCTTGCGAATGTTCCACTCTTCCAAAAATTCCGAATATTTATCTTCGTCGCCATCCGGCTTTAACGTAAGGATAACGTCCGTACCAGCGTCCACGCGCTCGGCGGGAGTTATGTCAAAGCCCTCCGCGCCGTCCGACTTCCACATATACGCTTGGCTGTCGCCGACCTTTTTGGATATCACGGTCACGCTGTCCGCAACGATAAACGCCGAGTAAAACCCGACGCCGAATTGTCCGATAAGCTGTTCGTCGCTCGGCTTGTCCTGTTGCGCCTTTTTAAAAGCTTCCGTGCCGCTCGCCGCGATCACGCCGAGATTGTCTTCGAGTTCTTTATCGTTCATGCCGACGCCGTTGTCGCTTACCGTTATAGTGCGCGCGGTCTTGTCGATTTTCAGTTCGATACCGAAATCGGCGGAAAGCGCGCTGTCGGTGAGCGACATGAATCTGCGCTTATCGAGCGCGTCCGACGCATTGGAAATAAGCTCCCGCAAAAATATCTCGCGGTTGACGTAAATGGAATTGACCACAAGGTCGAGCAATTTTTTGGATTGTGCTTTAAACTCTTTCATAATAAACTCCGATCGGTCATTATAAGGTCATGTGTTTTTACTATTCTTATACGGTTCTTATACGGTTTTATTTTCAAATATTTATTCCGAATCACGGTTTTATTTTTTAAACGACTGCGATTCCGAATTACGCATTATTCTTAACGGGTGCATTGCCGCGCGTTCGATACGGCGTTGCTGCGACTTCGCACACGGCGCATAGGATATACGAAACGTCTTATCTGCTGAACCCCTTGCCGAAAACCTCGCTCGTGCCCGAAACGTACGCGAAGGTGTTGGGATACTTTTTAAGTATATTGTTGAAGTCCGTCACTTGACGCTTGCGCACGACACAGATCAACAACGCGCGTTCGCTATGCGCGTACATGCCCGTTGCGTCCATTTTCGTAACGCTGTGACCGAGCTTTTGTATAAGCTCGGCGGCAAGCGTTTCGGGATCGTCGGTTATCACTTCGTACTTGATAGCCGACTTAAAGCCTGTAAGGATAACGTCGCCCATCATCGCACTGCAAAACTGTTGCGTAAACGACATGAGTACGGGCGTAAGATTATTGCCGTACACAAAAAACGATACGAAAATCACCACGCCGTCGAGCGCCATAATGAACCAGGTGATGTTGGTGGCTTGAAACTTGCGCTGTATGAACGCCGCCAGTATATCGGTGCCGCCGTTAGAGCCGCCCGCACGAATCATGATGGCAACGCCAAACCCGCCCAAAACGCCGCAAGCGACCGCCGCAAGCACAGGTTCCGCGGCAGGATCCGCGACTCCGCCCGCCATAACGCCGTACTGCGGAAAATGAAACTGTTGCATCAAGACCATGCCCGCCGACGCGAGCGCGATAGCCGCCGTCGATTTTATCGCATACGACTTGCTCAAAAATATAAACGCCAAGATTATGAGCGGCGCATTGATTATCATGTTTGTATAGCCGGTAGAAAACCCCGTTTTGAACTCGATCATCGTGCCTATGCCCGTCACCCCGCCCGGCGCGAAGTTGAACGACAGCATAAAACAATGCACGCATATAGCGCGGATAAACGACGCGACAAGTATCATGAGCGGCGATACCAAAAAATCATGCAGGCGTTTTTTGGTCTTTTCGGACATGCGTTTTCGCACTTTTTTTTCGGTTGATTCGGTTTGTTCCATACCCGCTCCTACACCATGTGTGTACATTCGGTATTATATCAAACCGCCGAACAATATGCAAGCAATTTAATGATTTCCGCACGCGAATTATTATAACACGAAATAATTCGGAATTCGGAAAGCGGAATTAGGAATTATGGTTAACTTAATATTAGTGCGGCTACGCCTAGATCTCTCCACTACACTCGCTTTGCTCGTTTCGGTCGAGATGATGGGGTGAGTGGAATGGCTTTGCTTGTCCTATGAATTACTTGTCATTCTGAGCAAGGCGAAGAATCTCATCATTATTAATAAGGTAGAGATCCTTCACGGCGCTTCGCTTGTTCAGGATGACAATTATTGTAATACGTATAGAAAAGCAACCTACAATCAACACCCCCATCATTTCGAGCGAAGCAAGTGAAGAATTACAATTAATACAAACGATATTCGGAATTGTAAGATATGGTTTATCGTAACAAAAAACTACGCGTAGCCTTTGGCTACCGAGAAATCAAGGCGATCCGCCGCAAAGTGAATTCGGAATTAGGAATTCGGAATGCGGAATTAATGACCGCTACGCGGTGAGTGAGCAATGTGCGGCTAACGCCTAGATCTCTCCACTACACTCGCTTTGCTCGTTTCGGTCGAGATGATGGGGTGAGTGGAACGACTTTGCTTGTCCTGTGAATTACTTGTCATTCTGAGCAAGGCGAAGAATCTCAACCACTCATACTCTTTTTGTCCTACGAAGTAACCGCAGACTGTCCTGAACAACGCGAAGGGTATTCAACCGTGTACATTTTTTTGTCATTCTGAGCGAAGCGAAGAATCTCATCATTATTAATAAGGTAGAGATTGCCCACTGCGCTACGCTTGTTCAGGATGACAAAAAAACGGTGGTACACTGTGCTTGTTCAAAAGCACAAAAAACGATCCATGCACTATACGCAGTACACTACGCTTGTTCGGGATAAACGCTCGTTAAAGCGTATTAATTTCCCGTCGATCCCGAATCAACTTTCCGTCCTATTCTCTCGCCGCACTTGACTATCGTTTCGCGGTCGAGCGCGGTGTTTGCGAAAAACTCGTCGTCTATCTCCGCTCGGTCTTTTTGCAACAGCAATACGACGGTCGAGCCGCCGAATTCGAACCTGCCCTTTTCGTCGCCGCGCTCGAACCTGCCCGACTTAACGTCGTTGACAATGCGTCCGACCATCATCGCGCCCACTTCTACCTGCACGGCTGTGCCGAAGTTATCCGTTTCGAGTACGGTATATTCGCGGCAATTCTCGGTAAACACCCGTCGTTTTTCGAGCGCGGCGGGCTGGACGGTATGCAACCGTCCTTTTATAAACGTATTACCGTGCGCCGTGCCGCCGTCGAAAAAGAAATATCTGTGATAATCGGTCACCGTCAATCGGAATATCAAACACAAGCCGCCGTCGAATCGTTGCGCAAGCTCGGCGTTTTTCAACAGCGATTCCGTCGTATATTCAAACCCTTTTATTCGGAACTTACTGTTCTCGTCGATGCGGTATGCGGAAAGCTTGGCGTCGCACGGCGAAACGAGCGCGTCGGGATCGAGATCGAACGGACGCAATTCGGGTCTTATTCGGCGCGTAAAAAACGCGTTGAAGCTTTTGTATTCTTCTTCTATAAACTGCGACATATCGATGCCGTGTTTTTTTATGTACTTCTTTATCTTGCCGCGCGAAAGCCCGCCGTCGAGATATCGCCCCGCGAGCTTGCTCACCCAACGGCTCGTCATTAACCTTAGAACGGGCGCGCCGAGAATATTGTAATACAAAAATTTAAGCGCACGCGGAACGGGCGGCTTGTCCACGGTTTCTCGCATGCGCGGTTCGTTCAACGCGTCTTTCATGTCGTGACAGGGGGGGGGTACTTGGTCAGCGGCACGAACAACGCCACGCCGCACACATAATAGCGTATCAGCGCGAGCGTGATAACAAGCACCGTTACGATCGCAATAGTGACGATCAGACCTTTCGCCCTTGCCTTGAACATCTTGAACTTGATTACGAACAGTAAGCCTAGCAAAAGATAGCTCGTCATCATCAGTACGCTGCGGTATATCATGACGCCCTGTTTCGTAAAGCCGAGCGACGCCGCAAAGCTCGGATTGTCGAACATAGTCGCGACGAGATAGAATATAACTACCACGAACGCCGAGTTGGTCACGGGCAAGCCTTGATACGAAGTTCGCGGCGCGGCGTTGGGATCGCCCAGCCTGTTGAATTCCGATACGTCGTAATACGCAAGCCTTATTAGCGCGCACAGAACGTAAAACACGTAGAATATAACGTAATACCAGCGCGTCATATTCATGGCGACGCCCACCATTATGGGCGCAATGCCGAACGAAACCATGTCGCTCAGCGAATCGATGTTCATGCCGAACAGCTTGTCGTCGGCAGTGCGGTTTTTGCGCGTTTTGGCGACCATGCCGTCGAACGCGTCGCAAAGCGCGGACATCAACAGCAAAAACGCCGTTATATCGTCGCGGCGCGGTCCGCCGTACGCCGCCGCAAAACATATCCCGCAAACCGACAACGCGAGCGACAAATATGTAAGTATAACGCCGTAATGCCAAAATCCGACTATGCGCTTACTTTCGGTTTTCATCGGTACTCTCCTTTTCTTCTCTCGTTTGCCGACCGATACGGCAAGCTTTATGCTTCGACTGCGCAATACTCGCGCGCAAACGACACATAGTTGTTATATACTGCCAGCAATAAAAAAATACACGGCTCGATCCGTTAAATGTATAGTCATATTTGTTATTATACCCGTTTACGCAAAAAAACGCAAGTAAAAAAGCCAAGCAAAAAGCTTTCGATGTCGTAAGACATGCGCATTGCCGATATAAAATCCCAAATCCCGATATCGATATAATATACGACTGCGATCTCCGCGCACGGAGAGTTATTGACCGTCTAAATTTTTCGCAGACGACGGTTTGTATAATTCCCGCGATAGCGAGCATACTAAACTCACTATGGAAAACAACTCTGTAATTGTAAACGACGAAAGAAGACTGTCGGACACGGCTCTGTTTTTGGTCTGTGTTCTGGCAACCGTAGGAATAGGGCTTGCGATATCCTACTCATCGGGGATATTCGGCGGAGTTGCAAACGCCGCCAACCTGCCCTTCCGAATCCCGAGATGGTTGGTGATAGCCGCTCCCCCCGTGCTTTTCTTACACATGGGGCTGTCGCTGTTCTTTGTTCTCCGCGAAAACGTCTATACCGATAACGGCAGAGTCGTCCGCGGCTGGACTTGGGCGTTTTGGGTCACGACGTTCATAGCTACCGCGATCACGCCGTTCTTTATTTACCACGGCATGCCTATCGCGGCGTATATCATGGCGTCGATAACCACCGCACTCTCGCTCGGCACAATGATGTTGTGCTACCGTCAATCGGTCGCGAGCGGCGTTATAGCCACGATATTCTTTATCGTAGTCGCGCTCATCATGATCTATCTCGGCTACTGGGCGTTTGCCTAAACCGAATAAAAAACCTTACAGCAAAACCGCCGCTCCGTATGATACGAAACGGCGGTTTTACATAGCTTTACATTAGATAATTTCGCCGAGATCGCCAAGACTGCGATCGCAGACTAATCGTTTATTATACTCTCGCCCGTCATTTCGGCGGGTTTTTCCACGCCCATGATATCGAGCAAAGTGGGCGCGACGTCGCAAAGCGCCTTCCCGTCTTTTAGCGTTTTGCCGAGATACTTATCGCCCGCCACCACGAGCGGAACGAGATTTGTTGTGTGCGACGTGCAAGGCGAACCGCTTTCGAACTGCATGACCTCGGCGTTGCCGTGATCGGCTGTGACTATCGCCGTGCCGCCGCTCTTCCATATCGCTTCGACTACCTTTTTAAGACAAAGATCGACCGCTTCCACCGCCTTGACCGCGGCGCCGAGTACGCCGGTATGCCCGACCATATCGCAGTTGGCGAAATTGAGTATCAAAACGTCCTTGCCGCTTTCTATTTCCGCGACCGCCTTGTCGGCTACTTCGAACGCGCTCATTTCGGGTTGAAGATCGTACGTCGCGACCTTGGGGCTTGCAACAAGCACGCGCGTTTCGTCGGCATTGGGCTTTTCTACGCCGCCGTTAAAGAAGAACGTAACATGCGCATACTTTTCGGTTTCCGCCACGCGCGCCTGCGTCAGTCCTTTCGATGCGAGATATTCGCCGAGCGTGTTTACCAACTTTCTCGGCGGAAACGCCGTCATTATGTTTTCGAGCGTCACGTCATACTGCGTCATACCGACGTACGTAACTTTTTTGTATCCGCCGACGCGCTCGAAACAATCGAAATCGGGTTCGGTGATCGCGCGCGAGATCTGACGCGCACGGTCGGCGCGGAAATTATAGAATATGACCGCGTCGTTTTCGTTGACTCCCGCGTAATCGCCTATGACGGTAGGCTCGATAAATTCGTCCATCGTGCCTGCGGCGTAGCTCGTAGCCATCGCCGATTCCGCCTGCGAAAAATGCTTGCCCTGCGCCGCGAACACCGCGTTGTATCCGCGCGACACGCGCTCCCAGCGGTTGTCCCTGTCCATATAGTAATATCTGCCGACGATAGTAGCTATCGTGCCGACGCCTATCTCCGCCGTCTTTTGTTCGAGTTCCTTGACAAACCCGATGCCCGAATCTGGCGGCACGTCGCGACCGTCGGTAATGCAATGCACATATACCTTTTCGACGCCGCGCGCTTTGCAAAGCTTTAACAGCGCGTACAAATGCGTGTTCATGCTGTGAACACCGCCGTTGCTCAAAAGCCCGACAAGGTGCATAGCCGTGCCGTTTGCTTTGACCGCATCGATCGCGGCGTTGAACGCGGCATTCTTATCGAACGACCCGTCCTTGATCGCATCGTCGATTGTCGTGATGTCCTGATACACGACGCGTCCCGCGCCGAGATTCAGGTGTCCGACCTCGCTGTTGCCCATTTGTCCTTCGGGCAAGCCTACGGCATAACCCGACGCGTTGATGAGCGTATGCGGATATTTTTGCATGAGCGAATCGAAAAACGGTTTGTTCGCCTTTTTGACGGCGTTACCGTATTCGTCGGAATTAAAGCCGAATCCGTCGAGAATGATTAATGCGTCCATAAACTACCTTCCGCAAAATTTTCTTGTGTTATTATTCTATTTGGCTGTGTTGACAATTATAGCAAAATCGTCGGCTTTGAGGCTGGCGCCGCCTATAAGCCCGCCGTCGATCTCGGGCTGAGCCATAAGCCCCGCGACGTTTTTGGCGTTCATACTGCCGCCGTACTGTATGCGCATCCCTTCCGCGACAGCCGCGCCGTAAAGCGTTTTTACCACCGAACGGATAAAACCGATCGTTTCGTTGGCTTGCTCGTCGGTAGCGGTCTTGCCCGTGCCGATAGCCCAAACGGGTTCGTAAGCGATCACCGTTTTTGCGGCGTCGGCGGCTGAAATGCCTTCGAACGCGCCGACTACCTGCGCGCGGCAAACGTTTGCGGTCTCGCCGCTTTCGCGCTCCGCCAACAGCTCGCCCACGCACACGATGGGCGTAAAGCCGTTTTTAAGAGCCTGAACGAGTCGAGCGTTGACCGTTTTGTCGGTCTCGCCGAAATACTGACGGCGCTCGCTGTGTCCGATGATAACGTACGTCGCGCCCGCTTCTTTGAGCATTGCCGCCGATATCTCGCCGGTAAACGCGCCGCTGTCCGCCCACGCGATATTCTGCGCGCCGACGGCGATGTTAGTGCCTTTGACAAGCTCCGCCGCAAGCGCAATATCGGTAAACGGCACGCAGATCACTACGTCGCATTGCGCATCCTTTACCTTGGGCGCAAGCGCGGTAACAAGCTCGCGGCACTCCGCCGCCGTCTTGTTCATTTTCCAGTTGCCTGCAATTATAGGCTTTCTCATTTTATATCTTGCCTCCGATGAGTATTTTTTATTTGTTTTCAGCCCGCGATATTTTATCGCACTCTATCTTGCGGTAAATTCCGAGCGCCGCCGCGACGCCCGCATTGAGCGAGTTTATATTTCCGCGCATGGGAATGGACGCAACGCCGTCGCAAAGCTGTTTGGTAAGCCGCGAAACTCCCGCGCCCTCCGCGCCGACCACGAGCGCGACCGCGCCCGACAGATCTTTTTCGTAAATATCGTCGCCGCCCATATCGAGCGCGTACACCCAAACGTTTTTGGTTTTAAGCTCGCGTATGGCATCGTTTATATTGACCACCCGCGCGACCTTGACGTATTCCGCCGCGCCCTCCGCCACTTTGATAACGGTATCGTTGACGGGCGTTTGACGGTTCTTACCGATTATAACGCCGTGAACGCCGCCGCACTCGCCCGATCGCAAAATACTGCCGAGATTGTGCGGATCCTCGATCCCGTCAAGCACTATGACAAACGGCGGTTCGTTTCGCTCGCGCGCAACGCCGAGTATCCCGTCGATATCCGAATACTCGAAGTCGACGGCGTAACCGATACACCCCTGATGCACTGCGCCTTCGGCGGCTCTGTCCATCGCCGCACGATCGCAAAATCTGACGGGTATGCCCGCCGCCTTTGCCATTCGCACGACAGACGCGCGCCGCTCGTCGTGCGACACTCCGTCCAAAAGCTCGACGCGCGTAAACCCGCCGCCGTTTTTCAGCCGTTCGAGAACGGCGTTTTTGCCGAATATTTTTATAGCTCGACCGCCCTATTCCTTGCCGCGCGCGCCGCTCTTTTTCGAGTCGTTAAGCGCGGAACGTTGCTTTTTAACTTCCGCCGCCTTGCCGCACGATTTTTTGCCTTCGGGACACTCGCCGCACAAACAGCCCGGACCGCAATCGCGGAACAGGTTGGGCGCGACCTTGACCGCTTCTTCGAGCATACGCCACGCCACGCCGCGGATCTCCCACTGCGCGCGATTGCAACAACGCAACTCGAAAAAGTGCATAAGCTCGCGCG
>CAMSYM010000023.1 GCA_947066105.1 uncultured Clostridia bacterium
AGCGAAGAATTTTTAAATTCTTCGCTTTTTATATTCCCTACGGGAAGTACGCTTTTATCGCCTTGTTTTTTTGTGCGAAATAAACGTATACGCTTTGTCGTCATAAATAAATCCAAAAGGCGTGTATATTCTTTTCGTATGCGGCAATAATCGTTTTTATGGAAACCTTTGTTCGTGTATGTAAAAAGACAATGTGCGTGTTGTTGTCCGCCTTAATGATTTTTTGTGTTTTGTATATATTTTCGGCGTGTATTGATAATAATACTTATTATGACGGCGACCTTTTGCGGCTCCATATCCGCGCCAACTCCAATTCGGACGAGGATCAAGCGGTCAAATTGCAGGTACGCGACGCCGTCAACGAGTACATTTCGGCAAATATAAACAAAACGACTTTCGACGAGGCGTACGAAGAAATAGGCAAGGATCTCGACAAGCTGTCGGCGATCGCCGCGAAGGTGCTTTCGCGCAACGGATTCGATTACAACGCCAAGGCAAAGCTTGTCAACGAATATTTCCCGTCGCGCATGTACAAGGACGTGACCGTCCCCGACGGCTACTACGACGCGTTGATAATCGAGCTGGGCGACGCCAAGGGCGACAACTGGTGGTGTGTTGTGTATCCGCCGTTGTGCTACGGCGAAGATTTCGAATATAAGTCGTTTTTTGCCGAGCTGTTCAAATAAAGGCGCGCATACCGCGTCACTAAAATAATCTACAAAGGAAGTACTTATGACAAAGATCATCAAACGCACAATGCCTGTTTTGACGGCTGTAACATTGCTGTTGACTGTCGTCGCGCTCGCGCTGACGCCCGTTGCGCTCGCCGATATAGTCAAGGGCAATACTTATGCAAACGTCGCCGCAGTACAGACGCGGCTCGCCACGCTCGGCTATTACCGCTCGACGGTGGACGGGGTATGGGGCAACGGCACGCTTTCCGCCGTAAAGCGGTTTCAGTCCGATAACGGGCTTGTCGCAGACGGCGACGTGGGCGGCGCGACCGCTCGCGCGCTGAGAGTGACGTTGCCCGTGACGGGCGGCATCACTTACGGCAAGACTGATGCGAACGTCGCCGCCGTTCAGGCGCGGCTCAAAACCTACGGATACTACGCTTCGACTGTGGACGGGGTATGGGGCAAAGGCACGTTGCGCGCCGTCCTTAAATACCAGTCCGAAAACGGAATGACGGTAGACGGCATGGTCGGCTCAGGCACGGCGGGCAAGCTCGGCGTGACGCTGTCGACGGCGGCGCGGTCGGGCGGTATCAACAAGGGTAAAACGTATGCAAACGTAAAGGCGGTACAGACCGCGCTCAAATCGCGCGGATACTATACTTCGACTGTGGACGGCGCATGGGGCAAGCGCACGATGTGCGCGGTAATGAGCTTTCAGTCGGACAACGGCTTGACGGTGGACGGCGTTGTCGGCAACGCTACCGAGCGCAAGCTCGGCATCACGCTCGGCAGCGGCGGGTCGTCCGGCGGAAGCAACGGATCGGGCGGCGTGGGCAACGTTTCGCAAGCAGATCTCGATCTTTTGGCGCGGTGCGTTTACGGCGAGTCGCGCGGCGAGCCGTATAACGGTCAGGTCGCCGTCGCGGCGGTCGTGCTTAACCGCGTAAAATCTTCCAAGTTTCCCAATACTATATACGGCGTTATTTATCAAAAGAACGCGTTCACCGCGGTCAACGACGGACAGATAAATCTCACGCCCAATCAGACGGCGTACAACGCCGCTCGCGACGCGCTGGGCGGTTGGGATCCTACGGGCGGATGCTTGTATTATTACAATCCCGCGACCGCCACTTCGAGCTGGATATGGACGCTTACCGTGCATATCAGGATCGGCAGACACAACTTCGCGCTGTAAACGCACGTCGCGCGATATAGGTAAATCAATTAACAAAGGAAAGTATCATGGTCAACAAACTCAACGAAAAACAAAGCTACGGAATAGTGATCGCAGCAATAATAAGCTCGCTTGCGATCATGCTGTGCGGCATGATAACGGGTATGGTATACGCCGTTCGCGAGCGTCGCGCAACGCCCGATACGGGCAGGGATATGGCGCAATATCTTATGGTCGACGCGGCGTACGAACTCAAACGCTCGATGTCTGCGCTTCGACTGTGCAACGACGCGGAGCCTGCGGAAACGCTCAATAAGACGGCGCTCGTTCACGCGGTGCGTGCTGAGACCGCGCTCGAATGTCATATGGACGATTGGGCGGACAGCCGCAGTAAAGAGGCGTTCCTTAACGATATGGCGACTATCCTGCACTCGTACAGCGCGATGGAAACGATAGAGCTTGCGGATATGCTGTACGCGTATTCGGGCAAGTTCTACGAAAGCGTCAGCGACGGCACGACGTTCGAATACAACGGCGAGCTTATAACCGATAACGGCGTCAACGAGCCCGACGTGGTAATAACTCAGGACGATATAGACGATGCCGCCGAGCTTGTAAAAAGCGCGCTCGATACGTCGAGCACGGAGTACGTCGGCGCGTGGGACGGGCATATAGAGTTCTACGTCGAGCGCAACGGTCATACGGGATACGCGCTTGTGTGTAACGGCAAGATAATGGAATACTCGTTTATGCGCGACGACGAAGATCAAAAGACGGACGTCGAAGCCGCGGAAAGATCGGCGCTTGAAGCCGCCGCCGCGTGCGGATACGACGATCTCGTCGTGCGTTGGAGCGAGGATCTCGGCAGGTCTGTCGGCGTTATTATGTGTAGGTCGTATAACGGCGCGCTCGCTACCGACGATTATGCGTCGGCGGTGGTCGTCGGCAACGAGACCGTTTCGTTCACTGCGGGAAATTGCGATTGCGAGCATAAGGACGTTCCGACGCCCAAGCTTACCGAAAAGCAAGCCAAGCGTTCGGCGGAAGGCGGCGGCGACGGTACGCTCGTCGTGCGCAACATCAACGGCAAAGAACGCGTTTGCTACGAATACCGTTACGAGCTTGACGACGGCACGCACTTCGTGTATGTTTGCGCCGAAAACGGCAAGCAGATAGAAGTCAAATAAAATTCGGAATTCGGAAAGCTGAATTCGGAATTGATGACAGCTACGCGGTGAGTAAAAGCATATTATACTACCCATCATTTCGAGCGGAGCCTTCGGCTACCGAGAAATCTTTGGCGTAGCCGCAAGGTGGATCGAGAATGCGGAATTAAGAATTTAAACAAGCTATCGCGTGTAGCGATAAAGCGCGGAGCGGCTCGATAGGGCGTTCCGCGCTTTTTCCGATCGGCTTTTTAGCGTCGACCTAATTGTCAAACGCTTGCCAAACCGACGATAGTGTGGTAGAATAGCGGTGGAGGAGAGCAATGGACAGTTCCGACGGCAGTTGTAATAATTGATTTCGCGCTCGTGCTTTGCGGGCGCGATACGCCCGTTGTTAAGCGTTTTATGTTAAAAGTTTATGCTATGGAAAGCGGCAAGCGCGAGCTTGCCGAGCGCGACGCTATCACGCCCGGAACGTGGATCAATCTCGAAAACCCGTCCGATCTCGAAGTGGAGCTTGTCGGCAAGGCGACGGGCATACCCGAATATATGCTCAAATCGGCGCTCGACGAGGAAGAACGCGCGCGTATCGACGTGGACGACGACGTTACGCTCGTATTGGTCGACATACCCGTTATCAACGAGGAAAAGGATGCGTACGTGTATTCCACGCTCCCGCTCGCAATGGTTTTCAATAAGGATTATTTTGTTACCGTGTGCTTGCGCGAAACGTCGGTGCTCGGCGATTTCGTGACGAAAGCAATACGCAATTTCGACGTAAACAAGCGTACGCGATTTATTTATCAAATACTTTATTGCAACGCCACCAAATATCTGTACTATCTCAAACTGATCGACCGCACGGCGAGCCGCATACAGCAGTCGTTGCACCGTTCGCTCAAAAATACCGAGCTTATCAAGCTTTTGGATCTCGATAAAGCGCTCGTATATTTTTCGACGTCGCTCAACGCTAATCAAATAGTCATCGACAGGATACGTTCTTTGTCCACGATCAAGCATTACGAGGACGACAACGATCTGTTGGACGACGTCATAATAGAAAACAAACAGGCTATCGAAATGGCGTCCATCCACCGCGAGGTCTTGTCAGGCACGATGGATGCGTTTGCGTCGGTAATTTCCAATAACCAAAACATCGTGATGAAGCTGTTGACGGCGATAACGATCTTGCTTACCATACCTACGCTTATAAGCAGTTTGTGGGGCATGAACGTGCTTGTGCCGTTCGCCGAAAATCCGTACGGGTTTTGGATAGTGTTCGGGATAATAGTCGCGATACTCGTTCCCGTCATCGTAGTGATGATCCGAAAGCGAATGTTTTGAACGGTTTACAATATAGCGAATAAAGTCCTTTGCTTGCGGCGAAGGGCTTTTTTGACAGTCAAAAGCGGCTTTTAACGTTAATTTGACGCGAAAGCGAAAAATATCGGCGTAAACTTTTATCCAAGCATTGACAAAATATATCACGGGTTGTATAATAAAACAGTATGTTGGATTGGAGCAATATTTTCAATATAGCGTTTGTTGCGGGTGCGGGCGCGCTCGGATTGTTTTTTTTGGTGTCGACTATCGTCGTCGCGGTCAAGGGCAAGCGTAAGTGCAATGCGTTCGACGTGATCTTGCGCATATCGGCTACGCTCGCTTTTATTGCGGCAACGGTCATGTTCGCTTGCGCGATACTTACCATGCTCGACGGCGATCCGAGCATTTCGTTTGCGCAAGACGGGTCGGGCGCAACGCTCGTTATCTTAGGAAAAAGCGTGCAATTACCGCTCGTCGATTTGTTTGTGCTTCTTTCGACGACCGTCGGATCGGAGCTTGTGATAGCGCTGTTTATTTGCAGTCTTGCCGCGCTCATCGTGGACTGTTTGGTCGCGAACAAAAGATCGGAGAAAAAGATAAAGGCGAAAGCGGTCGGCAAAACGACCAAAACGCCCGAACAGCTCAGGCGTGAAGCCGAGCTCGAAAAAATACGCAAGATAGGCGAGTCCGCCGTCAAAAAGACGACCGCCGCCGCGCATGCGGCTAACGCCGATACCGATAAAGCCGTCGACGACGCGCCGCAAGCCGATTGGCGCAACTCCGCGCCCGACGAGTCTGCGCAAACGGGTTTTGTCGGTATTGCCGAAAACAACGACGACGGGTTCGACACTTTCGACGATCTCGACGCGGAGAATAAAGGCGGCAACGTCGACGGTGCGCAAAACGAGATCGCGGACGGCGATGAAGATATAGACGGCGCGACGGAACAAACGGAGTCGGACGACGGCGTTACAGACGAAACGGAATACGCAGAGCAAGACGTCGAGCGCGACGAAGAGAACGGCGCGCACGACGACGGTTCGACGTACGACGAAACCGACGCGTCGATCGAAACGGACGAAGTCGGCGAAGCCTACGACGCGGACAAGGCGGAAACGGTCGCAGACGTATTCGACGACGCCGAAGAAACCGCGGACTATGCGGACGACGATATCTCGGCATACGAAACGGCGCTCGACGGACAGAGCGCAGAGCCTTATGACGATACGGCGGACGGCGAAGAATATCCGCAAGAAGCGGAAACTGCCGCCGAACAAGACGACGGGCTTGACGGTTACGACGAATATGAGCAAGACGATCTCGACGATATAGAACCCGACCGCGGGATATACATTCCGGAGATACGCACCATAACCAAAACGGACGACGACGATATTGCGCCGCCGCCCGAACAGCGCGTCGAAACGGCGGTCGCGGACAAGAAAACGCAACAAAAGAAGTCGACCGATACCGCGAAGCGCGCGGCGTCGGAGAGCGCGGCGACGCGTAGCAAACGCACGTCCGGCAAAACGGGCGGCGCGACGCGAGCGCGCAAGAGCGATAAAGCGGAGACCGCGCCGGCGGAAAAGAAACTGCCCGTAACGCGGCGGTACGTAATTCTCGACAGGCGCAACGCCGTAAACATGTTCGGCGATTATTTGCGCGAGCGCAATTCCGCTGATAAGGAAAAATTGCAATCGTCTATCAATACTATCATTATAGAATGACGGTGAAAAATATGAAAAACGACAGAGGGGTAAATATGTATTGTGTCGGTATCGATATCGGCGGTATGTCGATAAAAGCAGGCGTTGTCGATAAGCGCGGCAACATCGTCAAAAAGAACACCGTGGCGACCGACGTTGCGGCAGGTCCCAAAAAGATCATCGACGATATAGGCAAGCTGATACTTTCCATTGTAGATCTTAACGACCGAGATTTCGTCGGCATAGGCATAGGTTGCCCCGGCGCGGTCAATTCGGCGGCGGGGACGGTAGATTGCGCGTACAATCTCAATTGGCGCAACGTCGCGCTCGCCGAAGAGCTTACCCGCAAGGTAAACAGACCCATCAAGGTTGGCAACGATGCAAACGTCGCGGCGCTCGGCGAAAGCATGTACGGCGCGGGACGCATGTACACCGATACGGTGGTGCTTACGCTCGGTACGGGCGTGGGCGGCGGCGTCGTGCTCGGCGGTAAGCTTTACGACGGGAACGAAGGCAAGGGCGGCGAGCTCGGACACATGGTGATACAGGTGGACGGCGAGCCGTGTACTTGCGGACGGCACGGGTGCTTGGAAGCGTATTGCAGCGCTACCGCGTTGATGCGCGATACGCGCAAAGCGATGAGCGAAAACCCCGATTCGGCAATGTGGAAGTTTTCGCCGACGCTCGAAGAAGTGAGCGGTCTTACTGCGTTCGAGTGCTGTAAGCAGGGCGACGCGGCGGCAAAAACGGTCGTCGACCGTTATATCAAATATCTCGGCGAGGGCATACTCAATTTCGCGAATATTTTCCGTCCGCAGGCGATCATATTGGGCGGCGGCGTATGCGGACAGGGCGACTATCTTATAGACAAGCTCAAAGATTATTGCGTAAAGCGCGAATACGGGTTCTCGGGCATGCCGCGGTTCGATATACTCATCGCTCAGCTCGGCAACGATGCGGGAGTCGTCGGCGCGGCGGGGCTTATCTACGAGTTGATCTGAGTTTTGCGGCGGTTCGCGGTTGCGTGCCGTCGTTATACTTTAAATTACGACAATAAACGCCGAAAATGCCGTTAATTTTCGCCGACAAACGTGTTACAATATTTCGGTGAGCATACGGTCGCTCGGTATCTTGAATTTATTCGGCGCAATGTCGCCGCAAAGGAGTATCCCATGAAAAGTTTAAAAGGCACAAAAACGGAAGAAAACCTGATGACGGCGTTTTCCGGCGAGAGCATGGCGCGCAATAAATACGATTATTACGCGTCCAAGGCGAAAAAGGACGGCTACGAACAGATCGCCGCGATCTTCGCGGAAACAGCCGCCAACGAAAAGGAACACGCCAAGATCTGGTTCAAGCTGTTGCACGACGGCATAGCCGACACGCTTACCAATCTCAACGACGCGGCTAACGGCGAACACTTCGAGTGGACGGACATGTATAAAACGTTTGCCGAGGACGCCGAAAAGGAAGGCTTTACGCAGATTGCGGAGCTTTTCCGCAAGGTCGCCGCGATAGAAAAAACGCACGAAGAGCGTTACGTCAAGCTTGCCGCCAACATCGAAAAGAACGAAGTGTTCAAAAAAGGCGTGCAGGTGGTTTGGGTGTGTCTTAACTGCGGGCATATGGTCGTCGGCGATACCGCGCCTACGGTTTGTCCCGTGTGCGCGCATCCGCAGTCTTACTTCGCGATGAAAGCGGAAAATTATTAGATCGATAAATATTCGTCGGGAATACCGCGGTGCGAGATAAAACGCAGTGCGGTATTTTTTTGTGCAAGATCGCGTTATGCGGTCGTGCGCAATGCGGAGTGCGGCAACCGCGCCAAAACGCTTGAAAAAAACCGCGCGCGGTGTTATAATACAAGTGAAAAAGCTTGCTCGCAAGGGCTTTTTCGCGACGTATTTCAACACGACTGAGTATTTTCGAGAGAAAATACGGGCGGCGAAAGCCGCAAGGCAAAGGCTTGCCTTTGACGCAGTTCAACGTTATAATATAAGTGAAAAAGCTTGCTTGCAAAGGCTTTTTCGCGCCGTATTTCAACTAACGGCTACTATCCGCGTTTTGCGGATAATATTGCGACAGCAACGCAAAAACGAAGTTTTTGTAAGCCGTTCAACGTTATAATACAAAACGTATCGAATATCGGTACGTGACTAACGGTAGTCGCGTGCGGCAAGTCGCGTCGACGGCGGACCGACCGTTTCCACGGCAAAGGCAGGTAAAAAATGAAAGGCAGTCTTTTGATTATATTCCGATCCAAGCACGGCTACGTAAAGCGTTACGTGGACATTTTGGGCAATGCGCTCGGTTGCGACGCGGTCCCGCTCGAAAAGCTCAAAAGGGATATGCTCGGTTACGACAGGATATTGTATATAGGCTCGGTAAACGGCGGGAGCATTGCGGGGTTCAAAAAGCTGGCGGGGTATCTCGACGGCATTTACAAAAAGCTCGTGGTGTGCGGCGTCGGTATGTTGCCGTTCCGTAAAGAAACGCCGTCAAGGCTGAAAGACACCACTATATCGGTAGAATACGAACGGTTTATACCTGTGTTCTACGCGCAGGGCGGGTTCGATATGAACGAGCTTTCGCGGACGGAAAAGCTCGCAATGTCCATGATGTTGCGTCAGTTGCAATCGGCGCGCGTACTCGGCGACGACGATACGTATATTTTAAACGCGTCCAAAACGCCCGTCGACGAAGTCAAAACGGCTAACATAAAGCCGCTTATAGACTTTTTGGACGGTAAAAACGTGGATAAGGCGTTATATTCTCCGCCCGAAGAAGCGGCGCGCGAAACCGCCGAATAAGGTGGACGGGCTATCGCAAAAAGTCGCGGCGGCAGTAGCGCGGTACGCGGGCAAAAAAATAGCGGTCGGCGTATCGGGCGGGCGCGATTCTATGTGTCTGTTGCACGCCGTTGTCAATTGCGGCGCGATCGATGTATCGAATATACTCGCTGTACACGTCAATCATTGCTTGCGCGAAACCGCCGACGCCGATCAAGCGTTTGTAAAACGATTTTGCGAGAATAACGGCATAGCGTTCCGCGCGTTCCGCGTGGACGTTTTAAAGGCGTGCGCGGAAAATAAGCTCACCGTCGAGCAGGCGGCGCGCGATCTGCGCTACGACGTATTCGGCTCGCTCGTTAAATCGGGCGAGATCGACGTTGTGTTTACCGCGCACCACGCGCTCGACAATGCCGAAAGCGTGCTTATGCATCTGTTTCGCGGCGCGGGGCTTGACGGGCTGTGCGGGATCGCGGCGAGCGACGGAGAGCGCAGGCTCGCGCGCCCGTTGATAAGCGTTTTGCCGTCGGAGCTTGACGAGTATGTAACGATCAATCGGTTGAGCCACGTTACCGACGACACCAATTTTTGCGACGATGCGGACAGAAATTTTATTCGGCTCAACGTGTTGCCGCTTATAGAAAAGCGGTACGCCGGCGTCGTGCGCGCAGTCAATGAGTTTGCGGGCGAGTGCCGCGACGCATGCGCGAGCTTGGACGAAGGACTGGATATGTCGCTGATCGCTCGCGACGGCGACGCGGTGACCGTCGACGACCGCGCGCTCGGCGGGAGATCGGCGTGCAGATACGTTCGGCGCGCGCTTGCCGAGTTCTCGCTCGTCGACGTAACGCGCGGACAGGTGCGCAAAGCGGCGGAGCTTGTTCATATGCGCACGGGTGCAACCGTAGATATGAACAACGGAGTAAAGGCTGCGCGCGAGTACGGACGCATCGCGCTGTATTTACCGCGACCCGCGTGCTTAACGGAAGCGCCGTTAAGCACGGGCGCCAATTTTTTGGACGGGCTTGCGGTCGACGTAGCGCCGTGCGAGCTTTCGCCGTCCGAAGTAGCGCGCGGCTGTGCGGTCGATCTGGACGCGCTCGACGGCGCGGTATTGCGGTTTCGTCGCGACGGCGATACGTTTTGTCCGTGCGGCGGTAAGCGCAAAAAGCTTAAACAGTATTTTATAGACAATAAAATAGAAAAACGCAAGCGCGACAGGATCCCGCTCATTTGTAAGGGAAGCGTAGTGCTTGCGATAGTGGGAGTGGAAGTTTCGGACGAAGCCAAGCAGACCGATAAAACGGTAAACAGGGCGACCGTAACGCCGCGGACGAGAACGGTGTGACGCTATGGACGATACTGTAAAACTGTTCGACGGCGTAGCCGTTTACGACGGCGAAGCGGTCGAGCCGCTCGACGACGCGCATAGCATTATACAGCCCGTCGACGGGTACAGGTTCGGCGGCGACGCTGTCGCGCTGTTCAAGTACGCGGCGCAAAACATGCGCGGCGGCGCGCGTGCGTTCGATCTGTGTTCGGGTTGCGGGATAATAGGCATTTCGCTCGCGCTCGCGGTCGGGTGCGAAGTGTCGGGCGCGGAGCTCGATACCCGACTGTGCGACATGAGCAACCGTTCGTGCGCTATCAACGGTCTGGATCGCGTCGAGTTCCGCAACGTCGATATTAAGCATATAGACCGAGCGTTTAAGCGCGCATCGTATGACGTTGTTACATGCAACCCGCCGTTTTTCAAAGCGGACAGCAAGCCGCGCGCGGTCGCGCCCGCCGCCAACAGCGAGCTTACCGCGACGTTCGACGATATAGCGCGCGCGGCGGCGTATTTGTTAAAGGACGGCGGCGCGGCGTACTTCGTGCATACCGCGGGGCGGCTGGACGAGATATTGCATACGTGCCGCGAGCGCGGACTTATGCCGAAGGAGCTTACCGTCAACGTAAACGGCAAGACGTTTTTGCTCAAATGCGTGCGCGGCGCAAAACAGGGACTCGTCGTAAAAACGTCGAGATTTTGATATCGCGGTCAAGGAGAAATCATGCTGTATATAGTAGCGACGCCGATAGGCAATCTCAACGAAATAACGTTGCGCGCGATTGACGTGTTGCGCTCCGTCGACGTTATAGCCGCCGAGGACACGCGGCATACCGCCGTGCTGTTGAATAAGTACGGGATAACGACCCGCACCGTCGCGTATCATAAATTCAACGAAAAAAGCTCCGTCGGCGGGCTTGTGGAAATGCTCGAAAACGGCAAGGACGTGGCGGTCGTTTCCGACGCGGGCATGCCGACCGTTTCCGATCCGGGACGCGTGATAATCGACGCCGCCGTCGAACGCGGACTGGAATATACGGTCGTCAGCGGGGCGTGCGCCGCCGTCAACGCGCTTGTATTGTCGGGATTGGATACCCGCGCGTTCACAGTACTCGGATTTTTGCCCGAAAAAAACGTCGACAGGCAACGTTTTGTCGAGCCGTATAAAAACGTGCCGTGTACGCTGGTGTTTTACAGCGCGGTACACGATATCCGCAAGGACTTGGCGTTTTTGTACGAAACGTTCGGCGCGCGCGAAGTCGCCGTATGCCGCGAAATGACAAAGAAGTTCGAAACGGTGACGCGCGGCAGGCTCGGCGACGAGCTGGATGTGACCGAAAAAGGCGAGTTCGCGATAGTCGTTGCGGGACAGACTTTGCGCGCGTTCGACGGGATATCGGTCGAGGATCATATCAAAAGCTACGTCGACGGCGGAGAGAGCTTGCGCGACGCCGTAAAAAAAGTCGCCGCCGACAGGCGCGTTGCAAAGAGCGAGATATACAAAATCGCCGTCGGCATGAAAGACCGCGGCGAGACAGACGGCGAATAACGTTCGCGGTTTGCCTTTGCGTAAATAGTTGATTTTACACGGCGGTTGTTGTATAATACAAATGGATTTACTTGCTTGCAAGAATAAATTTGCGTAGCGTTGCTACATAAAACCAAGGCAGTAACAGGCGCGGCGACGTATAACGTTATATCCGTAGCGTAGGTAAGTTTTTGAGAATATGAAAAACATAGATATCGTTTGGCAGGAAATGCTGTCGATAATAGAAGTCGAAGTCCATTCTTTGGGGTTTGACGTGTGGATAAAGCCGCTTCGCCCGTTAAAGGTAGAGGACGACGTGTTGGTGCTTTGCGCGCCCACGGCGGGGGCTAAGGCGGAGGTCATAGCCAAGTATCTGCCGCTTTTTAAACGCGCTTTGCGCGAAATAGACGACGCGCCGACCGAAGTGGTGGTCATATCGGAAGAAGAGCGTCCGCAAAAATCGGACGATACGGACGACACGACGCCCGCGCCGCCGCCCAAGCCGCGCGCAGGATCGCAATGCGTGCTCAACCCGCGCTATAATTTTTCGGAATTCGTCGTGGGCAAGTGCAACCGAATGGCGTACGAAACCGCGCTCGCGGTCGCCGAAAATCCCGGCGAGCAGTTTAACCCGTTGTTTATCTACGGCGACGTCGGTTTGGGCAAAACGCACATCATGCAGGCGATAGGCAACGACTTGCGCATGACGCACCCAAATATAAAAATGCTTTACGTGTCGACCGATACGTTTATCAACGAGTTCATAGCGTCAATTCGCACAGCCAACGGCATCAATAACCAGTCGTTCCGCGACAAGTATCGAAACATCGATCTTTTGATGATAGACGACGTGCAGTTTTTGAGCAAAAAGCCGTCCACTCAGGAAGAGATATTCCATACCTTCGAAGCTTTGAAAAACGCGGGCAAGCAAATGGTGTTCGCGTCCGACCGCAAGCCGCAGGATATTCCCGATCTCGACAGCCGCGTGCGTTCGCGGTTCGCGTCGAGCATGGTGGTGGACATACAGCCGCCCGATCTCGAAACGCGCATTGCGATCCTGCAAAAAAAATCGCAGGGCGCGAAAAAGAATATCGACGTTCGCGAACTCACTTACATAGCCGAACACGTTACGAGCAATATACGCGAAATGGAAGGCGTGCTTACCAAGGTGATATTTTTGTCCAAGCTGTACGAGCGCAAGGTCGATCTTGCGATATGTCAGGAGGCGCTCAAAGATTACAGGGTGCAAGAGTGCGACGAGATCACCGCGGATGAGATAGTCGATTGTACGTGCAAGTACTACGGCGCGCAAAAGTCGGACGTTTTGGGCAAGCGCAAAAACAAGGAAGTGGTCGTGCCGCGTCAGGTCGCCATATATCTCATCAACGATATGATGACGATGCCGCTCGCCGCGATAGGCGAATACTTCGGCGGCAGAGAGCATACTACGGTCATGCACGCGCGCGACAAAATAGCGGCGCAGATAGCGACCGACGGCAAAATACGCACCGCCGTAAACGACATAAAGGCGATGATACTGCGCAAGTAAATGCAAGCCGCGCGCGGCAACCTGCGCGTTAGTTGTTGACATATTTCGAGCAATGGTGTATGATATAAACTATGGAAAGCGGAACAGAACCACGAAGTACTATTCCGGTCGCGGTCACGGTCGCGTCGGAACGAGAACCCGTCGAGTGCGCGGGCGAGTTTGCCGATAAGGCAGGCGGTTTTGTTTTGCGGTTTTGCATGGGCGACGACGCGTTTACCGTCGAACACGACAAAAGCGGGACGCGCGTGTCGGCGCGCGGAGTGATGAGCTACGACATAGTATTGAGCGACACCGATACCGAAACGTTGCTCGATACGCCGTACGGAAAAATGCGATTTACCGTTACGCCGCGCGAACGCAAGATCTCGCGCAATGCGGACGGGATAGAAATAAAGCTGGTATACGTCATGTCGTCGCAGACGGCGGAACAAATGGAACGTGCCGTAGAGTTGACGGCGCGGTTTTTGAAATAAAAAAATACGGAGAAGGAACGATAAAGACATGAAGATCAAATGGTTGGGACATTCGGCGTTTTTGCTGACGGAAAGCACGGGCATCACCGTGCTTACCGACCCGTTCGATCCGAATATGGTAGGGTACGGCTTTACCGCGCCCGCAGTCGATATAGTTACCGTGTCGCACGGTCACGCCGACCATAACTTTTTGGAAGGCGTAAGCTCGTACAAGCAGGTGTACGATCTGCCGGGGAAGTTCGAATACGAAGGCAGGGTACACGTTACGGGCATACAGTCCTTTCACGACGACGATGAAGGCGCGCGCCGCGGTAAAAACATCATTTACAAGTTCGGCATGGACGGCGTAAATATTTGTCACATGGGCGACATAGGCGAGCCGTGCAGTCCCGAACTTATCGAACGGCTGTTGCCCGTCGACGTATTGATGATACCGGTAGGCGGGACTTATACCGTCGACGCGGAGCTTGCCAAGGAATACGTCGACAGACTTATGCCGCAGATAGTGATACCGATGCATTACAAAATAAAACACTGCGAGCTCGATATCGATAAACCCGACGCGTTTATACGCGCGTTCGACGGCGAGTATGTGGAAGAGGACGTTGCCGAACTCGAACTCGATCGCATCGACTTCGACGAGAATACTCCGACGCGAGTTGTGGTACTTAAAAGATACAAATAACAAAAGATCGGTCGGGCAATGCCGCGCGACCGATCTTTCAGTTTGACCGTAATCTTTTATCGGACGAGCTTTCCACAAGCTCGCACCCGAACAGCGTGGGGTCGGCGTTCCCGTCGTCCGCTCGACGATCGGAGTCCGAAAATTCGTAGCCGTCGGGCAATGCCGACGGAGAATACCCCGTAAGCAGTTTGAATATCCTGTTGAAATTTCGGATAGTTCCGAACCCGCATTCGGTCGCGGCTTCGGTCACGTTCTTTTCGCCCGATCGAAGCATGTCCACGGCGTTTTCCACGCGCACGCAGTTGACGTACCGCATAAAGTGCATGCCCGTTCGCTCGGTGAAAAATCGCGACAGATAACTTTGGTTCATGTTCATGAATCTTGCCGCGTCGGCGAGAGTGTAATCTGCGTAATTTTTGCGTATTTCCGAAAACAGCGCTTTGAGCTTCGCGTCCGCTTTGGAGCGTTGCTTTGTCGGTTCGGTGCTTTCGTTGCGCAGTATGTCGACCATTAGCCGAACGACGGCGGATTCCGCGGCTTGGATATAGAACGGCTTTTGATCGGTCAATTCGGTCATCAGCTCGGCATACGTTTCGGGAATGTCGTATGAGTTTGAAAGCACGGGCGAGCGCAGGCTTATACCGTCGGCAAATGCTTTTATCGTGTCGTAGTCGAATATTATTGTTTTCAGCAGTGTGTCGGCGGTTTGCGCGTTTATCCTGTGCATTAGTTCGCTTTGGATAAACATAGCGCGGTTTGCGCCGAGCGCGTGCGTTTCGCCGTTTACGTAAACGTCGACCGCGCCGCATTCGACATATATCAGCTCGCAATCGTCGTGCCAATGCAACGTGTTTTGCGAGTTCTTGTATTTGCCGACCCAAACGCGTTCGCCGAGATCGTATTGTCGGTGTTCTTTGGTTGCGCCCATGATCATATTATAATATATTGCGTGTCCGCAGTCAACGTAAATGTAAAAATTTTTCTTGTTTCGGTAAATATAATTCTTGCATAATACCATGCAATTTGTTAAAATACACAAAAGGACTTTCATTGGGCGGTGTTTATGAACGAACTGTATGAGAGCGTCGACAAGCTTGTCGATCACGCGACCAAAAAGCTTGGACTCACTCGTAAAAACTACGATTACGCGCGCAACGGCGTTCTCGGCATTTTGGGGCTTGCGTTCCCCGATACCGGCGCGGTAGCGGATGCGCCCGTTTCCGAGCTTGCGGAGCGCTTTGTCGATAACGCCGTCGCGGCGGGGCTTTTCGATATCGCGGACGCCGAAAAGTACTGCGACGCTGTACTCGGCGAGCTGTCGCTAAATCCCGCCGCGCTACAAGAAGTGTTTTTGTATCTCGAACGTAAGGAAGGCGGGGCGGCGGCGACCGAAATGCTGTACGATTATTGCGTATCCAACAATTACGTGAAAAAAGCGGCGCTCGACAAAAATCCACGGTTCGAAGAGAACGGGCTTATAATCACCGTCAACAAAGCCAAACCCGAATTCCGCGACGCGAAAAAGGCGGCGGCGGGCAATTCGGTGGGCGGCGGTTATCCCGCGTGCAGTATTTGTCACCAAAACGAAGGGTTCGGCGGACGGTCGAAACGCACGCTCCGCACGATCGATCTCAAACTCGGCGGACAGGATTGGTTTTGGCAGTACTCGCCGTACGGATACTTTTATCAGCACGGTATAGCGGTCAATTACCGACACATACCCATGCACGTCGACCGCGAAACGTTCGGCAGACTGATGGATTTTGCCGACAGATTCCCGCACTACTTTATAGGCTGTAACGCCGCGTTGCCGCGCATAGGCGGGAGCGTGCTGGCGCACGATCACTATCAGGGCGGCGGCGAGCGGTTGCCGTTGCATAAGGCGGGCGCTAAATATACAGTAAAAGACAAGGCGACGAATGCTACCGTCGAAGTGCTTGACTGGGCGGGTACGGCTGTGCGCGTCGTCGATAAAGACCGCGACAACATAACCGACGTGTCGGACAGGATACGCGCGGCGTGGGTGGCGTTCGACGCGCCCGAACTCGGCATCGTGCATGAGGACAAGGACGGCGTGCATAATGCTATCAGTCCGACGGTGGTCAAGACCGAGCGCGGATACGAAATGACGATCATCCTGCGCAGTAACATCACTTCCGAAAAATACCCCGACGGAGTTTTCCACGCGCACCCCGAATTCCACGTCATAAAAAAGGAATCGATAGGGCTTATCGAGGCGCAGGGACTGTTTATTTTGCCCGGACGGCTGGAAAAGGAATTGGGCGAAATAACGGACTTGATCTGCGCAGGCAAGCCGTTGACAAAAGAGCTTGCCGATTACGGATATATATTCGGCGAGATAGTCGAGCTTGCGGGCGGCAAGCGCGACAAAGCGTCGGTGCAAGCGGCGGTAAGGCGTGAACTCGGCAGTGTGTGCGCGCGCATACTCGAAAACACGGCGGTCTTTAAAGACCCCGCGACGACGGCGGAGTTTTTACGCAACGCGCTTTAAGGAGAACGTAATGAGAAAAGAAGTTTCGCAAAAAACGGCGAGCGAATACGAATACAAGACGACCGCCGCGGGCAGAGTGAATATCATCGGCGAACACGTGGACTATTGCGGGGGCAAGGTCTTTCCCGCCGCGCTGTCGCTCAAAAACACGGTGTACGCGCGCAAAAACGGTACGGACAAGATAAACGTCAAGTGGACGACGCTCGACGTGACGGTCACGCTCGATATAAACAAGCTTGACGAATACCGCACGCTCGATTACGGAAATTACATTGCCGGCAGTCTTGCGGCGTGGAAACGCGCGGGCTATCCGATCGTCGGTTGCGACATGTTGCAGGATTGCACCGTGCCGTTCGGGAGCGGATTAAGCTCGTCGGCGGCGATAGAAGTGTCGACGATAGCGGCGATGTGCGCGTTGACAAACACGCCGATAGACAACGTAAAGATCGCGCTCGAAGCGCAACGCGCCGAACGCGAATACATAGGCGTGAATTGCGGGATAATGGATCAGTATGCGTCGGCTTGCGGCAAGCGCGGATGCGCCATGCTGTTGGATTGCGCGACGCTCCGAGTCGAGTACGTTCCTATCGATACGGGCGATCACACGCTCGTGATCGTCGATTGCAAAAAACCGCACAGCCTTGTGGAAAGCAAGTATAACGAACGCCGCGGCGAAACGGAAACGGCATTGGAAATTTTAAAGCCCGTTACGGGAATAAATAACCTTGCCGAGCTCGATGAAGCGACGCTCGAAAAGCATAAGGCGTTGTTATCGCCTACGGTGTATAAGCGCGCGAAGCACGTCGTCGACGAGTGCTTGCGCGTAAGCAAGGCGGCTGACGCGATGAAACGCGGCGACATGCCCGCGCTCGGCAGGCTTTTGAACGAGTCGCACAGATCGCTTTCCGAGCTGTACGAGGTGACGGGCAAGGAGCTTGACGCGCTCGCGGCGGCGGCGCAGTCGCACCCCGCATGCTTGGGGTCGCGCATGACCGGCGGCGGGTTCGGCGGGTCGACGGTGTCGCTTGTCAAGACCGACGGACTGGACGCGTTTAAGGCGCACGTGCTGTCCGAGTACAAAAAGGCGACAGGCTACGCCGCGGAAATTTATCAAGCCGCGATAGCCGACGGGATAACGGTGGAAGAGATCTGAATTCGGAATTAAGAATTCGGAATTCGGAATGACGGTCAATTAAGAATTAAGAATGCAGAATTAAAAATTGCGGGCGATTTAGAATCGGGCATATACGGATAAATCTTATATTCAAACTCTTTTGGGAGGTAACACAATATGACAATACTTGTAACTGGCGGCGCGGGATATATAGGCTCGCACACGTGCGTGGAGCTGTTGAACGCGGGACATAAAGTCGTCGTTATAGACAATTTTTGCAACGCGTCGGAAGAGAGCGTCAAGCGCGTGCGGAAAATAACGGGTAAAACCGTCGATCTGTATGCGGGCGACGTGCGCGACCGCGCTTTGCTCGACAAGATTTTCGCCGAGCATAAGATAGACAGCGTGATACATTTCGCGGGACTCAAAGCGGTGGGCGAGTCGTGCGTCAAGCCCATAGAATACTATGACAACAATCTCGTGGGAACGCTCGTTCTGTTGGACGCGATGCGCGCGCACGGCTGTAAAAGCATAGTGTTCTCGTCGTCGGCAACGGTGTACGGCACGCCCGAAAAGCTTCCGCTCGACGAGAATTGCAGGACGGGCGGCACGACCAATCCGTACGGCACGAGCAAGTATTTCCAAGAGATAATGCTGTCCGACGTGTACAGATCCGACAACGAGTGGAAGATCGTGTTGTTGCGGTATTTCAATCCCGTCGGCGCGCACGAGAGCGGGCTTATAGGCGAGGATCCCAAAGGCATACCCAATAATCTGACGCCGTATATAGCCAAGGTCGCGATAGGCGAACTTAAAGAAGTAGGCGTGTTCGGCGACGATTACGACACGGCGGACGGTACGGGCGTGCGCGATTATATCCACGTCGTCGATCTTGCCAAAGGTCACGTCGCGGCGATAGAAAAGGTGACCGCATCGGGCGTTTACACATATAATCTCGGCACGGGCATAGGATACAGCGTACTCGACGTTATCCACGCGTTCGAAAAAGTGTGCGGGCATAAATTGCCGTATTCGATAAAACCGCGCCGCGCGGGCGATATCGCCGCTTGCTACGCCGACGCTGAAAAAGCGGAGAAAGAACTCGGTTGGAAAGCGCAACTCGGTATAGACGAAATGTGCGCGTCGCTGTGGAACTGGCAAACCAATAATCCCAAAGGATACAATAAATAATTAGTAATTAGGAATTCGGAAAGCGACCGGAATTGAATGGCAATTAAAAATGCGGAATTAATGACCGCTACGCGGCGAGTGAGTAATGTGCGGCTACGCCTAGATCTCTCCACTACACTCGCTGACGCTCGTTTCGGTCGAGATGATGGGGAATGTGATTTGGCTACTCTTTCTTATAATAGATAAATAGGAGAAGAAAAAGAGTTGTCGTTCTTTATATAGGAAAGGCAATCCACACCAAACACCCCCATCATTTCGAGCGGAGCAAGCGAGAAAGCACAATTAATATTAATGAGATTTAGAATTGTAAAATATCGTTAATCGTAATAAAAAACTACGCGTAGCCTTCGGCTACCGAGAAATCAAGGCGATCCGCCGCAAGGGGAATAAGTAATTCGGAATTCGGAAAGCGGAATGCGGAATTACGGTCAATTTATAGTTATGCGGCTAACGCGTAGATCTCTCCGCTACGTGCGCAGAGCGCACTACGGTCGAGATGACAAAATGGACGATGTACTACGTTCTTTTGTTATCCCAAACGAAGCGAAGGATCTCATCTTTAAACAAACATACGCGTCGTAGGACGCAAAGGAAACGTTATGAATATCATCAAGCACGAGATAAACGGCAATAAAGCCGTTACGATAGAAAACAACGCGGGGCTTTCGGTCACGCTGTGCGCTCTCGGCGCGGGGATCGCGAGCATAAAAATGCCCGACCGCGACGGTATAAAACGCGAGCTTACAAAGCTGTCCGATCAAGGCTACGGTTACGGGCATAACGGACTCACCACCGGCAGGACGGCGGGGCGCATACAAAACGCCACGTTCACGATAGACGGAAAAACCGCCGTACTCGAAAAGAACAATCACGGCACGGATAATCTTCACGGCGGCGCGACTGGCTTGCACAAAAAGGTTTTCGACATGACGGTCGAGCAACGCGCCGACGGCGTTGTCGTCGCGTTTGCTTACGACAGTCCCGACGGCGAAGGCGGGTATTTCGGAAATATACGGCTCAACGTCGTTTACACCGTGTACGCCAATAAAAACGTTATGGAGCTTGCGTACGACGCGACGGCGGACGTAAAGACGCTTCTCAACGTGACGAACCACGTGTATCTCAATGCGTCGGGCGATCTGCGCGAATCGGTAAAGACGCAACAAATGTATATCAACGCGTCGAGAGTAGGCAAGCTCGACGAGCGGCTCATAACCCGCGAGATCATACCCGTGCCGCGTCAGTTCGATTTTCGTCACGCTCACGCCGTGGGCGAGCATTTGAACGATGCGCTCGTGCAGGAATATACTCGCGGCTACGACCATCCGTTCTTTTTGGACGCGAGATCGACGGACGTACCCGCATGCTCGCTGTATTCGGAGTTGAGCGGAATAAAAATAACTGTTTCCACCACTTATCCGTGCGCGGTGGTGTACGGCGACAATTTCGGCGGATACAACGCGGTGTGCTTCGAGTGTCAATTCCATCCCGACGGTATTCACGCCTGTCCGAACGATTGCGGGATATTAAGTCCCGAACAGCCGTACAAACAAGTCATGCTGTATAAGTTCGACGTCGAATAGCAAAAAACGGTAAGCGCAAAGCGCACTTCCCATAGGGATTAAAAAAAAATTTTATAAGAGTTGCACTTTCAAGCGATGAAAAAGAACAGGATTTCAAAT
>CAMSYM010000024.1 GCA_947066105.1 uncultured Clostridia bacterium
AACATCGTTCCACTTGCCCCATCATCTCGACCGAAACGAGCGTATGCGAGTGTAGCGGAGAGATCTAGGCGTTAGCCGCACTAATATTAATTCACCGCAATTACACATTCTTAATTGTCCTTAATTCCGAATTCCGAATTCCGAATTTATTCTCTCCACGCAGGGAAGCGTCAATTACGCATTACGCATTTTTGTCCTTAATTCCGAATTGATCCACACCGTTCGCTACTTCTTTTTCTTGGTCTTTTTAACGTAGCGGAAATCCTCTTCCTTGCGGTCGGCACGTTCCCAACCCTTCTTTTGCGCGAGCGTAGCCAAAAGCTCCTTGACCCAACGCGCCGAACGGTCGGATTTGAGATTGATCCGCATAGGCACCGTTTCGTACTTGCCGACCGTGCCGACGTTGCGAAAATTATATTTAGTGCCTTGGAACTCCTGCGGGTCGAGCGCCATATACAGCGTAAGGGTCTTGCCGCGAATGGCGAACTTGGCGTACGTCGTACGCCCTATGTACCACGACTCGTAGCTCGTACTCAACCGCGGTTTCATGCCGTAGCGCAAAAGCTCGTTTTTGATCGAGCTGTACCGCGCCTTGGTCTGACTGTCGGCGCGCATGAGCTTGGTCGAAAAATCGCGCGGCGCTTTGTCCTTGACTTTAAGATCGGCGGCGGCGGCGCTTTCCAGTTCCTGCTTGGACTTATCGGGGCTTGCCACGTACTGCAATTTTATAAGCTTATCTTTTACGAGCGATTTGGTATCTCTGTAATCGGGACGGTAATTGCGCTTGGGCATATCGACGCGCGTAAGCCCGTACTGCTCCGCCATCGCCGCAACAAGCTCCTTCGCCCACCGCGCCGCGCGCTCGGACTTGACCTTGACGCGCATAGGCACGTCGCGGTACTTAGCCGTTTCGCGCACGTTGTAAAACACGTACTTGGTGTTCTCGAACTTTTCGGGTTCGAGCGCGAGATACAGCGACAGCGTTTTGCCGCGAATAACGAACTTGGCATACGTCGTACGTCCGAAATACCAGGACTCTGCGCTCCAACTCATGCGCTGTTTAAGCTTATACGCCATAAGCTCGTTGCGCAATTCGTTGTACAAGCCTTTGAGCGTATCGTCCGCCTGTATGAGCATAGCCGTAAAACTACGGTTATACCGCACGCGAATGCGCGAATCGCCCACAATCATCGTACCCGTTTCGTTATTGTTATCGTCGTCCTCGAACGTCGCAGTCTCGTCGGGCTCGATCTCGTCCGCACTCGCCGCGCTTTCCTGCTCGACGCTCGGCTCGGACGCGTTTTCGGGCTTTTGCTCGGACTCGACAACGGGCGCGTCGTCGGCACGGTCGGGCGCGACGGCTTCCCCGTCGTTATCGTCCTGCGGCAAGCCGACTATCGTTTCGCGCTTGCCGATGCTTTCCGCAACGAGCAAACATATCACGGCAAGCAAAACCGTCGAAACGATGATCAACAATACCGTTTTGACAGCGATGCCCCACTCCGAGCATATAAAGCTTACCGTACTCGAAAACACTTAAAAATCTTCCTTGATCAATCTTTATTGATTTTTTTATTTATAGGGAACTGCTTCAACAACACAATGCCCGCAATTATCACCACGACTATCGCGACGAGATATATCCAACCCAGATCGTCTTTGAGCCATCTGAAAAACAGCCCGACGTGCGGCACGGTAAACGCGACCTTGCCAACAATATCGCCCTGCTCGACGGCGCGAGTATCCTCGGCGTTGTTTGCGTCGCCCTTGGTGTAAAATTTACCGTCGTTGACACGGATTATCCTGTGCGTGGTGGGTATGGAATCGCCTGCGGGCAAAAACGTTATTATATCGCCTATCTTATACTCGTCCGATTTTTTGACGACTATCATGTCGCCGTCCTCTATCGTACCCGACATACTGCCGGTAGTGACTATAAGCGTCGACGTTCCGAAAAACGACGGAACGGGCGATTTTTTAACGAACTTGTCTACGGCAAGCGTGACCGCTACGAAAAACAAAAACAACACTATCGCAACGCCTATACATGTAAACACTATGCTTACGACCGACATTTTACGCTTGCGCCCGACGGCAACGCCTTTTGCATTATCGGACTTAGGCTCTGCGCTTTCCGTCGCCGCGGCTTTCGCAACGACGTTGTCGCCTTGTTCTTTTTCCGCATCGACAGTCGCGACTTCCGTCGCTTGCTCGGGCAAAACGCTCTCCGATCGTTCCGCCGAAATATTTCCCGCTTGTTCGACAACGTTTTCGACAGGCACACCGCTTTCGACTTCGACGTCCGCCGTTTGCGCGGTATCGGGCTTTTGCTCGACGTCGCTATCGGGCTGTTTTACCGTCGCGGTCGTTGCGGTCGATCGTTTCGCACCGCTCGTCGATTTTGTCGACGCGGCTTTCGTCGTTTGTTTTTTCGCCGTCGGTTTTTCGGTCACCGACCCCGTCGAACTTTTTGCGGTCGACTTTTTCGCGCCGTCCGATGCTTTGCTTGCCGATGTCTTGCTTGCAGCCGCTTTTTTGCCGTCTGTTTTATGGGACGCGACTTTCGCGGCGGGCTTTTCGGTCGCCGCGGTTTTTACGGTCGTCGTTTTTTGTTCTTTCGGTTTTGCGGTAGCGGTTTTTGCGACCGATATTTGGGTACTGCTCTCGACCGCGCCGTCGACGCCGACTTCGACGGGTTTATCGCCTGTTTGCTCCGACGGTTTTACCGTCGGGCGTTTTTTCGTTGTACGCGTTTCGCTCATGTTTACCTCGCCTGAGCCGTCAAGTGCAGTACGAGCGAGATCTTGCCGCCGTCCGCACCTATGAGTGTGTCGTTATCGTCGCTGCCCGACTCGAACGGCCATTGCCATTCGAGCGTGAACGACTGTTTGGTATCGGGTAAAATGACCGTTTGATCGTATTTAAGCTCGTCGACCGTTTTCCATTCTTCCGATTCCATAAGCACGTTGTTCATGCGCAAACGGAACATCACGGGGAATTGCGTCAAGTCCGTCCCGCCTTCGTACTTAGGCTCGATATAGAACGAATACTGCATTTCTATATCGTGCGGATTGTTGATAACGAAATTATACTCGCCTTTACTGCCCGGTCGCACGGTATCGCCGAATACGGCGACCACGCCCTGAGCTTCCCACGTACCTTTATTGTCTTTGATCTCGATGATAGGTTTCTCCGTTTCGCTTGCGGGCAAATGTATGAGCGCGATCAATACGATAGCCGCTATAAGCACAGCCGAAAGCACGCCGAGCAAAGCTATTTTTACTACGTTGCGTTGCTTACGCAAAATACGCCCCGTAAAGCGCGTCGCATTGCCGTCCACTCCGTACAGCTCGTCGCCCGCCAAACGGTAAACGCGCTTGTCGGACGCGTAGTCCGCGACGCGTATCTGCTTGCCGTCCTTATCGGGTCGGTACTTTTCGGTTTTGAGCGCGGCGATCTCGTTGCCGAAAAGATCGAACAGCCCGTCCTCAGACACACTGCCGATCACTTTTCCCGACGCATCGCAAAGCACGCGCGCTTTACGCGCACGGCGAAATTTGTCGGTTTCGGTAAACTCCCGCTCCGTCAATATCGAATTGTACTCGATTTGTTTAGCCATACTTTTTTTGCTTGCCCGTAAGATTTTCAACGCCTACCGCTCGCCGCGCACGACGGAATAATACCGCCGTGCGCATAGAACGTATATAGGTCAGAAAAATTTCGGAAAATTATTTTAACTATTAAGCCTTATTCTGAGTCTGCTCTACGGAAATAGAAAGACCGAAAGCGAGCTCGATATCGACTTGATACGTCGTCTTGATACCTTTCGCATCGGTGTAAACAGCTACGGTTTTATTGGAATCTACATCGTCTGCTTTGATTTCGATATTACCGTAAACACCTATACCCTGCGCAAAGCAACCGAGAATAGTATCGTACTTATCCTGCGTAGCGATCCTTTCGGCTTTGTCTTTTTCATCTTGCTCCGTAGTGCCAGTTATATCGGATACGTCCGCTTCGATCGCCCAATTCCAAGAAAGCTCGTAATAAAGATTAACGGGTGTGCCGGGCACGTATGTTGCCTCTTTTTTCACGGCGGTAACTAATTCCGCAAGCGTTTTATTAGTAGTATCCGTAGTAGCCGACAAATTTGCTTCCGAATCGCCGGTTTTAAGCGTCCATTTAACCGGATTATAAACGACCGTCGTTTCGTCGCTCTTTAAAGCAATTTCTTTTACGTTAGTCATAGCCAAATCGAGTGCAGCCTGAACTTCGGCAGAACCTGTAACGTGAAATTTCATAGAACCACTCGTACCTGGCGCTACAACGTTTCTCAATTCGGTGCCGGCCTCCGTAAGCTTAACGGACGATTTAACGTCGACGCCCGTCGTACCCGCCGCGACTTTCGTACCGTTCTTATATTCCGTACCGAACAGATTGTCCGCATTTGCGCTGACTACAAAGCCCCATTTTGCTACGGTAGCCTGTTGCGTCGGAACGGACGTGGAGGTTATGTACTTGGCGAACGTCGTGCCGCACAAGCACAGGATCGCTACAAGCAACAATACCATGGCGGCGATGATTATGCCGCGCGTTTTTTTGTTGGACTTTCTTTCTTCCATTTTTCCTTCTCCTTTATAATGGAATTTTTTTGTGCGCCAAGGCTTTGCCTTTTGCGCGAGAAATATATAAACGACGGAGCATTGTCGGCAACGCTCTGCGTCGGGATCTTAGCGTTTACGGAACATCGGCGACATATTCGTTTTGCACGAGATGTTCGATAGGACGGTCGACATGCGAGTAATACTGTTGATCCGTCGTAACGCGTCTGAACGTTTTCCACGAACCTTCTTCGTCGGCGAGAATGCCCAAGTACCGCACGCGCGTATTTGTATAAGTACGATTTTGAGAATACACATTAGTACCCAAACCGTAAATATAAAACAAAGTATCGTAAACTTTCCCGCCGACACTGCCTATTCCGCGCGTATTCGCCGTATCGCGAGCAAAATACTTACCGTAATACACATATACGCGTATATCGCTGATATTGGTCGAATCGGCAAAGAACAGCTCGTTGACGGATATAGGGAAGTAATTGGCATAGACCTTTATCAAATCTTTGCGTTGCGTATACGACAAGCCCGCAAGCTCGCTTTCGGATCTTGCGCCGAAGTATACGGTACTGAACTCGTACACGTTAAAACCGTCCTGTCCGTCGCTTTTGTTGGTTTCCAAAAGTTCGCCGAACGTGCCTTGGTATATTTTAACGACCGCTTTTTCGGTCACGCTTTTACCGCGAACCATAGCGCCGCCGTTTCTGCCGTCGTAAGTGCCGCCGTAAATATTGACGTTGGCTTTGCCCATGACCTTTACGCCGTAATGACTTTCGGGTCCGCCGTTGGGGTGTCCCAACGCGTTACCGCTGAATTTCATATTTCCTCTGAAATCCCCGTCGTAAATATTGACCACCGTATCGACGGTATTGCCGTCGTCGCTTGTAGCCGCAACTCCGTCGCAGTATGCGGCTGTATACGTGCCGTTATAAATATCTATACTTCCGCCGCGAGCTACGACCGCATAACCGCCGCTCAAATTGGCGTAAAACTTCCATGCGTCATAATTGCTCCCACCCATCAAATTAGATACGTTATATAAATTAGTTCCGCAAACGCTCCCCGTTGTTTTTACGGATATATCTTTCTTTACCGAATTTTCGTTGCCGAGCCGTATGTTGCCGCCCTGCACCTTAACGCCGCCGCCCACAGCAGAAGTGATGTCCGCATACTTGATGTCTATATTGTAGTCTAAATTTTCTTGTTCGATAGACGCACCGGTCTGTATACATGCTATCGCAAAACTACGCACGACCAGTTTGCTGTAATTGGCATATGCGTCGGTGGTAGTAGACGAAGTGTAATCTTCGTCGTTATACAATCCGTGAAAAGCGACGGTAAGCTTTCCGTCCGCTTTAAGCACCCCGCCTACTACGCGGATACCGTTTTCGTTTTCGTAGCGTTCTATGCTCGAATCGGTCGCTTGCCACGGCACGTACATACCGTAGCTGTGCGTGCGCGCGTCGGACGCATTAACGTCGCCCATGCGGTTGAGCTTGCAATCGATCGCGTAGTTATCGGCATTATCGACGCCGAGCCTGCCGTCGCCGTTTTCAAACAGAATGTTGCCGCCGTTGAGATACACAGCCGATGCGTTATACGCCGATATAGCTCCGCCGTTGCGGAACGTAAGGTTGCCGCCGTTGACCGCAACGCCCATTTCCTGCGAGTAAATTTTGGAATTGTCCATCAACACCGCGCCGCCGCGGAACTGCGACGAGTCCAAGTACACTCCTATCGACGCCGCGCGCATCGCGCCGTCTGCCGTCGCCGCGACGTTTTGACCGTATGCGTTTTTCCATTCGGACGAATTGTCGACCCATGCCGACGATACGGGTTTATTCCCGATATACGTTTGCAGTTCGCCTATCTTTATATCGGTGTTATGCAATTCTATATTGACGGCGCGCGAAATATCGCTCGTTTTGTTGACGGCATAAACGCCGTAACAATACCCGTCGTCGTCGAGAGTTATACTGCCGTCGGTGAGTTCTATTTCGCCGCGCGTGCCGAACACGCCGTAAGAGTGCGAACCCTGCATACGAATGGCTACGTCGGTGCAAACAAGTCCGCTGGCGGTAGTGCCGCCGTTCCGACCGCGTGAAAGCACGGCGAAAGTCGTCATAGGCACTTCGCGGTACAACGCCGTATTGCCCGTACCCGACGCATTAGTCATGTTGATCTTATCCGCGCCGTACTTATCGAGACCGGCGGCGATATCCTTGTTTACCGTGACGTTTACCGTTTTACTGCCGTCCGCGTTTGTCGAGCCGTTAAGATGCAGTTGTCCGCCGTTAAGGAATATAGCCGCGTCGCGGTACTGACGGTCGGCGGGAAATTCCGTAGCGACGCCGTTAGACGCGCCCGAAGGCAGGACTTCCGCTATATCGAACGGACTGTCCGCATGAGATATTGTTGCGTGCTTGGTTATATTGGCATCGTTGAGCGTTACTATACCGTCGCTTACCGATATAACACTGCCGTTGTACGCGGTCGCGGAATGCAGCTTGGTTATATTGAGCGTGCCGCCGCGGCTGAATATGCACGCGTTTTCGGAGAACTTGGCGCTGTTATCGCGCGTATCGGCAGGCATAACTTCGGGCAGATCCGCAGGGTCTACCGTAGCTATCTCGCCCGACGTGCTTACGTTCATTTCGCCGCCCGTGATATAGATGCACGAAGTGTGCCATGTGCCGAAATACGAATAAAAGCTACCCGCTTTTCGCACCGTGCGAGCGCCGCGAACGCTTTTTTCCGAGCCGATAACGTTTATATTAAGGCTACCGCTCTTCATAACGACAGCCGCATAGTTTTCGGTATCGTCGTCCGCTTTACGATTGGACATGGCTATATCGTCGTAATATCCGAACACCATCACGTGACGGTACGAGTTTGCGCCTGCGGCGCGCGCTCTTGCGGCGGCGGGTTCGGCTTCCTCTTCGCCTTCGACGGCTTCTCCGCCTTCTACGATCTCGCCTTCCGCTTCCTCTTCGCCTTCCTCGCTCGAACCGCCGTCGCCGACGGTGAAGTCCAAATTATTCTCGTCGTAGCCTATATAATTGCCGTACTCGTTGATAAAATACGAATATGCGTAATCGGCTTCGTCCTTGTTGAACGTAGCGAAGTCGTCGGACGTTTCGCCGCTGACAACGACGTAACAATAAGTATCGCGCTTTATGCCGCCGATCTCGACGTCGAAATACAGGTTGCCGCTGTGCGCCGCGATCGAGTTTTCGTCGCGGACGGGCAATATCGGCATAGCCATCGCCTTACCTATCTGCGTCGTATCCTGCTTGTACTGCTCGATCATTACTTCGGCATTATGAAATTGATAATTTTCGGACGCGGTGTTGAGCGTCGTATAGTATTCTTCGGGACGCGGACCGCTTTCGAACATGCCGCCGAAAACGTTGAGCGAGCCGCCGCCGACGGTAAGAACGCTGCCGACGGGGTTGTACAGTCCGCCGCCGCCCGCCGTGTCGATTATGGTGAGCGTCGTATCGGTCGGGATGCTCAACAAGCTTTTCCGACTGCTGCGCTGTATCTCTTTGCCGTTAAGGTCGATCGTAAGATCGCGTTTAAGGTCGAGTTCGTCGCCCGTCATTATTATCGGTCCGGTAAGTTTATCGGACAGCTTTACATAGCCGTAACCGCTGTTTATCGCGTTGAACAGCTCGGTCTGAGAGCTTACGTCAAACGGCGTTTGCGTTTCGTACGGAAGATCGCCGTTACCGCCGCCTATCTCGGTAACGTACCGCGCGCCCGTGATAGTCAACGTCAAAGACACGATAAACAAAGCCATAGCAAGACATATCGCCGCTATTGCCAAGATCACCGTATTTCTTTGAGAAAGTCGACGCTTCACCTACCGCCCCCCCCCGCAACCTGTTTTTGCGTTTGAGAGAACACCATCGCGACTCGGCACGGGCTTGTAGTACCTACGCAGTTTTTGACCTCGACGTCGCGCCAATCGCTTTCGGCGGTCTGCGCTACGCCGCGCACCTGCAATTTAGGCACGGCGGCGGAATTATCCCAACGGAACACGTATGCTTCGCTACCCGCCACGGGCTGAGATATAGGCTTTACGTACGCGCCGCTATCGTCCTTTTCCCAATACGAATCGATCGACCAATCGCCGATGTCCGACTTGTTCAACGCTTTGCGCGGAACAACGCGCAACATGTACGAATGCACTTCGCCCTCGCGCAAAATATACGAGCTGTCCGCACTCGACAGATTGATAGTCACTCTGTAATAATCAAGCTCGGTTTTTTCGTTAAGCGTGACGGGGCATACGAAAACCTGCGTGCCTGCACTGCCGTCGGCATAATACGTGGCGTAAGTGCGGTCGAGCGACGCGGTCTGCTTTTGACTCATGAGCGCGGCAAACGACCCGCCGAGCATAAGCTCGTTGCCGCCGTCGATGAAATCTTGATATTCGTTTTCTATCTCGACCGCACCGTCGGCTGTATCGGTGGTAGTGGTTTCCGCTATGTCCGTACCGTTTTCCGCTATACGGTATATCCTGCTCGCCTTGACGACGTCCGCATGCCGCACCGGCGACTCGCCGTCGTCGGGCAAACGCACCGGCGCTTTAAGCTCCAACATTTGAAACATAGCGCAATCGCCGAAGCTTTTGGGCATGTAAAACACAAAGCTGTATCGGTAATCGAGTCCGTACTTGCCGTGATTATCGACGGTGATCAACGATTCCGACCATGCGTTCATGCGCACGGGGCGGGTGTTCTCGCCCGTCTGCTGTATTATGTACGGCGAATCGATAAACGGTTCCAGCTCGCCCGAAACCGAAAAGCCGCATTCTATCGTGGCTATGCCCGCTTGATTGCCGTCACTGTCGACACGCGAAACGTAGCCGGCAAACGAATACGCCGAAAACGCCAACGATACCGCCAATAAAAAACATGCAAGCGCTAAAAATATTTTAGCCCCACGCCTGTCAGTCGACTCCAAAACGGCAACCTCCTTCCTAAAATCAATAAACGACAACACACCGACAAACGGATACACGTTATTATCAATGTGAATTTTGCGTGCAAAATCCCTTTATCGCATATATTGTGGAATAATTATACCACTATTTTTTGATTTCGACAACAGTTTTATATATTCCGACAAAAATTTTTTTGATATTTTTTCCGCAAATTTTACCTTAAATCTCGAATGCGCCTTGCCGCTACCTTTTATTTAACTATCGCTTAATAACGATCGACCGCGCACGATACGCCGCAACCGCCGTTTTGCGATACCGCCAAAAACCGCGACATGGCGTTTACGGCGTTTTACCATCTCTCCGACAAACAAAACCCGCCGCGAAACCGTTATCGATCTCGCGACGGGGATATTCGTTTTGAATTTGTCAGTCGGAGTTTTCGCCGCTACTGCCGCCGGTGATGTTTTCGATCTGTTCTTCGGTCGGGATATCTTCCTCGCCGCGCTGTCCGACGAACTGCGGCTCCAAGCCCTGTATGCCGTCGACCTTGGCAAAGTACGTGTAGCCGCTCGCCCATTGGTCGACCTTGGCAAAGTAAGTAAAGTACCCCGCCGCATAGTCGCAGGAGATGCCCGCCGACGTGGTATCGGACGCGAGCTTTTCCGCCTCGCCGTATCCGTCCATATGCGAGAACAACGGAACTCTGTAAAAGTCGGAACTCGATCCCGAAAAATACAGACGGTCGTTTTGAATGAACAGCGGCGTACCCGAAGTCGTGCTGATCGTGCCGACCATAGGCTCGCTCGCGGAACTGCTGTAAAGATTGATCGCCGAGCTTGTTACGCCCGCGAAGTATACCGTATTGGACTGTCTGTCCGCGCGGAAAGCGTAAGTCGACGTTATACTGCTTGTTATCGCCGTGGAAAACTGACCGCTTATCTGCTTGTTGCGATCGTCCGCGGAAAGCGCGTCCTGCGCCTTTTTGTACGACGGCGAATATTCCATAAGCGCGTTATGCAGGCTGTCGTACGCTATTACGGTACTGCCGTTGATATCCGTCGTGCGATAGAACAATACGCCGTCGCGCACGGACTCTATCGTTTCGGTATTGCCGTTCATGGATACGACGAAGTTTTCGCTGCCGTCGGGACGCATAGCCTCGATCACGGTACCCGCGCGTTGCTTGTCGTCATCGTCGACCGCGCGCACAAAGTAAATAAAATCTTCGGGCGTGTCCGTGCCGATGCCGGTATAGTAGGTATCGCGAACCGGGAAATACACGCTCGTCGCATCGACTTCGAATTTTACGGGCTTGTCGGCGCGCGCCTTTGCGGGATTTATCTTGACCGATACTATGTCGGTGTTTTCCTTGACGGTAAGATACACGCTGTTACCGTACTTATAAAACGCATACGGCGCGGACGACGTATCTACGCCCTCGCTCGTGGTATAAAGCTTGGTCGGCTTTCCGCCCGAAAGCGGCATCATAAAGAAGTCGGTACGCGTTGCCTGTACCGTTCCCGTCGAGTTCCTTTCGTTATTGGGCGACGCGAAGTATACGGCATTGTCGTAAACGAATATACCGCCGTTGGCATAGCCCGTAGTACCCACGGTTTTAGCCGCGATCTTGTCCACATCGACGATGTTCAACGGCTTTTCGAAGTAGTCCTCGCCCACCGTGTATTTGAATTCGATGCCTTCGGCGTCCGCAACGGGCACAAAGGTGTTTATGCCTTCCACGCCGTCGAGCGCGATCTTACTGCCGTTGAGCTCGGCGCGGTAAAGTCCGCCTTTGACCGCTTTATCCCAAACGTTGGCTGTGCCTTCGGTATCGTCGTAACCGCGCGTGCCGTTTATAAAATAAACGTAATTACCGTATGAAACCGCCGAGCCGCCCTGGCTGGTAACGACGTACGACGTATCCTGCGCGTCGAATTTTACAGACGAATAGTGATCGCCCGAACACGCCGCGAGAGCCGCGGGCGATGCGGCGAGCACTGCGGCAAGCGCGATGGACATGGCGATTTTGCGTTTTTTCATGATTGCTCCGTTTATAGATTATATCCTTTTATTTGTTGCGTAACCGCTTTGCGGTCAATTTTTTATTTTGAACGAAATTTTGGAAGAAAGCAGTCCGTCGCCCGTTATCTTAACGACGGTCTTTACTTCCGCAGGGTCGGGCTTTACTACCGCGAGCGCCCTGCCGACGTAAGCGGGACAGCGGTCGAACGCGTTTTTGCGCAACATCGGGTCGGCGTTGATAAAGCCGACGAGCGTTCCGCCCGTTACCGTAGCGGTCAGCTCGCGCATTGCGTACGGCACAAGCTCGCCGTCGCGGTCGCATACGTCTATGTACACGAATCCGACGTCGCCGCGCGATACCGAAAGATTCTTTTCAAACGTCGACAGCTTTATCGCTTTCGGCGAACCCGCCGATTTAAGCTTGGTACGCGCGCATTCGGTACCTTTATAATATGCCACCGCTTCGAGCGTACCCGGATAGTAGTCGACTTCGAAAGCGGCTATGTGCTTGTTCACCTTGCCCGCGAGCTTTCTGCCTATCAGTCGCCCGTCAAGATACAGCGCTACCACGTCGCCCGACGTGTAAACGTCCACTTTGATCTTTTGTCCGAGATAGCGCGGCCAGTTCCACATGTTTACATGCTCGCCGCTGTCGGGATCTACGGCGGCGATATACGCTATATTGCGCTCGCCCAACAGAATGCGTTTGTACACGGCTTGCGGCTTTTCGCAACACGTGGCGTCGAGATCGCCCGTCGAAGTTATTATCTCGTTGAGCTTACCGCCGCCCGGATAGTCTATGCCGCAATCGTTGAAATCACCTATCACATGCCCGTTCTTTTCGGTCGCGTCAAGGCTGTCGAACGCTCGCTCGGAGCTTGTCCGCGCGCCTATCACCAGCCTGTCGCGTTTGAGCTTTTCGGTTTCGTACAGCGGATATAGATAATTGAATCCGCAAACGTCCACCGCGGCGAACGCGCCTTCGGTGAGCGTATCGAACAAGCTTTTTTCGCGCGCGGCGTTTATAGCGGCGGTATCGCTTTCGTAATACAGTTTTCTGACGCCCGCGCCTTCGAGTTCTTTAACGGTGGGAACAAGCTCGCGCGTCGATACCGTGATCGGACGAGTATCGTCCATGACGCGTATTTCCGCCGCGATCGAGCGTATAAGCCCGTGTCCGCCGTGACGGTCGTAGCATTCGGGAACGTCGTCCGCAACGCCGTACAGCGTGACCGACGGATGGTTGCGCAACGTTTTGACCGCGTCGACCGAATAGCAAGGCAGATCGTGCAACGGCGCTTTGCCTACCCATAGCCACGCGTTGAGATCGATAAACGCGAACATGCCCACGTCGTCGCACGCGTCCAGCGCCGCGTCCGTGGGACATTCCACAAAATGCACGGCGTTGTAGCCGAGCGCCTTTAACGCAGAAAGCCGACGCTTTTCGTTGGCATACAGCGACACGCCGCCGAGCGCCGCGTCCGCATGCGATACGTATGCACCGAACAGCAACGTGTTGTTGCCGTTTATATAAAGCCCGCGCGTGGGATACAGCGCGCGCGACACTATGCCGAACACGGTGGACTGCTCGCACGCAGTACCGTCCGGCAATACGAGCCGAACCGCCATCGTATATTTATACGGGTCGGACGGCGACCATTCGTAAGGGTTGTTGATGCGAACGCGAACCGACAACGGCTTGCACTGCCCCGCGCGTAATACGATCTTGCGTTGCTTTTTGCCCGCGCGTTTTCCGCGCGCATTGAGCGCCGTGCATTCGAGCATAAGCTTGACCGTTTCGTCGGTGCAATTATACACGCTCATTTCCGCATCGGCATAAGTTTTATCGCCCGCGACCGTCGTTTTTACAAACAGCGAATCGTCTTCTATATCAATATTCTGCTCGGTAATGACGAGCTTTACGCCGCCCGCAATGCCAAGCCCCGTGTATTTATCGGACATGCCGGGCGCGGCATACATTTCTATGCGCAATTCGTTATGCAACCCGACAAGCTTACCGCCTATCGAAAATGATTGCGGCGCGCGACCGTACAAAGTACCCACTCGCTCGTCGTTGACGAACACGATACCGTTACCGCACGCGCCCGAAACGACAAGCTTGACAAACCCGCGTTTTACCTGCGGCAACGCTTTTGTAAAAACAGCGCGCGCCGCCGGAACATAGCCGTTGTATTCGCCGAACGCGCACGCGAAATCGCGCGCGGCGTTTGCCGTAGCGTCGTGCGGCATATCGCACTCATAACGCTCGTCGCCGAAAACAACGCTCCAATTGGGATTTAAGTCGACACTTCTCATATTGTCATTATAACAATATGCCGACGAAATTGCAAGCAAATCAGCGCGTTTTTTGTAATATTGAGTTTTTGCTCGAACCGTCCGCGATCGACCGCACGCAAAACGAACTGCGAAATTCGATATAATAGTAAACTCGGGATAATAGAAGTTTGATGGATATTTGATCTCTAATCGAATTCACAACGAATCTCGTAGATTTCCCGACTGCGCTTACGCTCCGCTCAAAATGATAGGTAAATTATTATACTCTCACCCCATCATCTCGACCAAGCAAGTGAGAGTAGACAAACCACTCTTCCCATCATCTCGACCGAAACGAGCGTATGCGAGTGTAGTGGAGAGATCCAGGCGTAGCCGCACATTACTCTCTCACCGCGTAGCGGTCATTAATTCCGCTTTCCGAATTCCTAATTCCGAATTCTCTTTGCGGCGGATCGCCTTGATTTCTCGACTGCGCTTCGCTCCGCTCGAAATGATGGGGGTGTGGGTTGTTGTTTGCTTTTCTAAAACATGTTACAATAATTGTCATCCTGAACAAGCGTAGCGCAGTGAAGGATCTCGACATTATTTAATTTATAAGGATGAGATCCTTCGCTTTGCTCAGGATGACAAGAGTATATTATTCCACTCACCCCATCATCTCGACCGAAACGAGCGTCAGCGAGTGAAGTGGAGAGATCCAGGCGTCAGCCGCACATTACTCACTCACCGCGTAGCGGTCATCAATTCCGCTTTCCGAATTCATAATTCCGAATTCTCTTTGCGGCGGATCGCCTTGATTTCTCGAC
>CAMSYM010000025.1 GCA_947066105.1 uncultured Clostridia bacterium
ATAAATAATAATATAAATTAAGCATATCTAAATTCGTTATGTCAATCTTTTTTAAATCTTCTATATTGTTTTTTAGCGTATCTTTAATTTCGTTATTATTTATGCTATCCGCAAGTTTATAAATACCGTACATTTCATATAAAGATATATTATCTGAAAAAGCACTAAACCCAGCCCTATTATTGACGGCAACATATTTTTCTTCAAGAATATTATTTATATTTTGTGTTTGTTCTAAATCAAACACCATATTAATCGGGGCTTTTTCAAAAAAATCAATAGCTTGAATTTTTCTATTTGATTTATTAAAAACGATAACACCTATAAAAGAACCTACTGCTGCAAGAATTAAAATTATAACAAGAATTAAAGCTATAATTTTGATTTTTTTATTTGATTCCTTTGTCATTTTTAATCTCCGTTACGTTTATTTGATAACAAATATTATACTCCTTTGTTAATACTTTGTCAACGTGGCTAATATAAATTATTTATTTTCTATTAAACTGTGCGAATAATTGAATTTTATAACCCTCAAGACATATTGGTATTGTATAAACAAACAGAATTAATTCCTTTCAGCATAACTTTGGTAAAGTCATAAGTTTAGAACAAAGTTATTTGATGCGATACAAGTTAGTTTATAATAAAACACTATGTACTTTGCAAGGAATACCAAGTTATTCTAAAATACATTTGACTTTTCTCGGCTTTATTTGCACATTATGCTCTATGACAGTAGATTAAAAATATTGTCAAGGCTACTCCAACGATAAAAACAACGCACCCGACAACAATACCCACAATCAAGCCTGTACTGTATTTATCATTGTTATTCGGTACAGTATTAGTAGGCTTCTCTGACGAGCTGAATACAAAGTAAAAATCTTCTGCCGTTTCCGCTGTAAAAATCAACCCTTTGTTCTCGGTTTTATTACTTGATTCTATGATGTACGGAATATCGTTACTGAGTTCAATGGTATAGCTTGTAGCATAGTTCCCCACTTGTTTTTGCTCTGCCATATAGATGAGCGGCTTAAAAGCATAATTCCGCTGTATGCTTACGGGCAATTCGTACCTTATGACCGAATTGGCTTCTATCGGCATAGAAAACTTATAGGTGTTCAGCCGCATTGAATCAATCGAATTAAAGAATAAATTATCAAAGCTAATATATAATTTGTTTTGCAATACCTTGTTTACTACCGCATAGAAAAACTTAATCGGCACTCCACCATTATAGTCGTAGTATTCTTCAAACAAATTATATTGCCTTTCTATGAACTCTTTGCAAGTTATTGTTTCGGTCTTATATTCACAACTACTATCAAACGTATTCGCCGTAGGATCGTCGAACACAAAAAAACAATAGCTCGGCTTTGAAAGCGCGTTCCGTAAAGTCCAAGTATGGCTTCCACTTGCAGAGTGAGTTGAAGAACCGTGATTAGACGTTTCGTAAATAAAACTCTTTGATTCAGTGTACGACAATGAAATCGTTATCGTATCGTTGTCGGGTATAACGGTGTAAAGAGTTCCCGTAATACTCTCGTCAAGAACGGGCGAATATGTATTTTCAATGTTAAACTCATTGTCCGTCCCAAACGCTTCATCGCCAAACCATACCGAGCCTTCTACCGTTTGACCGTTTACTGTAACAGATATTTGCGGAAGCTCACGCGCTTTCGCAAAAAACGGTATAGCAAATTCAACCTCGCTATCATTAGCCGCAACTTGATATTCGTACTGCACTATGCCTTTACCCTGCGATAATAACTCCGTGTCGGTTAAATCAAATTTTACTTTACCGCTTGTTATTGTTTCGGAATCATTGCAATAAAACCCATAATTAGGAATACGTTGCTCAAATGTTTCCGCCTGCGCATTTAGGTATGTGTTAGCTGACAACGCCCCAAAAGTCATTAAAAGCGACAAGAGCATAACCATGCACATTATAGTTTTCTTTTGTATTTTAGTGAGCATATTATTCTCCTACGCCATTATGGGTAAACAAATTAACGATTCGTTTATGCTTTTTAACCGCATACTGATAGGTCTTGTATGCGCCGCTGTTTTCTCTCTGCTCTACCCAAAACAAAATCAAATCGCTTTGGTCTATCATTGCAAGGTTACGATAATAGATTGCCGTGTACCAATAATCAAAATCCTTTGTCGGACACTCCAACGCTTCATACTCTTTTTGGATAAACCATCTCGGCGACTTTCGCAACTGTTTGTCGAGTGCAAAACAAAACACCCTTTTGATATTGAGTTGCGGTTCGGCGTTTCTCTTTTTGGTTACAAGGTCATAGCACAAATCGTCAAAATCACTTCTGCCGCCGAATAGAAAAATCCTCACGCCGTCGTTTATTGCCTTATTGATTTCTATCATTGTTCTTGCTGTCAGTTCATCAGTTATATCGACGTCGGAATGCCCGAAACACGAACAAGTCTTTTCAACTGTTACCATAAAAAAGATGCCGCCCCCGAAGGAACGGCACCATAGCATACCGTCCCTTTGAATGCGACTTCAATTTACCTATCTCTTGTGGAAACAAGCTGGGAACAGTATAGCTACCGATATTACAGCTTATAACCACAATAAAAGAATATAATACTCCCTTTCGAGAGTAGAGATAGATATTCTTAAATTGAAGTCGCATTGTTATTATAGCACAAGCGAAAGAAAATATCAAGAATTATTGACGAAAGAAAAGAAAAAGCCGCTAAACAACACAACATACCCATATATAGAAAAAATCCACAAGATAAGCACTATATCTTGTGGATTTATTATTTTTTATTTACCATAACTTAACGCTTTGCTTTTGTTTTTTTACCTTTCCCTTATGGCACTTGTTCAGTAGCTCCCGTCGGTCCTGTTACGCCCTGAATGCCTTGCACGCCTTGCGGTCCGGTCGGACCGGTCGGACCGGTCGGTCCCACCGCGCCGTCCGCGCCTGTCGCGCCTGTTGCTCCCGTAACACCTTGGATACCCTGAACGCCTTGCGCGCCGGTAGCTCCCGTCGGTCCTGTTACGCCTTGGATACCTTGTATGCCCTGCGCACCCGTTGCGCCCGTAGCTCCCGCAGGACCTACCGCGCCATCGGCACCGTCCGCACCTGTCGCCCCCGTTGCCCCGGTCGCGCCCGTTACGCCTTGTACGCCCTGAACGCCTTGCAAGCCCTGCGGTCCCGTTGCGCCTGTCGCACCCGTAGCTCCCGTCGGTCCTACCGCGCCGTCAGCACCTGTCGCACCTGTTGCCCCGGTCGCGCCCGTTACGCCTTGAATGCCTTGTACGCCTTGGATACCCTGAGGTCCCGTAGCGCCCGTAGCTCCCGTTACGCCCGTAGCGCCGGGTATGCCTTGGATACCCTGTATACCTTGCGCGCCTGTCGCACCTGTCGCGCCCGTTACGCCTTGTACGCCCTGAACGCCTTGCAAACCCTGCGGTCCCGTTACGCCGGTCGCACCCGTAGCTCCCGTCGGTCCTACCGCACCGTCGGCGCCGTCCGCACCTGTCGCGCCCGTTGCCCCGGTAGCGCCCGTTACGCCTTGTACGCCCTGTATGCCCTGAACGCCCTGCGGTCCCGTTGCGCCAGTTGCTCCGCGCTCGCCCGGCACGCCCTGTATGCCTTGGACGCCCTGTTGACCTGTCGCGCCCGTTGCGCCCGTTGCACCGTTAAGTCCGGGATATCCGCGCGGACCTATGGGACCGGGCGCACCCGTCGGTCCCGTCGGACCTACGCAACAAGGCGTAGGGCGGGGCGGATACGGGCAACACGGCTTGGAACACTCGCAGTCGCAACCTTCGGGGCGGCGTTCGACGTCGTCGCAATCGCAATCACAATCGCAATCGCAGCACGATCTGTTGAAGAAGTTGAAAAACATGACTTACCTCCTTTTGTGAAATGAATTTCTATTTGTAACCCAAACGCTCGAAATAGGCTTGGTTCATAGCGACGCTCGAATGCTCGGGGCGCAGTTTGCGCGCGCGTTTGTGAAAACGGAACGCTTTTTTGACGTCGCCCAAACGGTCGTAACACACCGTGAGCCACACGAGCGGCGTAAATCCGTATGCCGAAAGATCGACGAACGCACCCGAATCCATATCGGGCTTGGCGCGCGTCGCGCATTCGTACCAATATGCGGCGCGCTTGAAATCGTCGCGCGCAAAGTATATGCCGCCTATCTCGCAACACGCTTCGCCCGTAGGCAAGCCGTACACGAAGCTGCGGAAAGCGGCGGCAAGCGCAGACTGCGCGTCGCCCATGCTCGAAAAACAACGCGACAGCATGACGCATGCGTCGATCTTATTGACGTAAAACCCGTCGGGCATATCCAAAAACCCCGAAAACTCGACCGCCGCATCGGACATAAACCCGTTAAAAAACAGCTCGCGCGCATAATAATACCGTTCGCGCGCAGTGAGCGTCGCGCCCGAAGCAACGGCTTTTCGGTAAATATCGAGATTGCGCGTGCCGTTTGTACGCTCCGACGGCTTGGCGTGAACTATCGGGAAGGCGCGTCTTATAACGTTGCCGCGCGGTTGCACGGCTTCATGCACGCGCCCCTGCCAAAAAAAGTCGGCGCGGTTTTTCAATATTCGCTCGCGATAGTACGAAAAAGTCGGCTTGCCGTCCGCCGTCGTGCCTATAACGTACGGCAACATGACCACGTCGACCGAACCGTCCGCATCGCGCATGAACGCGGCAATGCCCGCCGCCGTTTTTTGCGGCACTATGTCGTCGGCGTCCAGCCACATCCAATAATCGGACTTTACATGCGACAGTGCGAAATTACGCGCCGCCGCGAAATCGTCCGTCCATTTATAAGAATACACTTTATCGGTAAACCCGCGCGCTATCTCGACGGTATTATCCGTAGAACCCGTATCGACTATGACGATCTCGTCAGCAAACGACGCAACGCTTTTAAGCGCTCTTGCGAGCACCGCGCTTTCGTTTTTTACGATCATACACAGCCCAAGCGTCATAAAACCGACCTCTCCTATCATGTCTATTCCAAGATATGCGACTTTACGCCTTTTAGTGTATGAATTATAAAGATAACCGCCGTCTCGAAAAACGGCAAAATAATACCCGCTGTCGAAAGCGGGTACATCGACAGATAATACGTGCCGATAAATCTCCTATTTTACATTTTTACGAATTTATCGGCAAACGGTTGACCCGCGGCGTTTGCCACATACGTGTCGTATAAATTCGACGGCACGTACAACCGCAGATCGCTCGACATGCCGTCGAAACAGCTCCTAACTATTTCTACCGCTCTGTCGGTATTCTCAAATACAACTTTTTTAAGATTCGCACAATTGTTAAATGCGTAATAATCTATTTTAGTCAAATTCGGCGGCAATCTTATTTCGGTCAAGCTCGCACATCTGCCGAATGCTTCCGCCCCGATAAATTCCAATTCCGAATTTTTATCGAACGATATACTGCGCAATGCGACACAGTCCATAAACGCCCCGATCTCGATTTTCGTCACCGACGCGGGTATCGTTACGCTTTCCAAATTGATACAATTACGAAACGCCTGTATGCCGATCGCCGCTATTTTGCTGTCCGTCGCAAACGTTACGTTTTCCACGGTAGAATAGTCTTTAAATGCATTCAACCCGACAGAAACCACAGTCTTGCCGTCGATAGCCGACGGGATATAGTACGTTCTCGGAATATACCGTTCCAATCCGACTATCTCTACCGTGTCGTATGTAACGTCCTTGATCTTATAAACCTGCTCGTGCGCCGCAATGACCGCTTTATACGCGTTAAGCTTTTTTACCCTTTGCTTGTCGCCGTTCGGAGTTTCGATCGTTACAGTGTCGTAGTTTTTTACTATTATATCTTTTATGTTCCGTCCCCTTAAAGCGGGATTCGCCGCAGTGATAAGCGCCGCAACGCCCGTAACATATGGCGCCGCCATGGAAGTTCCTTCCGCTATATGATATCCCAAATTATATTTATCTCCCACATGATGGTTTTTCTCCCTTTGTTCATCTGTACAATTACCGCACGTCTCGAAACACTTACCTACGGGATGCGTGCTTATTATTTCACAACCGGGAGCGTAAATATCGACCTTATTACCGTAATTAGAAAGTTCCCAAAGCCGCTCTCTCATATCTAATGCCCCGACTACTATTACGTTCGACAAATCGATATTCATAGGGAAATATTCCGAATGCTCATCCAAATTTGCTCCCCAATTCGCCGCGGAAATCACAAATAATCCGTCATAACTGCGTAATATGGTTTCCAACGCCTTAGCGCCGTCCGCATCGCAACTTTTGAAACCTATACTGTTATTAAGTATCCAAATCCTATTTACTATCGAGTACGAAATCGCTTCTATAAGTAGTGAACAATACGTACTGGCATCCTTGATATTGACCTTTAAAGATACAAGCTCTACGTTTCGACTTACGCCTACAACTCCTATTTTATTGTCTCCTTCCGCGCCGATTATACCCGCGACCTTAGTGCCGTGACAATTTTCATCAACGATAGCGCCGCTGTTGTCGTCTTCATAGTTAAAATCGCGACTGAGTTCGACGTTTACCCTGTTTCTCAGATCGGGATGATAGGCGTCGATCCCCGAATCTATAACGCCCACCCTTATATCCGAAGAGCCTGTCGTTATATCCCAAGCTTCTTTCACGTGAATGCCCGTGCGCCCGTTAAGCGCCCACAACTCGCCCGACGCGTAATATTTATCATTGGGAACGCTTTGCGGTTGCATGGTATAATCGGGTTCGGCGCTTATTATATCCGAACGTTTTTCCAAAACATGTATTGCATTTAATACGTTTTGCTTACCTTTGTTTTTGAGAGTTAAACGCAAGATCGATTTGAAGTTTTCACGTTTGAATATCCCGTCGTTCTCGGCTTCTTTATCGCCGTTACGCATCATGTCTTTTAAAATTTTCGTTAGATCTTTAACTTCGGTAAATTCCGCTTCACAAAAATCCGTTACCGTATACGTAACGATATTATCCGCATCATCGTTCATTACCACAAGTATTTTATCGTCGGCAAAATCATCGTCTATTTTTGCGTTGCAATATCGATTTTCCGTTATCCCTACATTGGCGGCAAACACAACGCCGAATCGAACAACCATTAACGGTGATAATATCAATAAGAACGCAAACACCGCGATCGTCGATTTAATGATTGCCCCAAAGACCTTATTTTTCATATTATCTCCGCCTTTATTTTTTCGATAGGTATCCATACTCTTATTAAAGGAACTATATCTCTAAGCTTTATTCCATCAATCGAAATATAAAAAACTTCACCTAACGGATCAAAAAAATTATGATCCCAAACACGCATCACTACTTTTTCTCCGTAAACGCCTTGATACCAAATCTGTTCAAAATTCGTTTCAAAATCCAACGCCTTGTAATCTTGAATGATTTTATTTTCCGTTTCTTGATCGACTATTCGATCATACGTCCATGACGACGATCCTTTCGGTATTTGCTCTAATTCCGATCTGGTTAAATATCCAAGCCGATACGCTTTTTCCAATGAATAAAACACACCGTTCGGCATGGACGGTTTTTCTTTCTCAATCGGAGCATCGTACTCTTTCCATATCCGCAAACGCCAAAAAAAGATAGGATAATCAATATCGTCCAATCGACTTTCGGTCGGTTTTAAACTATATTCATCATACGGCATTCTTCCCAATACTTCGAAAAAGATATCGTAATACATGTCTTGCACGAATACCGCCCGACATCCGTTATAACTGCCGTAATTGATCATTTGCATATCATCACCGACAAGCGCATGCGTTGCATAATAATCGTCATGTATCTTGCTTCGCGTTTCATCATCCAGTGCAACATAATTTTCGGGCGTTTTCTCGTTTTTCTCGATAAATGCAAAATCGTCAAGCGTCAACAGCTTATTGTCATACGCTTCTTGCACGGTATAAAACTCACCGTACACCGTCACCGTTTCCGTCGTCGGTGTTTTATCCCCGCACGCTATGAGCGATACCGAACATAACGAAAGCACAATAACCAACATATAGCACAAAATTTTTTTCATATTATCTCCGCCTTTATTTTTTCGATAGGTATCCATACTCTTAACAACGGAACAATCTCCGATATCCATATACCGTCTATATTAATGTTAAATCCCTGACCTAATGGATCGAAAAAACAATAATCCCATACGTGTAAAACTATATTATCTCTATAAACACCATGACATTTTATCCTATTGAAATCGGTTTCCATATCCAATGCTTTATAATCACGAATAATTTTAGCTTCCGTTTCTTGATCGATAATGTTATCGTTACTACATGAACCGTTTGCTATCTGCTGTAATTGATCTCTTGTCAAATACCCAAGCTCATAAGCTTGTTTTAACGATAAAAACACACCGTTCGGCATAGACGGCTTTTCTTTCTCCATTGGAGCGTCGTACTCTTTCCATATCCGCAAACGCCAAAAAAAGATAGAATAAAAGGTGCGTTCTCCTTTTTCATTTTCTATCTTATAATATTTCCACGGTATTCTTTCCAATGTATCGAAAAAGATATCATAATACATGTCTTGCACGAATACCGCCCGACATCCGTTATAACTGCCGTAATTGATCATTTGCATATCATCACCGACAAGCGCATGCGTTGCATAATAATCGTCATGTATCTTGCTTCGCGTTTCATCATCCAGTGCAACATAATTTTCGGGCGTTTTCTCGTTTTTCTCGATAAATGCAAAATCGTCAAGCGTCAACAGCTTATTGTCATACGCTTCTTGCACGGTATAAAACTCACCGTACACCGTCACCGTTTCTGTCGTCGGCGTTTTATCCCCGCACGCGGTCGAAAAGCATGCCGCCAACGCTGTTATCAAAGCAGATACCGCGCATAAAAATCTTTTTCCCATACACTGCTCCTTATATAACTTATTTGATTTAATTATACATTAAAACAAAGTCGTTAACAAGAGAAAAGTTTGGGTATTTCGGCAATAAGTTTATGTATGGAAAAATTCGTCGATACATCGTTCGACGGCCGATCGCTCACAGTCACTTTGCTTAAAGTATTAAAAAGCTTACAAACCCCGATCTATCGTCACGACTGCTCGACAATTTCCAAGACGGTGACCGTTTGCGAATGCAGATCGCTCGTGCCGAACAAATACTCGACAGGCTCGTCGGATATCGGCGTACAGACCGCGCCGTTGAGCTTGACCGCAACGTCGTTCGTTTTACGCGCCATACGGAACAATTCGTTGCCGCGCTCGTCTTTTACGGTTATCTGCGTATCGACTGTGACGGTCAAATTATCGACGCCGGACGGCAAAACATTCCATTCGCCCTTCGCAACGACAGCTATAACGCCGCCGACCGCTTCGGCGTAACTTTCGCCGTCGATCGACAGCCCGTCCGACGTAACGCTCGCACGCTTGCCGTTTATATGCCAATCGCCGTCCGTAAAAACACAACTCGCCGTTACGCCGTTTACGGTAGCCGTATACCCGTCGACCGTTATCACGGTATGCGCGTCGAAATACACGCCCGAAATATCGGGTACTATTTCGACGGTGAACGTCGCGAGCTTGGGCAAATATCCGTCGACCGTCAAAACCACGTCAACGACATATTTGCCGACTTCGGTAAATTCGGGTGCGCTCGACACGTATCGCCCGTCGCGCAAATACAATATCTCGCCGTCGTATTCTACACGCGGCGCGTGAGCCGCACCGTCGTAAAGTATCTGCATATCGGCAATTTCAACCGTTTGAATACGCCGTGTCGACAACACGAACTCCGCTTCGGCGATCTCGCCGTTTGCCGTTACAGTCGCAGTTACGTCCGAATTTTCGTAAACGCGCGCAAGCTCGCACGTACTGCTTTCGCAATAATTACAACCGTCGACAGTCAACAGGCATTCACCGTCCGCCGAAACGCTCGCAACGCCGTCGCGAAACTCGACGCTTATTTCGAGCGTCGCCCCGCCGACCGCATATGCCATCGAACCGTTGACTTTTATCTTATAAACATACTCGCCGTCGCACTGTTTTCGGAAACTCGCGCCGTCTACGACCAACGCGTCATCGTCAAGCTCGAACGGCAGATCGCCCAGCGTTCCGCGCCCGTCGACGCCGTAAACGAGCATGACGGCGCGCCCGTTCATCTCCGCCGCGTCCCGCGCTATGCTCACGATACCGCCGACGGCATTGACGTACCGCCCCGACAGATCGGGCAAAACGGTCAACGTACAATCGTCCGCGAAGTCGCCGCATGCGTTGCTCACCCTGTAATAAACCGTATATTCCCCGATCTCGGTCAGCGCGCAATCTCGCGTAAAGATCACGCCGTCCAACGAGTATTCCACCGTGTCGCCGACGTCCGCGCCGTTTACCGTTATGGAATGCGGCAAGCCGTCGTAAATGACCGTTGCGTCGCTCGCGCTTATTCCGTCAAGCACACCGCGCGCGATCACCAGCTTTACGGAAGAAACAAACTCGGCGTACCCCGCGCGCTCGACCTTATAATACACGACGTATTCGCCGGGCAAAGAGTATGACGGCGGAATAACGCTCCATTCGCCGCCGTCGTTTTCCGAATAGTATATAACGTCGCCGTCCAAAGCGTTATCGATACGCACGGTATGCGACGCGCCGTCGTACCGCACTTCCGTATCGATAGCGACTATACCGTATATTTCGGGCGGTTCGGTGTCGCCATCCGAATTGCCGCATGCCGCAAAGCACACAAGCGCGACAGCAAAACACGCAATGACCGCGATAAGCTTCCGTATACGCGACAGCGAAAAAACGTATTGCCTGTTTGTCGAACTGTTTATTGCGATTTCGGTCTTATCGGTCATACGCGGAACAAGTAAAAACTTTTGTATTGTATTCTAAGGCTATCCGCAATTTGCGTCGGCTTGCCCCACGATACGTTTGTTCCCGTACTCGCAGTAGCTGTTTTCGCCGATTTCCATCCGCTCGAAATTTCAAACTCCACGCTATCTACCGAACAACCGCCGAACGCGCCTTTGCCTATCTTATAGACAGTCGACGGAATGTACACGCTTTTGATGCACTTGTTATCCGCAAACGCTCCGTCGGCAATGGCTACGACCGCTTGTCCGTCGTGTTCCGTCGGTATGACGATCTGCAACGACTTGCCCGCCACCCGTGGAGATACGGAAATGCCGACCACCGCATACCCGTCGCTTGCTTGCGCAAATTTCAATCGGAACGCCGCCTGCTCTTTTCCGCATACGCCGCACGCGCCGTCGATATAATCATGCGCGAGCTTTTCCGCGACGACGGAACAACCGCAAACGACGTCGCGCCAATGATGATCGTCGTCGCAACTCCATTCTGAGGAATATCCGTGTCCGAGCGCCGCAATGATATTGCCCGTGTATTCGTCGTTGCAAGCCGAACATTTATGAACGGTATACCCGTCCATGACGCACGTCGGAGCTACTTCGTGTTTGACATATGTATGCCCCGTCGCCGACAAAACGACCGCACGCGTTTCGTCGCACCGCGAACATTTGAATATCTTTTCGCCGTCGCGCACGCATGTCGGCGCGCGCTCGACGATCGGCTCGCAAAAATCATGTCCGAGCTTGTCAACGGCGCTGTCGGTATAGCTGTCGCCGCAAGCTTCACATTCATGGACGGTATACCCGCCCTCGGCGCACGTCGGGGCAACGACCGTCGCGGTATATCCATGCCCTTTCGATAGCATACGCTCGACAACGGAATAACCGCATAACGAGCATGTACTGCGCTTTTCCCCGTCGATAGTGCAAGTCGGCGCAATTATCGTTTCGTTGTAAACATGCCCGCTCGCAGGCGACGTTTCGATCGCAGTCGCGTCGCACCGCGAACACTTGAATATCTTTTCGCCGTCGCGCACGCATGTCGGCGCGCGTTCGCCTATCGGCTCACAAAAATCGTGACCGAGCTTTTCAACGGCGCTGTCGGTATAGCTGTCGCCGCAAGCTTCGCATTTGTGGACGGTATACCCGCCGTCGGCGCACGTCGGAGCAACGACCGTCGCGGTATATCCATGCCCCGTTGCCAAGATAGTGATTTCGTCGCTTGCTATCAAATGTTCCGCCGACACGTCGGCATAAAATTTACCGCACGCCGAACACGCCCAATACTCGCATGCGCCCGCTTCGGTGCAGTCGGGCGCTACCGCAGGTACAAACTTTAAATCGTGAACGTGCGATTCGGTATCGGGCGAGTTCGGAAATTCAACAACGGTATCGCCCGAACCGCTGTTTTCGTGATCGGACCCGCCCCCGTCGAAAGGCGGCTCGGCACACGCGACGAGCATACAAGACGCAAACATAAATACGCTTATTATCGGAATGATAAATTTCCGTAAGCTCATAGCCATGCCCGCCTCCATAAAGTTTATATTTATAAACAGTATAAACCATGTAGCGCGAATAGTCAACCCTTATGGCGTATTTTGTGGAAATTTTTTATATTTTGTCGTAAAAAATTTTCGATCTGATCTTTGATTTGATCTTCGTCGAAGTCTTTTTCGTCCGTTTCCACTATCCGACCTGTATGTTTTTCGAGAAGTAGTAGTTTTCGCCTTTGTAATTGAACCCTACTAT
>CAMSYM010000026.1 GCA_947066105.1 uncultured Clostridia bacterium
GCCGCGCCGTAACCGCAGTCGAGCCACACCTTTGCTCCCGTCATGTCGTAATCGACGGTTTCCACCAAGTAATCGATATATTGCTTTTGCGCGTCGTCTATCGCGCGAACCGACCCGACCGAACGCATTTCGGACGGATTGTCGATATAGTATTCGATACTGCCTTCCTGTTCCTCGCTGAGCTTGACGCCGTTCCCGTCGAAGATCTTTATGCCGTTGTATTCGGGCGGATTGTGCGACGCGGAAATAACTATGCCGCACAACGCTTTTTGCTTGATCGCCATGCGCGCTATCGCGGGCGTAGGCAATATCCCGACGGTCAAAACGTCCGCGCCGCCGCGGGTCAAGCCTTCGGTGAGCGCCGCCTCTATCTCCGGACCAGATACGCGCGTATCGCGCCCGACCACGACTTCGCCTTTGCCGAAATAAGCGACTATCGCCAGCCCGACTTTATACGCCAAAGCCGCGTCGAGATTATCCCCGTATTTGCCTCTGATGCCGTCGGTCCCGAAATATTTACCCATAAATGTATAGCTCCTCCGATAGATAGGCAAAGAATAGAATCAGTTGATATTTTTACCGAATATCGTTGATATTTACAGCCGATATCCGACGTACTTTATATATGAGCGGTCGCACGATCGTGCGACTGTACAAAATATTATAATACATTTACCTTACTTTGTCAATGTTTACGAAAAAATATTTTGAAATTTGTCGTAAAAACACGGTCTCGCCCCGCGCAAATGGGCTTTTATCTCGGTTTTGCGAATAAATCGTTGACATAAACGCCCGTCATTGCTTATAATATATCGGTATGGATACCATAGTACAGAGTATAGGCGACGCCATGAGCAATGCGCTCGGCGCGCCGCTCGCCGTAATGCTGCTGTCGATGATACCGATAGCGGAAGCGAGATTCGCCATACCGTTCGGGATAGGCATGGGACTCGATCCCGCCCAAGCTTTCGGATACGCGCTTTTAGGCTCGTCGCTTATCGCCCCGATATTGATCCTGACGTTTATACCCATCATAAACGCGCTTTCGCGTACAAAGCTGTTTTCCAAGATAGGCAAATTCCTATACGACAAGTTTGAAAAAAAATCGCGCTCGCTTAAAGCCGACTCGTCCGACGGCGAGCCGCCCGCGACGCAAAAAAAACGGTTCGTCACACGGTCCGATCTCAAAAAAATAGGCGGTACGGCGCTGTTCGTAGCCGTTCCCCTGCCGCTGACCGGCGTTTGGACGGGTAGCGCCGTCGCGTCGATACTTAAAATCGGCTTCGTAAAATCGCTCATCGGCGTTATAACGGGCAACGTCGTCGCTTGCGGGATAATAACGCTCATAAGCTATTTGTTTCGCGATTACGTCAATTGGATCACGCTTGCGTTTTTTGCGATAGCGGTGATCGTGGTGATCGTTTTGATAATCAAGCTCATCATCTACAAGCCGACGGACAATGACGACGGCGACAACGGCAACGGCAACGATCGAGTAAAGGAGTAATGCCATGTGCGGGATAATCGGTTATGCGGGCGGCAAACAAGCCGCGCCCGTCATTTTAAAGGGACTGGAAAGATTGGAATACCGCGGTTACGATTCGAGCGGTATCGCAGTTGTCGACGGCGAGCGTTTGGACGTGATAAAAACTTGCGGCAAGATAAAAGCGCTGTACGCCAAGACTGACGACGGAGCAAAGCTCAGCGGCACGGTAGGCATCGGGCATACGCGTTGGGCTACGCACGGCGTGCCGAGCGACGTCAATTCTCACCCGCATATGTCGCAGGACGGACGCTTTGCCATCGTGCATAACGGCATAATAGAAAACTTTGCCGAGCTTAAAGCGGAACTCGTCGGACAGGGCGTCGCGTTTGCGAGCGACACCGACAGCGAAGTCATTGTCCAGCTCGTACAGCGACTGTACGACGGCAATATGCTCGATACGCTCCGCCGAGTCGCCGACAGGCTGGTCGGCTCGTATGCCGTCGGCTTGATATGTTCGGAAACGCCCGACACTGTTTACGCCATGCGCAAGGATAACCCGCTCGTCATCGGGCTTGGCAAAAACGAAAACTTTATCGCGTCGGATATAGCCGCCGCGCTCGAATACACGCACGACTTCGTTCAGCTCGGCGAAAACGAATTCGCAAAACTTACGGCGCATTCCGTGACGTTTTTCGACGGCGACGGCAACCCCGTAGACAAAACGCCGTACCGCGTCGATTGGGATATTTCGCTTGCCGAAAAAGGCGGCTATCCGCACTTCATGCTAAAAGAGATATACGAACAGCCCCGCGCGCTTACCGAAACAGTACGTCCGCGCATACGCGGCAACGAGATAGTTCTCGACAGGATAGCGCTCGACGCCAAAAACGCGAACACCTTCGACAAGATAGACGTCATAGGCTGCGGCTCGGCATACCATGCGGGCATCGTCGGCAAAGCGTTCATGGAAAAGTACTGCCGTATCCGCGTCAACTGCATGCTCGCGAGCGAGTACATATACTCCGACCCCATTACCGACAACCGCACGCTCACCGTAATAATCAGTCAGAGCGGCGAAACGGCGGATACGCTTGCGGCGCTCAGGCTCGCAAAAAAATCGGGTTCGCACACAGTCGCGATAGTCAACGTGATGGAAAGCGCGATCGCGCGCGAAGCGGACGACGTTCTGTACACGCACGCGGGACCCGAAATAGCGGTCGCCACGACCAAAGGCTACACCACTCAGGTCGCCGCGCTGTATCTTATAGGGCTGAGAATAGCCAAGGTCAAGCACACAGTATCGGACGCGCGCTATAACGAACTGTTAGCAGAAATAGAACGACTGCCGCAAAAAGTCCAAGCCGTACTCGACGACATTTCGCAGATAAAAAGCTATGCCGAAAAATACGCCGAGCATAAATGCGTGTTTTTTATAGGGCGCGGCACGGACTACGCCGCGTCGCTCGAAGGCGCGCTCAAACTCAAAGAAATATCTTATATCCATGCCGAAGCCTACGCCGCCGGCGAGCTTAAACACGGCACGATATCGCTCATAGAAAAAGGCACCATTACCCTTGCGCTCGTGACGCAAAGCGCGTTACAGCCCAAAATGCTGTCAAACATAAAAGCGGTGCAATCGCGCGAAGGCACTGTACTGTGCGTTGCTACGCCCAAAACTCTCGAAGTAGGAAAATACTCCGACGGACTGCTCACGATACCCGACAGCGACGACGACGTTACGCCCGTACTCACCGCCGTGGTATTGCAGATATTCGCCTACTACGTCGCGGCGAAACGCGGTTGCGACATCGACAAGCCGCGCAATCTCGCAAAGTCGGTAACGGTAGAATAAATTCGGAATTCGGAATTGAATGACAATTTAAGAATATATGGTCGATCGAACATTAAGCATTCTCCATAAAAATCTTCGATCGTCAATAATTCTTCATACTGAATTCTTAATCTTCCTTAATTCCGCATTCCTAATTCCGAATTCCTAATTCTCACAGGATAACATCAGTGAAAAAATACGTAACGATACTGTGCGACGGAATGTCGGACCGCGACGACGAACGCGGACTCACGCCTATGGACGAAGCCCGTAAACCGACGATGGACGCATTGTGCAAGCGCGGCATTACGGGGCTTGTACAAACAGTTCCGAACGGCATGAAGCCGGGTTCGGACGTTTGCAATCTCGCCGCGCTCGGCTACGACCCGCAAAAATACTATACGGGCAGATCGCCGCTCGAAGCGTTGTCTATGGGCATTGCGCTCGGCGAAAACGACGCCGCATACCGTGTAAATCTCGTCACGCTGTCAAATGCGGACAAGCTCGACGATCGCATAATGCTAGACTATTCCGCGGGCGAAATTTCCACTTCGGAATCCGCCGAACTCGTCGACGCGCTCAAACCGCTGTTTGCCGAATTCGGCGCGGAGCTTTACGCAGGCATAAGCTACCGTCACGCCGCGGTGATACGCGGAACGGGCAATACGGGAACGACGTTCACCCCGCCGCACGACATCACGAACCGACCGATAAACGGCAAGCTCCCGAACGGCAGATTCGGACAAAAATTCACCGATCTGATACGCCGTTCGATCGACGTACTGAAAGATCTGCCCGTAAACGTCGCCCGCCGTGCGGCAGGCAAAAATACCGCAGACGCGGCTTGGTTTTGGGGCGAAGGCACAAAGCCCGCGCTCGAAAAATTTTCGGTCGCTTTCGGCAAAACGGCGGCTGTGGTATCGGCGGTAGATCTGGTAAAAGGTATAGGCGTCGCGGGCGGCATGACCGTAATAAACGTACCGACCGCCACAGGCACGGTAGATACGGATTATGCGGCAAAGACCGCCGCCGCGCTCGACGCTTTACGAACGCACGATTTTTGTTTCGTGCATTTGGAAGGACCGGACGAGTGCGGACATCAGGGCGACAGACGCGGTAAAATAACCTCGATAGAGCGCATCGACGCGCAAATATTAAAACCGATAGTCGCCACGCTCGAAAAAAGCGGCGCGCCGTTCGCAGTATGCGTAATGCCCGATCATGCCACTCCGCTGTCGGAGCGCACGCATACGAGCGAGCCTGTTCCGTTCATGATATACGACAGCGAACGGCATAGCGAAAGCGGCGTAGCGTTTTCCGAAAAGCTCGCCGCAACGACCGGCTTAACGCTCGAACACGGCTACTACGTAATAAAAACCCTATTCGCTTAACGATCGACCGTTATACCACCGTCCACCGTTTTATAAAATTCGACGCCGCCGCGAGCGGCGTTTTCCGTTTTGAGATCGGAGATCGCAAGACAGTACGACAGCCTTTCCGCCGCGCCCGTCGCGCCGTCGTATATTTTTACGTTGCCGCCGTAAAACTCGTTTACCGTATCTTTTATGTACGTATAATGCGAGCAACCGAGCACCACGCTTTCCGCATCGCGGTACGGTTCGAGAATATCGAACACGTGACGTTTGATCGACGATATATCGCCTATATTGTCTTCGATGAGCTTGGCAAGTTCGGGACGGGCGATAGGCACTATCCGCCCGTCGCAAGTTTCCAACAATCTCGCGAGCTTGGCGGAAGCATACGTCGCCTGCGTTACGAGCGCAACGGCGTATCCGCTTTTGCCAAGCTCCCTGTAACACGGCTTGACGGACGGTTCCAGTCCGACGACCACGCGAGTACCGTACAGCGCGCGTATGTCGTCGATAGCCGTGACGGTGGCGGTATTGCACGCTACTACGAGCGCTTTGCAGTTCATCGAAAACAATGCGCTGGCACACGCGCAAGCCGCGCGTTTTATCTCGCTCGGCGGCTTGGCGCCGTAAGGCATGTTCGCCGTATCGGCGAGATAAATATACTTCTCGTTCGGCATAAGCCGCACGCATTCGGCAAGCACGTTAAGCCCGCCCACACCGCTGTCGAACACTCCGATGGGATCGTTTCGCATAGACTTGTATTTATGCGCGCGGCGGGAAAAGTGTGCATGCCGATGAAACGCGCGGCTACGCGAAAGCGCCGTTAATGGCTTTGGCTATTATTTTTGCGCAGTCCTCGACGAGAATATCCACGTCTTTCGGCGTGACTATCATATCGCGTCCGCAACACTCGTCGGTCGAACAGTATTCTCGCGCTATCGTCGACGAATACACCACGAGCGGAACGCCTATCGACACCACAGGTCTTCCGAGCGACCGAGAATCGAGCCTGCGCCTGTGATTGTCCACCCCGCTGCCCGGCGTGATCCCGCTGTCCGTTACTTGAAACGCCGACGCTATGCGCTCCGTCGCCGCCGCAGTGAGCGCATCGACGACGACCACGACGTCGGGCTGTACCCTTTCCGCCACCGCGCATATTATATCGTAGCTTTCTATGCCGGTCATGCCGAGTACGTTTGGCGTGAGCGCGCAAATGTATTTATCGGGACTGACGTGACGGTTTACAGCCAAACGCTTGAACACCCTGTCGCCGAGCGCGTCCGCAGTCAAGTCGGGATTGCCCAGCCCTACGACGAGCGCCTTGTCGTATCCGCCGCAATAGCCGCCGATACACGCGCATAACGCGTCCGACACTCGGTCGTACTCGGCGGAATTTCCGGCAAGCACGACCTGCGTTTCGAGCGTGGCGTACTTACCGCGCGGCTTGCCCAATTTTTCGGCGAGCGCGGAGTCGACTTCGACTTCGTAATACCGCACAAGTCCGTCGTCGGTTTTGTGCGAATGCTTGTAAAACTCCACCGCCATATCGGTATTCACGATATATTCTCTCATAAAAATATTGTTTGTAAAAGAAAAAAATTTAAACGTATCCCGACAAACAGTTGCATATTTCATTTTTGTATGATATAATCTTATGGCAAAAAGAAATAATGCGACAAAGGAGTTACATTGTGCCTAACATCAAATCCGCCAAAAAGCGCGTACTGATTACCAAAAAGAAAAATGCCAGAAACCGCGCCGACCGTTCCAAAGTAAACAACGCCATCAAAGCGTTCAACAGAGCTATCGATTCGGCTAACATCGAAGAAGCCGAGCGTCTGCTCCCTATTACCATGTCCATAATCGATAAAGGCGTTACCGCAGGCATTCTGCACAAAAACGCCGCGGCTAACAAAAAGTCGGCGCTCGCCAAGCGTTTGAGCGATATCAAGAGCGGCAAAGTCACCGTCGTCGTCAAAAAGGACAACAAGACCATCGCCGCCGAAAAAGCGCGCGCCGCCAAGGAAGCGCGCGAAGCCGCTCGCGCCGAGTTCCGCGCCAAACAGCTCGAAAAGGAAGCTGAAAAAGCCGACCAGAAAAAGAAAAAGACCGCCAAAGGCAAAGCGGCGGAAGAACCCGCAGAAGAAAAGCCCAAGGCGAAAAAGACCAAAAAAGCCGAAACTGCGGAAGGCGCGGAAGCCAAGCCCAAAAAGACCGCCAAAGGCAAAGCGGCGGAAGAACCCGTTGCAGAAGCTCCCGCGGAAGAAACCAAAGCCGAGTAATTCCCCTATTTCAAAGTCATATGCAAACAGCGCATCGATATTCGACGCGCTGTTTTTGTTTTATCTGTTGTTTACTGTTTATTATTGTGCAAGCACACGCAAAGCAATTTTCGGTCAAGTCGAAACATGAACGACACAACCGACGATTTAAATGAAAACTTCCGCAAAAGCTTTTGCGATATATCCCCGATCAATCATCGTCTATTATGATTCCCAGCTCGCGCATAATGTCTTTAAGGTCGTCTTTGGGATGCAGCGCTTCGGCGATGGAAAATCCCGCGGGCGAACGATCGGCGTAATCGTCCTGCTTCGCGTCGACACTGCTTGCTTCTTCCGCAAACGGCAGTTCTTCGTCTTCTTCGAGCGACGCCATAAGCCTGTCGCGCTCGATACGGTATTGTTCGTCTATATCTCCCGCACGTTCGAGCGTTTCGGCAATCTTGCCGTTGACCTTGCTCGCCGCGACAAGCTCGTCGTCGAGCGGATACTTTTCGATTATCTTGTTGAAATAACCTATCCACTTATTGTGAAAGCTCTTTAACTGCGCGATTTCCTGATTGTATTTTATAAGCGAAACGCGCTCTATATCGTCCGCTTTTTTCAATGCCGCGGTTATCGCTTTATATACGGTGCTTTTTTGCTTTTCAAACTCGGCTATCTTTTTTTCGGCGGCGCGCAAGCTCGTGCGCAGTTCGTCGATACGGTCGCGCTGACGCAAAAGCATTTGCTCACATTCCCGTTTGATCGCTTCCGAATAAGCGTCGATATCGGCTTGTGTGTAAATCTTCTTTTTGTCGTCCATACCCACCTACGGAAAAATTATTTATCTGCTTTTGTGTCGCTTTAAAATACTGTGTTTAAGCTCGTACAGCTTGTCTGAAAGATTGACTTTGTATATCTGCGGATTGTCTATACGCTTGTACTCGTCCCAAAACTTGGTCTTTTCGGTTTTGGCGAACTCCACTATTTCGCCGAGCGTCGGCTTATCGTATACATTTTGTCCGTTCTCGAATATCTTATGCAACATGCACCGCACGTCGTAGTCTTGGAGCGTGGTCGTTTTCCACCGTTCGGTTTCGTGCGTAAGCACCAACGGCTTGTCGATCTTTTCGTCCTTCAACGCGATAAGGTCGGCTATCGCCATGCCCGAAGCCTTGTCGTACAGTCTGTACAAAGTTTTAAAGCCCGGATTAGTGACCTTGACTATCGAATCGGATATCTTCATGCGCGGTTCGAGCTTGCCGTTCCGCTCGATAGCGGAAAGCTTATACACGCCGCCGAGCGACGGGCTGTCCTCGCTCGTGATGAGCTTTGTTCCCACGCCGTACACGTCGATCTTTGCGCCTTGATTGTTGAGCGAATCCAGCAGATATTCGTCTATATCGCCCGACGCGAACACGACCGCTTCGGGAAAGCCCGCATCGTCGAGCATTTTGCGCGCGAGCTTACTCAAATACGCAAGGTCGCCGCTATCGAGCCGCACGCCCATCGGCTTGTGACCTTTGGCTTTTATCTCGTTAAAAACGGTTATGGCATTCTTTATGCCCTGAACGGTATCGTATGTGTCGACGAGCAACAGACACGTATCGGGATACACCTCGGCAAACGCGCGGAACGCGTCAAGCTCGCTGTCGAAACTCATGACCCAGCTATGCGAATGCGTGCCCTTTACGGGAATGTCGAACATCTGCCCCGTAAGCACGTTGCTCGTGCCGTTGCACCCGCCTATTACCGCCGCCCGCGCGCCGTATATGCCCGCGTCGGGACCCTGCGCGCGGCGCAGACCGAACTCCACAACGCTTTTACCGCGAGCGGCGTCCACTATGCGCGCCGACTTGGTGGCGATAAGCGTTTGATGACTTATTATGTTGAGCAACGCCGTTTCTATGAGCTGAGCCTCGATAAGCGGCGCTTTGACGATCACGATAGGCTCTTGCGGATATACTACGTCGCCCTCGCGCACCGAGTACATCTCGCCCGTGAACGCGAAGTTTTTAAGATAATCCAAAAAGCCGTCGCAAAATATGCCGAGCGACCGCAAATAATCTATATCGTCGCTCGAAAAATGCAGGTTTTCGATATAGTCTATCGCCTGTTCGAGTCCCGCGAACACGGCATAGTTCATAGTGTCTTTCTGTCTGAAAAACACGTCGAACACTGCCGTTTGCTCGGCTTTTCCTTCAATAAAATAACCGTTCATCATCGTAAGCTGATAAAGATCGGTCATCATCGTAAGATTACGCATTATCGGTTTTGTCCTTTTTCAAATACACTTCGACTGCCACCGCTATCACCGCCAAACCGCCGAACGCCGCAACGAGTCCGCCGGTAAGTCCCCAGCCGCAAACGCCCGACGACGCGAGCGAAAACAGCGCGGCAAGCACGCCGAAAAACAATATGCCCTTTATCTGCGGAAACTTGGCTTCCGCGAATATTATCGAAAACACACAGCCTATACCGGGCGCGGCAATATATATCGGGAATAAATTGCCGTATCCCGCCGTCGTCGTCACTTTGAGCAAGGAAACAAGTCCGCAAGCGACGACTACACCGGCAAGCCACATGGACAGCGCGTTTTTTGCGACGACCGCGCTGAACAGCACGGCAAGACCGAACGCAAACAGCACGGTCGGCGCGGCGATATCTTTGACCGACGCGTGTATGACGTCCGTACCGGCAAGCGCCAAAATTATCCCCGCCGTTACGAGCAAAACGCCCATCACGACGTTGCAAACGCACTTTTGCTTTTTGGTAAGCGGCAAAACCGCGTCAGTCGTCCCACTTGTCTTCATAATCATCCTCCGACGTTTTGACCGATTGCTTATCGTTGGTTTTTTCCGCTTTAACGTTGGTTTTTCCGTCGGGTGTATCTTTGTGCGGTCCGCCGTCGAGCTTTATCACAACGCCGCTTTCGTCGACGGTTATCCCGTCGCGCGCCGCCTGTTCCTTTTTCGCCTTTCTGTCCTTAAAAAACACGATGTCGGGCATGGGCTTGAAAAGCTTGGTGCTTTCGTATCCGTAATAGCTTGCGTCGAGTTTGCCTTGGTCGACGAATATAAACACTTTTTTATTATTCTTTTTGGCAAGAGCTATGTGAGCGATAATATTGGCAAGCCCGCCTACTACGAACAAAATACTCACCAAAAGGCTGACGCGTACGCCGCCGAGCATCAAAACGTCCTGCGCGCGCATAGCTTCCAAAACAGACCTTCCCAATCCGTAAAAAATGCTGTAACAGGATATTATAAACCCGTCGTAGCTTTTGCGCTTGCCCATGTACAACCAAAACAACAGCCCGAACCCGATGGCGCACCACAACGATTCGTAAAAGAAATGCGCGTAATGCCACGTTCCGTTAACGTTCATGGCAAACGGAAACCACTGCCATGCGGGGTTGGTCACCACGCCGCCGTAGTCTTCGAGATTGCTGTAATTAGCCCATCTGCCTATCGCCTGACCGAGAATTATGAACGTAAAACCGAGATCGGCTATCTGCCAAAAATTAACGCGTTTGTTTTCGGGCAATTTTTTGCGCGTCTTGATAAAATGGAATACCAACGCGCCCAACAGCGAACCGAATATGCCGCCGTAAATGGCAAGCCCCGCCAAGCCTTGATACGAGCCGTCCAGTCCGAACCCGAAAAATTGAGCAAACGTCCATTTTTCGCCCGCCATTACGGAAAACACAACGTGATACGTACGCGCGCCCAGTATTGCGAGCGGCAAACATATTACGATAAGGTCTATTACGAGATCGCCTTCCAGTCCGCGGTGTTTTGCGGTAAAATACGCGCAAACTACGCAAACCACTATTCCGAATGCTATTATAAGCCCATACCAATTCATAGCATGATTATATCCCTTTTGCCGGTCCATTGTCAAGCGTTTGGGATAAGTAGAACTTTGCTCGACCGAATATGGCTAGATCTTTATAATTTGATGAGATCCTTCGGCGGGCAAAAAACGTTCGGAATAGTCTGCGGCCGCTTCGTAGGACAAAAAAATGCGACATTTCGTCTGTTCCCGTCATCCCAACCGAACGAATGAGAGTAGCTAAACCACTCACCCCATCATCTCGACCGAAGTGCGCTTTGCGCACGTAGTGGAGAGATCCAGGCATTAGCCGCACTAATATTAAATCGACCGTAATTCCGCATTCCGAATTCATAATTCCGAATTCTCTTTGCGGCGGATCGCCTTGATTTCTCGACTGCGCTTCGCTCCGCTCGAAATGATGGGGATGTTTGTTGCGGATAACCTTTCCAATCAAACATAGCAAAGCCGTTCCACTCTCCCCCATCATCTCGACCGAAGTGCGCTTGCGCACGTAGCGGAGAGATCTAGGCGTTAGCCGCATAAATAGTAGATCGACCGTAATTCCGCATTCCGAATTCCTAATTCCGAATTCTCTTTGCGGCGGATCGCCTTGATTTCTCGACTGCGCTTCGCTCCGCTCGAAATGATGGGAGTGTTTGTTGTCGATTACTTTTCTAAACAAGCATAGCAACGCCATTCCACTCACCCCATCATCTCGACCGAAGTGCGCTTTGCGCACGTAGTGGAGAGATCCAGGCATTAGCCGCACTAATATTAAATCGACCGTAAT
>CAMSYM010000027.1 GCA_947066105.1 uncultured Clostridia bacterium
CGCCGCTCTGGTCGGGCGGAGTCGTAGTGCCGCTGCCGTCGCCGCTCTGGTCGGGCGGAGTCGTAGTGCCGCTGCCGTCGCCGCTCTGGTCGGGTTGACGCGGACCCGCGCTCACGCGTTCGGGCATTTGCGATTCGAGATCGGGATACTCGCCGAACAGCGTTTCAAACGGCGCGAAGCGCGTTATAAGTTCGTCGATAGTATCCGAGATATTTTTGTAATCGTTGCTCAATACGTTGGTATTCCATTGCGTGATCTTTTCGGGATCGGTCAACAATGCGCCCGCATCGTAGTTGGCGATATAAATGTTCAAATATCCTATTAACTTATCGATGCTGTTCTGTATGGAATAGTTGACGTCGTTTGTTCTGACGAGATTGCAAAGCGTTGCGAATTCGCTGTCGGCTATTTCGGCAAGCTTGGAAGTATCGTCGATAATGCCCGCAGTTTGCGCGTTATAATCGAGTATAGCCTGCATGATCCCGTCGAACCCGACCGACTTGTAATCGTCGGCGACTATCGCTTCGGCGATATTGCCGTCGAACACGCGCTTTTTGGTTTCGGGGTCGACAGACCAAGGATCGTTTTTATAATTGAGATTGTTTATATCGACAAACAATTCCAAACGGTTGCCGGCGAGTTTTTCGGTATCGGGATCGGGTATCTCTTCGCCGCCCGTAACTATCCCTATCAAACGCCCGTACATTTCGGTATCGGGCAAGAACAATTTATTGCGCACGGCGTACGCGCCGGTGTACAAATGGTTGCAAAATACGGCGTTGCCGTGTTCGAACTCGTTTTCGATCTTGCCGAAGCCAGGCACAAACGCCAAACCGCCGAAACATGTAAACACGAGCGTTACGGCAAACGCCGCTATTCCGCCCTGAACGAACGATACGCCGAAGCCCAAAAGACGCGAACCGATAGATTTCTTTTTGCCGATATACGACTTAACGATAGCCGTAACTATCATGAGCAAGAACCGCGCCACAAAGAATATTCCCACGCCGCAAAGCGCCGAGAACAACATGAACGCCAAGTATATCGCCCTGCCCTGCACGGGATCGAACGTGACGGTGCTCGCGCCTATGATCTCTTGTACGGGCGCGAAGAAGTGTTGATACAGATACGCGTCTTCGGGTATGCCCGCAGTGTTTTCGCCCAAACCTTTATATATCCAGTTGGCGAGCGAGAATTCCGATTCGAACGCGCCGTTGCCCACGACGAAATTCTTTATCGCGTCGATACCGAGAAAAGCCTCCGCCACGACGTTGGACAGAAAAAACGCCAAAAGCAATGACACGACGAACGCGCCGAGCGCCAGCAACGACTTTTTCGCGCCGCGCAAAACGCCTATCAGCCCGCAAAGCACGACGAGCGCAATTATACCGATATCGATCCAAGACATAACATCCTCCGTTAAGACAATATATTTATTGCCGTGATGTGTGCTAAATAAACGTTTTGCGTCCGCTCGCCGCGAGTATAACTTTGCGAAAGTCGGGCAAAAATCGTACCATGAACTTTGACGAAAAATTATCCGTTGCGAATACCGCGCCTGCCGTGCGCACTATTTCCCAAGCCGGACGCGACTTGGAATTCGATTGCGCGCTCATGAGCTTGGGCAAGCTTCCCGTCGTGCTGTGCATAGGCTCGGACCGCGTGACCGGCGATTGTCTCGGTCCGCTCGTCGGGCAAATGCTCGTCGAGCGCGGTGCGAACGCTTTCGTATACGGCACGCTCGACCGCCCCGTTACGGCGCTTAATCTCAAAGAAGCCGTAAAGCATATCCAAAAAACACACGGCGACAAGAAAGTGCTTGCGATCGATTCGTCGGTCGGACGGCTTTCCGACGTGGGAAAGATACGCATCGCGTTCGGCTCGATCGCGCCGGGCAGCGCCGACGGCAAAGTCCTGCCAAAAGTCGGCGACGTGTCCATAACAGCCACCGTTACCGATCCGAGAAAAACGCCGCTGTCCGCCGTGCGCTTGGGTACGGTGTACTCGCTCGCGCTCGACATTGCGGACAGAGTGCTTGAATGCTTACAGTGACCGTCGATATCATTTTACCATATCGAACGTAACATTGTCATTAATAAAACATTAAAATTTGATTAAAACAAAAGCGAGCCGCGCGATTGTTCGCACGACCCGCTCGTTTTATGTTAACGAAAGCTCATATAATGCGCTTGACTGCGACTGTTACTGCACCAACGCTTTTGACAATGCGGGTACGAGCCACACGCACACGACGACGATCAACGCGATGACTGCCGCCGCCGCGACCGCGCCTATTATTATCCAGCCCGTCTTGCTTATGCGCTTTCTCGCATACCACTTATCCTGCGACCAGAACAGCGTTCTGTACACGAAGAAGCCGCCTACCGCGATTCCCGCCGCGACAAGTATCCAAGCCGCGATGAGAATTATTTTATACACAGGGAAGCCCGGGTCGTATATCGCGCCGTGAACGAATCCGTTCATCGCAAGGCTGTTGGCTTGTATATACAGTACGTTGCGCGCCGCTCGACGCAGCTCCGCGCGCGCCCATTCCGCATTGAAGTCGGAAAGCACGCCCGTGTTGGCGTTCCACCCGCTGCACATTATAAGATCGCCGCCCGACGCAAGTATTTGATCGGAATAAGCGGGACCGGGGTTGCCCGTGTAGTCGGTTATTACTATGCCGTTAAAGCCCCACTCGTCGCGGAGTATAGCCGTATTGAGCGCATAACTGCCGCAAGCGTAAGTCGTACCCACGCGGTTCATAGAAGTCATGATGCCCTTCGCGCCGCCTTCGACCACTCCGTATTCAAACGGCTTTAAATACAGTTCGCGCATCGTTTGCTCGGTCGCGAACGTAGCCACGTTACCGTAAGTAGAGCGGTTGGTTTCCTGATCGTTGAGCGCATAATGCTTCAAGTAAACGTACATGCCCTTGCTTTGCACGCCCTTTATCACCTTTGCCACAAGCTTGCCCGAAAGCACGGGATCCTCGCTGTAATACTCGTAATTCCTGCCGCTGAACGCCGTTCTGTGGATATTGACGGCGGGCGCATACCAGCCCGACACGCGATCGGGACCGGACGACATGACTATCGCGTCGTTGCCGATAAGTATGCCCTCACGCTCCAAAAGCTCGACGTTCCACGTTGCGGCGAGCGAGATCTCGTTTGCAAAGCTGTATCCGCGCGCGCCGTTAACAAAGCTGTTTATACCCGTCGGCCCGTCGTATTCGAGCGTTTTGGGCTTATTGATACTGTCCGTTATCGCTATCGTGCCGTAGCCGGCATGACCGAACAGCTCGTAAATTTCGGAAAATTTCATTTGGTTGAGAAGCACATCCCATTCCTGCGCTTCGTAGTCCAACCCGCGAAGATCGACAAGCTCCAACCCCGACTTTACGTTATAAGTTCTGTTTGCCGTATAAGAATCTTTGGCTTTGGGATTTCCCGAAGCATCGTATCCGCTAAGCTCCAACGCCGCTTTGAGCTTGCTCGAACCCGTTTTCGTGCCTATAACGCCGCTCGCACCCATAACGTTGGACTTGCCCGCAACATTGCCGTCCGCGCTTGTCAATCCGCCCGCACCCAAAACGCCGTCTACCGCCGCATTCGCGCTTTCGAGCACGCTCCAATCATTACGCGATAAGTACGTCGAATTTTCGAGCGCAACGTCGTCGAACAAATTGGTCACAGCTTTATTCGCGCCGTCGGCGCAAACTTCCGTTTCCCGTTGTTCGTGCTTGAACACGAGATCTTTATCGCCCGCGCCAACGAGCTTGTTCGACGCCACGCCCTTTGCCGCGAGAATATTGTTGACGGCGGCGTGCGCGTTGTTCGCCGCCGTGATATAATAGTCGCCTTGTTCCAAAATATAAGTCTTGTTAATCTTTGCGTCGTAAACATTCATATCGGTCAACGGAAATTCCATATTTACCGTTTCACTGCCGTTCGGCTCGATAATTTCCGTCTTGGCGAATTCGACGAGATTGACCGCCGACTTTTCGATGCCGTTCTGTTTGTCGAAATCCGTATATTCCGATTGGAAATATATCTGAACGACTTCCTTCCCCGCCTTGCCGCCGACGTTTTTTATGTCGATGCTTATCTTTACGGTATCGTTTTCGACTTTTGCGTCGAAGTTTTTCCATTCAAACGTTGTGTACGAAAGCCCGTATCCGAACGGATACAAAACGGTATCGGCATAATTATACGATCCCGCATTTTGTCTTTCCGTCACGACGTCCTCGTACCGAGTTTCATAATATTTGTAGCCGACATAGATGCCTTCCGCATAATTCGTATAACTGTAATCGGACAACGCACCGTCGAAAACAAATCTGTAATCGCCGAAGTTTTGCATGGCGGGCGCGGAAAAGTTGTCGTATACGTAAGTGTCGACGAGCCGTCCCGACGGATTGACCGTGCCCGCGAGTATCTCGCCAACAGCCGTCAGTCCCGTCGTGCCCAGTCCGCCGTACCAAAGCACGGCGTTGACCCCGTAGTCGGACAATTCGCCGAGTTCCATGGCGTTTGCCGTATTGACGAGCACGATTATCTTATCGAACTTTCCGCTGTCTTTGATACCTTGCAGAGTAAACTTTTCGGACGGAGAAAGCGACAAATAATTATCGTCGTGACTTCCGCCGTGATTATCCATGGTGCGCGCAAGGTCGCCGCCCTCGCCGCCGTTGCGGTTGAGAACGAATATCGCCGCATCTTTATAGCTGTCGAGCGATTCCGCAACGCTTCCGGAATCGGGGAACGGCGCTTCGCCGCCGAGCGACCAATCGCCCTTATCCGAACCGCCGCCCGCGGCAGTGCCGCCGCCGTGCGCCGTGCTGTTTTTTTGATAATATTCGAGAAGAGTCTCGTTTACTTCAAAACCGGCAGCGGTAAGCGAACCCGAAAGCGATGCGCCCGCGCTCGCCGCCGCGCCCGATCCCGTGCCTATCGACGATCCACTCGCGCCCGCCATACCGAATACACTGACCTTGGACTTTGCGGCAAGCGGCAAAGCGCCGTCGTTTTCGAGCATTACCACCGCTTCCTCGCCCATCTGTTTGCACAATTCGTTTTCGGCTTGCAACAGTTCGTCTTTGGACGCATAGTCGAGCTTAAAGTATTGCGAGTCTATGTTTTCCGCGCCTTCGGGTACGGTGACTCCGCCGCCGACAGACCCCATAAACATGGTTATCACCGAATCGTAATAGCCCGTTATGGCAGTGATAACGCTCATCACCGCTATGAGCACGGCAAAAACCACGCTCCATATCGTAACGAACACCCACCGCTTCATGCCTTTCTTTTCGTTTTCCATGATTTACCCCTTTTCCGAATTCGGATACGTAACGCAAGCAACGGACGAACAAACGCCGTCCGTTGCTTGACGCAAACATTGTCTGCGTCGGATCAATCGAACGCGCTTTCGACGATGTATTTCATCGTGCCGTCCGACTTGACTTCCACCTTAACGGCTGTGTTAGTCGTAACGGTCGTCGCGCTGTTCACCGCCATGTAATACTGTCCGCCGAAGTGATCGAGCGGTAAATACCATTCGCCCGTCGCACCCTTTGGATAAACCCTGTCGTTAGCCGTGCCGCTGCAATTCGTAAATCCGTGGTTTTGGAAAGACCCCCAATCCTCGCTCCATGTGCAACCTGTTGCAGGCGCGAGAGTTACGATGTTACCGTTGTTGGTGTATGTGCCCGTAAACACGTAGCTTATTTTTACGGGACCCGTCGGCGCGGGTTTTTCCGCATCCTGCACAAGCTTATCCCAATCGACGTTTTTGTACTCGTCCGGAATAGCCGTCGAGAACGAAGTTTCTATGCCGCCGAACGTGAGCTTTGCTCTGCCCGCTTCGCCCGTCTGCGTTTCGTTGCCGAGTTTAACGGTGACGGTCGAGCCGTCCGCGGTATAAGAACCTACCGACGCGGTAGCGTTGGTTTCGGTCTTTTCCACGGCATACACCTTGCCGTTTGACAGCATGAATATATGCAACGTAACGTCGTAGCTGACGCCGCCGCCCGTCTTTTGCCCTGCGCCCGTATAGTACATAACCGCCGCGGTCGCGTCGCCGGGATCGGTCGATTCGGTCGGGGTGTAATCGCCCTGCCCGCCGAATGCCGCGCCCCAAACCGACGACGCGCATGTAAAGTCGTGATTCAACTGCCCGCCGCCCGCATCCGCGACGTAATGAACTTCGAGCGCTCTCGTCTCTTGGTTCATTGTAGCCGTAATTTCCGTGCCGCTCGGCTTTTTGACTTTAAAAGTCCAGCCGCTCCACGTCCACGTTCCGCTTTCGGTCATGTTCATGGTTTTGAACGTGAATTTATACGTTCCGTCCTTGTTGCAATCGAGCGCGCAATTACCGTCGCCCGCCGATGCGAACGAAAACAGTAAATTGGGATCGACCTGCTCGTCCGCTTGCGCTTCGACAGCCGAAGTAAGCGCGGCAGTCGCGGGAGCGCTCGAAACATACTTGGTATATTCGTACGTCTTGTCCGATTTCAATACGAGCGTGTTAGTCTCGTATGCCGAGCCGCCGCTCGTTATGTAGCCCGTGTGGCGAATATTGCCCGAGATCTCGCTGTTGCCGTAAGTGATGCCGTACGTACCCGTTACATCAGTACCTCCGTCCGACGGTTCGGTACCGCCGCATGCCGTAAGAGCGCAAACGCTCGATACCGCCATCGCCGCAGTAAGCGCAAACGCCGCCAATTTTTTGCCGTTTTTCATCATAATGCCTCCTAAAAAAATACTTTTGCTCGGTCATACCGAATACAAAAGCATTTTAAAAAACATTAAGATAATAATCAACCCATGGCGGCATAAACTGTCGAAAACACGTCAAGATCTGCATACGACAATCGGTACAGACGTCATTCGCTTTGCAAAACGTTCAAAAAAATATCGAGCGTAAACACGTCGTCATGAGTGGACACGGCGGCGCCGCCGTTGTACTTTTCGGCTATCATTTTTATGCTCTTTACGCCGAACCCGTGTCCTTCGCCCTTTTTATCGGTGAGCGGCAGACCGTTTTCGATAGTTATTTTGCCGTCGAAATAATTCTCGACGCGCACCGCAATAAACCCGCCCGTCGATTTTTCGGTAACGCTTATAACGCGCTTATCCTCGGGCAGTTTTTCCACCGCTTCTATGGCGTTGTCTATGGCGTTGCCGAACATCGCGTACAGCTCGTGGCGTGCGACAGCGCCGTAACGGCTCCCGTCTAACAGGCATGTAAGACGTATACCGTGTTGCGCGCAATAAAAGTTTTTTTGCGTCAGCACGACGTCGAGCGCTTCGTTGCCCGTTTTAATACCCGCATCGTAAAAATCGATGGCTTCGGACAGCTCTCGGATCTGTTCTTCGTAGAGTTTGCCCTTCATCGCGGCAAGCTGATGCTTTAAGTCGTGACATTTAATATTGATCGTCTCGATATTGCGCTTTTCGTATTCGTACTGTCTTTTTCCGTCGTCAAGTATGCGTTCGAGCTCGTCGCGCTCCGCCGAAACGAGATTGTTTTTACACATGCCGAGATCGAGCATCAACGCAAGAAACGCTATCAAAAACGACATGACGTGTACAAACAATATGGCAAGCTTTCCAAGCCCCGCCGCCTGCGCGGGATCGCCCGCAAAAGATATCAACGCCGAAATGTACGACATGCCGAAGGAATTATAAATTATGGCGACACCTACGACACATGCGGCGATAGCCACTTGCGTTCGGTTGGTTATTATAAGCTTGTAATTTAACCGAGCGCGACGGACGTATAATAAATAGAACACGACGGAAAACAACACCGATATAACAAACCCTATCACGGTGACGACCGACCAGTGCAACGGCGGCAAAACGATGTCCGTGAACACAGCCGCTATCTTTGCCGCCATGTGTTGCAAGCAATAACCGGACGTCGCAAAAAACAAGCCGTGCCAAGCCGAACACTTATAACAAACCGTCGCGCCTACGCCCGACAATACGAATATGCAAAAATACTTAAACGTTTGGATATATATTATATAATCTGCTTTTTCGAGTGCGTGCGCATAGATCGCTTGCACCGCCAAAGTAAAAAGCTCGGTCACGACCAGCATTGCCGTAACCATGCCTACCGCACGCCAAACGAACGCGTTTCGCCGTTCCATGCCGTGCGACATAACGCCTACCGCCAAGATCACGGTAAACAAATAACTCGCGGCGTTTATATATGAGTTCAGCCCGAGAGATAAAGAAGGCATTATTTATACCCCCCCCCGTGTGCAGAAACGCAGAGAATGCAGACAGAAATTCCTGTTTTTTGCCACGCGAAACGATGAGCTCGTCACCGCCCGCATTGACCGTGTTACCGTGCACCGCCCGACAGTGCTCGAGATTGACGAGATAACAGCTGTTGCATAATACAAACCCGCTGTTTTTAAGCCGCTCCGTCAATTCTTTGAGCACGCCGCGCGCCGACAGAGTTTCGGCGACGGTATGATATGTAAGCGTATGTCCTTGCGATTCTATATAATATATATCCGCCGCGCGAACGCTTTTGACTCCGCCGTCGATAGGGATCTTTACAAACACATCGTCTTTTTTAAGCGACTTGACCACGCGGTCGAGCCGCAATTTTAGATCGTAATATTTATACGGCTTGACGAAATAATCGAGCGCATTTACCTCGTAACCTTTGATAGCGAACTGCGCCATGGTAGTTGTAAAAATCAAGCACACATTTTCGTCGAATTTTCTGAGTCTCCGCGCCGCTTCCAGCCCGTCCATGCCCGGAAGCTTTATGTCCATAAACACTATATCGTATTGCGGTTTATAGTTCGTCAAAAAAAGCTCGGCGTCCGTAAAATGCGATAACGAAAACCGCAGCCCCGCTTCCTTTTCGTACTGTACAATATACGCTTCGAGCATTCCGAACGCACGCTTATCGTCTTCCACAACCGCTACTTTTATCATAACGCTTTCATTATAACATATTATCGGCACAATTGCAATACCGAAACTAAATAAAATAATTCGCTTTTTCTAAGCTATGCGGAAATTATCGCAGATGCGATCAAATAACACACAAGCACGGTCGACGCAAAGCACGCCGCAAACACGAGCAACTTCCAATATATCTTTTTAACAAAACGCATTATCAAAAAGCATACCATAGCAAATAAACCGCTTATCGCTCCGCCTATCGCGCCGCCGACAAGCGGCAATATCTTGCACGTCGCTACTATGTTGCCCCAAACGAGAATAAACGCGAATATAATAAACGGCAACACGATCTCATACCACTTCGGCGCGTCGATCAAAACATGTGTTTGTCCGCCCGCAAGCAGTTTAACGCCCGTTATAAAACTGCCTTTTATACCGAAAGTTTCGCGCGTTCCGTCGATCTCACGCTCGAACGTGTTTTTATCCTTTTTTTCAAGCGGCGTTCCGCCCACGGTAAGCCCTTTCTTTCCCGTCCACGGACTTTCGTAGTATACAATTTCGCCGTACGTTTCGTTTGATATGGTTTTTTTCACTTCCCCCGCTCCTTTTCGGTTTGACTGATTTTATTATACACTATAATTTTAATTTGTCAATACGTTTGTTAAATTCCTTCTAATTTAAAACTAACGCCCGAAAAAAGATTGACAACCGCGTAACTATATTGTATAATTATCAAGCGTAAAGTTCGACTTTATCGAACTCGGTGTCGTCGCGACCGTATTCTACATGTCGGAGCTACCCGCCCCTTCCCTTTTGATCTTTATGCTGTTATGGCTCAGTCGGTAGAGCACCACCTTGGTAAGGTGGAGGTCCCGGGTTCGAATCCCGGTAACAGCTCCAAACGAGGCGTAGCGCAGTTGGTAGCGCGCATGGTTCGGGACCATGAGGCCGCGAGTTCGAGTCTCGCCGCTTCGACCAAAGCAACAAAAAAGACTGTCTGTGACCACAGAACAGTCTTTTTTCTTGCCGTTTGACCACTCGCGACTATGCCCCGAATACAATCAAAGTACGTTTTAGTGTCAAAATTAGTGTCAAAAATCAAGCCCGAAAGCAATATATAAACATTTTCCGTCAATCATTTATATCCGGACGCAATTTTTCAAACATGCCGTCGAGCTTCTCGGCTTCGGTTAAACTCAAATCGCGCGTTACGTCGCTGTAAATATCCGCGGTGGTGGAAACCCGAAAAGGACACAAGATTTCGGTATTCCGTTATTTGTCGTGG
>CAMSYM010000028.1 GCA_947066105.1 uncultured Clostridia bacterium
TGTGGCGGCATAGCTCAGCTGGCTAGAGTACTCGGTTCATACCCGATTGGTCACTGGTTCGAATCCAGTTGCCGCTACCACGCAAAGACGACCCGAAAGGGTCGTTTTTGCGTGGTAGCGGCAACTGTTCGATGAGAACAGCGCGCCGTAGTTAGGTACGGTATCGTTCAAACACGGAAAAAAATAGGTTTGTATTGTTATCGAAAAAATTATTCGGCGCGCGGTTCGCTAGGCGCTTGCGCGAAGCGCAAAGCCCGCCCGCTTTTTTTCGCGGGCAATCCGGTTGCCGCAATAAGCGAGTGAAAAAAAGGAAAGCCCGAAAGGGTCGTTTTTTCGTGGTAGCGGCAGCTGCTTGATGAGAACATCGTGGCTATGAAATATTTTTTGCGAAACATAAAAAACATATTGTTATATAAATCAACGGCATAATATTCGGTTATCGGCTTGCGTTTTGTGTTATTATGTGTTAAAGTATAGTTATAACTGTATTTTACATAGGGTCTGTTATGGCTGACAAAAAGAAAAACAAAAAATCGATATTGGAAAAGCAATTGGGCAGATACGATCTGTGGAAACGCTGGAAGGGTACGTTGGTCACGACTTTCAGTATAATGTTCGGAACGGTAACGGGATTCGTGTTTGCTTTGACTACCGAAATATACATAGCTTTGATATTGATCGGCGTATTGATATTAGCTTGCATATCCGCAATCGTATTCGATCAAATATATACAAAGGTGAACGCCGCGCGGCAAAAAGAATACGATATGCACTACGATTGGTCGGTCGATTCGGATCTGATGATCTGCGTGCAGGAAAAGATAGCGCAATGTTTAAGAGATTATATCGCGCCCGAAACGACGTACGGCGGTGAGTTGCAAAAAGACGATATTGTTTGCGCAATGGACAATTATTACGCTAACTTGAAGTGCGCGTTGGATGCGTACAGGCATATATTCGTCGACAGGTACAAAACCGAGTATGCCGAAGAGCGAGTGTTTTCGGTGCGGTTCATGTTCAAATCTATCTTCGACGACAAGATGACTATACTGTGGGCGGATAACAGCTATCCGCGACATATCGGCGACCGTGTTTTGAACTCCGATCTATACGAGAATACGGGTGCGGGCGACATGATAAATAACGGCATAAAAACGGTGAAGATAGTGCCGAATACAAAGCTTTTAAAACCCGACGATCCGTATTTCGAGGATAAGAATTGTTCTAAAATGCTCATTCCGATCAAGTCGAAGCAGGATAAAATACAGGGAATAATTGCTATAAAAAAGAGCCTTTTGGACGACGAAGAAGAATTTTTCACGCTTAGCGACAGACGCAAGTATTTTTGGGAGAAAATACTCCAAGGCATTTCGGAATACGTGAGCATGATAAAAAGTCGGTGGGATTATTTTGTCGCTTCCGTAAAAGACAAGCGATTACTGTCCGTCGCGTATTCGGAATTTATTAAGAAAAACAATTTTCAACTCGAAAACGCGATCATACTTTGATGAGCATGATCGCGCTATTGCCGTTGTTTGCGGCTAACTTTTATACGTTTCGTTTATCAGTTCGCAGTACATCTCTTTGAATTTTTGCAAATGCAAACGTTCGTCGAGCAGTATGCGACTGACGAGCGCGGAAAGCGTCGGGTTCGTTATTTCGCACAGCATTTGCTCGTACGCCCGTATCGCGTCCGTTTCCGCCGTTATGTCCGCGGCGAGCATTGCCGTCGGTTGCGTCGAGCGGTCGACGCGGCATGTCGAATAATAATCGCATTTATCGGGCGGGCGTTTTACGTAAATAGGGTCGACGCCCATTTTGATCAACGCCGTGCCCAGCATGTCGAGATGTTTCATTTCGGCGATGGCGATCTCTTCCAAAACCGTAGCGTACTGCGAATTGCCGCAAGCGTCGAACCAATGGCTGTGGTATATGTATTGCAGTACGGCGGTCAGTTCGCTTTCGGCGTCGGCATACGCGGGCATTATTATGCGCGCGTTTTTGCGGTCTTGCGTCAAGCCGTCGAGATCGGGATAGGGCAGGTCTTGGATCATCGGTTTCATTTAAAAGCCTCCGCTGTTTTTTATTTTGTATGCGCAAAGCGCGTCGATGTTGCGGAAAACTTTTAATAGGCGAGCGTGTGTCAGCCCTTGACCTTTATCGTTTTGGCGACGTTTATCATATGGTCGGCGATACGCTCTATATTGGCTGTAAGCGACAAGTATTGCGCGCCGACGTCGGGCGTGCACGATCCTTCGTTAAGCCGCGCTATGTGATTTTCGGTCATGCGCTCCGTCACTCGGTCTATCTCGTCCTCTACGTTGTAAGCGTCGGCGAGCGCGACTGCGTCGTTGAATTTATATGCGGCGACGGTATGCTCGAACAGCTTATGCACCAAGGCTTTGAGATCGGCGAGTTCTTTGAGCGCGTCTTGCGAAAAGCTTTGCTCGGCGGCTTTCAGGTTGTCTGCGTACTCGACAATGTTTTCGGCGTAATCGCCGATACGTTCGAGATCGGTTATCGAGCGAATGGCGGTCGAAAGATACAGCCGGTCTTTGTCGTTGAGATCGGCTTTGAGCAGTTTGACTATGAACTTAGCAAGTTCTTTATTCATGAAGTTGAGTTTGTTCTCGTTGGCGCGGAATGCGTCGACGTTTTTATAGTCGAGCGACGCTACGATCTCGCACGCTATGTCGAAATTGCGAAGCGCGAGATCCGCCATGCCGAGTATCTCGCTCTTGGTCTGTTTGACGGCGATAGGCGGGGTGACGAGCATGTGTTCGTCCACAAAGCTCAGCCGCGGCGCGTCGCTCGGCTGTTTGTCGGGCTTGTCCGGCACGATCTTGGTCACGAGCTTAACGAGCAGCCCCGTCAGCGGCAGGACGATAAGCACCGTCGCCACGTTGAATATGGTGTGGAACATGGAAAGCTGTAATTGCGGCGCGTGCGGGAACATCGCCGTAAACAGCGACCCATAGCTCGTTCCGCCCAAGCGCAAAAACATGCCCAACAGCATAAACACTATCACGCCGCTCACATTGAATATCAGGTGTATGAGCGCGGTGCGTTTTGCGTTTTTCGTGCTTGTAAGCCCCGCTATGAGCGCCGTAACGCACGTGCCGACGTTGGAACCCATTGTGATGTAAATACCTTGGTCGAGCGAGATAAGCCCCGTAACGACCATTGTTATCGCCATGGACGTCATCACCGACGAGCTTTGCACGACGGCGGTCAGCGCCATGCCGATGACTACGAGCAACAGCGGATTCTTGAACATCGCGAGAAATTGCTTGACCGAATCGAGCTCCGAAAAGTGTCCCATTGCGCCGCTCATCATGGACAGTCCGACAAACAGCGAGCCGAACCCCGCGAGTATGCCGCCTATCTTTTGCGCGACGTCTTTTTTGGCGAACATCAGTATGAACGCGCCTATGCCCGCGAACGCGGCGAACACGACCGACGACGAGATCGAATTTCCGCCGAACAAGCCGAGCGCGACGAGCTGTCCCGTTATCGTCGTGCCTATGTTTGCGCCGAATATCACGGTCGCGGCTTGCGCGAGCGACATGATGCCGGCATTGACGAAGCCTATCACCATGACGGTGGTCGCGCTCGAACTCTGTATTGCGGCGGTCGCAGCCGCGCCTACGCCCACGCCGAGCAGTTTGCTTTTGGACGTTTTGGAAAACAGCGCTTTAAGCTTTCGACTGCCCAGCGCTTCGAGATTGGTACTCATCATCGAGCAGGCTATCAGGAATATCCCGACACCCGCCACGAGCGTGAGTACCGACGTTGCTATCGTTACAGCATCCATAAAAAAATTTATCTCCCGTTAGTTTCTGATTATTATATAAGTCAGATAGCCGACGTACATGAGCGTCATCAACGCGCCTTGCCACCTGTGTATCTTCTTACAGCACAGCGCCGTAATCAGCACGATAAGCCCCGATCCGAGCATGACGAGCATATCGACAAGCGTTTCCCGCCCGATCGTCAGCGTGCTTACCGCCGACGACATGCCGAGTATGAATATAACGTTGAATATGTTTGAGCCGACGACGTTTCCGACGGCGATGTCGTTTTCCTTTTTGACGGACGCGACCACGCTCGTCACCAGTTCGGGGAGCGAAGTGCCGACGGCGACGATCGTCAGCCCGACGAGCGTTTCGCTCATGCCTACCGCTTTGGCTATCTCGGACGCATGCTCTACTACCAGCTCGCCGCCGAATATTATGCCCGCCAGCCCGACGAGCGTAAACAGTACGCAAAGCCATATAGGGTTTTTCTTTTTGTCGTCGCTCGACTTATCGGTAAGCGCTGTCGCGTCGGTCTGCGCTACCGCGTGTTCCGCGACGGCCTTTTTGTTTTCGCGTTTGGTGCGGACGATGAGAAATGCGGTATAAGCTATAAACATCGCGAGCATACATGCGGCTTCGTAAACGTCGAGCTTTAAAGGCGTTACGACGAACGAGAACAACAGCAAGATTGCGTACATGCCCGTCATGATCGGCAGGTCGTATATCTTTATATTTTTGCCGATCGATACCGGGACTATAAGCGAGCTTACGCCGAGTATCGTTAACGTGTTGAATATATTCGAACCGACGACGTTGCCGACGCTCATGTCGGTCATGCCGTTTATCGCGCCGTTAACGCTAACCGACGCTTCGGGCAGGCTCGTACCCATCGATACGAGCGTCAAGCCGATTATCAGCGACGGGATCTTCATCGCTTTGGCGATAGCGCTCGACCCTTCGACGAAGAAGTCCGCGCCCTTTACCAAAAGTACGGTCCCGATAATGAGCAACAGTATGTTTAACGCCATAAAATCTCCCAAAAAAAGATAAAAGACCCCTACCGAATTCAGTTCGGTAAAAGTCTCGAAAATTAAGCGGTCACCGAGCGTCTCGCGGACGCCGTCTTGACGGATCTCGCGCGCGTATAGCGCCTTCTACTCCCTTCTACAAGGATATTCGTATGTACACCGTCAGTATACCCGATAATGCGCAATGTGTCAACCGAAATCACACAATAAAATTATATGCGCAAACCGTGAAATAATTGCACTGTCGTGTAATTTTGTCGACGTAGCGCAAACCGTGAAAAATCGCCCGCGCGCCGTAAGCGATCATCGGATAGCGCGCCGCAATACGGAGTTTGCGATCGAAAAAATATGCGGTCGTTTCGCATAAAATAACGCCGTCGACGCTGAAAAACGCCGACGCGTATATACCCTGAAAGTGTACGCCTAATAGTATAATAGGCGTA